>MNQS01000207.1 GCA_001915545.1 Bacteroides sp. 43_108 | reverse complement strand
GAACCAAACACGCAATTAATTGACAAACTTTTCAAAGAACTCATTTTATTTACTGCCAGAGCCGCTTAGGCTGGGCTAATTTTTAACGAACTATTGTATGTTTTATAACATGAAATTTTGATTTTTCGGTGTTTTATTGATGTAAATCAAAAAAATGGCCTTAAACGGAGTGCTTGGCAGCGCATTTGGCGCAGATACCTTTCACAATGTAGTTGACTTTTCGGGCAATGAAGCCCTCGGGCAGGTCGATGTGCGGTATCAGGTCTTCGTTCAGGCAGTAGGTGTTCTGGCAGATTTCGCAATAGAAGTGGCAGTGGGCTTCTTCTTCGTGGCAGTGTCCGTGGTTGTGGCAGATGCAGTATTTGTGTGAGCCGCTACCGTCGTCTACACTGTGTATCAGGTGGTGCTCGTGAAAGAGTACGAGGGTGCGGAAGATGACCGACTTGTCGATGCTGTCGAGTTGCTTTTCCAACGTGCTCAGGCTGAACGTGTCACTGTTACGGGCAATGGCTTCATAGATGAGCAGTCGGGTAGAGGTGGGACGGATGCCGGCCGACTCTAAAATGGGAGTATAGTCTTCAGTTTTCATAAAAAATGGATGCTTATCTGTTGACAGCAGCAAAGATAAGCATCCATTTTGGTAACCTGGTTGTTTTTCAGGCAGGTTTTTTAGTCGGCCAGTCCGAGCTTTTTCTTCATGTCCTTGCTCAGGGCATCCTTGTGTACAAGCACGTAGATGGTCTTGGCACGTACGTAGCTTTCCGACATGTTCAGGTAACCGCCGAAATCATTGCGGTCGGTTCCCCAGGAGTTTTTGGTGATGTAGTATTTCGTGCCGTTCTGGTCCTTGGCAATGCCGGTGAGGTGCATCAGGTGGTCATCGGTTGTCACGAAAGATTCGTATCCTTTCTGGCGGATTTCGGGAGTTACCTTGACTTCCGGACAAGGATATTCAAATTTGAAGGCTTCGTTGAGTCTTTCCTGTGCATCCATACCTTGCCAGCGGGCAAAGTCAGTATCCTTCAGGTCTTCTGTCTTTCCGGTTTCCGGATTGATAGCTACTCCGTGCTTGAAAGAGAAACCTTTTTCGCTGACGTCTCCGTCCCAGCATACGGTATAGCCGTTTTTCAGCGCATAGTCTGTAGCTTCCATCATCTCATCCAGCGGAAGGTTGTACATCTTGGCATGTTCCCAGTTGTCGGGAATCTCTACTTCAAATGCCTGGTAGTAGGGTTTGTGGGTAAAGCTGGTCAGCATGACGTAGTCTTCGGGATGGATGCCCAGGCTCTGTGCGAAGGACTGCGGAGTGTATTCCTTGCCTTTGTAGGTGAATTTTTCAGGCAGTTCGCCCATGTAGATGTCGAACAGGCTCTTGATCAGCTTGTCGTATTCCGGACTGCGCTGGCGCATCTGTACGGCCTTTTCGGCAATGACTTCCATATAAGAGGCCAGTTCCTTGTGGTTGTGGGTAGGAGAGTTGTAATTGATACCGCTGTACACTTCTTCCGGCACGATACCTACTTGAGTGAAAGCCGTAAACCAGCTGGGTGAGATGCTTCCCTGACCGATGTTGCCTTTTCCGTGGCGCAGGTAGTTGTCGTTCAACTGGTTCATATATTTCTGGCGGACAATGTACATTTCCGAGAGGTCGAATTCACCTTTTCCCTGACGCAGGAGTTCGGCTTCGATGAAAGAGGTAGTGGCAAAGCACCAGCAGGTACCGGTAGCAGCCTGGTTTTTGACCGGAGTCACTTTCTGGTTGACGACGGTAGTAAACTGGTAGCCTTCGGCCTTGGGCTGTGCCTGAACGGTGGCCGAAGCAAGAAGTAATGCAGAGATAAATGTAACTGTTTTCATATCTTTTCTATGTGTTTTTTACGTGTGTATAAATAAGGAATCAGAATCCGAAGCGGTAGTCATTCCAGTATTTGGCGGTCATTTCGTCCCAACGCAGAAGGGTAGCTCCGATAAAGTCTTTGGTATAGTCGGTCAGATAAGCCTTGGCAGCTTCTTCTCCCTGATTCTTGACCAGCTCGGCATAGCGCTGTTCCACCATCGGCAGTTCTTCCAGTCCTTTTCTTTCAAAATGGAGCAGGTTCTTTTCCAAAATCTTCCGGGCATTTCCCCATCTCACGGTAGCCAGCTTGTTGGCCTGGCGATAGTGCCACAAGGCAGCATCCAGGCGGTAGCGGTGGTTGCCGCAAATCTTGAACATTTCTGGTAGGTCGGTCGTACCGCAGAAGATGGGTACGCGCGGACTCTGTCCGGGGTTGTCCATGCCAAACCAGCAGACACCTCCCACGGCATCCGGAAGCCAGTCGCGCAACTGGATGACGGTAGAGTACGCACATTGCGGCACGGCCACGTTGCGGTTGGCTGTCACGGCACCCTTTTGCAGTGCATTGAACAGCTGTACCTCGTCGGTACGCATCCACGGGTTGGCACGCGGGCTGGTAATGGTATCGGTCTTTCCAGTTTTTCTGTCTTTGACAGCCATTTTCAGGTTTTTCGTTACGCTCCATTCCGTACCTTTATACGTCTGGCGCAGGTAAGCCATCACGTCGGCATTGCTGATTTTCTTTTCCGGTTTTACACTCAGCGGCAGTTCCTCGTCGTCCATGCTAAGCTTGAGCGACGGAGCCAGTGTGCTCAGAATGAAGAACTCGCGGATGCTGAATGCCTGCATCTTGCCGAAATAGTTCGGACCTCCGTAGGCTTTCCAGAACTTGAACGGTTCCTTGCCATCCCACAGCTTGAGTTTCTTGGCTACGCTGAACACGTTTTCAGATGCCATATAGTTACGTGTATCCTTCAGGTTGAGCGTGCTGATGCGTGAGATATTGGCCGATACGCCCACTTCATCGTCGGGAATACGTACGGCAGCCCATACACCGCCAATCTGGTCGGGGCCTTCGCCGAAGATTTCAAAGTGCCATACTTCCTTCGGGTCGGCAATGGTCAGACATTCGCCCGAATCGCCGTAGCCGTATTCCTTCACCAGCTTGCCCATGAGCTGAATGGCATCGCGGGCCGTGGTGCAGCGTTGCAATGCTACGCGGGCCAGTTCTTCAATCATGAACATTCCTTTAGGGTTCCGCAGGGTATCCCGTCCGCTGATGGTCGTTTCTCCCATGGCCAGCTGCTTCTCGTTCAGGCACGGATAAGCCGTATCCAGAAAAGCGTAGGTATGTTTGGCTTGCGGAATCTGTCCTTTCACGGTCAGTTTCGTCTGGTCGTTGACCGATTCCGTGTGCATGCGTCCGTCGTAAATGTTCATCACTGTGTCGTTGGCAAAATCTGCCGCCGGTACTACGTTTACCCACGTACGGTACCAGCTGTCGCAGGTGTGGCTCGTCATGACAGAGCCATCGGTTGAGGCCAGTTTCCCCACCATGATACTGGTACAGCAGTCCGGATCGCGCGGCAAAGTCTGTTGTGCCAGCAAAAGCTGAGAGAATGCAACCCCAATAACGAATAAAATGCTACGTATTTTCATGTTTTTGTATTAAAATGATACTTGATTGCAAAGGTAGTAAAAAAAGGAGGAAATCGACAAGGGCATAAAGGATAAAAACAGAATTCCGGTGTGTAACGTGCTGGGGTGAAATAAGAGAAAACATCAGTACGGAGTGTTCCGAAAGCCTTTGCTGTAATTATGTTTCCCTGCCGCGAAACCTATGTTTCCCGGTGCGGAACCTTATGTTTCTCTTGTGGGAAACGTAGGTTTCTGCGAAGAGAAACATAAATCATGTGGTACAGTTGCTCGTTTATTTCCTATGCGTTTTTCAATTAGGAAAGAGAGGGGGAAGGAGCTTTGCTTTTGGAGACAAAAAAGGCCGTCTCCTTTGTTTTGCGGTGGGAGACGGCCTTTCTGATTATTTAATTTCGAATTCTTCCTTCATGTCCATTTCCTGGTTGTTCACGTCAAAGAATTTATATTGCAGGAACGCCAGGTTCTGGTTCGGAACGATTTTGATGCCAAATCCATATTTCATCTGCCATTTGCGCTTCATGGACATGAGTCCCTGATTTACGTAGGCAGCGACATAAGGATGAATGTGTAGTGTGAATTTCTTCACTTTCAGCTTGTTGACCATATAGTCAATCTTACTTTCCAATGTATCGGTAAACAGGATGGAAGGTTTGATTTTTCCTTTTCCGAAACATACTGGGCAGTCCTCATCTGTAGTGACATCCATGGCCGGACGCACACGCTGGCGCGTGATTTGCATAAGTCCGAATTTGCTCAGAGGAAGGATGTTGTGCTTGGCCCGGTCTTTCTGCATGTTCTGGCACATGCGTTCGTAAAGTTTCTGCCGGTTTTCAGCCAGGTTCATATCGATGAAGTCTACCACAATGATACCTCCCATATCCCTTAGACGAAGCTGGCGTGCCAACTCATCGGTTGCGCCCAAATTTACGTCGAGTGCATTCGCTTCTTGTCCGTTAGTTGATTTGGAACGGTTTCCGCTGTTTACGTCCACCACATGGAGTGCTTCCGTATGTTCGATAATCAGGTAAGCTCCGCTCTTGTAGGAAACGGTTTTCCCGAAAGAGGATTTGATTTGCTTGGTGATGCCGAAGTTATCGAAAATAGGGAGCTGGCCGGTGTAGCGCTTCACGATGCCCGTACGCTCGGGGGCAATGAGTGCTACATAATCTTTTACTTCGTTGAAAACGGTTTCGTCGTTCACATAGATGTTTTCGTACGACGGGTTGAACAAGTCGCGCAGCATGGCTACGGTACGGCTTGTTTCCTCATAAACCAGTGAGGGCAGTTTGGTGGCCTTCTGTACTTTCGTGATGGTTTCTTCCCAATGTTTCAGCAGGACTTTCAGTTCCGCATCCAGTTCTGCCACGCGCTTTCCTTCGGCCACGGTACGTACAATGACTCCGAAGTTCTTAGGCTTGATGCTCTGCAGCAGTTGTTTGAGGCGTGCTCTTTCCTCGCTGGATTTTATTTTTTGTGAAACGGATACTTTGTCGTTGAAAGGTATCAGTACCAGATAGCGTCCGGCGAACGACAATTCGCAGGTCAGTCGCGGCCCCTTGGTGGAAATCGGTTCCTTGACAATCTGTACGATGACTTCCTGTCCTTGCTGGAGCACGCTGGAAATGGTTCCATCCTTTTCAATGTCGGGCAGCATGGAAGCTTTCGACATGGGATAGAGCTTTTTCCGGTCGCTGATTACTTGCTTGAGGTACTTCTGGTAAGAATGAAATTGTGGTCCCAAGTCCAGGTAGTGAAGAAAAGCGTCTTTCTCAAAGCCTACGTCTACAAAGCAGGCGTTGAGGCCGGGCATGAGTTTCCGGACTTTACCTACGTACATGTTGCCTACGGAAAAGGAGAGGTTTCGTTCCTCTTTCTGGAACTCTACCAGGTTCTTGTCCTCCATGAGGGCGATAGAAATTTCCTTGGGCTGTACGTCTACTACTAATTCGCTTGTCACTTTGTTACTTGGTTTTTTGTTTTTACTAGGTTGCTAATTACACAAAGAACAAACCTGAAAGGCTTTTGTTGAGCTTTGCAAGTTTGTTCTTTATTGAAGTCGGACAGACTAACAATTATTTTTTGCTTTTATGTCTGTTCTTTCTTAGTCTTTTTTTACGTTTGTGTGTAGACATTTTATGTCTTTTTCTTTTCTTTCCGCTTGGCATAGCTTCAAAATTTTATGGGTTAATACTAAATGTTAATTATTTTTTTACTGATAGAGTAAATGTTTTTGCTGGTTTAAATGCCGGAATATTGTGTTCCGGAATAATAATGGTAGTATTCTTAGAAATATTACGAGCAGTTTTCTGCGCTCTTTTCTTTACAATGAAACTACCGAAACCACGGAGGTAGACATTCTCATCTTTCGACAAAGATTCTTTTACTGATCCCATGAACGCCTCAAGGGTTGCTAATACTGTTGCCTTGTCAATACCTGTGTTCTTGGCAATTTCGTTTACAATATCTGCTTTAGTCATTGCGCTAATAATTATTGTTATACGTTATCTTAAATTTTTGGACTGCAAATATATAGCTTTTCTGTATCTTTCGAAAATTTCTCGGGAATATTTTTTTAGAAAACTCGTGCTTTTTTGAGAGTTACGAGTCTTTTATACAGCTGTATGACGTGGTTTTTCTGTATATGTCGGGCAAATGTATTATTTTTGCAGCCAAATTATAGATTGGATGAATTTGTTTGCAACTACAATAATTGACTGGTACAAGGAGAACAAGCGTGACCTGCCTTGGCGTGACACCAAAGACCCTTATAAGATATGGATTTCGGAAATCATTCTTCAGCAGACCCGTGTGGTGCAGGGGTATGACTATTACTGCCGTTTTATGGAGCATTTTCCGGATGTAGAAACACTGGCAAAGGCTTCGGAAGATGAAGTGATGAAGTGCTGGCAGGGGCTGGGCTATTATTCGCGTGCCCGTAACTTGCACGAAGCTGCGCGTACGATTGCCGAAAAAGGAGCTTTCCCCGTGCGTTATGAAGATGTAAGGGCATTGAAGGGGGTGGGAGACTATACGGCCGCAGCCATTTGTTCCTTTGCCTACGACATGCCGTATGCGGTGGTCGACGGGAATGTGTATCGCGTATTGTCCCGGTGGCTTGGTGTGGAAGAACCCATTGATACAGGAGCAGGAAAAAAACTGTATGCTTCGCTGGCCGATGAAATGATGGACAAGTCGCGTCCGGCATTGTATAATCAGGCCATCATGGATTTCGGGGCCTTGCAATGTGTGCCGTCGTCGCCTTCCTGTCTGTTTTGTCCGCTTTCAGACAGTTGTGTGGCCCTGCAAAAGAATTTAGTGGACAAACTTCCCTGGAAAGCACGTAAAACGAAGGTGTTAGACCGTTATTTTTCTTATATTTACGTGCGTGCAGGCGTGCATACATTTATAAAAAGGCGTGAAGCCGGAGACATCTGGCAGAATCTGTATGAGTTTCCGCTGATTGAAACGGAACAGGAAGTAGGAGAAGAAGAGATTTTCTCTCTTCCGGCATTCCGGGAACTGGTAGGTAACCGCTCCATACGTATGTTCCGCGTGGTATCTCCTGAGGTGAAACACGTGTTGTCACACCGGGTAATTCATGCCCGATGCTACGAAGTAGAACTGGAAGAGGAAGATGCTGTTCTTTCTGGATTTCAGCGCGTTCTGATTGACGATTTGCATAAATTCCCCGTGTCGCGCTTGATATCTCGTTTTTTTTCGTTACTTTTGAAACCAAATTATAAAAAATAAAATCATGTCATTGAATAAAGTACAATTGATTGGAAATGTAGGGAAAGACCCTGAAGTAAGATATTTGGACAGTGGAGTAGCTGTGGCTACTTTCCCGCTGGCTACCACAGACCGTGCTTATACGCTGGCCAATGGCACACAGGTGCCTGAGCGTACGGAATGGCATAACATCGTGTTATGGAAAAAATTGGCTGAAACAGCCGAAAAATATGTGCACAAAGGCGATAAGCTGTATATTGAAGGGAAAATCCGTACTCGTTCATACGACGACCAGAATGGAGTGAAACGTTATGTGACGGAAATTTTCGGTGACAATATGGAAATGCTGACTCCGCGTGCTGCACAGCCTGCTATCCCTGCACAACCGCAGGCCGCTTCGCCGGTTACCACTGCTGCTCAGCCTGAGAACAATCCTTCGGATGATCTGCCGTTTTAATCTCAGGCGGTCTTAAATTGATGTTTAATTACAGGTAGATAGAATGGACCCTGACTCGTGTTTGCTCCGCTGGACGGAGCTTTGTGACGGAATTACCGTAATGCCCCTTTCGTTAGGGGCTGCTTTTGCTTTGCTGTTGGCCCTTGCGTTATTATATACTTCGGGCTTTGTTTCTGCTTCTGAAATAGCTTTCTTTTCGTTATCTCCTTCTGACTTGAACGATATAGAGGAGGAGAATCATCCTTCTGACTCTAAAATCAAGGCCTTGCTTGATGATTCAGAGCGTCTGCTGGCCACTATTCTGATTTCGAATAACTTTGTCAATGTGACGATTATCATGCTGTTGAACTATGTGTTTGCCAGTGTGATTGATTTTGGAGAGGCAAAAATTCTGGAGTTTTTGATTGTAACGGTCGTATTGACCTTCTTGCTGTTGCTGTTCGGAGAAATTATGCCGAAAATTTATTCAGCACAGCACACTTTACCTTTTGCCCGTAAGGCTGCTCCCGTAGTGACGGTCTTGCGCACCGTGTTCTGGCCTATTTCTTCATTGCTGGTCCGGTCTTCTTTTTTCATCAACCGATTTTCACAGAAACGGAAAGTCCGGAACCTGTCGGTCAATGAACTTTCTCAGGCGCTGGAATTGACGGATATTCAGGAAACACCGGAAGAAAACAACATGCTGGAGGGAATCATCCGTTTTGGAGAAGAAACGGCGAAGGAAGTAATGACTTCCCGTCTGGATATTGTGGATTTGGAAATACATTCTACCTTTTCGGAGGTATTGAAGTGTATCAATGAAAACGGATATTCACGCATTCCGGTGTATGAAGAAATGCGTGACCATATCAAAGGAATTCTGTATATCAAGGATTTGCTTCCTTATCTGGATAAGGGTGAGGATTTCAAATGGCAGAACCTGATTCGCCCAGCCTTGTTTGTGCCTGAAAATAAGATGATTGGCGATTTGCTGCGTGATTTTCAGACGAACAAGATTCACATCGCCGTAGTGGTGGATGAGTTTGGAGGTACGTCGGGCATCGTGACGATGGAGGACATCATCGAGGAGATTGTCGGAGAAATCAATGATGAATACGATGAGGAAGAACGCACGTACGTGAAACTGACGGAAAACGTGTATGTGTTCGAAGGAAAGACTCTGCTGTCGGACTTTTATAAGATTATCAAGGATAGTGAGGAGGTATTTGAAGATGTCTCAGGGGATGCGGATTCACTGGCCGGCCTTCTGCTGGAGTTGAAGGGAGAGTTCCCCGTGTTGCATGAGATTATCAATTACCAGAATTACCGCTTTGAGATTCTGGAGATGACTTCGCGTCGTATCCAGAAGGTGAAAGTGACCATCTTGCCTGTGGCTCAGGAAGAAGATGAGGTGAAGGAGAAATAACTATGCCGCTGCTGAAGACTTGGACGGAGGAAAATGGCCGATGGGGAATCTGGCAGGTGACGGAAACGCTGGAGGAACTTTATGCCTGTCTGTCGGACGACGTGGTGCGGCAAGAACTTGAACGTCTGAAAGCTCCTTCCCGGAAAATGGAATACCTGGCAGTCCGTGTGCTACTGAAAACGATGTTGGGAAAAGAAGCACGGATTGGACATGAGCCTTCGGGAAAGCCGTTTCTGTCTGGAGGGGAGTATCATGTATCCATTTCCCATACGAAGGGATATGTGGCAGTCGGTTTGCATGAGTCTGCTCAGCCCGGCATTGATATTGAAGCTTATGGCGGGCGGGTACGAAAGGTAGAGTCCCGGTTTGTGAGGGAAGACGAGATGCCGGAAAGGGTACGGATGGAGTCGCATGAAGAATTGTATCAGTTGCTTTTGCACTGGTCGGCCAAGGAAGCCATGTACAAAGTGCTTAATATGGCAGAAGTGGATTTCCTGCAACACCTCAAAGTGTGTCCTTTTAAACTATCTTCCTCCGGAACGTTTACGGGTGAATCATATCGGAAAGCGGACAAGGCCCGTTTCCTGATTCATTACCTGATACATCCTGAGTTTGTCTGTACCTATTGTCTCAATACCGAGGCTCGTAGAACAAACAACGGATGAGTTTGTTTATGAAAGAAAAAAGATGAACAAGAAATTACGTAAAACAATTCGGCTGACGGCCATTTCGTTAGGAGTGTTACTGACTGTATTCTTGTTGGCCGTAACCATCGTGGTGAATTTTATTTTTACACCGGAAAAGCTGACGCCGGTGGTGTTGAATGTAGCCAATCAGTCATTGAATGCCCGTTTGCAGATGAAAAGTGTGGAACTGACCTTCTTTTCCACCTTTCCGCGATTCGGACTGAAGGTGACGGATGGGGTGTTGGTGTCTAAAGCCATTAATGATACGTTGTGGCAGAAGACCGATTCACTGGTTTCTTTCAAGAAGTGTGTGGTAGTGGTGAATCCGGTAGATTATCTGCTGCATGATAAAATCAGCCTGCGCTATCTGGGACTGGAGGATGCGTCGGTATATGCCTTCAAGAACAAGGAAGGAAAAAGCAACTGGGACATCGTGAAGAGTACGGAAGAGACAGTAGAAGAGGATACCACATCGCAGAAGCCTCAGATTCAGGAAATAGACATTAACCGTGTGGCCTTGAAGCGTACGAACGTGACGTTCGATGACAGGGATACAAGGGTATATGCCCGCGTGCAGAACCTGAACATGAATCTGAAAGCTTCCTTGAAGAAAGATTATTCCATGCTGGCGCTGGAGTATGACAACGAGAACCTACTCTTCTGGCAGGACGGACAGTTACTGGTGAATCACTTGGCTGTGGGACTGAATGCGGATATGCAACTGGACCGTGTTTCCCGACGGCTCACGCTGAAGGATACGGGACTGACATTAAATGGAATAGCCCTCGACTTGTCGGGTTCTCTCGGGCGGGATACGATTGGCGGACCGGCTTCGGTAGATTTGACTTATAAGTTGCATGCCCCGTCGCTGGAAACCGTGTTTAATATGATTCCGGAGAGTGTGCTGAAGCGTCAGGAACTTACTGCCAAAGGGGAGGTTACGTTAGAAGGAACCTTGAAAGGACATTATGGCAAACAGCAGATGCCGGAAGCCACACTTCACGTGAGCATTAACCAGGCCTCGGCGAAGTATGCTGATTTGCCCTACGGTATTGACGACCTGACAGCAGAATTTAGCGGCTACGTCGATTTCATGCGCCGAAAGCCCTCGTATGCCGATTTGAAAATATTCCGTTTCAAGGGAGCTCACACCGATATCTTGGCCGACGGAAAGGTGGAAGATTTGTTGGGTGACCCTGACATTACTTTCCATACCCGTTCGGAAATAGATCTTACGGCACTGGCCAAGACTTTCCCCTTGCAGGAAGGAGTGTCGATAGGTGGTCGGGTGGGAGCCGACTTCCGCTTGCATTGTCGCTTGTCGACTATTCAGAAGCAGGACTGGGGGCGTGTCCGTTTGAAAGGAAAGTTGGATATGCAGGACATGTTCTTGCGCGATACCAAGAAGAATTTTGAATTTACCAGCCAGGCCGCTCTCCGTTTTATTGGAGAAGACAATCTTGCCGCACAAATGAACATTCGCAAGGCTTCCTTGCGTACTGCGGCTATTTCTGCCGATTTGGATGAATTGAATGCCACTGTCCGGTCTACAAATCCGCAGGATACAACCCGTCTGATTGACGTGGAATGTAAATTACAGATGAGTCGCCTGAAAGGAGAGATGGGTGATTCGTTGAAGGTGTTCAGTAAAAAGGCAAAGGCTTCCTTGCACCTGCAGCCGGGCAAACTGAATCCGGCTATGCCGAATATAAAGGTGGCCTTGGAGACCGATACACTTTTCTGCCGTATGGGCGGTATGAAAATGGGCATGGACAAGGGAGGCTTTAACTTGACGGCTGAAAAGGTACGCGATTCAGTATGGCTTCCCAAAGGAATTGTCGGATTCAACCGACTAACTTTAAGAACCCCTGAACTGGCTTTGCCGGTGAGAATGCGAAAAACAGCCGTAACGGTAGGCGATAGAGTTATCACTTTGAAAAATGCCAGTATGCGCATCGGACGTTCCAACTTGACGGCAAGCGGATCGGTTTACGGTCTGTATGCGGCAATGAAGAAAGGAAAAATGCTGAAGGCCAACCTGGATATCGCTTCCCGCAACCTCGATTGCAACCAGTTGATTAATGCACTGAACTTCCCGCAGGATACACTTCAGGCAGAGACCGATACGGTATCGTCGGCAGAACCAATGCAGTTGTTTGTCATTCCGAAGAATATTGATTTCGAGTTGAAGACCAACCTGAAAAAGGTGACTTACGGAAATATGGTGTTTGAAAATGTGCAAGGAGCGGTAGACATTCGCAATCAGGCGGTTTATCTGAAAAAGCTGACCATGCGTGGACTGGAAGCAGACCTTGAAACCACGTTGCTATATCGTGCCCGAAGGAAAACAAGAGGTTATGCCGGTTTTGATTTCCGTTTGCGCAAGGTAAATATCGGTAAGCTGGTCGATTTCATACCTTCACTTGATACGATTGTGCCGATGCTCCGTTCCTTCAAGGGAATGGTCGATTTTGATGCTACGGCCGAAGCAGTGCTTGATTCCAACCTGAACGTGAAGATTCCAAGTCTGAAAGCGGCCATGCACATTAAAGGCGACAGTCTGGTTCTGATGGACGGAGAAACCTTTGCCGAAATATCCAAGACACTGATGTTCAAGAACAAGAAACGGAATGTGTTCGATAGTATTTCGGTGAACCTGACTGTGCAGGACGGCAATGTGACGGTATACCCGTTCTTACTTCAGATAGACCGCTACAAGGCGGCTGTGGGAGGAACTCAGGGTTTGGACATGAACTTTAATTATCACATCTCTGTGCTGAAATCGCCGTTGCCGTTCAAGGCGGGAGTGAACATTACCGGAAATCTGGACAAGATGAAAATCCGTATCGGCAAGGCGAAGTATAAAGATGCAGTTACGCCTGTGGAAATCCGGAAAGTGGACAGCACGCGTGTGAACATGGGGCAGGAGATTATTCATAGCTTTGAACGCGTGATAAGCCGTACGTACAGAGGAAAACTTCCGCAAGGTGCTGAGTGAGGTAAGTTTGCATATTTATATGAATAATTGTATATTTGCGAACGAGAGACAGAATTTATACGAGTATTAACACTATTAATTATTAAAATCTTCATTAACTTATGTTTAGTAAACATCCTAAAGGGCTGGTAGCCGCATCGTTGGCCAATCTGGGAGAACGTTTCGGTTTCTATACCATGATGGCGATTCTGGTGCTTTTCTTACAGGCGAAGTTCGCATTGAGCGGAACAGAAGCCGGATGGATTTATTCCACTTTCTATTTTTCAATTTACATTCTGGCGTTGGTCGGTGGTGTGATTGCCGATAAGACGCGAAATTACAAGGGAACCATCTTGATTGGTATTGTCTTGATGGCATTGGGCTACGTATTGCTGGCCATTCCTTCTCAGACTCCGGTAGTGAATAAGGCATTGATGCTGACTGTTACATGCGGAGCTTTGTTTATCATTGCGTTTGGTAACGGACTGTTTAAAGGAAACCTTCAGGCGCTGGTAGGTCAGATGTACGACGACCCGAAGTACTCCAGCCTGCGTGACTCAGGTTTCTCCTGGTTCTATATGTTCATCAATATCGGTGCGATTTTTGCTCCTCCTGCTGCGGTAGGTGTACGTAACTGGTGGTTGAGCCATAACGGTTTTGCATATAATCCTGATCTTCCCGGATTGTGTCACGGACACCTGGCCGGCACATTGCAGCCGCAGGCAGCCGAAACGTATCAGACACTGGCTAATGAGGTAAGCGGTGCTCCTGTAACTGACCTGACTCAGTTTGCCAACGACTACTTGAATGTTTTCTCTACAGGATTCCATTACGCATTTGCGGTAGCGATTGTGGCTATGCTGGTATCTTTGGTTATTTATGTGGTGAACAAGAAACGCTTCCCGGACCCGAGCAAGAAGGTAGCCGACAAATCTGCTGCTTCTGCTGCTACGGTAGAAATGAGCGCACAGGAAGTAAAACAGCGCATCATGGCTCTGTTTGCCGTATTCGGTGTGGTAATTTTCTTCTGGTTCTCATTCCACCAGAATGGTTTGACTTTGACATTCTTTGCGAAAGAATATACTGACCTGAACTTGTTTGGTATGCCTATTACTGCCGAGCTGTTCCAGTCACTGAATCCGTTCTTTGTAGTATTCCTTACTCCGGTAGTCATGGCGGTATTTGCTCGTCAGCGTGCGCGTGGCAAGGAACCTTCTACACCCAAGAAGATTGCCATCGGTATGGGAATTGCCGCTACAGGCTTTATTATCATGGCAGTAGGTTCATTTGTAAGTGACCTGCCTTTGCATCAGGATATTGTAGCAGCAGGAACTTCACCGGTAAAAGTAACTCCGCTGTTGCTGATGGCTACTTACCTGGTATTGACCATTGCCGAGTTGTACATTTCTCCGCTGGGAATTTCTTTCGTATCGAAGGTAGCTCCTCCGAAGTATCAGGGTATCATGCAAGGTGGCTGGCTGGGTGCTACTGCCATCGGTAACCAGTTGTTGTTTATCGGAGCAGTATTGTATGAATCTATTCCAATCTGGATGACATGGACGGTATTTGTGGTAGCTTGCTGCATCTCTATGTGTACCATGTTGTTCATGCTGAAATGGCTGGAACGTGTAGCAAAATAAATTTCTCGAAATAGAATTTACTTGTGGAATCCCTCATGTGGTTGCATGGGGGATTTTTTTATGGGGAAATTTTGAGAGATTCTATCGTAAGGAAAAATCAACTTTAAGGATAAGAAAGCATTAAAAATGGTGTGTGATGAGCGGAAGATATTAGCAGTGCCAGCCTTTTTTTGTATCTTTGATGCACTTAGCTATATCAATATTAACCTGATTCATTAGTGTCCCGTTAAAATGGGACGAGTTAAACAATTAATCAAAAAGCCCCGGAATCAGGGGATCATTTAGATCTTTGACATCATTGAAATTAGTC
>MNQS01000206.1 GCA_001915545.1 Bacteroides sp. 43_108 | reverse complement strand
TTCATATCTTCAGATGACATTGGAAACATTAAGCAGAGTACGTGCATCAATAGCTAATGCTGAGAGCAAATAAAGCAAACTAACTATTAGGACTTAACTAACATCAAAAACAGGTCAGGATATAGCGTCCTGACCTGTTTCTTTAATAAACTTAAAAGCTATGGATTAATGAGATGTTAGTCATCGTCATCATCATCGAATTCATCCTCATCGTCGTCATCATCATATTCTATTGCTTCACTTTCTTCAATAATGTTACTAAAAGCTCCTGTTAAATCAAAATGATAGTTCTTTTTATTGTTAAAAAATTCATACGTGATAGAGCCGAAAGTATTCATAATATGTAACTGATGTTTATGACTCACTCATCTTATTCGAAAAATAAGGGCAAACTAAAAAGTGTATGTTTACTATATTGAAGTCATATCTTTTGAACGACAAAAAGTAAATACTTATATAGAACAACTTCCAACATAATAATCACTTTTTAGCATGCCGCATACATTGTTAACCTTAAAAATCTTTTTACCTGTTGCAAGTAAATCTTACATTTACTATGCATAAACTAAACCCTATTTACTTTCCTCTCTTGCTTGACTTTAAATTATAAAAGACAGGGATCATACCAGTGGGGCACAAGTAATTTATTCTCAAACTATTGTTATCAACTATATTAGTCATTTTTACAATCTTTTTTATACCTTTAGCTGTTAAGCTCTTTAATGTAAAAAGTTGGTTAATACTAATTATAATTGGTGATTGCCGTAGGTTCTATTATTCCATTAGTCTTGATAATACTTGATCTGATGATGGAATATTGGATTCATCCCGGTTGGACACCAAAAGTTGATATTGTTGCAGTCGTTGGCATTCAAATTAGTAGGATGATTTGAAAATATTGAACCAATATAAACTATAATCTTTCTCATACCTATCTGAATTAGTCTCTCTAGTTTCGAGAGAACGTTAGTACTACTGAGCTGCCAATTCACAGCGCTCGATTATTATAAAATTCTAATGTGTCTCAAATTCATTTGCTTTGAAAATCACAAAAGATGGGGGGCATCCCAGTCGGACACCAAAAGTTAATCTTATTACACTTATTGGAATTTGCACTATTATTAGCAAACACAGTACTTAAAAACATTTCAATCTTTTTCATACCTTTCCAAATTTAGTTCCTCCGAAGAGGGGTTTATACTCACTTTTTTCTTTCTTTGACAATTTGATATTATTATCCTAACAATCACCAATATTTGTATATTCAAATCGTCATTTAATAGTTATTATTTATGACTTTCTTTTTATTTTCTGTTATCCTGTTTTGTTTTTCTGGTGCAAATGTATGTCGATTTAGAATTACAGACTGCAATAAAAGTGTGAAAATTTAAATTTAAGCAGATTTATTTGACATTTATCAAATCATGAATTATGTTTGAAATGATATTGAGATAAAAAACTAAGATATGACTCTTTAAATGGAATGTTAATTAACGTTTTTTTCTTCCTCTTATAAATCACCTTGTAAATTAAGTTATTATCTAACCGTATCACATTATCTGAATAAAGTTTAATAAGTGATAATACTAATTATAGAAATAGTTTATGTATCTTTGTATGAGATACAAAATAGCATAGGTAAGATGAATTCACACATATGGAGAGACATTTATATATAATTGGTAATGGTTTTGATTTACACCATGGCATAAATAGTTCATATCGAAATTTTCGTGATTGGTTATATGAAAATGAACCGACTGTCATTCAAGACATAGAAGAAGCCTACGGCTGTTGTGATGATGAGTGGTGGTCTGATTTCGAGAATCAACTTGGTTCACTAGATATATTAGAATATGCTAGTGCTGTAGCAAGTGAAAATGTGCCGGATTTGATGTCTGACCATTGTGATAGAATGTGGAATGATGCCCAAATAGAGGTGGAGCAGAGCCTTGATGGACTATATAGCGATTTAAGAAGTTGTTTTAGAAATTGGATACTGCAACTGAATTCTCCAAGAGAAGACAAAAAGATTGAATTGATAAGAGAAGGATCTCGTTTCTTAACCTTTAATTATTCGAAAACTCTTGAGAATATGTATGGTGTTCCTTCCGCACAAATTCTTCACATACATGGCTGTATTGATGATAATGAAGAATTTGTTCTAGGACATTGTGTAGGAGAGGATGAATTACGGAAGATGATAATAGTAAATGATCCAGAACCACCTTCTGACGATGATCCAGAAGCATATGAACAATGGAGAATGGAGATGGAGGACAATCATCAATTACACCAACAATTAGCAGAAGATGCCGCAGTAAGTGGCGTTGCATCTCAACAAAAACCTGTCAAAAAATTATTGCATAGGTATAAAGACTTCTTTGATAGCCTTTACGATGTGACACATATACATGTTTATGGAATGTCATTCTCGGAAGTTGATGCGCCATATTTAAACATGGTTGCTCAAATAGCAAGAGACGCAGAATGGGAAATAAGTGATTATCAAGGATATTGTGAAATGGAAATCACATCGTTTATTGATTTACATAAAATAACCAACTATAAGGTGATTGAACTGAACACATTAATATCTCGATTACAATTAGAAATAGATTTTCCAGCCAACTAATCAATTTCTCTCTCTTATTACATTCAAATTATGTGGATTAGCCTGTTCACACTTATTTGTGCAATAAGTCACTCATTTAATATATATGCTGTGGTACATCTATTTGTTTCACGGTAATAAAACGCGACCCGCCAGCAGTTCTTACGAGATGCTGACGGATTCTGTTATTTTTTGTTTGAGTTTTTATGCTCTATAAGAACCTTTTTACAGGTCCATTTACAAACTCACACAGATAGACTCACTGTTTATCTCCAAAGAGGTTCATTCTTCCAGTTGATAGGAATACCAATTTTATGAATAGGTATGACTTGGGAACTTGTCTCAAACAACGCCTTTACTTTTTCTTGGATAGATTTGCTACCACTTACGGCTCTACAGAGATAAACCAATGCACAAGTTACTGCATAGGGCTTTTTCTTCTGCATTTCTGAGAATTCGTTATTCAACCAAAGGTCTCTATGCCCCTTGATATTTGATATTTTCTTGCTGAGTGCTCTGTTCCATAGACGAGAATGGTGTGCTATGATATTTCGCATTAACGAGATTATCTCTATCCAGTTAGAAAACTCTCTCGATGAGTAAAGTCCAAAATCATTTGCAATGGCTGACTTTTGAGGCAATTGATTCTTCAAGTTCTTATACATCTTCGACAGTGTGCCGAAAGTAGCCACCTCAATTATCATCCAAGCATCAGGGTTATCACCCTCAAAACTATCCCCTTGCCAATTGGGATGGTTCTCAATGTACTTCTTAGCAAATGGTTCAGTACTTCTTTCAAACTCATATTTCAAGTTAAGCACAAACTCTTGATGTCTGTCGGCATCTTCAAACAATGATGCATCAAGATACCAAAGTCCATTGCCTGCTGCTTTTGACATATGATTGATGATTTTAGCACGAAAAGCTACTTCGATCATTTCTATTGCATCAAACAACACCAATCGTAGGTTATGGTCGAAATTATAGCGTTTCATGACCATATCAAAAGATGTATCAGGCAAGAAATCACCATCTGTAGAGTCATCAATCAGGTCTGTCCAGAAATACTTCAACCGGAAATAACTGATTCGAGCAAGCAAAGCTTTTGCTTCGCCTAAATCTTCAAATTCCATCCCTTTTGCTCTGAGCAATGAGACCTGTTCTTCTATTGTGCGTGGGCGCTGGTTCATAGTAATAAAAAAAGCGACCCGCCAGCAGTTCTACGGGATGCTAACGGGTTCTGTTATCATTGACTCGGCACAAACCGATGATCATCATATTTACGATGCAAAGGTAATGCTTTTTGTCTCTAATAACAAATAATTGCAGAAATATTTTACAAGAATCATGCTTTTTTACCTAAATCCTTACAGTTTTAGAGAATTTCCACGCTTCTGCGCCTGTTCATATCTGCCGATAGCAACATCATCCACTTCGCGAACAGCCTTGCGGTACTCGCTGTTGGATAGGTTCTCTTTTTTGTCTGCCGTGAACACGAGGAAAGTTCCAATAGCTCTGTAATCCTCCTTATTTTTACCAAAGGCTTCCATCACACTCTTGATGGTCTTTGCCTCCTCTCGGCTGAAGATACTACGATATGTATCTTTGGCAAAGTTGATGATTGAATCGACTGCCTTTCTGAAGGTGCCATTACTTTGCATCAGGATTTTTGTGAACATCCCCAGCATCTTGTCTCTCCACGAAATGCGGTCTTTCAAGTTGTTAATTTCATCGTCCTTTTTGAGTGTGGCATTGCGAACGGCACTTTCCATCTGCTGTGCAACTGTTTTCTTGTAGGCTTCAAGTTTGGCGGTTTCAGCCTGCGTCCGTTTGCGTTCTTCGGCTATGGTTTCGTGTGCTTCCGCCAAGTCAAATTTTAAGTCCTCAATGTCGCCTTTCAAGGCTTTGGACTTTCCCGTAGCCCAATCAGCAACTGTTCCGAGCAACTGGTTTCCTTTCTCCTTGTTCAGTTTGGAGCGTTTATCACTGATAGCCTTATCGAGCATTTCACTCTGCTTCTCTTTTTGCAGGGCTTCATCACGTAGGGCTTGTGTTATACTCTCTGCTTCCTGAACCTCCTGCTCGGCACATTTCACTTGATACTCCTTGTATCGCATTACGGCATCCAAATTACGGAGTTCGGATTTCTGTTTTTCAAGGATGAAGTCGTTACGTTCCAGATGTTCCTTGCCTGTCTCGGCTTTCGATTGTTCTCGCTCCATTTCAAGAATCTCGGATGCTGATGTCTGTATTTCCATCATATCGTTATCATTAAGTTTGCAGCTCTTTCCTGTGTCGTGGTTCATCCAATCAAAAACGATATGGGCATGGTAGTTCGGTTTGAACCATCTGTCCCCAATTTTGAAGCTCTCCTTATCGCCTGCATCGGGTTCGCCAGGGAGCCAATGCCCTTCATCCTTGTGTATGAAAATCTGTATCGGAGTGATACCCCAACGCTGTTCGCATATATCACAAAATCTGCGAAGATCATTCAAGGTGGTATCTGCTTTGATAAGCAATACTCCTTCACGGATGGGCGAGCACCCGGCCACCTTGATAATCTTTCCGTTTTTGCCTTTGCGTTCACGTTCCTTTTCCTGCATCGCACGCCCAGTCTTTTCCTTAACCATACGCTTGATGTTGTCATAATGCGTCTGCAAAGCGACATTGCCGAAACTGGGATTTATCCACTGCTCGTTATCGGCAGAGAGTTCGGGTACGATATAGATTTTGGAGTCCCCGATGTTACGCATGTATTCGGGAGTCCTGCGGTTATGAGCCTCGCTTGATGTTATATTGCAAGGCTTGATATGTATACTGCTTTTTGTTGCCATTTTTTTGAATTTGATTTGAGTTATTGACTAACATTTCTTTTATTTGTCCGCTCATAACCGCAAGGGGTTCTTAGGGGTACAACCCATAAGCGGAGATTGCAAAGAGAGGGTCACTCTTTGCTCTGGGTGCTCAGGGGAGAAACGCCCTAAGTGGGTCATTAGGGCAAAGCCTTAATCCCCTCGGGAGAGCCCACAACTACGTAAGCGAAGCGTGTAGTTATAGTGGGCTATATCAAGGGCAAGCCCTTGTCAGTCCGCTACAGCCTACGGCTTCCTCTCTCCTGCTGTCAAGGAGGGCTTTTGTCATCGCTTGCGATGTGACTTGCATCGACCAATACAAGGTCGAGTTCATCAATCAGCTTTTGCAGTACAGGGTTCTTCTCTATCATCTGTTGGAGGATTTTTTCAGCTTCTACCAAGTGGTTGGCAGTGGACATTAACTTGCCTCCCTGTATCTGAAAAATAATCCAGTCGGCTATGTCGATATGGTCTGCTTTCTGCTTGGGAGTAGCGTGTTTTTCCAAGAGGTCAGAAACGATAGCTTTGCAATAGGTCATGCTCTCGGCACGCTGTTTCCACTCGGTATATCCGTCTGCATCGGGAAAGAGAAGTACGGTTCTTCCGCTCAACACACGAAGTTTGTCCTCTTTCATCTGACTCTTGCCACCTGTCGCCAACCATACATAGTTAGGGAAGATAGCAGAGCCGATGATGGCACTCTTCTCGGATTCAACCAATACCACCACCTTGTCGGGATAGAGGCTTAGCAGGTGTTCACCGAAAAGACATTGGGATAGTAGCCATTCTTCTGGCAATACATTCTGCTTTTTCAGTATGTTATGTATCCAGTTGATGGCTACACCTTGTTCCTTGATACGGTGTCCATCTTCGGGATTGTACTGCATTACCTTTCCTGTACGCACCTTTCCGTTCTTGTCTATCTGCCAAAAGATAACAGCACCGTCACGGGTCGCCCCCAAACGATACTCATCCAACAAGCGGTTCAACACCTCCTGAGACTTGCTGCCATAGTAGTTGCCAAGCAATATAGAGAGAAAGCGGAAGAAATTACTCTGCACGCTTTTAGATTTCTCCACATAGTGAATCGGAACATAGCCGATGGGCGTAGGTTTCATTGGCTCGGTCGGAGTGCTCTTGCTCTTCACTTCTTTCATTTGCCCATCAAAAGAAGAAGCATCAAAGGTACGGCATTCGGGATGATCCTGAAAGTATTGCTTGGGAGTGTAATGATACCCGCAGCTGCTTTCGTAGTTGCATCTTCCGACTGACGGATGCAGAGGTGTATTCTCCTCGTCCACATAATAGACAAAGGAACGCTTGTCGCCACAACTTGGACAGGTATGCCGTGTGGCTATACCTTTGTAGCTTTGTAATGAATATCGTTTCATGCCTTGGCCTCCTTTCTCTCGGTATTATCGGGTGTCCCGTCCTGTCCCATCTCCCGTTCCCCTAAGGGCTGGGACGGTGGGACACTTGGGACGATGGCTTTTTCATTCTCTTTGCTTCGGTGGATTACTCGCCCGACAGTTGATTTACCGCAACCTACTTGTGAAGCAATCTCCCTTAACGACTTGCCCATTCGGGAGAGCTCCAATATCTGGCTGTCCCTACGGGTGGATTCATCGTCTCCCAACTGCTTCAGATGTTCCTTTTCCGTGGAGTACCCTCGGTGTACAAATTGCAGAAAGCAATCGACCTTCTCAATCTCATAGATGATGACATTGTCGCCATCGTATGAGTATGTCCCATAGCGCACCTTAAGTTGCTTCACATAGCGTAGACTTCCATCTTGGGCACTTTTGCCAATGGCAAATACACTGTCAAAGAAGTTGTACAGGCGTTTGCTTCCGGCAAGGTCGTTCGAGGTGATGGGACAGTCCAAGGAGCGTTTGGGAGTATGTGCCAGGACGAGGAGGGACAACCCGTATTTCTTCTTGAGATTGTTGAGCTGGATCATCAGCCGTCCTGCCGCATCCCCCTTTTCCATGGCACAGCACAGATAGGTAAGGTTATCAACGATGAATATCCTGCATCCTGTCTGCAGTGCCATCTGCTCGATGCTACCGATGATTGCCTCCTCGAAGTTGGCATCAAGGAGGGAATCACAATCAAGGGATACACGGTACAGCCTTTCGGGGAAGGAATACAGATTGCCGTGCTCGTTGGTATAGCGGAGCTGGAACTGTTTCTCGGACAACTCGAAATCTAAGTACAGCACATTGTCGGTTTGTGCTATACGGTCAGCTATCTGTACGGCAAGAATGGACTTGCCCACATTGGAGTCGGCAAAGAGACAGGAGAGTTCCCCCTCATACCAGAAGCAATCCCACAGCGAACGTGGCGTTGGCTTTTGGGACGCTTCAAGTATGGTACGGTTGGCAGTCTTGATATTCATCACACCGACATTCTCGGGCATACCGCTCTGTACCTGGCTTGCTCGTGCGAGGTCGCCATGAATCATGTTGATGTAATTCTTATCCTCTTCCATAGCATCTACCAGTTACGTTCGTTGGGTTTGCGACGGTGGGAAGAGGATATGGACTCGCTAAGTTCCTCATCGGATAGAGGTACGGGATTCTTACGGGAAGACTCCAGCCACTTGTCCAGTTCATCACGGTAGAGGCAGTAGCGTTTGCCGGGCTTGGTGGCAGGGATGGTTCCATCGGAGAGTCTCATGTAAAGCGTACCTTTTGGAATACCTAGATATTCCGCTGCTTCATCTACTGACATGGGGACATGGGTGTCCACTGCCTTTGCGTTATTCACACTGCGCTGCTCGGTGAGCAGGCTTTTCAGGCTCATCACTTCATCCCGAAGCTGAGCTACGACCATAGGAAGGTCGTTGAAGGTAATCATATTATTTTCCATTTTGCAACTCACCCCTTTAGTGGGACTTGCTGCAAAGGACTTGAATGATACAGCCGTGACTACCTCCACGAACGATAATTGCAAAATAATTCCCGAATAACGATGACCGACCACAAATGATGGGCAAAGTTCTTCGGGAAACGATGTGATACAGGCAGTTACGCTTTACTGGCTGCTTATGGTTATTCTATTGAAATGGGTTACAAAAGCTGTTTTGGAGTGTAATCTTCGGGATAGTGGAAAGAAAAATTGTCTCCTTCGGGTTCATCAATGGGAATTTCGCTCTTTCTGGAATCCACCTTGAAGTTCTTGATAGTATCAATCTCGGTGTCGGCAAACTCTTTCGGGAACAAGGTCTTTATGAATATGGCCTTATTATCGCCACTGTAAAGTTTGGGATTCATGAAACGAGCAGTAATGTTCCACACCAAATGACGGAGTGGTACACTCGTAATCTGCTTGGTAAGTCTTCTCTTGATTGGTTTCGGTTTATAGTTGGAATTATACATCCAATTATGCACCTCGGTACAGATATAGTTGATGGTCTCTTGATCTGCTATACGGGGCATTATGTAATGAATGTACTCCATTACCATACGGACACGCTGCTCCATTTCCTGTTTCTGCATTTCCTCATAAGAAGCCTTTCTCTTCTGATGATGTTGAGAGGTGATGTGGATTTCAATAGGCAGACTTTCTTGTACTGGCTCTTTATCGGATGTTTCTTCAGCTATTGCGGTCTCCTCAGCCATCGGAGCAATAACCTCTTGTGGAGCAACAGCCTCTACCTCCAATGGTTTCTCCTTTTTGCCGAATTTCAATTTATGAATATGGAAAATAAGAAGGAAGAGCCAACTTTGAACAAGGTAACGTTCGTAAACGGTGTGCAGATTAAAAACAAAAGTGGAAAGCACTGATGTGGGATAATTTTATCTATTATGGTAAGATTAATCAAAACAGAGACAGTCATAAGTGTACTGATGGGGCATTTTATAAAGAAATTATTGTTTATCTTGCTGTTTGTCGGGGTACTGATTGCTCCGGCAAACGCACAAAACGAAAAGAATATGTATTCGTACAAGAAAATTGGCAACAAGTATATTGTCAGCATTAACAATCATACTGAAATTGTGAAAGCCCTGAATGCTTTCTGCAAGGAGAAAGGAATTCTGTCGGGTTCTATCAACGGGATTGGTGCTATCGGAGAGCTGACCCTCCGTTTCTTCAATCCCAAGACAAAAGCATATGATGATAAGACATTCCGGGAGCAAATGGAAATATCCAACCTTACAGGGAATATATCATCTATGAATGAGCAGGTATATCTTCATTTGCATATAACCGTCGGCAGGAGCGACTATTCCGCTTTAGCCGGACATCTACTTTCCGCAATACAGAATGGTGCAGGGGAGTTCGTGGTGGAAGATTATAGCGAGCGGATAAGTCGCACATATAATCCAGATTTAGGCCTGAATATATACGATTTTGAAAGATAGTTGCCTATAAATATCGCTTGGAATACAGGATAATACATCATTCAGCTTAGATGATATATATCAAAAAAAGTTTATCAATTCTGTCACGTTAACTTTGCAACAGAAATAATTTAAAGACTATCAAATATGGATAAAGACAAGGATATGAGCCGCCGGAGATTCCTTAAAATGGCGGCATTGACAGGAGCTGCCATGTGTGTCGGGCCTACCTTGAACAAGGTAACGGCAGCAGAACGGGTATGGATGGGGAAACAACAAGTTGCAAACAACATCCCTGCAGGCATGGCGGCGGTGCGCACTCGGCGAACATTGGGACACGGAAATACGGCATTCACTGTTTCTGCAATGGGATATGGCTGTATGGGCTTGAACCATAACCGCAGCCAGTACCCGAGCAGGGAAAAAGAAATCGCCCTGGTGCATGAAGCTGTTGAACGTGGGGTGACCCTTTTCGATACAGCCGAAAGCTACGGCTACCACATCAATGAAAAATTGGTCGGCGAAGCCTTGAAAGGATATACCGACCGGGTATTTGTGTCATCGAAGTTCGGACATAAGTTTGTAAACGGTGTGCAGATTAAAACCGAAGAGGACAGCACTCCGGCCAACATCCGCCGGGTTTGTGAAAACTCGTTGCGCAATCTCGGAGTTGAAACATTGGGCATGTTCTACCAGCACCGCATAGACCCGAACACACCGATTGAAGCGGTGGCTGAAACATGCAGCAAACTCATCAAGGAAGGTAAAATCCTGCATTGGGGCATGTGTGAAGTAAACGTTGATACCATCCGCCGTGCGCACAAGATATGTCCGGTTACGGCAATCCAAAGCGAATATCACTTGATGCACCGCATGGTAGAGACGAACGGAGTGTTGGAGCTGTGCGAGGATTTGGGCATCGGTTTCGTTCCATACAGTCCGCTGAACCGTGGTTTTTTGGGCGGTATGATCAATGAATATACCAAGTTTGATGTTACCAACGACAACCGGCAGACCTTGCCACGCTTCCAGCCCGAAGCCATACGCGCCAACTATCGTATTGTGGAAGTTCTTAACGCTTTCGGCCGTACAAGAGGCATTACCCCGGCACAGATAGCTTTGGCCTGGCTGATGAACAAGAAGCCTTTTATCGTGCCTATTCCGGGCACCACCAAACTCTCTCATCTAGAAGAGAACCTTCGTGCCTGCGACATCCGTTTCACGGCAGAAGAGATAGAAGAACTGGAAACAGCCGTAGCTGCCATTCCTGTGGTGGGTAGCCGCTACGATGCCTTGCAGGAGTCTAAAATCCCAAAATAATCCGTGTATGAAGAAACAGATATTTTACATGACGTTCATCGCTTTACTGTCGGGCTGTAATTGTTACAAAGGGAATATTCTGCAAATAGAGGAACAAGGCAGTTTTGCCGTAGGTGGCACCGTACTGACCGATTCATTGGGACACAAATACCACGGCGACCATGCTTATGTATTTTATCAGAAACCGGTTGATGCACGGAAATATCCGCTTGTTTTTGCACATGGTGTCGGCCAGTTTTCCAAAACATGGGAGACCACTCCTGACGGACGCGAAGGGTTTCAGAATATATTTCTTCGCAAAGGTTTCTCCACCTATCTTGTCGACCAGCCTCGCCGGGGAAATGCCGGACGGAGTACGGAAGCTGTCACACTGGAACCGGTATTCGATGAAGAAGAATGGTTCAACCGTTTCCGTGTGGAAATCTATCCTGATTATTTCGAGGGTGTACAGTTCAGTCGCGACCGGGAAGTCTTAAACCAGTACTTCCGGCAGATGACGCCGACCATCGGACCTTTGGACTTCGATGTCTATTCCGATGCCTATGCTGCTCTTTTTGACAAAATCGGTCCGGCCATATTTGTCACTCATTCACAAGGCGGTCCGGTGGGTTGGTTTACTTTGCTCAAAACGAAGAACATCAAAGCCATTGTAGCATACGAACCCGGTGGAAGTGTACCCTTCCCAACCGGTCAAGTTCCCGAAGAAGGCAAAGTCTTGACACGGTCTAAAAAAACAGAAGGAATAGAAGTCCCTATGGCAGTTTTCAAGAGATACATGGAAATTCCCATCATCATTTACTATGGGGATAACCTGCCCGAAACAGACGAACATCCGGAACTTTACGAATGGACACGCCGTCTGCATCTCATGCGCAAGTGGGCCGAAATGCTCAATAAGCTGGGCGGTGACGTGACGGTCATTCATCTGCCCGATGTCGGTCTGCATGGGAATACGCACTTCCCGATGTCGGATTTGAACAATGTGGAAGTAGCTGACCTGCTGTCGAAGTGGCTGTATGAGAAACAGCTGGACAGATAGAAATTAACAGAGGATAACCCCAAAACCTAAATAAAAATAGTTATGAAACTGAAGTGCTTATTGGCAATGCTGCTCTTAACCTTCCCTTTCGTGCAGCAACACTCCGGCTGTTGAAGATAAGATAGATTCGTTGCCTCACTCAGAGCCGGGGAAAACATTGATAGTCTATTTCTCATGGAGCGGACATACGCAAACTGTAGCCAACATTATCCATGAACTTATTGGATGCGACATGGTGGAGATTGAACCGGAAGAACCCTATTCTGATGAATATAATGAAGTGGTTGACCGTTTCAAAAATGAAAGAGACAATCATATTCTTCCAGCTCTGCGTACAAAAGTAGAGAATATGGATGATTATGATACATTGATTATCGGTAGTCCTATTTGGGGTGGTCTTCTGTCTTCTCCTGTAAAAAGTTTCCTGTCCGGTTATGATTTGTCCGGGAAAAAGATACTCCCATTCTGTACACATGGAGGAAGCGGAACAGCACAAAGTGTGGATAATATCCGCAAACTATGTCCCCATGCTGAAATATTGCTGTTTATGGCAGTCAAACTGCAAACTCTCGGAATGAAGTGAAAAAATGGCTGTCAGAAGCCGGATTTTCTGTCGAATTAAATTACGCCCGTTTAATAGTTTTAATACTGAAATGAAATATCCTTTGTTATCCGCACTCTTTCATCCCCTTTTTCAGAGATTTGCAGATAGACCAGTAGTTGAGATTAGGGAATATGAGATTGTCTTCCTGACAGGGTCGGTAACGCTCGATAATCTGCAAAGGAGTATCCAACAGTTTCACTTGGAACGGCACTTTTGTCTTGTACCGTTTGGACAATATCCACTTCTCACCATTCACTTCTACGATGTTGCTATTGGTTAGTTCCTTGATGTCCACGAAAGAGAGGGCAGTGAAGCTGGCGAAAACAAAAATGTCACGAATATAGAACAGTTGGACATCCCCAACTCGTGCGTCATCAACGTTTTCAGTTCATCTTCCGTCAGGAACTCACGTTCCGTCACATTAGGGCTGATGTGGAATTGGGCAAACGTTTTTTTCGGTATTAGTCCGTTAAAGTGCACACACATGACAACGCCTTTCAGCCACATGCATTTTTCCCATATCGTCCCGTTGTGAAGTCCCGCTTTCGTTGATAGGTAGGCTGCAAACCCCTTGATGAAGTCGGGCTTAATCTCCAGCATGAACATATCCGTCCGTCTGTAAAAAGACTTGATGAACGCTGCCACATGGTTTCTTGCCACCACCCGTGAACGGTGGTTGCCATTACCCTGTCTTTTCCGACACGCTTCTTGAATACTTCGTTCTCACGTCCGGACGCTTTGAGCAGTGTCTCATACTCACTGCCGATACCCTGATAAGCATTGCTCACCATTTCAGCCGTCACGAACGCTTCACGGTCGAATATACGCAGGTAGTGCTTGATGATTTGAGCCTTGATGTTGTCAAGGGCAAGGTTGATATCACGTACTTCCGCACTCTTGCCTTTCGCCCTGTTCCCTTTCACGTCCCAAAGCGTTTTCGGGATACTCTACTTATAGCTGAACTGCGTCACAATCCCGTTAATCGTTACCCGTCCTATGATGCGGACAATATCGTTTTTCTCCTTGTTGCCGTTCACGTAGAACAGCACTTTGAATGTACTTCTTGCCATACTCGTTTTTTAAGTTTAAAATTAAGTATCAATGAGTTATGCCTTGTAAACCAACCGAAGCCATACGGAGAAAAATTCAGCACGGAGTATCAAAAACCACCTTTCACGGGGTAATGATTTAGCAACCTTTCTACTTCATAAATTTACTTTTTTTTGCGTTACCTCGTTTTATGCCTTTGTCCTCATTTGTCCTCACAAACGCTTTATTCATAGCCGTTTTAAAAACATTTCCGCCTTTCTATTCCTCTTTTCCACAGATTTTTAGTAAATTTATATCCGTCTAATTTTTAAGGTCCTATGTTCAGACTCAATCTAACCAAACATTGCATAAAGTGGTACTGTTTCATCCAAATGCAACTGATGGACACGTTCGTACATTATTTTGTGCTTGTATCGTTATATCTATTGCAGCTATTATCTGTAGTTCATTTGTATCCATGGCCCATTACAGACAGGCGTTATTCAGTATGACTTATTTTTCCTCCCTGGTGTTTTTTTGTGGAGTATGCATTGCGCATTTGCGGCACCGGTCAAATATCCGGATAGAGACATAAACCGTACACGATGGAAATATATTTTTTCATTCTATGGTTTGTGGACTCCGTGACCATTCTCCCTTATATGTTAACCTATATGTATTGGGATACGAATATTGTCCATGTCATTATCCTCCTTTACATTTTTATTATTGTCAAATAGATAAGATACTTACGGAAGAGTGGGTTATGACCTATATACCTGCGGTATCATGGTCTGTTTTTCTGCTATTCTGCTATACTATATAGAGCTTAATGTACAGCTTGAGGATTTCAAAACATTCGTGACGGGCTTTGGTGGGCAGTAATTCTAAGACTTTAAATAAAGAAAAATTAAGCCACCCCTTAAAAAAAAGAGATATTTCCTTTCAAAGAATTCATTTCTTTTATTACATTTGTATTAGTCTTTTGAAAATAGAAGATTTATAGTAAAGCGTTAAGGCATTATCCAAGTTCAGGAAATCCCCAATTTCGAAACAACAATTGGATAATACATTGGACGCTCCACGT
>MNQS01000205.1 GCA_001915545.1 Bacteroides sp. 43_108 | reverse complement strand
TGAAAAGTGGTTATGGCTGGGAACTAACAATGGTTTGTTCCGGTATGATAAGAAAGACCATTTTATTCCTTATAATTTTGTTGATGGTATTCCCAGTTCCATTTTTACTCTTTGTCCGCCGGTACGTGATGAGAACGGCATTTGGTTTGGAAACTCCAAAGGGCTTCTGTATTTGGATACAGTGCGGATGAATCAGAGGAAATCCGTTCCCTATTCGGTTGCCATAACAGATATATGTGTAAATGGAAAATCTGTAGTGCAATCTGTTGTGGGAGATGGCGGCAAGAGTGAAATTTCATTGGAAGCTTCTCAGAAGAATGTTACCTTTTACTTTTCTGATTTCAGTTATACGGCACCTGCTTTTATGTCATACGAATATCAATTAGAGGGTGAGGATACCGGATGGATGGCTTTGACAGGTCGTTCGGATATTACTTATTATGATTTACCGTCCGGTAATTATACTTTTAAAGTAAGACAGATGGGGAATCCAGAGTCAGAAACTCAGCTAACGGTTAAAATAGCGTCTTCTATTAGTATATGGAGCATAGTGTTCATCGTGATAGCTGTGGTGACCGGAAGCATTGCTGTCCTTTATCAAAAAAAGAAAGAGGTGGAGAACGAAAGGGAAGAACTGATGCCTGACTCTGCTAAAGTTATAGAAAAGGAGATTCAGCCAGTTGAGGAATCCCATATTGTAGCGGAAGAGAAATACAGGACAAATAAGATAAGTGTGGAGGAATGTAAACGGTTGGCTGAGAAATTGGAGATTGTTATGCATAGAGAAAAACCTTATACTAATCCTAATTTGAAGATTGCCGATTTGGCTGTGTCCATTGGCACATCATCTCATACTTTGTCCTATTTATTTAATCAGTATCTAAACCGTAATTATTATGATTATATCAATGATTATCGCATAGCTGAATTCAAGCGCTTGGTGGAGAAAGATGAATATGCTAAATACACTTTGAGTGCTTTGGCTGAGTTGTGTGGGTTCAGTTCAAGAGCTTCTTTCTTTCGATATTTTAAAAAAGCGACTAATATCACTCCCAATGAGTACATCCGAAGTATTGGGAAAAACAATGAATAACCTCTCTATTTTTTGTTGAGAGTCTCAAATTATTATATGATACTGAGTGTGTCAAATTCTTAATCTGTTATAAACTAGCGGATTAGTCTGTCTTTGGTCTAGGGTAATGATATGAGATTTATTAGAATAGAAAAAGTGTTTTTCTTGTCCTTCTACCTTCTATATTTGCATTCGTAAATGTAACCCAAAAAGCTGAAGACATGAAAAACATATCCATGAAATCTACTCAATTAATAGAGGATTCTTATACGAATTATCATCATTCGGTCTATCTGTATATCTATTATAGGATAGCTCATAAAGAAGAGGCGGAAGACTTGGCTCAAGATGTGTATGTACGGCTGATGGACTACGATCGGATGCTCTGTGCAGAGACTATTAAGTATTTTATTTTTACTATTGCTCGTAATTTGGTAACTGACTATTTACGTCGTTATTATAAGAGGCAAGAAGTTACTTCTTATTTATATGAGCATACGGTTGCTTATACAAATGAAACAGAACTTCGTGTGGTGGCCAATGATTTGGAAGCGTGTGAGAAATATAGATTGTCTTTGCTTCCTCCACGGCGTCGTACTATTTATGCAATGAGTCGTTTTGAAGACAAATCTATTTCAGATATTTCAGCGGAATTAAATCTTTCGCACCGTACCGTTGAAAACCATTTAAGGATAGGGCGGCATGAACAATAAAACTGTTAATATTAAATTTTAAGTTTATGAAAAACGAATTCTTTAAATTTTCATCGAGAAGAATCTTGTTTTCTACGGTGATGGCTTCTGCCTTGTTGGCAGGTAGTCCGCAGACTGTATTTGCAGAGGTGAATGGGGTGCAGACTGTTATGCAGACTGGAACGGTAAAAGGGCAAGTGGTGGATGCTACAGGAGAACCGGTAATTGGTGCTACGGTACAAGTAAAAGGCACGACTAATGGTACAATTACCGATTTTGATGGTAATTTTACATTGAATAATGTTCCGGAAAAAGGCATATTGGTCATTTCTTATATCGGATACAAGACTCAGGAAGTTAATATATCAGGGAAAACAAACGTTAAGGTCGTTTTGAAAGAGGATACTGAGGTGCTGGATGAAGTAGTAGTAGTTGGTTATGGTGCCCAAAAGAAAGCTTCTTTAACTAGTTCTATTAGTCAGATCAAGGGGGATGAGGCTTTTAAAAATAAGGGTATTGCTAATGCTACAGTAGCTTTGCAAGGTGAAGTTCCGGGATTGACTATTACACGCACTTCTACTCGTCCGGGTAGTGAGGGAGCAGAGATGAAAATACGTGGTGATATTTCTGTTAATGGAAAATCTTCTCCATTAGTTATCATTGATGGTATAACAGGTTCATTGGATGAGTTAAATGCTATGGATGCAAGTGATATTGAAAATATTTCAGTTTTGAAGGATGCTTCGGCTGCGATATACGGTGCCCGTTCGGCTTCAGGTGTTGTACTGGTAACAACAAAGCGTGGTAAAAAAGGAAAGGCTCAAATATCATATAGTGGCTCTGTTAGTCGCACAATTAACGGTATTCAGCCTCCTATTACAAATAATCGGGAATGGTTGGATATGTTTTATGAAGCTCAATATAATGATGCTGCCGCTTTAAATCCTAGTTTAACTACTGCTGATGAAATTCATAAAGCTGTAAATTGGTGGATATTTAATTCTTTTGGTGGTCCTACTTTGGATCAATCGGATATTGATCCGGCTACTGGTGCACCAACAGTATATAAGGGGGAAACTCTTTTTAATGCTCTTCGTGCAGGTAAAGTCTTGACATTACAAAATGGTGATAAAGTGGAACGTTGGGACCCAAATGTGTATATGATGGATTATCTTTATGGTCAGGCAACTTCTCAAAAGCATTCGATTAGTATTTCTGGAGCAGATGAAAAGTTTAGTTATCGAGCGTCTTTGGGGTATGCGGATAATAATTCACAGTTGAAAGTTGCTAATGATGGAGAAAAAAAATATAGTGGTCGTTTAAATGCTGATTATCAAGCGACAGATGCTTTGAAATTTGAAACAAGTATGTCGTATGACAAACGTGATATTATAACCCCAACTACTGATGTGGGAGCTGGATATTTTGATCCTTGGTTTTGGACTGTGTATAATAAAAATGGTCAGGCTTATGATACATTTAGTGGTAACCGGAATCCTATTGGTGGGTTGACCCAAGGAGGGGAGAAGAAAAATTCATTGACAACTTTTAGAGGAAGTGCTAAAGCAACTTATGATTTTTCTAAATGGGTAAAAGGACTTTCTATTTCAGCTTCGGGGGCTTATAAGACTGTACAGAGAAATATGCAGGAAGTGAAGAATAAAGTACAATATTATGATTGGGTAGGTACACAGACTGGTAATAAGCAAGGTCCCGGACAATTGAAAGAAGAAATAGCGAAATGGGAAAACATTACTTTAGGTGCTTTTGCTAATTATAATCGTACTTTTGCTGATGTGCATAGCGTTTCTGCCATGTTGGGTATGACTGCCGAACAAGAAACATATAAAAGGGTAGGTGCGGTTCGTAAATCCGGTGCTGTTTATCCGGGGTCTGGATTAGCAGATTTGGATGTATGGGTGAATGGAAATAATAATGAGGCATATGGTGGACAGAATTCTTGGGGATTGGTTTCTTATTTAGGGCGTTTGAATTATACTTATGCTGATAAATATTCAATAGAGGTATTGGGTCGTCGGGATGGGTCTTCTAAGTTGGCGAAAGAACAACGTTGGAAAAATTTTTATTCTATTTCTGGTTTTTGGAGACTTTCAAATGAAGACTTTTTAAAAGATGTTTCATGGTTGAGTGATTTGAAGCTGCGTTACAATTATGGTAGAACAGGTAGTGTGGAAGGTATTGACAATTACGAGAGATTTGCTACTATCAAAACTGGTACGACTATTTTTGGTGTAAATCCCGGTACGCATACTTCATTGTGGGTAGACGGTATGAGATCTGCGGAACGTACATGGGAAACTATTGACAGCCACGATGTGGGAGTGGATTTTGCTTTTCTTAGCAATCGTTTGAGAGGTTCATTTGATTATTTTATCAAGACCAATAACGGTATGTTTATTGATGTACAATATCCTTCTATTTTAGGTGCGGCTGCTCCTAAAACCAACAATGGTAAGTTTCGTGCCCGTGGTTGGGAGTTGGCTTTGAATTGGAATGATCAAATAGGTCAGGTAAAGTATAACATTGGAGGATCTCTTTCGGATGCATGGTCAAAAGTGCTTGAATTAGCTAATAATGAAAATGTACCTAATGAGGGTAAGAATGAAAATCGCTTAATCGGTATGCCAAGACAAGCATTGTATGTATACCAAACTGATGGTATTTTCCAAAGTGCAGATGAAGTGGCTGCATATTATGAGAAGTATTATTGGAATGCGGATCATTCAGGACCGAAAGCTAATAATATTCTTCCTGCACCTCAGGAGGCATCTACTAATACACTTCGTCCGGGGGCTCGTAAAGTAGTCGATTTGAATGGTGACGGTGCTATAACAAAAGATGATCTTTACTATGCAGGAGATATGGCCCCTCGTTTGACATTTGGCTTTAAATTGGGATTGGAATGGAAAGGAATCGATTTCTCGGCTTTCTTCCAAGGAGTAGGTAAACAAGTATTGTTAAGAGGTGGATATTTGGCTGCTCCATGGACTACAAATTATGTTCTGCAAAATAAAAACTTCGCAGGGAAAATGTGGAGTGAGAATAATCGGGATGCAGAATATACTATTGCTTCACGTGACCAGAATTTTAATAAGTGGAATTATAATAATAAAGATGTCAGTGTTCAGAATAATCGGTATGTCCGTTTGAAATCTTTGGTAGTGGGGTATTCATTGCCTCAAAAGTGGATTTCAAAAGCCGGACTCAGTAAATTGAGAGTTTACTTCTCCGGTGATGATCTTTGGGAATGGACAAAAGTAAAGGATGGATATGATCCGGAATATGGTGAAAATTCAAATAACACATTCCCGTTCAGCAGATTGCTGACATTCGGAGTAGATGTTACATTCTAATAACCTGTTAAAATATAAACATATGAAAACCATAATAAATAAATTTTTTCTTGCATCGGCTGTGGTGATGTCATTGACTGCATGCAGTGACTTTCTTGATAAAGAACCGTTGTCTCAGGGAACAGAGGCTATTGTGTTTAAGACTCCTGAACATTTTGAACAGGCAGCCAATGCTTTATATAATGTAATTGGATGGAAAAATCTGGATAATAAGCCGTCATACGGTGATATAATGGACCGAGGGACGGATATCAGTGGATTAGGAAGCAATGGAGGTGGTTCGGCATCGGAAGGAAATTGGAGTTGGGATAAGCCTTATTCGCATATCCGTACTTGCAATATATTGTTGGAAAAGGCAGAAGCTTATGATGGTAGCCAAAGTGATATTGCCCAGTCTGTGGGGACTGCTTATTTTTTTCGCGCATGGCAGCATTTTTATTTGTTGCAACATTTTGGTGGTGTGCCTATTTCAGACCATGTGTTGACTGTTAGTGATGGAGTGTTACAGGCCCCGCGAAACAGTCGGTATGAGGTGGCAGCCTTTATTATGTCCGATTTAAGAGAGGCTGTAAAGCGTTTGCCTAAAGAAACGGAAATTCCGGAAGGAAGCAAAGGAAAAGTAAGCAAGGAAGCTGCCAAATCTTTTTTGGCCAGAGTATTGCTTTATGAGGCTACGTGGGAAAAGTATGTTCCTGCTATCAATTATGATTTAGATGGTGATGGGAGTTCGCAGGGGGCAGGAACTGTTAAACCGGAAGGATATCCTTCTATAACCGATATGTTGACAGAAGCAAAGCAGATGTCAAAAGAGGTGATAGAAGAAGCTGAAAGTGGAACTTATAAGTTGTGGGCAGAATGTGATTCTTTGAGTTATTACTATTTGTTTAATATTGATGATAAGGGTGGAAATATTCCTAATTTCAAAAGTGCTGGAAAAAGTACGAATAAAGAATTTATTTTCTCAAAAAAATATGACTACGATCTGAGTCGTGGTGGTATTAATTTATCGCATTCGGTCATGGTAGGTGCAGCAACGGGTATGAGTGCTCAGTTTGGTGAATCTTTCCTTTGTCGTAATGGACTTCCTATTCGTATCAGTTATACAGGTAGTATGTCTGATGCGCAGAATAATCCAGAATTCGAGGGATATGCAACATTTATAGGTGAATATCGTAATCGTGATTATCGTTTTGTTGGTTGTACTTTCTTACCTGACCGTGTATCTTATAGTAGCCGTACTGAAGATGGACGTCAACGTATGGATGCTAGTCAACCTTATCCTACTCCTGTGTTTCCTAAGGACAATGATCATTATGATCCTACTGATCCCGTATATAGTAGTTCTTGTGCAGTCTTCCATCCCACAATTAGAAATAATAGTACAATGGGGGGATACAGCAGCCGTAAGTATTTGATTGAAGGGGCAAATCGTCCGGATAATACAGAATCTGCAGATTTTCCATTGATTCGTTTGGCAGAGGTGCATTGTATTTATGCCGAGGCGACTTGTGAATTGAATAATGGAAACATTTCAGATGAAGATCTTAATTTCTCTATTAATAAAAATCGTGCTCGTGCTGGAGTGGCTCCTTTGACCAATGCGTTAATTGCTAATGTTTGGGATGCTGGTTATTGGGATCATGCTACAGGAAAAACTATTTGTAAAAAAATGAATATGTTGGATGAAATACGTAGAGAGCGTGCATGTGAACTTTTTGGTGAAGGTTTTCGTATGGACGATTTAAAACGTTGGGGTATTGCGCATATTAACTTGACTGGTCGTAAATTGGGTCGACATGTTTTGGGGACGGCATACGAAACAGAGAAAGCCAATGATGCCACTTACTTCGGTGAACCCTGTTATTATCCAGAAAAATATCCTTTGCTTTATGGGCTTTATGAGGGCTCTGATCCTAACGACCCTGACTATGGACGTTCTATAGCAACTTTGGCTGGTAATTTGCTTTATACACAAAGGGATTATTTAGATCCTATTCCTCGTCAGCAGATACGTTTGAATCCGCAATTAACGCAGAATCCTGGTTGGTAATAAAAACTGAAGGATAAATCGAAAATCAATAGACTGATTTATAGTAGTTAGGGTGTGAAATAAGAATATTCTTTAGGTAAAGGATTATTTCATGCCCTAATTGATAATGAAATTGTGGTATATTAGAATTGCTGGTAGGCGCTTTGAGTGATTGATAGTTATTGAACGTATATTCTAAAATAAATAGCAGACTTTACAAATGAAAAGAATGAGAACATTATGCTTGACAGGTCTTTTATGGATGATGACCTGTATTCTTTATGCACAAAACCAGTTGATAACTTATACGGTTCCTAGTGACGGGGTGGAGTTGAAAGACGATTTTACAGTTCGGGTGAGGCAATCTGGCAGTGGATGGAAAGAAGTAGTTACTTATCCGATGAAAGTAGATGAAGTACGCCAGACGAAGCATCATGTTGAACTAGCCTCAATGGGATATTTTGACTTTTCCGGTCAGGTGGAAGTTTCCGTTACCTATAATAAAGGAGAAGTAAAGAGTGGCAGGGTGCGTCCGTTGTCGTATGGTATCACTCCGCAGATTAGCGGCAGTACGATGACTTTTACGCTAGACCGTCCGCGTAATCTGTCCATTGAGGTAAATGGAGACATATTCCATAATCTTCATCTTTTTGCGAATCCGATAGATGAAAATCGCCCGAAGAAATTGAAAGATAAGAATCTGATTTATTTTGCTCCGGGAATACATCAGTTACCCGGCGATACACTTAATGTTCCTTCGGGAAAGACGGTCTATGTGGCAGGTGGGGCCATTGTGCGTGGATGTATCCGTGCGGTCAATGCCCGTGATGTGAAAATTCTGGGACGGGGTGAGGTGCATCCCGAAGGTCGTGGGGCAGGCATCAGCATTATTAATTCACGAAATATATATGTGGAAGGTCTCATCACAACCCAATGCCCCACTGGAGGTTCGGACAGTGTGACAATCCGCAATGTAAAGGCTGTCAGTTCATATGGGTGGGGGGACGGTATGAATGTATTTGCCAGCAACAACGTCTTGTTTGATGGAGTATTTTGCCGTAACTCCGATGATTGCACTACCGTGTATGCTACACGTATGGGGTTTCATGGCGGATGCCGTAATGTGACAATGCAGAATTCTACCTTGTGGGCAGATGTGGCGCACCCTATTTTTATCGGGTTACACGGAGATGTGGATAGGAATGAAGTGATGGAGAATCTGACTTACCGGAACATTGATATTTTGGATCATCGGGAAATGCAAGTGGATTATCAAGGCTGTCTGGCTATCAATGCAGGTGATAATAATCTGGTCCGGAATGTACGGTTCGAGAATATCCGCATCGAGAATTTCCGGCAAGGACAATTGGTGAATCTGCGTATATTTTACAATAAGAAGTATTGCAAGGCTCCGGGCAGGGGCATTGAGAATGTGCTTTTTAAAGATATTACCTATAATGGCGATCATGCCGAATTCTCACATATCGTTGGCTACGACGAGGAACGGATGGTGCCCCCCAACACCAGGACTTTAAAGGGTCAATCATATAGTACAAAAAGGTGGGCAAATCTTGCGTGGCCAAAAGGGTCAAAGTTGAGTGGCTTTTCCAGTTGGGGAACATGTAGGTGAAATTGTATTTGCAAAATGAAAAAAGGCGGTCTCAAGCAAGAGTTTCAAGAAGATTTAAAATAACTCAACTAAAAACACCGCTATTTTTCCCCTTTCTGGAGTTTTGCAAAAGTGCTGCCACTGCTACCACCCATCCCTTTAAAACTCCGATGGACAGGGGATTTCAAGGGGTGGTGGCAGCAGAATAAATAAACGCTAAAAAACACGTGCTGCCACCATTTTTCTATCATTTTTCTTCCTTTTTATTTGTTTTTCGTGGAATAAAACCGTAAATTTGGTAATTCTTAAACAAAGAAAAAATGATAGACACATTAGATTATGAAAAAGTTCCGGCAGGCTTTACGCACTGTTTTAACGGAACTTGCAAATTGGCGGATACCTGCCTGCGATACCAGGCGGGTCGCCATATCCCCGAAACCAAACGAAGTATTCGCACACTCAATCCTTCCTACGTCAAAACAAAAGAAAGCTGCTCCGAATTCATGAGTGATGTTCCCGTGAAGCATGCTTACGGATGGACTCACATGTTCGATAAACTGATACATGAGAAAGCGGTTGCCATCAAGGATGAACTGCTATGCCATTATGGAAAGTCAGAATTTTATCGTCTGAAACGAAAAGAGAAGAGTTTCACTCCCCGGGCCCAGCAATATGTACGCAGTGTGTTCCGTCGTTACGGAGTGACGGAGGAACCCGTTTATGAACAGTATCGATATGAATATGTATGGTGGAAGGACTGATGTTTCATGATAGAACATCAAGAGCTTTTGCCGGTTTCTTATGTTGGAAATAGCAGTTCCTTGTCGGGAAAACTGTGGTTTCATGTGGATGAAACTAAAGTTCCATCAGGTTGAAAACTATGGTTCCATGCGGATGAAACTAAAGTTCCAACCGTATGAAACCTCTTGAAACTCCTTATCTTCTCTTTTATTGAACCTAAAGAATATACTGAATGAAAGTAACAAAACAAACTCTTTATAAGAAAGAGTGGGCATACCGTCCTCTTGCCATGGATGTCTTGGTAGCGCTTGTGAGAGACGGAAGTACGAAACAAACCGTTGAATCGTTTCGTTTGAAATGGCGCATTTCACTTCCCGGCGAACGGGACCGACTGGCACAAAAGATGCCTCGTATTCTGTTCGGTGGCGCTTTCCGGAAGGACGGAATGAAAGAATACAACGGCTGGATTCTGCTGGAGGCCGATCATCTGGAAAGCCTTCAGGAGGCCGAAAAGCTGAAACGGGCCGTATCGGCTTATCCGCAGACCCTGTTTGCCATGATTGGAGCTGAGGGGCGGAGCGTGAAGTTTGTTGTTCCCTACATGCGTCCGGATGGCTCGTTGCCACAGGAACGTAGTGCTGTGGAGATGTTTCACGCCCATGCTTACCGCCATGCCCTAAAGACGTTCGAACCTCGTCTGGGTTCTCCCATCGAACTGCATGAGCCTGCACTCGAAATGGGATGTCTGCTCAGTTATGATCCCGATGTGTATTATAATCCCGAAGCTTTCGCCATCCACCTGGAACAACCGGTGGAAATGCCCGATGAAAGTCTTTATCAGGAAAAATATGAGAAACTCTCTCCGTCCGGAAATGCCGGAGAGGCATTATACAATAATTATCGTTACATCTCCATTCAGTTTGAACTGGCCTTTCAGCGTGCGTTGAGCCGTTATGGCAATCTGGATACCAAGATGGATTTCAAGCCGTTGCTGACTTATTTGTCCAAACTGTGCTTTGGCGCCGGTATTGAGGAGGAGGATTGTGTGAAGTGGACCGGTCTTTATCTGGGCGGTATGCTTTCCGAAGTGGAGATACGCGAGACGGTAGGCAATGTCTATTGTGTGGAAAAAGGTTTTGGTGGCACACCCGTGTGCAAGCCCGAGCAGCTTCAGACGCTGAAGATGGAGGAATTTATGAGCCGCCGCTACGAATTCCGTTTCAATATCATGACCGGTGCGCCTGAATACCGGGAGCGCAATACATTTTGTTTCAGTTTCCGTCCCATCACGGAACGAGTGATGAACAGCATCGCACTGAATGCGCAGAAGGAGGGGCTTCAATTGTGGGACAGGGATGTACACCGCTATGTTTACTCGGACCGGCTCAGTGACTATGCCCCCATTGAGGGCTATCTCAGGGCATTGCCCGCTTGGGATGGCAAGGACCGCATCCGTCCGCTGGCAGCACGTATTCCGTGTGATAATCCGCGGTGGGAACAATTGTTTTATATGTGGTTTCTCTCTATGGTGGCGCATTGGCAGGGACGTGACGTGCAGCATAGCAACAGCGTATCTCCTTTGTTGGTGGGCGGACAGGGATGCGGAAAATCTACTTTCTGCCTTAATTTGCTGCCTCCCGAATTGAGAACATATTATACAGATAGTATAGATTTCAGCAAGAAGCGGGATGCTGAATTGTATCTGACGCGTTTCGGGCTTATCAACATTGATGAATTTGATCAGGTGAGCGAGCGTCATCAAGGCTTTTTGAAGCATCTGTTGCAGAAGCCGGTGGTGAACATACGCAAACCATACGCAACCCAGGTGGAGGCGGTACAGCGGTATGCTTCGTTTATTGCCACCAGTAACCATACGGATTTGCTGAGCGATCCATCAGGCAGCCGCCGCTTCATCTGTATCGAAGTGCTGGGGATGATAGACAATGTGCAGCCCATTGATTATGCCCAGTTGTATGCCCAGGCCATTGCCGCACTGGACAGGAACGAACGTTACTGGATGACCCACGAGGAAGAGTTGGTGTGAATGAGGAGTTTCAGCAGCGTCCGTTGTACGAGGATTTGTTCTATCGTTATTATCGTCCCGCCACTCATGCGGACGAGGGGGAAAAGAAGTCGGCCGGCGAACTGTATCTGGCGTTGCAAAAGAAAAGCGGGATGAAGCTTCCCCAAGGAAGGATTTCTTATTTTGGAAGATTCCTGAAGAAGGCAGTGGAGCTGATGTATAACTCCAAACGTGGTGTGTTGTATCTTGTTGTGGAAAAATAAAGTAAGAATAGTGGTGGCAGCAGGCGTTTTCGGTACGTTGAAAAATATGCTGCCACCACCTCTTGTAACTCCCTGTTCATGGTGGTTTTGCGGGGGTGGGTGGTAGCAGTGGCAGCAGTTTTTTAAAACTCTGTTGTAGGTGTCTTTTAGAGAGAACATATAAAAGCAATCACCTTTGCGAAATAAAAAGAAATGGTAATTATTTAGATAGAATAATTTTTAAAGAATGATCCTTTTTGCTATCTTTGTCCATTGAAAATGAATAAATTATATTCTTATGGAATTGCAAGATAAATATATCCGTTTTGATTGGAATTTTGGTGTGCTCGAAGGATTCCTTACGGTACTGATAGGTGATGAAATTCATATAGTGGAGATTTTGGAAAGCGAGGGTAACCAGCAAACGGAGAATGATAAGTTCAATCGGGTTGATATCAAAGCTCTCAATAGTAAAAATGAGATTGTTATCATCGAGATTCAAAATACGCGTGAGCTGTATTATTTGGAGCGTATCCTGTATGGAGTGGCTAAAGCCATTACAGAACATATCTCATTGGGCGAGACTTATTATAAAGTTAAAAAGATATATTCTATCAGCATTCTTTATTTCGATATTGGTCATGGAACTGATTATCTTTATCATGGGCAGAATATATTTAAAGGAGTGCATACAGGAGACTTTCTTCAAGTGAGTACTCGGGAAAAGGATGCCATTGTGCCCCGTATGCCTTCCGAAATTTATCCGGAGTATTTTCTGATCCGTGTGAATGAGTTTAACAAGGTGGCGGTGACCCCTTTAGAGGAATGGATAGAATATTTGAAGACGGGTATTATCCGTCCTGACACGACTGCTCCCGGATTGGGTGAGGCACGTGAAAAATTGAAATATTATTCAATGACGCCTCAGGAACGCCATGCCTATGATGAACATCTTAGCGCTTTGATGATCCAGAATGATGTTCTTGATTCTGCTAAGTTGGAGGGAAAGATAGAGGGAAAGATAGAGGGACGATTAGAAGGACGTGCGGAGGGTCGTGAAGAAGGTCGTGAAGAGGGCATTAAAGAAGGTGTTCTTCGAAATGCCCGGAGAATGAAAGAAAAAGGATTCTCTACAGAAGATATTATGGAAATTACAGGATTGACATTCGAAGAGGTTAGTCAGTTGTAATCCCATGTTTGGTTAAATAAATCCACAGGTGGCTTCTTAAGGTATTTTATTTTACGCAAAGGTTTACGTGCTTTTTGTTAAGCTGACTTATATTTAGGTCAGCTTAATCTTTTTATTTTTGAGCACATAAATAAACGATTTGTTAACGTGTAATGAATGACACAATGAAAAAACTCTTCTTTTTAATAGCGGCAAGCTTCTTTTTAACTTCAGTAGATGCGCAGATAACCGAGCGTGAACGTCCTGCCGAATGGCAGCATTTAGTAAAAGGCGCACGTTTTATGGACCGTTTCCTTCCTATGCCGGACGGCATTCAGATTAAGGGGATTTGGGGTACGGACAGTGTACTGAATCGTTATGTGGATAATGGAATAGAACTTCCCGGAGTTTCTTTTTGGGGAGGAAATATATTGCAGGATACGGATGGTAAATACCATTTGTTTGTGTGTGGCTGGCCTGAGGATTCTCCGAAAGGGCACATGTTTTGGTCGAATTCTACTGTTTTCCATGCAGTAAGTGATCGGTTGGAAGGACCTTTTAAAATTCAAAATTCTGTGGGAAAAGGACATAATCCGGAAGCGTTCCAGTTAAAGGATGGCCGTGTCGTGGTCTATGTGATTGACGGTTACTATATAGCAGACGGGGTGGACAGCAAGGTGTGGACGTATGGTAAATTCAGTTTTGATTCTCGTGACCGAAAAATCATAGAGGGGCTTTCCAATTTGACTTTTGCCCGCCGTCAGGATGATTCTTACTTGATGGTATGTCGGGGTGGAGGTGTCTGGATCAGTAAAGACGGACTTTCACCTTATATGCAGTTGACTGACAAACGAGTTTATCCGGATGTGGAAGGCAGATTCGAAGATCCCGTGGTATGGCGGGATGAGTTGCAATATCACTTGATCGTGAATGACTGGTTGGGCAGAATTGCTTTCTATCAGCGTTCCAAGGACGGAGTGCATTGGGTGACAGAACAAGGGGAAGCATACGTGCCGGGTGTATCATTCCATAAGGATGGAGCGGTGGAACATTGGTTTAAATATGAGCGCCCTAAAGTTTTTCAGGATGAGAAGGGGCGTGCTGTCCAAATGAATTTTGCCGTGATTGATACCATTAAATGGAACGATCTGCCTAACGATAAACATAGTTCCAAAAATATAAGTATTCCTCTGAATAAAGGAATGCTATTGTCTGTTTTGAATGAAGAAGAGATCACTCCGTCTACTCGTACTATTGAGGTAAAGATTGCTGCCGAATCAGGTTTTAATCCGCAGACAGATGTGGATGTAAAGTCGTTGCGATTCGGTTCATTTACCGAAGTGAATTTTGGACGTGGTTGCAAGCCTGTGAAGACCAAGGTGTCGGGCAAAGATTTGATTGTGGTCTTTAAAGCGAAGGGCAGTGGCATCACTTCGGATGAATTTGCTCCTAAAATGATAGGTAAAGATAAAAAAGGGAATATGTTGTATGGTTATGCCCGTTTGCCATACGTGAATTATCGGCCGGCTCTGCTCTCCGCCCGTCGCCCTCTGTTTGATAAAGAAAAAGGTGGGTTGAAGGTAGAGATACAGAACTTTGGTTTGTCTGCATCGGAACCGACGGAAGTTGAGGTGATATGCAACGGTTCCAGCCAAAGAAGGATTGCTTTGAAAACATTGCAACCTTATGAGATTGAGTGTCTGATGTTTGATTCGGATATGTTACTATCAGATGATAACGCATCGTATGAAGTGGTATTCTTTCAGGAAGGAAAAGAGGTGGAACGGAATAAATTCTAGAAGATAAGATCATTGTTGATGAGAAAATGGTTAATAGGCTTTTATTTTTGAGTGGAAAATGCTTATCAAACGTATTTAAAAAGAAAAGCATAAAAATGAAAAAGTTATTAGCCTTTTGTTTTATGGTGTGTTGTGCGGTTGCACAGGCTCAGTTGGTGACTTATCCCGAAGGATTGAAAACAGGTATGCCTCATAATGATGATTATACAGTCCGTGTCCGTGTTCCGGGGGGTGAATGGAAAGACCTGTTTGAATATAATGTGCAGGTGGATATGGATAGGGTACAAGATGCTTCGATGGTACAGTTTGATATGGGCAGTCTTGTGGAGGTAATGGTAAAAAAGAATAATGGAACGATTCATGAGGTAGATATTCGTCCGCAGGTAAATGATATACGCTATGTACAATATAAGAATGTGATTACATTTATGCTTGATAAACCCCGATATCTTTCTGTGGAGTTTAATGGGGATAGGTTGCATAACCTTCATGTGTTTGCCAATCCGATGGAAACGGAGACTTACTCGAAAGAAGAGAAAGGAGTGATGTATTTTGGGCCGGGAGTGCATCGACCTAAAGATTTGCCAAACAATCAGATAAGGATACCAAGTAATACGACGGTTTATTTGGCTCCGGGAGCAGTTGTGAAAGCAAAACTATGGGTGGATAAAGCCGAAAATGTACGTATTGTGGGTAGAGGTATCTTGGATCATCCTATTCGTGGCATTGAAATAACAGATTCTAAAAATGTAGTGGTGGATGGCATAACGGTGATCAATCCGGATCATTACACGGTATTCGGAGGAGGTTCTGTAGGGGTGACAATCAGAAATTTGAAATCTTTTAGTTGCAAAGGTTGGAGTGATGGCATTGACATGATGTGCTGTCACGATGTATTGATAGACAATGTGTTTATGCGTAATAGTGATGACTGCATTGCTTTATATAATCATCGTTGGAACTGGTGGGGCGGTTCGGATAATATCACTGTACAGAATTCCATTCTTTGGGCGGATATTGCTCATCCTATCAATGTAGGTGGTCATGGTGATCCGGAGTCCTTGATAGGTGAGACCATTGAAAATTTGATTTTTCGGAATATTGATATTTTGGAACATGATGAAGATGATGTGCCTTATCAGGGATGTATGGCTATAGATGCCGGTGATAGAAACAGGGTGAAGAATATTTTATTTGAGGATATTCGGGTGGAAAGTATTCAAGAAGGAAAATTGTTCCATATCAACATTCGTTTCAATCCTAAATATGACAAACAGCCCGGACAGAGCATTGATGGAGTAACTTTCCGTAATATTACTTATAACGGAGTAGGCGAGAATCCTTCGTTGATAAAAGGGCTGGATAAAGAAAGGATGGTGCGGAATATTACGTTTGAAAATGTGGTGGTTAATGGAGAGAAGATAAAGGATTTAAAGGGTTTTATCACGAATGAATATATCGAAGGAATAAAGATAAAGTAGATAAAAAACTGTTTTATAGTTGGACCTATTTATGAAAAGAGAGAAAAGCATTGAGTGTTTTTCTCTCTTTTATCGTATTATGTAGCAAGTTTGAATGTCGATTGAGGAACTAATTAGAAAAAGACAATGAAGAAGAAAATTTTAGTTGTAGCCGGGTTATTGGCTATGTCGGGTGCTTTGACGGCCCAGTCTGTTTATCCCGGCCAACATGCCGGAAAGTTGAAGAGAGAAACCGTGGCTCCGATGAAAGTCAAGAGTTTTGATTTGAAAGATGTTCGTTTGCTTCCAAGCCGTTTTCGTGAAAATATGATGCGTGATTCTATGTGGATGGCTTCTATAGAGGTGAACAGGCTGTTGCATAGTTTTCGTACCAATGCTGGCGTGTTTGCAGGTCGTGAAGGTGGTTATATGACAGTAAAGAAGTTAGGTGGATGGGAGTCCTTGGACTGTGAATTGCGTGGACACACCACAGGGCACTTGCTTTCTGCCTACGGCTTGATGTATGCGGCAACCGGCAGTGAACAGTTCAAACAAAAAGGGGATAGTCTGGTGAATGGCCTGGCGGAGGTACAAACCGCATTGGGTAACGGCTATCTGAGTGCTTATCCTGAAGAATTGATCAATCGGAATATCCGTGGTACCAGTGTATGGGCACCGTGGTACACGCTTCATAAGCTTTTCTCTGGATTGATAGACCAGTATCTTTACAGTGACAATCAGAAAGCTTTGGAGGTTGTTATCCGTATGGCCGACTGGGCATATCATAAACTCAAACCTTTGGATGAGACTACACGTCAAAAAATGATACGGAATGAATTTGGTGGAGTGAATGAGTCCTTTTATAATTTGTATGCGATAACCGGGGACGAACGTCATCGGTGGCTGGCTCAATTCTTTTACCATAATGAAGTGATTGATCCGTTAAAGGAACTACGTGATGATTTGGGTACTAAACATACCAATACATTCATTCCGAAAGTGATAGCCGAAGCTCGCAATTATGAATTGACAGAGGATGAGAACAGCAGAAAGTTATCCGATTTCTTTTGGCATACTATGATAGACCATCATACATTTGCCCCTGGATGCAGTAGTGACAAGGAACATTATTTTGACCCGGCCCGGTTCTCCAAGCATGTGTCAGGTTATACTGGGGAAACGTGTTGTACCTATAATATGTTGAAACTGTCCCGTCATTTGTTCTGCTGGACAGCCGATGCTGCCATTGCGGATTATTATGAACGGGCCCTTTACAACCATATTTTGGGACAGCAAGATCCTCAGACCGGTATGGTAACATATTTCCTGCCCTTGCTTTCAGGCTCGCATAAGGTGTATAGTACGAAAGAAAATTCTTTCTGGTGTTGTGTGGGAAGCGGTTTTGAGAACCATGCTAAATATGGAGAAGCTATTTATTATCACAATGACAAAGGCATTTATGTGAATCTTTTTATCCCCTCGGTGGTTAATTGGCGCGAGAAAGGATTGACTCTCCGGCAGGAAACGGATTTTCCGGCAGAGGAGACCACTGTTCTGACCATAAGAGCCCAAAATCCTGTAGAGACTACGGTTTATCTTCGTTATCCTTCATGGAGCAAGGGAGTGAAAGTGTTTGTGAATGGCAAAAAGATAGCGGTGAAACAGAAGCCAGGTTCATATATTGCCATTACTCGTCTATGGAAAGACGGTGACCGTATTACGGCTGATTATCCTATGTGTCTCCGTGTGGAAACGACCCCGGATAATCCTCAAAAAGGAGCGTTGGTTTATGGTCCGGTAGTGTTGGCCGGTAAGCGGGGAACAGAAGGAATGCAGGCACCTGCGCCCGATTCCAATCCTGCTTTGTACAATGATTATTATACGTATGATTATCATATCCCTGCAGGACTTCGCACTACGTTAAAACTCGATGTCAAGCATCCTGAACGCAGTGTACAGCGTGTCGGTACGGAATTAAAGTTTACGACTTCGCAAGGAGATGTGATAGAACCGTTGTACAATATTCATCGGCAGCGTTATGTGGTATATTGGGATTTGGAGAAAGAATAAATTTCATTATTAGATGAGTAAATGAATCCTTTGATTCGTATTTATATATGGTTTGACTAATCAAATGATATAGGAATATGAATAGAGGATTCGTTTTTATTTTGATATTGGCTGTTGGCTTGGTTGTGACTTCTTGTTTACGGCAAGGTAAACAGAATGTAACTTATGATTTTACCCCTTTGGATTCCATAATCAGTACCTGGATGGATAAGGGATACTATCCGGGGGGAGCAATATGTGTGATAAAGAATGATTCAGTGTTGTTTGAAAAGACGTATGGCTCTTTCACCGGAGATACAAAAGTGTATGTCGCTTCTGCCGGCAAGTGGGTGGCTGCTGCCGTAATTGGTGCGGTAGTGGACCGGACGGATTTGAGTTGGGATGATCCTGTAGAGAAGTGGTTACCGCAGTTCAGGGGCGATGCGAAAGGCGATATCCTTTTGCGTCAATTACTCTCTCATACTTCCGGTGTACGTCCTTACCTGCCTGCTCCCCGGGTGGACAATTACAATCATTTGGATTCGGCTGTCACAGAGATATTGCCTTTGGATACTGTTTTTGCACCGGGAATTCGATTTGAATATGGAGGATTGGCCATGCAAATAGCCGGACGTATGGCCGAAGTAGCTATGGGGGAAGAGTTTGAATTTTTATTTCAGAAATTAATTGCCGTTCCTTTGGAAATGACTGGCTCTCATTTTACTCCGGTTAATACTGACGGGGGACATGCTCCTATGTTGGGAGGTGGATTGTGTACCACGCTGAATGATTATATCCGTTTCTTGAAAATGATTTATCATAACGGACGTTTCGGGAACAAAGAGATATTGAAACCGGAAACAGTTCAAACTATGCAGGTAGATCAGGTACGGAATGCTGTTGTTGCTCCTGGTGAGTATGTTGAGAAAGCGTTAGGACAGCACCACACTGGTATCTATGGATTAGGTGAATGGCGTGAACTGGTTGATGAGACTACAGGAGAAGCTTATCAGATTAGTTCTCCCGGATGGGCTGGTGCTTACCCGTGGATAAATAAACGTGATAGCGTGTATGGTTTCTTTATAGCTCACGTACAGGGAGGAGCTAATAAAAAAGACGGCTTCTCTTCTTTTTATGGCAGTCCTGTCCTGTCTGAAACGGTAACCAAGATAGTAAATCAATAAATGAGTATGAAAAATATTTTAGTAACCTTTATTTTATGGATAGGGTGTATGTCGGCTGTTCAGGCGCAGCAACACCCTTGTGTATATGTTTCTCCGGCGGATAGAGCGTCTGTTCTGCAAAAAGTGAAAAATGAGCCTTGGGCTGGGGAAGCCTTTGCAGCTATCCGCTCCAAAGTGGAAAAATATGTGGATCGTCATCAGACTGATCCCGAATGGATAACTTTCCGGCTGGCCATGTATTGGAAAGATGGAGAGCGCTATACTCAATGTTATTTGAAAAAACAGAATTGGGACTATGGAGAGGGGAATGCTCCTGTTCCCACTGTAAGAATGCCGGGAATGCGTACTTGGAATAAGTATGTCAATGTTCCGTTGGAGGACCGCACTTCTTATAATGAAACAGGTGATATGTGGGGAATTAATAAATTAAATCCTTCGGAGCCTTCGGTCAAAGTGCCTTATAAGGAAAGCGGGCACATGATACGGGGGAATAATGTCGAGATCTTGACATTAGCAGAAAATGCCGCTTTTGTTTATTGGGTGACAGGAGAAGAGAAGTTTGCCCGTTTTGCCACAGATATATTTAATGTGTGGTTGGTAGGGACGTATTATATGAATCCTATTTTGGACCCTGAAAAGTCGTGTGGCAGTGTCGGTGGTTGGGAACCGGGAGGTATTTGCGGCTATTATGATTACGAACAGATACATGATGATTTGGTAATGCATGCGGCAATGGCGTATGATTTTGCTTTCGATTATTTGATACGGCATCCTCATGCTCATCTGAAAGCAATTGGGAAAGATACAAAAACGGTAGCTGCCGAAGTCTTTAAGCGTTTTATCAATATAGGGCTGGTACGCGGTGGCAAATCGGGTAACTGGAATGTGAACGGGTGGAATATAATGCTGCGTCCTATGTTGGTGCTCGATCATAATGAGGCTTATGCTGACGGTAAAGGAAAAGAGTATTATTTGAATCTGCTGGTGAACGAATCTACTCCCTATCATGATGCCATTCCCGATATATTGAAAACTTACGATCGGGTGACAGGGCTGTGGCCGGAATCTCCCGGTTATTCATTCGGTACAGTGCAGTCATTGCTTGATTGGGCGGCTCCCTTGAAACGTGCCGGGATAGATATCATAGCCGGTAACCCCATTTTGCAGAAAGCTGCAATGGCTGTATTTCCTTGGATGGACGATGCAGCCAATATGGTGGTGTTCGGTGATTCACGTGGGGGAAGTGCTAATTTTCAGACGTTTGAAAATCTGCTGACTTATTATACCGGAACAGATAATAAGGAGGGGGTGGAAAAAGTGGCAAGTGCCTTGAACAAAGGGATTTCTCAAAAGAAATACTCCAGAAATAATGCCGGTTGGACAGGGCTTTGTACCTATACAGCTACCATCCCGTCTGTACGTGCAGAGAGTAATGAGCGTGCGTCTTATTCTCCCCATCATCGTTTTATTACAATGAAGAACTGGGAGGGAGATTATAAAATGATGTTCACTCTGTATGGTGGTAAAAAAGGATACCATCTCACTCCGAACGGGTTGGCTTTACAATTCTATGCGTATGGTTATGCGTTGGCTCCGGATGCAGCGGCTTATGAGTCCTATTGGAGCAAAGATCATGGATACCATCAGTCTCCTACAGGTTCTAATACGGTTTTACCCGGATATACGGAAGGAGATATCACTATTCATGCTATGGAACCTATGGTGAAGGAGGGAGAATTCGTAAATGATAGAGAATTAACTCCTTACCTCAACTTTGCCGATGTGTCTGCCGGTGAGAAAAGAAGAATGGTCGCTATGGTCCGTACTTCGGGGAATAGTGGTTATTATGTGGATATTTTCCGGTCGGACAGGGCGGATAATGATTATTTGTTCCATCATGTAGGTACTTCGATGGAAATCACTGATTCGGAAGGGAACAAGCTTCCCGGTGAGGCTTTGGAGAAGTTTGACAAAACGTGGCATGAAGGATATCATTGGTTTTCCAATCTGCATAAATCCGATTATAACCAGAATTTCATCGCTTCATGGAGTATGCCCGAAGATATAACGGCGCGTTTATGGATGACAGGAGGTGAGGGACGTGAAATTTATCAGGTGGATGCTCCCCCGACTACAATGAATAAAGGGTTGACTCCCGGCGATATTTGTATGCCTCCTATGCCGACTCCTGCTTTGATTGTCCGTCAGGAAGGTAATAATGCTCATACTCATCCTTTTGTTTCTGTTTATGAAGCGTATAAAAAGAGTGGTCCGAATGTGCTCGGTGTAGAAGCCTTGCAGGGAGATGATGGCTGTACCGGGGTGAAGGTGAATACGGCGGACGGATATGCGGATTATCTGTTCAGTGCGACGGACATGCAGGCTCATCATCCTTCCAAACGTGTTTCATTCTGTGGCGGGTTAGGATTGATAAGAGAAAAAGAAGGTCAGATTCAACTGATGTATCTTGGCTGTGGCCGTTCACTAAAGAAAGGTAACTTTGTTTTAGAATCGGATCATGACGTATATGCTGCAATCTATATGCAGCATGGTGTTTGGTACTATTCAGCAACCGGTCCTGTACGGGTGAAAATAGGAAAAGAAACCAAAGAACTGAATGAAGGTTACAATCAAAAATTATAATTTTTTTGTGCATCCTTATTCACCGCAGGGACTAATGCTGAAGGTCTCTGCGGTGAATTGTTTTATCCTATAGATTTTATTTTTCTTTTCGTTGAGTGAGTTTTCCGATTCATCCGTACTACTAATTAAAAAGTAATCATTATGAAAAAAATAATACTCATAGCATATGCGTTGACCTGTACGGCTTCGCTTTATGCAGGTCATTCTAAAGAATTGAAATTGACGTCCCCGGAGGGAGTTCATGAAGTTATGTTCAGGCAGGAGAAAATTTCTTCTTCAGTAAATGAAATAGTATATCAGGTAAAGTATAGAGGCAGAGAGGTTATCGGAAACTCCCGTGCCGGTCTTCAGCTGGATAACCGTACTTGGGAACTGGCGCTTGCCCGTAAAATAAATCAGGTAAAATGTTGGATGGATAATTTGGAGGTGGATAGTGTGATCTATCAGCCTGCTGTTAACAAGTCTTGGCATCCTCTGTATGGAGAACGTAGTACGGTTCGCGAGGCGTATAATGAGGCAACCATGTATCTTTCCAAAAAAGATGGTTCCAATTATCGTTTGAATATTGAAGTGCGCGCGTACGATGAAGGCATCGCTTTCCGTTATTTTTTTCCTGAACATCCACAGGCCATTTTTCATAAAGTGGTGGGGGATCTGACTGAATATACATTTTCCCCCGGTGCGATGGCGTGGGCGGAGCAATGGGCGCAAGCGCCTTTTGAGCACCTTGCCATTAACGATATTAAACAGCCGGTGGAACGGGCTTTGACTGTGGAACTTTCCAACGGGCTGTGGGTGGCTTTGACTGATGCCGATGTAGATGACTGGTGTCTTACTAAATTGGTAGCTTCTCCGACTAAACAGAATACACTGACTTCGGTCATGTACAGTCCTGTGGATATTGTCACTTATTACGCTACCCCATGGAAAGTTATCATGGCAGCCGATAAACCGGGAGAATTGCTGGAACACAATGATATCATCCAGAATCTGAATCCTCCTTGTGAGATAACCGATACGGACTGGATCAGGCCCGGAAAGATTATGCGTGAAACGACTATTACCACTGAAGGGGCCATAGCCACAATTGATTTCTGTGCCACCCATCATATTCCTTATATGTTGTTTGACTGGCAATGGTATATGCCTTGTACTTCTCATGATGGAGATGCCACAAAGGTGGTTTCCAAACTGGATATGCCGCGTGTCATTGCATACGGCAAAGAAAAAGGGGTAGGCGTATGGGTGTATGTCAATCAGCATGCCCTGATGAAACAGATGCGTGAGCTTTTTCCATTGCTGCATAAGTGGGGAGTCGTAGGTGTGAAATCCGGCTTCGTACAGTATGCCAGTCATCGTTGGGCTACTTGGCTGCATGATATGGTTCGTCTGGCTGCCGAAAACAAATTGTTGATTAATATTCATGATGAGTTCCGTCCATCCGGTTTCAGCCGTACTTATCCTAACCTGCTCACTCAGGAAGGGATACGGGGGAATGAGGAATTTCCCGACGCTACGCATAATACGATTCTGCCTTTTACCCGTATGATTAATGGAGCGGCGGATTATACCATCTGTTATTTCGACAAACGTCTGAAGAACACCCATGCTCATCAGTTGGCGGCTTCATTGATTTTTTACAGTCCTTTACAAACTATCTTCTGGTATGACCGCCCCTCATTCTATCAAGGGGAGCCCGAAATAGAATGGTTCGAGAATCTGCAAACCGTATTTGATGATACAAAAGTATTGGAAGGTGCTCCGGGTAAGCATATAACTATGGCGCGTCGCAAGGGTAATGAGTGGTTTGTAGGAGCTTTGACTAATAATGAAGGTTCTGCTCAATCGGTAAATCTTTCATTTTTAGATAAGGGAAAGACCTATCTGGCCCGTATTTATACGGATGGGGGAGATAAGATAAAGACCCGTACTCAGGTGAAATGTACCCGTCTGTTGGTGGATTCCTCTCAAATCATGCAGTTTGCATTGAAGCCAGGAGGCGGTGCGGCCATGCAACTCGTGCCAGTGACGGATCAGGAAATAAAAGAATATAAAAAGTATAAAGGACAAGTATTATAAAAATAACCACTTTCGTTGAGTGTATTGGTTTTCTTGTCCGTATTATAGACAGATTAGGTTAACAAATGAAGGTTAGGTGATTTTTTAAGTTTAAAGGGGTATGTTTTTTAAGGTAAGAATGATTGTTTCAGGGCATTTTTATAATAGGTAAGAATGAAAAAAATAGTGATTATAGTGGCTTTAGTATGCGGTGCATGGCAACAGGCAGATGCTCAGTATGTATCGAAGGTATGGGTGTCCGATCAGAAGGACGGTACGTATATTAATCCGATTATTCATGCGGATTACTCTGACCCGGATGTTTGTGCCGTAGGTGATGATTTTTATATGACCGCTTCCAGTTTTGGCTGCACCCCGGGATTGCCCATTCTTCATTCAAAGGATTTGGTGAACTGGCGTTTGGCAAACTATGCCTTGAAGGAGATAGAGCCGACCATTTTCTTTAACGCTCCTCAACATGGAAAAGGGGTATGGGCTCCTTCTATCCGTTACCACAACGGTGAGTTTTTTATCTATTGGGGAGATCCCGACTGGGGTATTTTCATGGTAAAGACCAAAGATCCGCTGGGTGAATGGGAAAAACCGGTCTTGGTAAAGGCTGGGAAAGGAATGATAGATCCTACTCCGTTGTGGGATGAGGATGGAAAAGTGTATTTGGTACATGCGTGGGCGGGCAGTCGCGCCGCATTCAATAGTGTGATTACGGTTTGTGAGATGAATGCGGAAGGTACAAAAGTTATTAGTGAACCTGTATTGGTTTTTGATGGCAATGATGGTGTAAATCATACTATAGAGGGACCTAAGTTTTATAAACGCAACGGATATTATTACATCCTGGCGCCAGCCGGAGGGGTGGTGACAGGTTGGCAATTGGCACTTCGCTCTCGCAATGTGTATGGCCCATACGAGTCAAAAATTGTTATGGCCCAAGGAGATACGGACATAAATGGCCCTCATCAGGGGGGATGGGTGGAAACCTGTACAGGCGAGTCTTGGTTTATCAATTTTCAAGATAAAGCCATGTATGGCAGAGTCTTGCACTTGAATCCTGTGAAGTGGGAAAATGATTGGCCCGTAATTGGGGAGGACAAGGACGGTGATGGATGCGGCGAACCTGTAAAACGCTATAAAAAACCGGATGTAGGCAGGATTTATCCTATAGAGACACCGATTGAGAGTGATGAATTCAACACAAGGCAATTGGGCTTGCAATGGGAATGGCATGCCAATTATCAGGATACGTTTGGCTTTACCTCTGATTTGGGTTACATTCGTATATATGGACATATTTTGTCCAAGGATTTTGTAAATTTTTGGGAGGTGCCGAATCTCTTGTTACAAAAATTCCCTGCCGAAGAATTTACGGCGACTGCCAAACTGAAAGTTTCTGCGAAAGCGGACGGACAGCAGTCCGGACTGATAGTGATGGGGTGGGATTATGGCTATCTGGGTGTAGTAAAAGAAGGTGATAAGTTTATATTGAATCAAGTGGTCTGCAAGGATGCGGAGCAACGGTCTCCTGAAACAGTGACCCATCTTGCGGAATTACCTGTAAGCCGCCGGTTCGGAGCCGGGCTCTATCCCAATTATGAGCGTGATATTTATTTGCAGGTGAAAGTAACTGGGGGAGGTATCTGTTATTTCAGCTACAGTCTGGACGGCAGGAAATATACATTGGCCGGTGTGCCTTTTACTGCTCGTCAAGGTAAGTGGATAGGAGCGAAAGTAGGATTATTCAGCACAGCTCCTTATGGCAAGGAAAGAGGTTGGGTAGATGCCGACTGGTTTCGTATCGATAAGTAAAAAAAGAAAGGATAATTATGAATACAAAAAATCTATTAGTAGGTATAGGGTTATGTCTGCTTTCAGCCTGTACTGAAGTAGACAACAAACTGGAGGTGAACAGGGCTTTGGAATATTGTGATCGCCAGGTACATCGTACTTTGGAGGTTATGCATGGAAAAGGGCGGGAGGTAGATTACACTATGATGCCTCGTAACATAATGGATGGCCAGTATGACTGGAACTATCGTAAAGTGAGTAAGGAAGAATGGTGCGGAGGTTTTTGGCCGGGCATCTTGTGGTATGATTATGAATATACACAAGATCCGAAAATAAAGGAAGAGGCCGAAAAGTTTACTGCTTCTTTGAAATTTCTCTCGGAGATTCCTGCATACGATCATGATTTGGGTTTTTTGGTTTTTTGTAGCTATGGTAATGGTTATCGTCTGACCGGTAATCCGGAATATAAGCAAGTTATAATCAATACGGCTGATTCGTTATCAGCATTGTTCAATCCCCGTGTAGGTACTATGCTTTCATGGCCTCGCAATGTGAAAATGTTTGGCGGTCATAATACCATCATGGACAATATGATCAATCTGGAAATGCTTTTCTGGGCAGCCAAGAATGGAGGTAATCCTTATTTGTTTGACATTGCCGTGGCTCATGCGGATAAGACGATGAAATATCATTTTCGTCCGGATTATACCTCTTATCATGTAGCAGTGTATGATACCCTGACAGGTGAATTTATCAAGGGAGTGACCCATCAAGGTTATTCGGATGACAGTATGTGGGCTCGTGGTCAGGCATGGGCTATCTATGGTTATACAGTCGTTTATCGGGAAACAAAAGATGTCCGTTACCTCGATTTTGTACAAAAGGTAACGGATGTATATCTGAAAAATCTGCCCGAAGACTATGTTCCTTATTGGGATTTTAATGATCCGTCCATTCCTGATGCTCCCCGGGATGCTTCTGCTGCTTGTGTGGTAGCTTCTGCTTTATTAGAATTGTCCGGTTATCTGCCGGCTGAAAAAGCATTGGAATATAAACAGGCGGCTGTAAAAATGCTGGCCAGCCTGAGTTCTGACAAATACCAGTGTGGTAAAAGTAAACCTGCTTTCCTGCTTCATTCCACAGGACACTTGCCTGCCGGATCAGAGATTGATGCATCCATCATTTATGCT
>MNQS01000204.1 GCA_001915545.1 Bacteroides sp. 43_108 | reverse complement strand
TGTGGAAAGTGAATATGGATTTCTGGAAAAGTAAATTTATTTTTATTGAAAGGCTAAGGCGGACAAGTGGCGTTCTGTCTTAGCCTTTTGTTCTAATTTTTACAATGCTTCCGGAGTCTTTATATAAGATATCATCTGCAGAATGTTCCGCCGAGCCTGATTGAATTTTGTTGTTTCCATCCTATTGATAAATTTCTACCTCAATTCCTAACTCATGCAAAGAAACAAATCCCATTCGGGCATTCCTAATCGGCATTGTCTTTTTACGATTTGGGGCACCCACAGACTATTTTCTCATACTCCTGCAAGTAGGCCCGTGCCGTGACACTCACATCATACGTATTCCTCACATAGTCCTTCGCTTCATCGGCTTTCGTCATCGCTTCACCATAATTTTCCTTGATAAAGACTATCTGACGCTGCAAGTCGTCGGCATCTCCATTGGCAAAAAGCCAGCCATAGCGGCTGCCTTGTGTCACCTCGGCAGGTCCCTGCCCTTCACTTACCAATACAGGTACGCCTGCCGCCATAGCCTCCGCGACTGTCAGGCCGAAACCTTCCCAACGGGATGGCTGCACAAAGAGGTCATAATCAGTCAGATGAGCCGCCACGTAGTCTTGCGTTTGCTTACCAAGAAAATGTACATACGTTTCAGCATGCAATTCGGCAGTGAGCTGCTTTAGATATTCCATGCTGGAGCCGATACCGATAAAGTCCACCGTAACAGTTCCTTGCAACGCTGCCGCTGCACGGATGAGCAAATCCTGCCCCTTCTTATCGTGTTCCAGACGACTCACCATGACGACGCGCAACTGACCTTTAGGCATGGTCTTAGGGCGTGAGACAAAACATGAGGTCACGATACCATTGCATACCACCGTGCTCTCCACACCATAATTATCATACAAAGTTTTCTGAACCACCTCGCTAATAGTAAACACATGGGGAATGCGATCCATATCAACCACATTACTATACAAAACAGAACGTTTCTTGATTTTCCGCCATACGATGTGCATTACCCCTTCACGCCTTACCAAACCTTTGGACAGGGCATGAAGCGTGATACACACTTTGCTTTTCAATTTTTTGCCCCAAACAAAATGATACAAATCCGAACGATGTAAATGAATTACATCAGGTTTGCTCCTTTCCAAAATCCGATTCAGTCTTACAATAAACCAAGGAGTTATCGCCCCCTTTTTTCGGTTCAGAAAAACAAGATTTACTCTTTTATCCAACGAATTGACCAATGATTGCTCATAAAGCTCATTGATGATAAGAACACTTACCTCAGATCCTGCTTCCGCCTGTGCATTGGCAATATTGACAAGCATGGTCTCGATGCCACCGAAGCCGAGGCTCCAGAAGATATGGGTTACTTTCATAACAATATAAAAAGTGTTAGAATGAATGACGGATATTATCAAGAGCCGGACCGATGTGCGGATTCCGATAACCCTGACAATCTACAACAATATGATTTTCATACATATTGAAGGTATGAAATCCCAGTTCCATCCCTTTTAGAGGGGAAGTATCGCGGCGCACTTCCCTGAAACTGAAACAGCCATCTGCCTCACGACGCACCCGCTGGATGACCAGCTTATGCCCATAGCGCACCGCAGAATCCTGTGCGGGACGATAAATCTCTCCTCTGTACGTAAACCAGGCACCTGCATTACGGGCTATCGGCTCACCAAACTTACACTCCTGTACCAATTGATACATTCCTGTTGACTTATTTTGTTGATATACGCCTAATACCGCTCCATTGGCATCGGGTTCGCAAGTAGAGAATATTAAAGGTTCGCCAAACAGTTCGGTATAGACCGCATCAGTGACTAGCTCATCAGAAAGATGCTTTATCTTTTTACATTCATTACTTTCCGGCAGATATTCATAAAGATTGAGTCCGCCTCCGGCATAGTTTTCCGGATAGATATAGATATGCCCTTCGCGACGCAGGATAGCCGGAAAGCTCAAATGAGTGTTCAATTCGAGCACCGGTGTAGTGTTGATAAGCTGCATCGTATCAAGGTCGATAAGCAGTTTGGCTATTCTACCCCGTTCAATGAGGTCATAGAATTCCTCTACAAGCACTTGAGCTTCGTTTCCACAGACATCTAAGATGAAAGGGTCGGCAAACCACCGGTCGGCATACCCATGCTTCATCCATTTTATCCGGTACGGCTCACCTTGAAGGATTCCCTCCAATGTATTCTCCACGAATCCGATGTTGTATTTCCGGCTTGTGAGTTTTCGGTAAGTTTTCTTTAATATGTTCATATCAGTTGAAAATCTTTTTGAGTGCCCGTTTGAACATCCGTCGCATGATTGCCCAAAATGGTCCGTTATCACGCTTATCCCAATAAGTGAAATAATCACAATGCTTCACATCCTTCAAAAATTGCCACAATGACACACGACCTCTGCACACATTGGAACGGAACTCACTATCTTCTACCATGCAAGAATAAGGGAGCTTAGGAATATCAATGTCCGTAGTATCCAATCTTTTTGCCAACATAGCCTTACACCAAGCATAAACCACATTATATCCGGCACGTGTCATGGCATGACTCCAACCTGAATTTCTATAATTGATTTCCAAAAAATAAAGATTATCATTTTTATCAACCAGAAATTCCACACAGAAAATTCCGATATACCGGCTCTTTTTGAGCATCTTGTCTATCTTCTCAACCAAATCAGGATTATCCAATTGTGTATAATAATAGTAAAGCCCGTAACTATCATCAAAAAGTCTATGATAATAAGCTCCGATAGGAAGATAAACAGGTTCATGGCTATTTACCGTAATGCCATCAATACACAATTCATTTTTTTTATGAATGTATTCCTGTAGCATGATTTCACTTTCATCCATATACTTATAGGCATCTCTAAGTTCTGCTTCATTATGACAGATAAAAACATTTTTCTTCCACCCATCCACTAATGAATTGACAGCTTTGGTAATCAAAGGATATTTTACCTTGGTGGGGAGTTGACCTACTTTTACAATTTCAGATTCAGCGATTCTAACCCCACACTCTTGCGCAATCTTAATTTGCTCTGCCTTCTGCATCATTTGTTTCATGCGGCCTTGCTCGCCACAATTATAAAAGAAGAAATGCTCTTTCAACCTATCATAATGTTCATTAAGCAGTGCTGTAGTATCATCACTTCCTGTCAATATAAAAACTTTTTCAGGCTCAGACCAATAGTTCTTTACAATGATGTCCAACCCTTCTTCATTAGTTGCAACATAGTATATTTTATTAGGATATTTAGAGGCCGGAATAAGCGACGGATGCTCACCAACCAATACAACATCAACAGCTATTCCCATTTCTCCAAGCGAACGGACCATACCTAACGGGTTTGCATGATCTCCACCGTAAACAACAAACTTGTGTTTTAATAAAGGCTTATAAAAATTATTTTTCATCTCTGATCAATATATATAAAAAGACGATTGTACCTAAAATGATGATTGCCAAAACGAGCAAACCCAAAACAACAGACGCAGACTGTATGAGAGCAAGCCCTCCACAATAAAACAGAATCATAGCTGCCACACACTGTATTAAACTCCACGCTATTTTATTAAAAGAACGCACTTCTTTGTCATCCGAAAGAATAGTCGCTACAACATATGAACTTGAATCGGAGGATGTGATGAAGAAAAAACAAATCACTACCATGACCAATACCGATAAAGCCACATATCCTCCTCCACTTGCCAGTTGGTGTAAAAAGAAAAAAACAGATTGGGGAAGATTATCTTGCATTGCAGCATAGAGCTGTTCTTTTACAGGCAACCCCGCACTACCGAATATACCGAACCATACCGCTTCAAACACAGCCGGAAACAGAACTACTCCCCATGCACATTCGCGTATAGTGCGGCCTTTTGAAATTTTTGCCACAAATACGGCAACAAAAGCTGTCCAAGCAGCATACCATAACTGATAAAACACTGCCCATCCTGCTGCCCAATCATCAGAGGCAGTATTCGCATAATCATTGTAATGTATATAGTTTCTAATAAAATTACCAATTCCGTTTAAAGTGTAACCGATAGTATTGGAAACATTCAAATTCATATAAGCCAATACAGAAATAACAACCAGCAATATAAAGACCAATATTGAAGAAAGATTCGACAACCACTTTACCCCCCGTTTAAGGCCCGAATTGACCGACCAAGTAGCCACCAGACCAACAATAAGCATTAATAAATAAGGATTGACATTTGTCATGAAGACATAATCGATACCACTTTTAAGCTGTGATACACCTAAACCCAACGATGTAGTAAGGCCCGCTACAATACCCAGTGCCATCAAAACATCAATCAAGTTCTTAAACCACTCTTGGGTGCGTCCGGGGAAAATGGAACTAAGTTTAAGCGCACGCCCTTTATTATAGTATAAATAGCCGATAATGATACTGAGCAAACCATATAAAGCCCAAACATTAAACGTCCAATCATATAATGTTAACGAATAGGCTATTTCCTCAGGCGTTCCAGATACGTTTCCAACATAAGGATTATTAAACAAATGGTACAACGGCTCCTGACTATAGAAAATCAGACCAATGCCCATCCCTGCCATGACCAAACACGAGAACCAAGAAAAATTACTATATTCTGGTTTGGCCTTCTCCCCACCCAACCGAATGTTTCCATATCGAGAAAAAATCAGGAAAAGTAATACCAGGATACAAAAGACCGTAGAATACCCTACAAACTCACGGGTATATACGCAGATATCATGAAATATCTCAGAAAATAAGTTCTTATCAAAGTCAAGGAGTAATAGAGTGACAAGGATTGCCGACAAAATCGCAAAAGCAATGATCGACCTGCTTTCCTTCTTGAGCAACAAAGTGAATTTATGCATTTTAAAATAAAGTTTAATTATTGTACTCTGATTACTTAAAATTTAAAATCCACTCCCACGACAAATCTCGGATTGTCTTTTAGGAAGTCATTACCCCACAGATAAAAATTGTATCCCCCATGCGTATAGTAGAATCCGGCAGCCCCATCGGCATCCTGATTGAACTTCCACGAATAAAGTGTACCAAGCATCGGGGTCAAGCTATCACCATTACGCAACTTGCAAGTATGACCTACATAAAGCCATTGGTCTATCGTATTCTTCACATTGCTTCCACTATTCACGCCCCACCATGTATTAGCGCACCAGAACCACGAGCCGTCACGGCTGATGTTACCGTTAAGATAGAGCGCAGAAGTGAGATAACCAAACTCAAAGTTATGGCTTAAATTAAACGATGGAGTAAACTGTGCACCAACATTGAACCATTTACTCAGTGACACACCATAACGGGCCAGGAATCCCATATAATTTGAACCTACTCCTGTATAGATATCCGTACCCAAAGCTACGGAATTTCCAATGCCGTATTGGAATGTGGTATAAGTCTCTTGTGTATTGATACCAGGACGTAGTTTCAGTGAAGTGTATCCATAGAGTTTCCCATCACCGGCCGTACTGGCAAAGTAGGGAATTTGCGCTTGCAGTTCCCACATGGCAAACGCCAAGAGAAGAAGTAATAAAAATCTTTTCATTTACTTGAATGTATAATTAATAATTTAAGTTTATCTATTTTATGAGGTGATGTGGAATGAGGAATACCATCAGGAGGCGGACCGCACGCGTCAGTCTGAAATTTCCTTTTAGCGACTTCCACCCTGCTGTCAGACACTTCCTCCGTATTTCAACATAATGGTCGCGCATAAATTCTTTCTGTTCGTCCCGAAAGGTAACAGCCTTAAACGACAACAACCAGTAAGTATGATTAAAGATGCACCCATTGATATAAGCATTTATCAAGGCTGATTTTCCTTTTATCTCTTCCTGCAGCCATGTCTCATAGCTACGCACAATGGTGAGCGTATCACGTAATGAGCGCAACGAGAACTGCGACATGATAGAGCCTGATGAGCGCAAAAGATAGCGATAGGAAATGAATGAAGAAATGTAAAAGCTATTGGCTAAGCTGAATACGCGAGGAAGAAATTCTTGGTCCTCGTAGAGGATGCCGGGATAAAAACGAAGATGATTCATTTGAAGGAAAGCCCGTCTGTAAACATAGCGAACGGCAGCACCCGTATGAAGTGAGAATAAAATGCTTTTGTCACAGACAATTTGGTTAGATGAGAAACGACAATGTTCGTTCCAAATGGCTGATTCCACTTCAGACACTCTATTCGCTTCACTGACTTTGAGTATGCTAAAACCTATCACATCCGCCTTACTTCTCTCTATGCATTCAATGACCTTCCCTATACTTTCCTCAGTCACAGTATCGTCGCTGTCCACAAACCATACATATTCACCTTGGGCTATCTTCAACCCCGCATTGCGGGCACAGCTCAATCCTTGATTTTTTTGATTGATAATATGCAGATTGGCATGCTTGTTTGTAAATTCAGCCACTATACGCATAGAATCATCGGGTGTACCGTCGTTTATCACAATCACCTCAAAAAGGTTCTCGTCGTACTGCTGACGATATATACTTTGCAATGTATCCCGTATGTATTTCTCTACTTTATAGACGGGAATGATGATGGAGAGTCGCATATAGATTCTTGATATTTTTTCAATTAATCGTCAATAAGATAATATTTATAAAAAATCCAACATATTTAATCATATAGTTGATGGTGGTATATTGCAGATTGGTGTCTCTTTGCTTTTCAACATCAGACAGACATAAACAACATAAATAAAGAGAGAGGCCTGGAGGCCTGTCAGTAACAAAGACAGCAAATAAGCACCATGAACCATTATTCCATCTAAAGAGTAAAAATAAGCCTTTTTTGTATATACATAGCATCTATAAAAGAATAGGAACCAGATTACCAAACCTATAAAACCTGACTGAACAAGTACACTAAAATAGATGCTTTCAAATCCCAACATTACAGGATGCTGTCCCTTACGAGATGAATAATAAGATGGATAGCCTAAACCTAAACCGCAAAACGGACTGCCTTGTACCATAGCATGTACGTACATAAATTGCTCCATCCGCATATCTTTGCTACTTCCTTTTACATCATTTTTCTCAGCCAGTCTGTCGTCCCAAAAAAACAGCGATGTTTTAATGTTCTTCATATATCCATTATCAGGAACAAAGTAAGCCATAAACAAGCACGCCATACATGTACCCATAACAAACTTAATTCTTCCCTTAGTAGATTGTAAATAACGTGTAAATATATAGTATCCAATAACCAGAATCATTGGTAATATCACAGAACGTTTACCACATAAAAAACAATTGAGAGTCGACAAAATAATTATGCTATTGGCCAACCATCCATTCTTGTATCCCCGAGGTAAGAAGCATGCAGCAAAAAGAACTACCAACGAAGATTGTCCCCAAGGTAAAGGACCAGAGGTATTTCCGGAGGCTGCTCCCGTAAGGGCTCCACGTATTATTTCTTCACCACTCCCTGTATAGTTGTCCTGAAGTTCTCCATAATAAATATTGAACAAAGTGAATATAGGATTCATATGCCATACATAGGTGAGGATTCCATAGATACCAATCAGAATGTACGATCCTAAGAGAGTGTACAACACCACCTTGAAATCTCGTAAAGAACGTATTGATAACAATATAAGAAACCCCGGCAATAGATCCGTTACAACAAATTGTAGCCATGAATTAAATTGTAGTTTAAATGAAAGAGGTGCTAACGCAGCTAAACAAATTAGCGGAAAAGCCAACCTTTTTAACATATATGTATATCTCGTTGGGAGCTTTGCCATTTTTCTATAATTACGAATCACAACAAATACGGCCAAAACAGCAATCATGGCAGTATTCATACTTACATTTCCTAAACGAAATACTGTAGGAAATACCTGATGAATAAATATCATAAAAGCGCATCCATAAGCAAGGTTTCTATAACATAGAAACAAATGGATGATGACACAGGAATATGAAAGAAGAAAAAAAATCATCTAAACAGGTTTAATAGCTAGAGTCCTATTATTTTTTTTACATATTTAATTAAGATTGCATCCTTAATCATAACAAGTATTGCAAAATAAGTAAACACAATCAACATAAACATTAATAAAATATTAAAGAACATATATCCAGTATGTATCATATTAAACCATATATAGCCCACAATAAAAGCAATCACCATATAACCCAAAACATCTACTATTTGTCGCATATAACTATATTTGACGATACGCTTTGTTGCCCACATATTAATAAGAGCTCCTGTTATATTGATTAATACTTGGGCGACAGCCAAACCGACTAAACCATAGCAGAAACCTATAGCTAAATAAATGCAATAGATAATTTTCTTAGGGACTTCCAATTTTAATATTAATGCAGAATTTCCAACTGTCTGCATTAAACTAAGACTCATGTGTCCTATAGGATTAAAGGCTGCCCCTACTATAAGTATCTGAAATACGAAAGCACACTGAATCCATTTTTCAGTCCAAAGTATTACAATAATGTCAGATGCTGTAAAGCAGAAAAAAGAAATCAATGGCGCCATACCCATGATAAGCAAACGCATCATTTCACGAAATTTCTCTGATAATAGAACTTTGTCTTTTTGAAATTCAGACAACATAGGCAATGCCACTTTCTGTACAACTCCCGATGAAACGCTATCAATATTTCCACATAGATTTGACGCTTTGGAGTAATATCCCAAATCACTTTTTCCTATATATTTGCCAATTAGCACAGAACTAACCTGATTAAAGGCTGTTCCTATTAAATTAGCACCTAGTAATTTACTCCCAAAATTCCACAAAGAGAGAAAAGATTCTCTATTAAATTTTTCTTGAGGTCTCCATGGAGTATAAAGCCATAACATAATAACCCTAATGCACGAAGCTATTATTGTTTGGAAAACTAGAGCATAAACTCCCAACCCATTATACGCCAAAATAGCTGTTATCAGCCCTGCAGGTATTTGCCCACACAAATTAATGATTGTTTGCCGACGAATATCTAAATTCGCTGTTAACAAGGCTGTTTGAACGATGCATAAAGAATTTAATAAAACATTGACACCTGATATCCTAATTAATAAAGACAAAAGAGGTTCTTTGAACCAATCAGCTATAAACGGTGAACCAATCCATAATATACAATATGCCAATATGCCAATCAACACATTAAAATAGAATGCTGTTGACAAATCCTGCTCAGTTCGATTGGTTTTACGTATTAATGCATTGGCAAAGCCTGCTTCAATAAACACATTTGACAATAATATAAAAATCATTGTCATTCCAACGATACCATAATCGCTAGGGGACAACAATCTCGCTAATACAATACCCAAAAGGAAACTTATTACCTGACTTGACAACCGTTCAATCAAACTCCAAATAACAGCAACAAAACCCGATGTTCTCTTCATGGAAAGAAATAAAAGTCTACAACCACACTACTCTAACATAAAACCTTCTCCATAAGCAACAAACATATCATGAATTATTACATTTGATTGAATACTTTTTGTCGCACTGGCATTCTTACGTGGAATCATAAAATCCTCTCCATAAATTAAAGAAAGAGTCTTGTGAGGGTCTGCAAAAGCCGGATATTGCTTATTCCTTACAGTCACTAATCGAGGAGAAAGCCCTATAGGCAGTACAAATTCACGAGCCGTCATTTTTTCATTTACAACAGGAGGGCAATAAACAAAAATCGAGCGTGTTATTTCCGTTTTTCTGAAACTGAAGAATATGTCAACTTGTAATCCATCGTAATCCAATGCTATTTCCGTCAGCTTCCTTGTTCTCTTTCCATTAGAATCTACGGTTACAAGATAGAAAGCTCTTTTTTTATAGAAACCATATTTAAGTAGTACATTTTCAAAATCCCTAGAACAGTCTTCTGCCCACATGGTAAGGTCCATATCATCATCATAAGGAATAAACCCTTGATTACGATAGGCTCCAAGCAGGGTTCCAAATTCCATTCCAAAGCTGACACCAGCTTCTTTACAGGCTGCCGACATAGCATCAAGAGCACATATTCCTTTATCCTGCAATAGCTTTCTATTTCTCTTAACCGTTTTTTTTTGTATATATCCACTCCACTTGGTTTGAAGGAAACCTCCTTTTTCCCCCCCTAGCTTATAATACAAATTTTGAATACGCATAATTAATAATTTAAATTGGGAATGGTTAGGATCAACCTATTCTTTGTCCGACTCTTTTAATTCCATAAAATAATTCTGTAATCCGCTTTTTACCTCCTCATCAATGACAACAGGATTATTCCGCCCCCTTTGTTCATTAAAAGAGCTAACAGCAGAAGCTAATTCATCGAATGTTAATGCTTTCGCAGACAAACCCAATGAAGAAATATAAGTACTCATGTGCAGCTGACAAGACAAGAAGTCACTTCTATCAGCATCCAGAAATTGTACCAACAACTTCATTCTTTGTCCATATTCATAACTATCCAATGTAGATTGTAATCTTTCACCATAAAGATTCAATGCAAAAAAGTATGGAAAAGTTAGTGCCACCGCATGACCGTGCGGTATTCCATACAGACTTGTGAATTTGTAAGAAAAAGCATGAGGCGCAGTAGTAGTCGTTATATCAATAGCACGACCTGCATAGTACGCCCCTTCTGCGACTTCACTTCTTAGCTCCTTATTATCCAAGTTTTTTATCAGCAAAGGCAATTGCTTCCACAACAGACCTAATGCTTTCAACGAATAACTACGGCTTTCATCCGTTGAATTCACACTCCAATAGGATTCTATAGCTTGCGCAACAGCATCAAATCCTGTACAAGCTGTCAGATAAGCATCATTATGGCTAGTCAACTCCGAACAGACAAAAGCATAATCGGGAAGCATTGCAGAATCAGCTATCGACTGCTTCTCTCCATTTATATAACACACGCTAAAATGGGTTGTTTCCGCACCTGTTCCAGCTGTTGTAGGGATAACCACTAGCGGAATATAGCTATCTGTTTCTTTATATATATGGTAACGAATCAGTTTAGCCATATCAAGTGCACTGCCACCGCCTACCGCCAATATGATATTGGGACATTGTGACTTGCATAGAAGAACCCCTTTCCTGACATCTTCAACTCTAGGGTTTGTCAAGAAGTCAAAAAAACAGACAGTTTTTATACCCCTTCCGTTTAATACGGCATCCATCACATCCGATGCACCGCAGGATGTATAGGACTTCTTGCCTCTTACCAAGAACACCTTTGTTACATTTAGTTTCTGCAGAAGAGCAGCCAATTGAGTGTTCAAGTCTGGTCCGATATAATATTCTTGCATAATTAATTCAACTCTTTATCTTGCAAGAACCCCATAAAAGCTTCTTTATTTTGTATAGGCGTGGTAGTAGGACGGCCCAAATCCTTACGATTGCCTTTCCTTACTTTCACTTCCAGCAAAACAGGACCATCTTCCAACCGAATATCCGACAGAGCTTTTTTCAAACCGTTCATATCAGAAACCGTATGAACCGCATTGTATCTTACGGAACGGGCTATCCCCGGCAAATCAATATCCAAGCCCACCGTAGGTTGGCCACCTACGGAATCATGAGCACCATTGTTAAAGACTACATGAATATAATTTTTCGGCTGTTTGCTCCCTATAATGGCCATAGAACCCATGTGCATAATTACAGCTCCGTCGCCATCAAAGCACCAGATCCTACGGTCTGTCTTTTCCAATGCTATACCTAGAGCTATTTGAGAAGCATGCCCCATGGAACCTACAGTGAGAAAATCTTTCTCGTGACCTTGTTTCATTTGGGTACGATGCTCAAACAACTCACGAGAAATCATACCAGTAGTAGACACAATGCAGTCTTCTTGACCGATAGATGAAGCAATTGCCTGAATGGTTTCCTCACGACTCATTGACAATGTTGAAGGACTGCCTGATTGCAATTCATATGAATCGAATGTATCTTTTTCTATCACAAAAGCAAAAGCTTCATTTTTTGTTTCCATAAAAAAGAGGGCATCTTCTATTTGTTTTAACAATTCTTTTTCATCTTTGCTCATCACAACGTGCTTAATGCCCATTGCATCAAGTAACGGGATAGTCACTTTCCCCTGTTTGACATGCTGTGGCTCATCATGCACACCTGGCATTCCTCGCCATCCGATAAGCAGCAAGAGTGGAATGCTATAAACATCTTTATCCGTAAGCGACGCCAGTGGATTGATGATATTTCCTTCACCGGAATTCTGCATATAGACAACAGGTATATGACCGGTAGCTAAATAATGTCCGGCAGCCAAACCTACAGCTGCACCCTCATTAGCTGCAATGATATTATGATGTCCGTCTTTGTGATCTGCAATATAGGCACAGATATTCTTCAGCAATGAATCGGGAACTCCGGCAAAGAAATCAATGCCTCTCTGGGAAAGGCTATTAATAAAAAAATCAGGTGAAATCATTTTAGTGTTTTTTTTGTTCCAGGTATAAGTTCCAAAATCTCCTTGATAGGCATACAGTAATCATTAACAGCTTCCTGTGAGCGTTCGTGCATAAGGATTGATTTGGCGCAGTTAACCATAGAGGGGTATGCACTTCGCAACATGTGATTTGCATAAATTACTACGTTCACACCCCATGAAGCCAATTCGGTTTCTGTTATGTGACTGTAAGTAGTAGGTACTACAACAATGGGAGTAGATACGTTAGCAACCCGGAATCTTTGACAAAATTCCTTAATATCGTCCCCACTTTTATTCTTGCTATGAATCATAATGCCATCTGCACCTGCTTCCACATACGCCGCCGCACGCGCCAGTGCATCGTCTATACTTTTTCCGGCAATCAGGCTTTCAATACGGGCTATTATCATAAAATCGTCCGACACTTGTGCATTTTTTCCTGTACGGATCTTATTACAAAATCCTTCAATAGTATCTTGGATCTGAACCGCATCTGTACCGAACAAAGAATTCTGCTTTAAACCTACCTTATCTTCTATGATGACAGCAGAAATTCCTAAGCGCTCCAAGGTACGAACTGTGAATACAAAATGTTCAATTTTACCGCCCGTATCTCCATCGAATATGACAGGTTTCGTTGTACATTCCAACGTGTCGTTCAAGTCATGCAAACGTGTGGTCAAATCTACAGCTTCAATGTCAGGCTTCCCTTTACTAGTAGAGTCTGTCAATGAACTTGACCACATACCGTCAAATTCATGCTTAACGCCATTAACGATTACAGATACATTTTCTGCTATCAAACCAGTCAAGCCATTATGGGATTCCAATATGCGAACTATCTTCTTGGCATTAATTAAACGACGAAGACGTTTCTGACGGATTTCAGGAGTAGTTCCTATCTCTTTCAGACGTTCATTTTCTGCGGAGGAAGAAAAGCCTTTGGTATAAGCTATATCGACAACTTTTCCTCCCCATTGTTTCAGACATTCTATAACCCGATTACGAACATTGGACTGGACTCCCTGCATCCAGTCATCTCCATGAACAACAAAATCAGGCTTCAACCGCTCAAGATTAGGAACATAATCCAATGTTTCTTGGGGGACAACATTATCCACTCCTTTCAAGGAACGAACTATTTCTGATCGTTGATTATAGTCAAGATAAGGTAAACGCTTGTAACTTGCTATAGCAGCATCTGTCAGCACGCCAACTGTTACACACCCAAGTTTTGCCGCTTCGCGGATTATATTAAGATGACCAGGATGTATCATATCCGCACTCATCCCCACATAAACTTTCTTACTATTTTCCATATAATTGATTGAATTTGAATTTACATTTTTACATATCCAGCATCATGTATGTAGATATCATCGTTTAATATGCAACGAACTTTAGTCATACGACTGTTATTAAAGGAAAGTAATGCTAAATATATTTTAGTTTCTTAGTACAAATACATTTTGCAAGTTGAGATGATGATATTCAACAGAGACTCTTACCATCTCTAAGCACTCAATTTAGAGCATCCCCTTTAAAAGGGCACATACCTGTGCCCTAAACTGAGTTTTGTTAATTAATCAGCTTTGAATTTAACATTAGCTTGTAGCCAAAGTGATTTTGTCAGGAACCATATTAACATACTCCCTGCATCCGTTAAAGATATTTTTGAAAAAAATTCCGATGAAATTCCAGATAGAGCTACCCAAAAGCTTCACCGTTCCAATCACACCATGATATGTGGCAGCCATTTCAGCACCGGCATCACTACCGTAATAAAGTGAATTGTTTCGTTGAGTAGTAAATTTTCGAATGGCTCACTCCCCTAGGTTATCTATCGGCTGTTCCTCATCATCCAATAATCTTGTAACAAGAAACCATTCAGATCATCATTTCCACAGTCAAATGGTTTAAATTCATAATTTTCTGACATGCAAATTACCCGAATATCTTTATCCATACGAGTGCTAGAAATTAAAGGTCAGCAACGCCTTTATGCGCATAGCCCCCCCCTCTTTCACCTTAGCTTTTTCTGCTGGGTGACCTTCTTTTTTTGCTGATTTCCGTAATGAAATCAATTGCAGCCTGCTCTTTCAAGGGAGGAGTAGGAGTTATCTGTTTTGCCATAAGTATGAGTTAATTTTGCAAGGAACATGATTTTTCATCATATATCCAAGCAAATTCAAATATTATTTTGCTCAATAATGCTTATTTCAATAAAAGATGAGCACAAGAACAGAAACTATCTTCACTCAACCTTCTCAAACGGAAAAGCGTGAAGATAACTCACAGCCACCGTCATATTCCCAAAAGCAAATACCAGCCGAGTATTGCGGTGCAAACGCATAATGCACCCCTCCTTCCCTCGGAAAACACCACCGGTAATGCGAATTCGTTGTTTCTTCTGAAGATAATCCTCCAAAGGACGGTTCATCAACTCGATATTATAAGGCATGGATTCGTACAAATAGATAAATTCCTCCATCTGACGTTGAGGGATGACCGCCGCACGGTGCGTGTTATAGTCCGTCACCAAATACTGGCGA
>MNQS01000203.1 GCA_001915545.1 Bacteroides sp. 43_108 | reverse complement strand
TCAACGCCAGACCGAGGGAAAAACTCAATTTCTTGACACCGGCTGAGGTCTTTTTCAAAAAGATTTCGTAATGTTGCATTTGCTGGTTGACTCTGCCATATGAAGCAAATAAAAAATTCAGTCAAAAAAGTTGTACTGTAACAAATATTTATTATATTTGAAACGTTTTCTATGAAAAACTGCATGCTCATGTGTAAACAATCGGTAGAAGCCCTATTGGGGGACATAACGACGCTGAATGTCGATGCAATAGTCAATGCGGCAAACAGTTCACTGCTGGGGGGAGGCGGTGTCGATGGAGCTATACACCGTGCAGCCGGACCTAAACTTCTGGAAGAATGCAGAACTCTCCATGGATGCAGAACAGGTGAAGCAAAACTGACAAAGGGATATAACCTGCCAGCAAAGTATGTAATACATACTGTAGGCCCAATCTACAATTCAAATTTAAAGAACAAAATGTCAGAACAATTGGCCGACTGCTACAGAAACAGCATCAGTCTTGCCGATGAAACAGGATGCAGATCGATAGCTTTTCCAGCTATCAGCACAGGAGTATACAGATATCCTGTAAAGGATGCAACCGAAATAGCCGTAAGGGAAACAATTGAATCACTGAAAACGCATACAGGAATAGAAAAAGTGATTTTCTGTTGTTTCGACCAATATACTCTTGAAACGTATAAGGAAATATTGAAAAAATATCTGTAAAATGAAGCAGATATAATATCTTCGATGTTGTGCAATCAAAATGTGCAATAAGTGTCAAACGGCACTTTTTATGCACTGTGTTCGCAAACAGAGTTGACAAAAATCAAAAAAAATGATTTTTTTGCAGAAAAATTCATTTGCGATTTTATTGATGCTAATCTATGAATATATATTTGCATCAGAAAAAAGAAGAGACATGGGAAACAGGCCGAAGTCTTAGGAAAAGGCCTGGAAAAAGATATTAATAGGTGTTTTTAAGGTAAAAAGGAAAAGGTAAAAGATTGTTTTTAGGTTTTGGATAAATATGACTGAATAAAGTCAGAAAAGACAGTAAATTTGTTTTCATTCACACAAGGAATCGCGGAACGGGAGTTTAGCGGTTCCTTTTTTGTTTATTCACTGTAAAAGACATTATTGTAAAGAAACTTAGTACGGCTGAAAAGATTCTTTACAATCGGCCCAAACAGCAAATCACATAATAACAAGAAAAACGACACATTACAGCAATGACATAAGCAATGTCATCAAATTATTGAAAATGAAGGAGAAAAGTTGCAAGACCGAACGAATTACAAATGCAGGATACGAAGAAAAACATTAAATTTACATTTTTTAATATTGCAAAATCGTACTTCTTGCGTATTAATAGTAACGAATTTAAAAAATGACAAAATATGAAAACAAGATTCATCGTATCAGCAATGCTGATTTCTATTGCATCGGCAACGGCTTCTGCAAGATGTATTCCCGACTTAAGTGAAAATACAGAATTGAACGGGAGCAGCGTCAACTCAAATCTGACAATGCCCCCAACCGAAGCATCCAGAGACTCATCAAACGCATTCTTCAGCGTAATCATCAACAGCAACATTGTAAATAATATAACAGAAAAGAAACAGGGTTCGGCATTCAAATCAAGAAGAAAATTTGAAGAACACTTTCCTTTAATCTACTGGGGAGCAACCCGACTGACAGGAAGTCCGTCCATCGGCATAACGGGTTCTTATGCAGGAATACCGCAGAGCACAGGCAAGTCGTATGAATGGGGTATGTATCTGTTCAGACTCTTCAAGCCCATTACGCTCAATAGGCAAAGAACAATCGCCGTTACTTCTTCTTTAGGATTTGCACAAACCATAAACAGATTGAAGGACGATTATATGTTTGTCAGCGACGGCAATTCTACAGACTGCATACAATCAAAGGACGACTACAGCAAGACATGGCTGAGAACATGGAGCCTTAGATTGCCTGTATGTGTGGAATTCCAGATACCGGTAAAAGGGCGCAAATCATCATTTTTCATCTCCGTAGGTCCGGAAGTGGACTATAAGCTCAGCGTACTTTCACGAGGCAAACTCAACGGAAAGAAACGTACTATAGACGATGATCTGGACATCAATCGTTTCGGACTCAACCTGCTCATGCAGATTGGTTACGGCGACTTCGGATTCATAAGCCGGATGGGACTGACACCTATATTCAGACAGACACATCCTGAAAACGTGTACAACTCCATGTTTACATTCTTTGTTTATCTGTAAAAGATGAATTGCAAAGACAAAACGTTACACACAATTACAGCTACAATGCACATAAACACCATACACAACATAAAAGTCCGATATGATCGACCGCAAAGAATTTGAGCAACTGGTCCCGTCACTCAGAAAACAGGCCATGAACACAGCGCTGTTCATCCTGCGCGACAGGGACGAAGCCGAGGACACGGCTCAAGAAACATTGCTCAAGCTCTGGATTGCACGCGGGAAAATCGATAAGGCGGACAAAAAGCTTACAGCTTTGGCAATCACCATTGCACGCAACACAGCCATCAGCAAACTGCGCCAGGCGCACGAAACCGTCAATCTGGACGAGATGCAGGACACAAGCCGAATTGCAGAAATGACTACAAAGTCGACGCCACAGACAAAGATGGAGGAAAGCGAAGACCGTCAATGGATGACCGCCGCAACGTCAAAACTTCCTCCGGCATACAGAGCAATACTCCACATGAGCCAAGTGGAAAACATGTCGAACAGCGAAATTGCCGGCATAACAGGCTCTACGGAGGCGAGCATAAGAGCAATGCTTTCAAAGGCTAGAAACATAATGTTACAACAACTTAAAGCCAGATACAGACATGCATAAGGATATAGACAACATACGTCATCTCATCAATAAATACATGGACGGTGAGACAACAACGGAAGAGCACCGGATATTGGCACGTTTCTTCCGCGAAACGGACAATCTGCCTAACGATCTGCTGCCGTATCGCGACATGTTTGCAATGTTTGATGCAGGCATGCCTGATTTCACGGACGAAGAGCTCAGCAGCATGCTCGCAGAAAATCTGGACGAAGCTATGCAGGAAGAACACGCCACAACCGGCAAACGCAACACGCTGAAGCGCACACTGAAATACGCATCTGCAATTGCGGCCTGCATATTGGCCTTCATAGCTGGAACTGTTGTGAGAAATGGCGGAAATGGAGAAGACGCCACTGTATTGCCAGAGCCACAATTGATGTCAGAGCGGAAGGATACAGCAGTCAAAACAATTACCCTCACTGACACAGTAAGACTGCGCGACACAGTATTCATTGAAAAGAAAATACACGTTCCTGCAAAACCTGTACAGGATGATATCCTCACCGCACAAGAGGTAAAGAAAGAAAGAGGCAATGTTATAGACAACAACGGAATAGACATTTATGCTGAATACGAAAGGATGTCATCAAGCATGGACGAACTTGCAGACAAATATATCGGTGAAATCATAACAACCGACTCAACAACAATATTCATGTAAAACCAATCAGTATAATCAGAAACAATGAAACGCATCATATCATTATTACTGCTTACGACACTGTCTGCATTACCGTACACCATTACGGCGCAAGACACGAACATGCAGAAGATGAAAGAAATCATCAGCGAACTGAAAAAACAGTTTCCCGGCGGAACCATATTTGAAGTTGCCAGCAAATCCATATATGAATACATGTATGACAACAAAAACGTCGGGAAAGACATACAGAACAGACATTTTGAAAACTTGCTGAAAAATGCAGATTCATCGCAGAACACCATTAGCCAGCAAACTTTCACGAAAGATGTACCGAACGATAAAGATTCTGTTCTCAAATACAACAAATCTATTTTGAGCTACAAGGATTCTGTATCCAAAAAGATATATCTGGAGGAAATGCTGAAACGGAGCAAGGATGAGCTTAACAGTTTCGTAAGCGGTATATCAAAAAGAATGGATGAGATAGAATCAATAAAATCCATACGTGAACGGACAGACAGCGCCGGAACAATGAAACTGAACCACATAATCATACTGCCAAAGCTGAACGACGGAAGACAGCCGGCGGCTATGCTCAGTTTCAACGGAAACAACCTCAAACTTTCATACAACATTGAAGGAGGATTGAAATCCATCGGCAAGTCGAAGTATTCAGCAAGCAAGCCTATAGACAAAGAAACGCAGGACAAGCTTGACAGTTTCTTCTACAAAATTGCATCAAAAGAAGGAACCGTAAGAAAAGACATTACACTGAAGTCTGAAGGATACAATCTCATTTACATAGGCGAAAAGCAGAAAGATGACAACAAGTCCTGCAAGACCAGCGGAACTATATGCCGTACGGAATCCTTGCTGGATGACGAATACTACGAGTTCTGCAAAATCATTGATGAAATAAAGGACAACAGTTATTATGACCTGCTGAAAGTAGACGAGAAATACAAAGAGTGTATCGTACTGTTTATGGACAATGAAAATAAAAACATTGTTTACGGTGCACGCAGCGAAAACGGGAAAAAATATTTCATGCGTGTCAAGGGAGACACTCCAAACGAAATACTTATCCCGATGAACTGGAACAAAGATTTGAAAGAATAGAAAGCAGACATCATTTCCAAAACCCACTCCACAATATGAAGTGTGTATAACAAACAATAGTAAGTAAAAAAGATTAGTGGCTCCGGTGAAGACTTTGTGCTCTATAAAAAAAGCACAAAGTCTTCACCTATTAAAGTGAAAAACTTCCCTTGTCCGTACGTTTAATAATTATGGCAAATCATAATACTTATAGGGGAAACACAATAGAAACGATAAAGCCTTTATTAAAATTAAAGACAGCTCCGGCAAAAAAGAACTCATCATTTTATTTCTCATACGCAAACACATAAAAACTTGGGCCACTGTAAAGAAACTTTACAGTGGTGTAAAGTTTCTTTACAGTGGTGCGAACGTCAGATTTTGATACAACATTAAAAATCAAGCTATTACATTATTGGCATGAATCATGTATTATAAATAACAGAATATGCAGGCCAATACTTAATACGAAACGAAAAACATCTTATCTGCAAACAAGCAGGTTAGACGTACAAAAGCGTTTTTAACATCATTTCGTGTTATGGAATCAAGCATCCTGCGTATAACTTATACAAACGGATTAAATATTTACAAAATGAATACCAGATACATCATGTCGGCAATAGTTATTTTCTTGACTTCCGCAGCCATCAGTGCTGGATGCGCCGTAAACGTTAAAGAAAATACAGAAAAACAGACTATCGCTACAAAAGCAAACAGAACAGATAAAAACTTCGGTTCATCGGAAGCATTTCTCAAGAACATAATCAACGGCTTAAAGAACTACCCCACCGATTCAAAATACGACAGCGCATTCAGAAACAACAGTACCGACAAGAAGTTCATATTTCAGATACACCAAGCAACAAAAATTCTGTCAGAAAATACAACAGTAGGCATGACGAGTTCATTCTTAATTATATGGCACTGCGCACAAGCATCTTACGAACTATGCATACACATGTCAAGGATTTTAAAACATATAACCACAAAATGCATAACACCCGCTCCACCAAATGAAATGTGTATAATAAAACAATAGTAAGTTGAAAAGTTAGTTAGTTGGTTTCGGTGAAGACCTGGCTCTCTATGAAACAAGAGCACAGGGGCTTCACCGAAGAGGGTAAAAAAACATTCTTAGTCCGAACATCTAATGTCTCGGCAAATCACAAGACTGAAAAGGAATGCACTGTCGAAACAATGAAATCATTATTAAAATAAAAATAATGCGTAAACATACAAAATCCATGAAGACACACAATCAATCTCGGTACAGTTATACTGTCAGCAATTCTGTTTCTAAGCAGTACTTTCCACGCCGAAGCAAATGGAATAGCCATCGGTATTGAAAAACAAAAGACTGATCTGGCAAAGAAAAAAGAGAAAAAGGAACGCTAAATTTCATTGTGGGGACATGTGAAAAACTCATTCACAAAGGTAGGTATTCCAGACACAAAAATCACCCTTATGCTTGAAGACAGCACAATCGTAGACACAATGACAGTCAACAAGCCAAGCAAGAATGTAGGCATGAAATACGACTCCTTCTCCAGATTCGAGATACCTGCAAAGAGACAGAAATACATCATTCTAGCCCAGCATCCCGACTACGAAGACCGCTACGTCAACTTCGAAGTGAAAAACACAGCACGCAATACCTACATGGATGCACCGCGGCACTACATGAAGCTCAAAGACCCTAATGCAGACCTCAATCAGATGCTTGACTAGGTGAAGGTGACAGCCACCAAGGGCGCATAGCCTACATCGGCCTTTCCCGATACCATCATATTCAACGCCAACGACGTGAACGCGGTTGATTTCAGCTACGGATTCACATTCAGATACACACTCCCATGGAAAATCGAATTTGGCACAGACATGAAGATGTTCTCACGCAGAGGCTACAACGAATCGAGCATGAATACGAACGACCTGATATGGAATGCACAGCAGACCCGCTCATTCTGCAAGGGCAAACTCTTAGCCGCAATCACCGGATTCGACATTCTCGGCCAGCTCTCATCGACCTACTACAACGTCAACTCGCAGGGTTCGAGCGAATACTGGGGGAACTCGCTCAACAGATATGTGATGCTGTCATTGAAATACAAGTTCAATCTGGGCCCTAAAAAGTAGGAAAATTCAAAACATAGATAAGAAAAACAGAAACTCCGAGCCCTCACGGATTCAAATCCAAGGGCTCGGAGTTTCATTTCCACGCGCTCGCAAAAACTGCAGCAAGCGCTCACAAAACACTGCAAACTAAAACAATGCTTCTTTAATATATATCACTGCTGAAGAATACTCATTTCCCCTTGCGAGGCATGATGATCTTCTTCACCTTTCCGTTCGAATACTTGACAATTGTTATCTGTCCTTCTCTCGGCGCAACAAGACGCTTACCGCTGACAGAATAGTATGTGCAGGCACCATTCTCTTCTTCATCAGCTATGCCATCAATACCAGTGGCCTCAAACTCAGCCTGAGCCTTGAGAGCCTCATCAACAAGCGCACTGATTTGAGCCGAAAGACCTTCGGAGTCTATCGTATAATCTTCCGTCAAAAGAACATGTTCATACAAGCTGTCCACTTCGGCATCAATGCTGTCCAAGCAAGCCTTTATAGACTCAAGTTCATCGGTGTAATCAGCAGCCACATCCGGACATTCTGAATTAATCTTTCTTGAGGCAGAGCTGTATTCCCTATTCAAAGTTTTCAGGATCGTTGAAAGATCTGCATAGACAGCCTTGTTGATACGTGATTCTTCAGTCTCATATTCAAGATACTTGAAATTATTAGCAATAATGGAATCAACGAGTTCAGCACCGCGTGTTGCATATCCTTTGCTCTCATCCACACCGACATAATCCATAAGTATAATTCCTGTAGGTCCGGCCTGATGCGTCTTCAGATAATCAAGTATGGCAGCATGAGTGTATGACGCATTCTCACGATATCCGTCGCTGGTAGAAATAGAGCCGTTGCAATAAGCCGAAGCGAAATTATAAGCCCAGACAATCTGCACAGGGCTTGTAGGAATATGCGTAGTTGTATAATCGAGCAATTTCTGTATTCCACCGATTTTCACATCGACAGCACCCTCCTCATGCGTATCTGAGAAATCCTGCATGTAGAGAGCACCGGTAGAATAAGCTCCCGTTCCTGCACCAGTGATGACACCACGTGTCTGCTGATTCCAATCGATATAACCGCACCAGTTTGACATAAATCCTCCTACAGGCTTCGAAGCATACTTGTCGCGACTGAGTATAAGCATCTTTCCACGCATATCGCTAACCTTAAGATCTTTCCTGAAATCGACAAAGAAATCCTTCAGATCATCGCGCTGAAGCAGTTCCATAAGCATCGTTTCATAAGGAGTATCACCGTTGTCGCCACTGTCTTCGTGAAGCAGATGTATTACAACAAATTCCGAAGGATTTGCGATAAGCGAGTCGCGCAACTGGTAAAGAGCATCATCGAAACGCAGTTTTGTAGCCACAATTCCATGGTTGATATTAAGATATCCATCCTTTGTTGTACATGGACGCAAGTCAAACGCACGTATGCCAATTTTCCACTGATCACCGAAACTGATGTCCTGAGTACGGGCAAACGTTTCGCCCAAGAAACCGTCAAATCCATTTCCAGTACCAGAATCATGTGTACCAGGAATAGACACAGCCGCAACATAAGTTTCATCAGGCAGATGACTCATCCAATTGTCTGCAAAAGCACAGGTATTCAACCCCAACAAAGCCATCAAGGCAAAGTAAAATTTCTTCATATTTTTCAAGTTTTAGATTTAACTATATGTTCGCATTATGACAAAATTAGCAAAAAAGACTTTCATGCAATTTTTTTATCATTATTAAACAATGAAAGAAAACAAACATCAGATATAAATATACCGACTTGTAAAACCTACATTCCATATATATCCTTTCAAAGCATAATAAAAATCCACCGGCCGACCGTCACGGGCGACCGATGGACAAAAGACGGGCACAACGGCCTCGACTTAGGGAAAAACATTCAGAATAATTTACAACACAGAGTTTTTCCCCACAGAAGTATATATAAACAATTCACCCTTCTGTTCTTTTAAATTCATCTGCACAAATCACACACACTAATTGATTATACCTTACATTTCCAACAGAACTATTCTTCTTTGAAAAAATCACCGTCTACCTCAGAAATACCTTTAGACAAACGGTCAAACCAACGTGCTCTTGCACGTCTTTCTTTGCAGAACATATCGCTTGTTCCGGCGTGTGTAGACTGAAAATCCATGACATTTGTGACTGAAATTGCAGAAGCTACTTTTTCAACATCCTGGTTGGCTCCAATGTAAGTGATCACCCACCCTTTTGCCCTCAGCTCCTCCACAAGGGCCTTTATCGCTGTTCCAGAGTACTCTACAGAGGCATTTTCATATCCATCAGTAATGACTGTAACAAGCACCTTGTCGTTATCAGCCACATAGCCACGAAGTTCATTCAAAGCCCGGCCCATTGCGTCATAAAGAGGTGTACCGCAATCAGGACGATAATCATAGTCACCAATCTCATTCACACTGTCAGCCGACTGACGATCCCAGATAGTCTTAACTGATTTACTGTTGAATGTGACAAGAGATACAAGGTGTTCCTGATCCTCATATTGCTCTTGTGCGCTCTTGATTGTCTGTACAGTTTCATTCACCCCTGTTACGGCCAGATTCTTTATTGAATACATAGAGCCGCTTTCGTCCAAAATAATAAGATTAAAAATTCTTGTTTTCATTGTTTCCTATTATTAGAATTAAAGAATATGTATATAAAATCACATGTATGCAGAATATGCAATCTTGCGCTTAAGTTCTTCCACGCCTGCAACACCTTTCAAGTCATTTCCTGTCACCATATGTGTACGTATGAATCAGAAAACTTAACTTCAGAACATTTAGATACAGCATCACTATCTGCGACTGGCGGTATTCTACTCATGCGCCACAACCATCCTTTTTCTGCTGTCGTAGATTTCATCTTTTCCTCCTTTCTTGCGTCATTTGTTTCTTTATGATAAAAGAGAAGGAAAAGTCACCATTTCCTATCAGTAAAATGTTGTTTATTTACAAAAAAATTCCTGTGATCGTGTTTTATTTCACGCCACAGGAATTTCATATTATTCATAATTCGCTATACATCATCACTTTCCGGAAGTGTCAAAATTTCTATTCACGTCAAAAAGATGTTTTTTCCTTTTCCTAAAGATTGTTTCATAATCGAATGGCAAACCAAGTCTGCTTATATCTTCAGCCGTGAGGGCACGCATGACAGAATTAAGACGTGTAGCAATATCGTCGCACCTGAAAAATCCATTTCTGCGGTGTCCACGCATCTCAGGAACTTCGTCAAAAGGAACCGAAGGATGAAACACATAATATAATGCAATTGCAATGTCTGTTCGATGAAGTCCCATAGCACATGCAAGATAGAAACCTCCATTATCCAGCAACTCAAAGAATTCAGGCAGGGCTGAGATTATATCGCGAACATCTGTACCATTCTTATCCACCGGCATATGGAAATACCCAAGCCCGGCATTACGGACACTGTTGTCAAAACGGTCTGTGTGATCGTACGTACGTAGGTCGATTACGACATCAACGCCAAGCGACTTTATCTTCTGCAACATCCACACGCTACTACGTCCTGACAATGTACGTCCCCGTACCCCATTTCCGTAAACAGGTGCCAAATCTGAAATAGGAAGTTGTTTGAGCGCTTCATAAAGAACATTTTCTTTGACTACAGGCAAAACGCCTGTTGCAGTTTCCGAAATATTCGGAAGCTTGTTCTGATTATTCTTGCCTATATGCCAACCGTTGCACCACGCACACTTATACACAGAATAGTGAGCGCCATACTCACGGCACATTAAATCTGCAGCACTAAGCGCATCATGCATGGACAGATATGTCACCTTTGGCATACCAGTTCGGCGTGATACATGACTGTAGATGCTGAATATTCCAAACGCATTGCGTGTAACGAAAATGTTGCGGAAAGCGTTTGGTCGTGTCAACTGATTGAAGACTGCCAATATAAGATTCTTTATGTCCATAAACAACATTAGAGATAATAGAAATTACGGTAGTTGAATTCCGTAAGCTGACTATGAACATTATCGGCTTTAAGCATTTGTTGCGGGATATCGCAAAGTGGGATTTTCTGATCAAACATTCCTCGTAAATTGTCAGCCAGACGGTCATTTTCCAAAGATAGCTCTTCAGGAGAAGTCTTTATTCCGTACATTCGGGCTTCGTCCATCTCCGTGATAATCATACCGGAAAACAAGCCATGCAAACCCTCCTTACGTGCGAAAAGGTCAGCATTACACCATATACCGACAAGACGTCCAAGATGATGATGCAGATAATAGGCATGGCTGTGTCCGATAATAATTCTGTCAAAACAGTCCTCTGTGTCGTCCATACGTGAAAACAGCCCTTGATCCGACCCATGCCCCAGCATCATTATCAATTCATCGGAAGATGTATGATTAAGAATATGCCTGACTTCTGCATTGCTGGCAGACTTGCCAATATGCCTCACACCGTCCAAACCTGAGTAAAGTTTGGACAGCATGGCGGTTGTCCTATCTTCGGGATGAATTACAAGCATATCTTTTACTATTTACTTAACCAATTTACCAAATGTTCGATAGTATCCGACAACAGGCATGGATCAACTATCTGCCCTGGCAACTGGCCGATGAACAAACCTACAGCATAACGGGGATTGTCAGAAGGGAAACAACCGGCGAATGACAATTCTGAAGATTTATCGTCAGTGGAAACATATGCACCGTATAGACCTGCGATACCTACATCTACAGACTTGTCAAATGTTTCATTCGCCTTGGAAGCAACAAGAGAAAAGCCATCAAGTACTTTTTTAACATTATCCAAGGCCTGCACTGTCATGTTCGAAAACGGTTCTACACAAAGTGAATCACCTTCGAGAGACGGGTATAAAATCTTATCCTTACAATAGAATGAATTTACTATAGAAGCAAATTCCATGGCATTAGTTTCTTTCTTACCGTTGACAATCTCTTTCCAAATCTCAGGCGCATCAGTTCCACGAGCAGCAAGAACAGCACTGTAAACAGCAATATCGGATCTAAAAGCCAGAGCTTGTCCAAAAGTCAAAACACCATACCCTCCGTCATGCCAACCGGGATCACGAATTTCAAGACCATCACCAGCGTCATAAATGCCGTTGCCTGTATCGATACTGTCATCAAGCGACACACCGACATCAGCCAGAAGAGATGCAGCAAACACTGGTCTGAAAATAGATGCCGTACAAGAAAGTTTAAGTAGCTTTGCATCTTCAAATCCGTCGTTAGAACGACCCAATGCCACCCATGCCTTCAAATGGCCTGTTTGAGCATCAATGACGGCAATCTGTCCATAGTTTCCGTTTAGACGCAGCATGCAGTCAAGCAACAAGCTTCGGCACGTATCAGAAACAATACTGTCAACAGTAGTGCAATGGGCAAGATTACCGACAAGTCTCGGATTATCATTCCAAAAGCCCAAAGTGCTGTTGTTAGTTCCGGCAACACCTATTATTCCACTTTGAAGACCATCTTCAGCATAAAAATAGTATAAGCACAAACTGTCATCAAGCTGCAGACTTCTGGAATAACAAATAAAATCCAAATCTATTGCTGTCACATTCTCATGGCGTTCCAAGTCGTATATTCCCTTTTTCCCATCCTTAGTGACAATGGCATAACGACGCTGTTCGCATGTATCGATATACTCGCATTCATCTAAAGGAATCTGCACAGGCTTCTCACTGAATAAGTCGTCTGCATCGACAGTATCTGCAACTATCACATTTTGAGCATTCGCCACAAATGAAGAGAGAAACATCGAAAAAGCAAATGCCACCTTATATAAAAACTCTATGCGCATAATGAAAATCAAAGTTTTAAATTCGGAAACAAAATATACTGCCAATTTATCAAGATTGAACAATTTCATATTCCACTCCAAACCAATCATCTAAAGTGCGGTTCACTCTTGCATCTATCTCTGGTGTTATCTTGTCCTTAATTTTTCTATATACATAGATTACTGCTGCGCCTTCATCCAAAACGCCCAGCAACTTGTAGACAGCACTAGGAATAAGGCTGATAGGAGAAATGGTATAAAATATAGCAGCATAAATCAATGCTCTGTCAAGGGTTGAAGTCTGCTCGTCGGTCATGACATAATAGAATTGGAGCAACGGTTTAGCGGCTATTCTGCCAACCTTGAGTGAATACGGCTTCAGTTTATCGCGCAAAGCCTCGGCCTTTTCACGCCAATCAACGTCCTTAACACGTTCCAACAAAGAACGAATATCCTTGCCCATTATACAATAGGCCAAAATCATGATGCATACAACTGTCAACATAAACAAATACATTTAAATGGTTATTTACTGTAAAGATGCAAAAATATGCAACTTCTATCACCAATACACTTTTAGACAAAACGAAACGACAACACCAAACTATGTCAAAAATCATTCAGAACCATCTTCTCCACTTTCGCCATCTACGAATCGTCCCGGCAAACATTCTGCCATTTCAGTAAGAGCCTCATTGCCGAACAGCGCCTGCCCTATACGGTTTATGTTTGTTCGTCCTCCGATAAAAGCTGCACAATTCATTGCAAAAACATCATCAGGATGTGATTCGATTCTTTTAAGGCACGTCAAATAACACTTCTTGCGTATGTCATTATAGAAACCGTTAGGAATGGAAGAATCTCTGGAAATGCCACAATACTGAATCTGAAACAGGCAACGCCAAACCAACCAGATATCATTCAAACAAGGATTGTATTTTCCCGAATCAATCAATCGTCCAGCTACAGCAATAATCCATTCATCGTCCATCTCAGCTTCCTTGCTGTCAATCCAATTCAAGAACAAAGAACACTGTTCATCGAATGTAGAACATTCATTCAAAGCACCGAGCATATACCTCAACCTGTTCAAGGAATCAGTATGCTGATAGGTTTCCAACTGAGCCTTTGTAGCATTGCGAAGTTCATTGCCTAAGTCGGTCAAAGAATCGACAAAATCTTCCTGACGGCTATAATACTTGTATGCACGCTTCTCAATAATACCGGACAGTCTAAGCAAAAGGTCCATTGAATTATCATTTTCGCACCATTCTTCATAAGGTTTGCTCATCAGCAACATCAAACTATCCTTATAATTATTTGCAGCGACACGCAACTTCTTGTCGCTAATGCAGTTTTCGCTGATTTTACGTGTACCTTCAATCACATCGGCACTTTCTACCAATTCTGAACCGGTACTGGATCTGAGCCACAAATCGAAATTGCTCCATATATCGAAAGTAAACCTGCATGAATTGTAGAAATCCTGAGCATCGGCCAAAAACGGCTGTTTACTGCCAGCATATTGAGGCAACTGAACAGCAAAAGCTGTATCAGACAAAACAAGTCCGTTATTGATACAATCAAGCCTACTTCCTTCAAGCGCTTTTGACAAATCGTATTCACTACCTTCTTTTTCAGCCTTGCTGTAAGCCTCGTATATATTCACAACCTCAGACAAATCGACAGCATCCTGATTTTCAAAACTATCAGCAAATTTGTCTCCAACCGGTTTTGCACAGCTCACAACCAATGACAAACAAGCAAGCACCAAACATTTAACAAGTGTCTTATTCATATCGGAAATATATTCAATAAAATTCATTACTATAAACTTGTGCGACAATCAAACCAAACCGAATGAAACGTCTATGGACGTTTCTGTAAACAGAATATCAGTCAAAAACACATGCTCGCATAAATGGCTCAATTTCTCAACACTCTGAGGGTAAATATTTACCCGCTTGCAATCGACATCTATCTCTACTCCATCAGGTATGCGGTTCTGCAAATGTCCTACAGCTCCGGCAATCAGTAAAGACACCGGCATACTGCAATCGTATGAAAAGCAGACAACATCTTTGCGAAGCGCCTCAACCTTAACAGCAAGCCGAACTGTCGGGACAAAACCTGACGGCTTATAACTCACATTCAAGACCTTATCATCTTGACGCTTAAAATTCGGACGAACTCCAAACTTCTGTTTCAGCATATCTGAAACTTCATCATAAGAAATAGAAACCTTCATAAAAAATTCACGTTAATAATTATATTGCATTATTATCTATCCATAGATGCCGTACTTGACAGGGAAGACAAACGCATAAGCCTTGAATATTCTGCATCGGAACACGGCATTTCACCATTCTCTTTCAGTTTTATACGATAGCACTCAAGAAGCGAATTTATATACTTACGAGACAAAAGAGCGAGATCATCAGCCTTTTTAAAATAGGGATATTCAGTAAATAGAATAAAATTAGCCAACTAATTCATACACAAAGTGTTGCGAATTAGCTGGCTTTTTTGTATCTTTAGGTATTCCCCC
>MNQS01000202.1 GCA_001915545.1 Bacteroides sp. 43_108 | reverse complement strand
ATTGCTTGCATATCTCAAGTATTCTGACGAATTTTGTATATAAGTTGTGCATACGATGATTTAAACTTAATGATTTGAATAACACTAAGTTAATAAAAATCAGCGATATGCGCAACTTTTCAAACATATTATCAACTCTAATTAATTCCGCCAACAGGTAAGCCATTTTATTTACGGTCTGTCTGGTTCATATACAGTAAGCCCTTGGGACATGGATTTGAGCACAGATATTTCAATGCGCAGCCGTCGCGGATATCAGGACAACTGTTTCAACACAGATGAACTGGTGTGGAACATGTCTCTGAGCAAATCAATAATGAACGGCAACCTGACATTCAAACTGAAAGCCTATGACATCCTGAATCAGATTTCAAGCGTCAGTTATGCGATAAATGCCCAAATGCAGACAGAATCATGGCATAATATGCTCGGCCGATACGTGATGCTCAGCGTGATGTATAGGTTGAATCTTGAACCGAAGAAAAAGTGAATTATAAAATTTTATGAGACATTTCTGCTTTACCAGACAATTTGACGGAATGGATTGCGGACCAGCTTGCATTAGAATGCTGGCTCGCGCATACGGAAGGGATTATCCTCTGTCGTATTTGAGGACTTTGTCGCATCTGAACAGGGAAGGTGTAAGCATTTCCGGCATAAGAGATGCGTTGAAATCAATAGGCATGAAATCTGCATCATTTGAAATGACATTGAAACAGCTGAGAGATGATTGTCCGTTGCCTGCGATTCTTCACTGGGAGCAAAACCATTTTGTCGTACTTTATGATATTTCAAAAAAACGCTTTGGTGGTGGGTGGAAATATCATGTGGCTAATCCCGCATTCGGCAAAAACGCATTTCATGAAAGTGAGTTTGCCAGATATTGGCTCAACGGAGACAAGGGTGTTGTTGTGGTGGCAGAACCCGATGATACATTTTATCGACGTCCAGAAGTAAAAGAAAAACACAGTTTTGTCCGTTTTGCAAAGAAATATGTGTGGCCTTTCAGAAAAGAACTTGGACTGCTGGCTATTGGACTTTTAGGCGGAATCCTGCTGTCTCTATTTTCTCCGTTCATGACTCAAGCTATGGTGGATAGTGGTATAGGCATGAGGGATATGGGCATTATAAAAACATTGATGATTGCACAGATATGCCTGTTTGTGGGTTCTTTTTCGATGAACATGATAGGAAGCTGGGTAACGCTATATCTCGGTACACGCATAAATATAAATATCCTGCATGACTATTTGACTAAGCTTCTTTTGTTGCCGATGACGTTCTTTGAAACAAAAAGTGTCGGAGACTATCAGCAACGCATCGGTGATCATGGTAGACTTCAGGCCTTTACAACTCAGTCGACGATGCAGACAATGTTCTCTTTGTTGTCTTGTTCGGTCCTGTTGGTTATCATTGGCTTTTATGATTTGAGAATACTGATAGCATATCTTGTTCTGACTGGTATCAGTACTTTATGGATGGCGTATTTCTTTCGCAGAAGAAAAACTTTAGATTATGAGCGTTTCAAGATTAATGCTAAAAGTCAAAATAAGCTTTTTGAAATGATGAATGGCATTATAGATATAAAGTTGAATACGTATAGCAACTTCAAAATTGAAGAGTGGCATCGTATACAAGAGGAACTTTATTCTATGAGTCGCAAGTCATTGAAACTGGGACAGGTGCAAAATACAGGTTATACGCTGATAGGCCAGGTCTGAAATATCCTGATAACATTTTGGATTGCGGCTGAAGTGGTAAATGGCAATCTTACCCTTGGTATGATGATGAGTATTTCCGCTATTATAGGGCAGGTCGGCGGTCCTCTTTCTCAGCTGATAGGTTTCTTGCAACAGTTTCAAGATGCAAAAATCAGCCTTGAACGTTCGGAAGAAGTTTATCTTTGTGCCAATGAGGATGCAGGAAATCTTGATAATTTGCCTGCAAGCCGGCCTGCAGATATAGAATTCAGAAATGTTACATTTAGTTATACTGGAAGTATTGGGAATCCTGTTCTGAGTAATGTAAGTTTTTCAATCTCGGCAGGTAAGACCACAGCCATAGTTGGTGAAAGCGGTAGTGGAAAAACAACTCTGTTGAAACTGCTTCTTAAGTTTTATGATCCAGTATCAGGCGAGATTCTTATAGATGGGAAAAACATCAAGAATTATAAGGCTGAATCAATTAGAGAAAATTCTGGCATAGTGATGCAAGAAAACTATATTTTTGCAGATACCATCAAGAATAATATAATTTTAGGTGCGGAATATGATGAAGAACGTTTGAACAGAACAATAGACAACGCTTGTCTACGGGAGTACATCAATGGTCTTCCTTTGGGTGTAAATACAAAAATCGGTACAGAAGGTATAGGTGTCGGCGGTGGAGAAAAGCAACGTATAATGATAGCCCGTGCCATGTATAAAATGCCGATGTACATGATGCTTGATGAGGCAACAAGCTCATTGGATGCTGAGAATGAGAGGCTGATTACTGATAACCTGCACGATATGTTTGAAGGCAGGACCATGTTGGTCATTGCACATAGACTTTCGACCGTTAAAAATGCTGATAACATAATCGTCTTGAAGCATGGTCGGATTGTGGAGAGAGGTAATCACGATGAACTTGTGAAAAATCATGGATATTATTATCAACTTGTGAAGAATCAATTGGAATTGGCAAATGAAAAATAGTAAAAACATGCATATGTTATTGATACGTTATGGCATATCAATAGTATTGGCTTTAATGTTAGTAGTAGCTGTATATATGTTGAGATCTGTTAGTATAGATAAGAAAATAAGTGTTGAAGTTTTTCTTGTCGAAAATGAGCGGTGTTTAATGTATGTTGATGCAAGTGTGTCTGATATAGATGAAGATTCGTGTGTGGATATTTATATGTCTGAAAATACTAGATTTAAAATTCGCGTTGCAAAAAAACACGAAGGTAAGAATTATGATGTTTATAGTATAGTTGAAGTTGCATCACCGCTCGATTTCAAGAAACAATTTCAATATGATGACTTGGTTAATGGCTATATGGTGACCGGACAATTGAAACTTATGGATTTATTTTTTAATAAATGGATTTATTAATGGTATGAATAGGCATAAACAGGTATTTTTGTTGCTTACACATTTCTATAATGAGGCTATTGTGCAGAAATATAATAAATTGAGGTCTGATTTGGATTCCGATGAATATGACATATTTGTTCTTTTGCATTCTTCTGATGGAACTCTGATGACTTCGGATTGCAGTATTCCTTGTTATGTGTGTTCTAATGAGCAATTAGCAACCTTAAAATATAAATCTATAGCACCGACTCTTTTGCCGGGCAGTTGTCATTTCCCGTTGATGTATTCTTATTTGAATAATAGTCGTTACAAGTTTTACTGGATGGTTGAATATGATGTATGCTTTTCAGGGGGATGGAATCTTTTAATGGATGATTTTAAGGTTTTCGAATTCGATTTGTTGAGCGCTCACGTTGAACATTTTGACGAGAGTGTAAATGGAGATTGGACGTGGTGGAAGAGATGTAATGACTCTGGATATGATATAAGTAAATTTATAAAGTCTTTTAATCCTATATGTAGATTTTCGTAAAGAGCTTTGGCTTGTTTAGATAGCCACCATAGAATGCTTCGTTGTGCTCATTCAGAAGTATTTATTCCAACGGTACTTTTCCACTCTGGTATCACTCTTGCAGATATGGGGGATGTGGTGAGTTCGTGCCTGGTGGATTTGAAAATAAATATTACATAAAATTAGATGGCGTGAATAATGGTACTATAAGATATAGGCCTGAGTTTGATGCTTCTGTTCTTGATAATTTTCAATGTGAAAATCTGATATTTCATCCTGTAAAGAGTCCGTATTTGCGATGAGGATTTGTAAAACTTACGGTTTGCTGATGCTCTGTGTCTGTGATTTTTGTATTTTTGTGACTGATGTGCATGTTTGGCGTGTTTTCGGTTGACGTGCACTTATGTTGACACTTAATATAAAAACACACTTGATAATTTATGATTGGACTTAAGAGAAATCTGTTTCTGCTTTCTGCCATGTCGGTATGCGCCTGTGCTTTCGGACAGGAGAAGATTCTGACTGTTGAGGTGGAAAACGGATGGAAAAATGGAAAGACTGATGAGCCTGTTGTAATCAGGTTGGATGGAGTGAAAGGCTTGGATTTTGTTGTGCGTTCGGCAGACGTGACTGATGCGAAAGGGGAGAGGCTGGCTTATCAGCTGGACGATATGGATGGCGACATGAAGGCTGACGAACTGGTGTTCCTTACAAATATAGGAGCGAAAGAAAAGCAGACTTTAAAACTGAAACTTTCGGCAAGTGCACGAAAAGAGAATTTTACTCCACGCGTTTATGCGGATATAAAACTCAATGACAAGGCTGACAGGTATCCAAAGGTTACATCGATAGAAATTCCGCAGGGCAGTTATGTGTACAGTGATATCTACCATCACGGTGCAGCTTTCGAGTCGGAACTGACTGCATACAGAATATATATAGATGAACGCCAGAATATAGACCTTTACGGAAAGTATTATCGCAGGCTGGAACTTGAAAAGACAGGCTTTTACTCTTCGCCAGAATTGCAGAAAGAACGTTACGGCAATGACGTTTTGTGGGCTGGTGGCAGTATCGGATGCGGTTCGTTTAAGGGCTGGAACGGAAAAATGCCTGTAAATTTGGACAGTGTGGCCGTGAGAGGACAGCGAATCATAGCTTCTGGACCACTTCGCACGGTTGTGGAAGTGAAGGATATGGGTTGGCAGTATGGAGACGGAGAACCTCTCAATATGAAGGAATACTTGATACAGTATGCCGGACATAGAGAATGTGAGGTCAGTGTCACATTTGATGCACCGCTTGGAAATCAGGTGTTCTGCACAGGAGTGCAGAAAGTCGGTGCCACACCGAAAGGTACTGTGAGAAAAGATGGACTGGCCTATTCTTGGGGTAGCGACTATCCGGATATGGGTATGAAGGACCAGTATCCGCCAGAAGCAATAGGATTGGGAGTCTATGTTCCTGAGAAATATATAAAGAAAACAGTAGAAGATGATTTGAACTATCTGTTTGTTGTAGGTGCTGAAGGAAAGACCGCTATGAAATATTATGTGACTTTCTGTGCCGACAAAGAAAAGGACGGATTCCACTCGGCTGAGTCTTGGTTCGGCTCCATGGATTCGTGGAAAGACGGATTGGACCATCCGGTTGAGGTACGTTTGAAATGAAACGGATAAAAAAGCATACGTTTCCATGTAATAAAATGTAAGTACGAGCGTTTGTCTCTATGTAAGAACATAAAGCCGATGCCTATGAAACATTTTACGCAAAGAAATGGGAACGAAAAAGGGAAAACGACTCTCAAGGTCATCAAGAAACCGAAACTTCATGCCGGTGAGGACTCAATATTTCTGATAAGGCTTTTTGCCCGTGCCTGTCAGGTAGGAACGGTAGGCAAGGAAAGCCTTTCGGCAATGTGAGCCGGCGGGGAATAGGTGCGGAAGAATAGACTGTCCGCCATGCAGTGTGCATGGGCGGACAGGTTTTTTTGTGGATGTGCTTTATGTCTACGTATTTGAGTATATGAAGTATGGAATACATGTTTAATTCAAAGACCTGAACATTGGAAGCTAAATCATTTATTGAACTGTGGAAACGCCATCCAAAGGTTAAGGTGTTGGGCGCGGCTCTGGCCGACAGTTCGTTAAGACATATACATGCGCGCGGACTGACCGGGTCGTCAGCTCCTTTGGCGTTCTCAGCTCTGGATACTGCTGTCGGCGGAACATATCTTTTTGTTCTCAACGACTTGGAGGATGCAGGCTATTTCTACCATGATATGGTGCAGATGGTCGGCGACGGAAATGTGTTGTTTTTCCCGTCGTCGTACAAGCGTGCCATGAAATACAATCAGAAAGATTCTGCAAACGAGATTCTGCGTACGGAAGTGCTCAGTCGATTGGCTGGGGAGAATGGCCGACGGCTGTATGTCGTCACTTATCCTGATGCAATGGTAGAGAAGGTTGCTTCGAAGTCTTCTCTAAAGGAGAATACCTTAAACCTGCGTGTCGGTGAGGCTTACGATGTGACAGAATTGGAGAAAAGATTGATAAGTCTTGGATTCTGCCGGACAGACTATGTGTATGAACCGGGGCAGTTTGCTATAAGAGGTTCGATACTCGACGTCTATTCTTTTTCTTCAGAATGTCCGTATCGTATAGATTTCTTCGGCGACGATATCGACAGCATAAGAACATTTGAGGTGCAGAGCCAGTTGTCAACAGGCAAGGCTGATGCTGTAGCCATTGTGCCGGAACTGCATGCCGAAAGTGACGGATTTGAAGCTTTTACCGGATTCCTGCCTGAAAACGCAGTCGTTGTGGTGCGCGACCTTGCTTTCGTCTGTGACAAGGCTTCACGAATGTACGATGAAGGGTTCTCTGCACAGGCTTTGGCTGAAGAAAAGGCTAATCTGGAGACTCAGAAGCATAAGGGCGTGAAGGCCGTATCATCTTTGGCTGAAGACTATGACGGAAGCGACAGGTCGGCCAAGGCCATAAGGGACAAGATGATGCTCGACGGCGAGAGTTTCGCTCGCGGTCTTTCGGCTTTCAGGCGTGTCGAGATAGGTGCGTCGCCTTCGGGGACACCGGATGCGACAGTGGAATTTGCAGTTTCTCCGCAACCGTCATTCCATAAGAATTTCGACTTGGTGAGCAAGGACTTTCATGCTTTCATTGAACAGGGGTACAAACTTTATATTCTTGCAGACAGTTCGAAGCAGACTGACCGTCTGAAGGATATATTCGACGAAATGGGTCGTGGCGAAAAGGCTGAGGCGGACAAGAAAGGCGAGAATTATGTACCTGTAACATTTGTACCGGTTGACAAGACCGTACACAGCGGTTTCTCGGATAAGGATGTGAAGTCCTGCATTTTTACTGACCATCAGATTTTCGACAGGTTCCACAAATATAATCTCAAGAGCGACAAGGCGCGAAGCGGAAAAGTGGCGCTGACACTCAAGGAACTGAGCCAGTTTGAGATTGGCGACTATGTGGTGCATATAGACCACGGTGTCGGTCGTTTCGGCGGTCTTGTGAGGATACCAAACAACGGTACCGAGCAGGAGATGATAAAGATTATATATCAGAACGACGATGTGGTGTATGTGTCTATCCATTCGCTTCACAAGGTTTCAAAATATCGCGGACGCGACGGTGAGCCTCCGCGTTTGAACAAGCTGGGAACAGGTGCTTGGGAGCGGATGAAGGACCGTGTAAAGACGAAGGTCAAGGACATAGCCCGCGATTTGATAAAACTGTATGCGCAGAGACGCGAGGAGAAGGGGTTTGCCTTCAGCCCAGACAGTTATATGCAACACGAACTTGAGGCAAGCTTCATATACGAAGACACGCCCGACCAGCTCAAGGCTACACAGGAAGTCAAGGCCGACATGGAGAAGGACAGACCTATGGACAGACTTGTGTGCGGTGATGTGGGATTCGGCAAGACTGAAGTTGCAATCAGAGCGGCATTCAAGGCTGCATCGGACGGCAAGCAGGTGGCTGTGATGGTACCTACGACGGTGCTGGCCTATCAGCACTACAAAACATTCTCATCGCGCTTGAAGGATTTCCCTGTAAGAGTGGAATATCTGAGTCGTGCGAGGTCGTCGAAAGACTTGAAAGAAGTTCTGAAGGATTTGGCTGACGGCAAGATTGACATAATCATCGGTACACATAAACTGATAGGCAAGACCGTGAAATTCAAAGACTTGGGACTGCTGATAATCGACGAGGAACAGAAGTTCGGCGTTTCTGTCAAAGAGAAACTGAGGCAGATGAAGGTGAATGTGGACACGTTGACCATGACGGCAACGCCTATTCCGCGTACGCTCCAGTTCTCGCTTATGGGTGCAAGAGACCTTTCTGTGATACAGACTCCTCCACCTAACCGATATCCGGTACAGACGGAGATACATACGTATAGCCCTGAAGTGATAGCTGAGACAATAAATTTCGAAATGAGCCGTAACGGTCAAGTGTTCTTCGTGAACAACAAAATCAGCAATCTGCCGGAGATTGAGAATATGATTCACCGCACAGTGCCTGATGCAAGGGTGTGCGTCGGTCATGGACGCATGGATCCGAAGGAACTTGAGGACATTGTGTACGGATTCATGAACTACGATTATGATGTGATGTTGTCAACAACCATTGTTGAAAACGGTATTGATGTGCCGAATGCTAACACGATAATAATAAACGGCGCTCAGAACTACGGATTGAGCGACTTGCACCAGATGCGCGGACGTGTGGGACGTGGCAACAAGAAGGCTTTCTGTTATTTGCTGGCTCCTCCGCTGGCTTCGCTAAGTGATGACTCGCGCAGAAGATTGCAGGCCATAGAGAATTTCTCCGACCTTGGTTCCGGCATACACATCGCTATGCAGGATTTGGACATCCGCGGTGCTGGAAACATGCTTGGAGCCGAGCAGAGCGGATTTATTGCCGACTTGGGTTATGAGACATATCAGAAGGTGTTGACAGAGGCTGTTAACGAACTCAAGGAGACTGAGTTTGCCGGTTTATACGAGGAAAAGGATGTTCCCGAAGGAGGAAAAATTGGAGGCTCTACGTTTGTTGAGGAATGCACTCTCGAATGTGACTTGGACATATTCTTCCCTGAGGAGTTTGTGCCTAGCAGTACCGAGAGAATGAGCCTGTATCGTGAACTGGATTCGCTTAACGACGAACGACAGCTTGCGGATTACAGGCAAAGGCTCATTGACCGTTTCGGTAAGATTCCTTCACAGGCGGAGGAACTGATAAGAGTGATGCCGTTGAAATGGATAGGACGCAGATTGGGCGCGGAAAAGATTGTCATAAAGCAGGGACGTATGATTATGTATCTTGTTACCGACAAGGAAAGCCGATACTACAAGAGCGAAGCTTTCGACAAGGTCATCACCTATGCTTCGTGGCATCCGAGGGATTGCCAGCTGCGTGACGGCGACAAGCGTTCGCTTCTGGTAAATCATGTGAGCAGCATTGAACATGCATTATATGTGCTCAATATGATGGAAAGCGGGAAAAAATGATCTGCCTTATGAACAAAATGAGTCTGAAAAGAATTATATTTGCATATACAACACATGTATTTTGAATATATATTATGAACGGAAGTGACAGCATTGTAATTATTCCTACATACAACGAGAAGGAGAACATTGAGAAGATTATCCGTGCGGTGTTCGCGCTGGAAAAGTGTTTTCATATACTCGTGATTGATGACGGTTCGCCTGACGGCACGGCTTCGATTGTGAAGAACCTTATGGCAACCGAGTTCGGTGACAGGCTTTTCATAATAGAAAGGTCTGGCAAGCTTGGTCTTGGTACTGCTTACATAGCCGGATTCAAGTGGAGCATAGAGAAGAAATATGATTACATATTCGAAATGGATGCTGATTTCTCGCATGCACCGTCAGACCTTCCTCGTCTTTATGCTGCGTGTGCCGACGAGGGTTACGATGTAGCCATCGGTTCAAGATATATTTCAGGAGTAAATGTGGTCAACTGGCCGATAGGACGTGTGCTTATGTCTTATTTCGCATCAATGTATGTGAGACTTGTTACAGGATTCAAGGTACATGATACGACTGCCGGATTCAAATGCTATAAACGTCGTGTTCTGGAAACTATAGAGCTCGACAAAATCCGTTTCAAGGGATATGCATTCCAGATAGAAATGAAATATACAGCCTATAAGTGCGGATTCAAGATCAAAGAGGTGCCGGTTGTCTTTGTGAACCGTGTGGAAGGTGTTTCTAAGATGAACAGCAGTATTTTCGGTGAGGCCGTATTCGGCGTGATGCGGTTGAGGCTCGACGGTTGGTTCAAGAAATATCCTCATCCGAAAGATTGAGTTTTCAACATGCATGTTGAATAATTTTATGAATTTGAGACGTCAAGTAGATACATTGCGGTGCGGAAACAGGGTTGTTCTTGTTTCCGCACCGTTTTTTATTCGGTTGTGTGTACGTGTTTGCTTATATGTATATCTACCTTCCTAAATATTTTATTAATCATTAAAATGGAATAGGTTTTGACTAGCTTTGTTGCTTATTTTTACTATTTTTGTGGATTGAATGACAGATAAATACATTGAGGATGCAGGCTGGCATGCAGTCATGCTCCATTGTGCTGTTGCATGTGGGGAAACTGTAGATGGTGATTGGACCTGTTCTTCTTGTTGAATAGTTAAGAAAGATTACAGCATATCTGATGAAAACAATTGTAAGCAACGCAACTATCGTAAATGAAGGAAGAAGCTTTCTCGGCTCAGTAGTAGTTGAGGATGATTTTATTTCTGATGTTATTGAAGGTGAAGTTTCTGATTTTCAAGGTTATGATAATGTTATTGATGGCACGGGGATGTACCTTATGCCTGGTGTGATTGATGACCATGTGCATTTCCGTGAGCCTGGAATGACGTATAAGGCTGATATCGGTAGCGAAAGCCGTACAGCGGCGGCCGGTGGTGTTACATCTTATATGGAGATGCCTAATACCATGCCTCAGACTACTACATTGGAACTTCTGGAAGAAAAGTTCAAGTTGGCTGCATCCAAGAGTCGTGTGAACTACTCGTTCTTCTTCGGTGCAACAAATGACAATACAGATCTGCTGCCTCAGTTAGATGTGCACAGAGTGTGCGGAGTGAAGGTCTTTATGGGAAGCAGTACCGGCAATATGCTGGTTGACAGTGAGAATTCGCTGATCAAGCTGTTTGAAACTTCGCCTCTTCTCATCATGGCGCATTGTGAGGATACCGGTATTATAAAACGAAACATAGAATCGTTCAAGAAAACATATAAAGGACAGAATGATTTCCCTGTAAGGTATCATTCAAGAATAAGAGATGTTGAGGCTTGTTATGCTTCTTCGTCACTGGCTGTCAAACTTGCAAAAGAAACTGGTGCAAGGTTGCACATCGCGCATGTTTCTTCTGCTGAAGAGCTGACACTTTTCAGCAACGCTCCTATAGAGGAGAAGAAGATAACGGCAGAGGCTTGCATAGCGCATCTGATGTTTACAACTGAAGATTATGACCGTCTTGGTGCAAGAATGAAATGTAATCCGTCGGTAAAGAGTCCTAAGGACCGTGAGGCTTTGAGAGAAGCACTGACCAACGGACTGATTGACGTAGTGGCTACAGACCACGCTCCTCATCTTCTGAGTGAGAAGGAGGGCGGTGCTCTTAAAGCTATGTCGGGCATGCCGATGATACAGTTCTCGCTTGTTTCTATGCTTGCTCTTGCGGATAAGAAAGTTCTTTCTGTTGAGAGAGTTGTTGAACTGATGTGTCATAATCCTGCAAAACTTTTCAGAATTGACAGACGCGGTTTCATCAGGAAGGGCTATTATGCAGACCTTGTTCTTGTAAAGCCTAATGATCCTTGGACTGTAGTTCCTGGAGAATATTATACTAAATGCGGATGGACTCCGATGGACGGAAGAAGCTTTGACTGGAAGGTTGTACGTACTATTGTGAACGGTGTTACTGTTTATGCCGACGGACTTATTGTCGACGGTGTAAGAGGTATGGAACTTAGGTTCAATATGCAGTAATAATATGTCGGACAGGCTTATGGAATGTTCAGACAAGAAGAATCTGTATGTGGCAAGATATGCAGTGAGAGATTTGATTCCTTATATCGATTGGATGTATTTCTTTCATGCATGGGGCTTTCCTCCAAAGTTGGCTGCCGTTGCAAACATACATGGTTGTGATGCTTGCCGGGCTTCTTGGCTTGCCGGGCTGGAACCGGAAGAGCGAGGTCGTGGAGCTTCGGCTATGCAGTTGTATAAGGAGGCGGTCAGAATGCTCGATATGCTTGATGCGGATTATGGCGTCAATTGCGAATTCCGATTGTTCTCAGCCAATTCTGATGGAGATGATATCTTGGTTGAAGGAACACGTATTCCGATGCTTCGTCAGCAGATTCCAGGAAGTGACGGTTACTGCTTGTGTCTCAGTGATTTCATAAGACCGGTGGCATCTGGCATTGAAGACGGAATAGGAGTGTTTGCAACTGCAGTGGATGCGGAAATGGAGCTTCTTTATGAGAATGATGATTACCGCCGTATGCTTGTTCAGACACTGGCGGACAGACTGGCTGAGGCTTGTGCTGAGAAACTTCACGAATGCGTGAGAAAGAGTTTGTGGGGATATGCAGAAGATGAGGATTTTACTCCTGCGGAACTGCTTGCCTGCAAGTATACAGGTATACGTCCAGCAGTCGGATATCCGTGTTTGCCTGATATATCTTTGAATTTCATTTTGGACGAGCTTCTGGATTTTTCCAGAATCGGTATTAGTCTTACCGAAAACGGTATGATGCGACCGCATGCTTCTGTGAGCGGATTTGTAATTTCGCATCCTAAGTCGCGCTATTTCTCTGTCGGAGCAATAGATGATGAACAGTTGCGTGATTATTCCGCCCGTCGCGGTGTGAAGCCCGAGGAAATGAAGCGTTTTCTAGCTTCAATACTTCGATGACGGTTTGCCGATAGTTTCATTGCGTTGCAGTCGACTCTGCATTCGTGACGGAATGATAGTAAAAAATACTTTTTTGTATATATAAAATAAGCTGCTGTGTTGCTTAGACTGATAGTTATATTATTGACTTTGCTCATTTTGCCGGACATATACATTTATATGGTATATGTCAAGTCGTGGACCAAGAGCGTTAAATGGCGGATACTATGCTGGTTGCCGTCATTGCTGTTGCTTGTGGCAATGGTTACGATAATGGCTTCCGACTCCATGAGGGCTTCCAATCAACCAATTATTGGAATGTTCCTCGTTGTCTTCTTGTCAATTTGTGTGGCAAAGGCATTTTTTGCAATAATAGACGGCATTGGCCATCTTTTCAGACAGCAGACTGTAAGGCGCGTATTCCGCATTTTGGCTATGACCGTGGCCATGTTTTCTTTCATGATGCACTACTATGGATATTTCATCGGTCGTTCAAAATACGTTGTACACAAGCAGACTTTCTATTTTACAGATCTTCCAAAGCGTTTCGACGGTTATCGCATTGTACACTTCTCAGATATGCATCTTGGTACATTCTTGATGGGACATGAGAATGAAGTTGTTGAAATAGTGGATCTTATTAACTCTCAACACGCAGATGCAATAATCTTCTCTGGTGATATTGTCAATCATCAGGCTGATGAGATGGCTCCTTTCGGCAAGGCTTTAGGAGCATTGAAGGCACCGGACGGTGTGTTCTCTGTCTTAGGAAATCACGATTACTGCATGTATCGCAAGTATACCGACAAGAACGAAAGAAAGAAGGAAGTTGAGAGGATAAAGAAGAATCAGCGAAGCTACGGCTGGAATCTGTTGCTTAATGAGAACGTTGTTATACATCGTGGTGCAGATTCACTTGCCGTGATAGGAGTTGAGAACATGGGCAAACCTCCTTTCCCTTCCTACGGAAATCTCAGCAAGGCAATGAATGGACTGAGCGACAGCTGTTTTTCAGTGCTGATAACCCATGATCCTTCTCATTGGCGAAGCGAAGTAATCAGGAAAACATACATACAGCTTACGCTTTCGGGGCATACACATGCAGGACAATTCAAGGTGTTCGGATGGTCTCCTGTTGCATCCATATATAAAGAATGGAGTGGGGCTTATTGTGAAGGCTCTCAGATTCTTAACGTGAGTGAAGGTATCGGAAGTGTGCTTTTCCCGTTCCGCTTCGGTGCTTGGCCGGAGATTAATGTTATAACTTTGCGAAAGGCTGAGGGCAAACATTAGTTTCAGAACGGTGTAGTGCCATCTTAAAACCTTGGTTGTTTACCTTTTTATATTAACAGAAACTATTCAAAACATTACATATATGAAATTCATTTATAGGGTGTATTCCATTTGTATCGCTTTGCCGATTTTTGTAGTCGTAACCATCGTTGTCGCAGTTTTGGTTTCGATATTCTCCATTCTAGGAGACAGCAAGTATGTCGGATATTATGCACCTAAGTTGTGGTCAAGAATAACTTGTGCTCTTTTTCTTATAAGGATTGAGACTACAGGACACGAGTATCTTGACAAGAAGAGTTCATACGTTTTTCTGGCCAATCATCAGGGCTATTTTGACATCTTCCTTGTATATGGTTATCTTGGACACAATTTCAAATGGATGATGAAAGAATACCTGCGCAAGATTCCTTTTGTAGGGTATGCCTGTGACAAGTCCGGACATATATATGTCGGCAACTCGCTTGCTTCGATTCAGAAGGCAGTAAAGCTTGCACAGAAGACTTTGCGAGGCGGAATGTCTATGGTCATATTCCCTGAAGGTACCAGAACCTACGACGGAAAGATGTCGTCGTTCAAGAAGGGCGCTTTTACGCTCGCCAACGAAATCGGTCTTCCTATCGTTCCGATTACCATCAACGGTTCTTTCGACACATTCTCGCGTACGGCCAAATTCGTTACCTGTCATAAGATTTCCATGGTAATACACAAACCTATAGAAGTTGCCGAGCGCAAGGGAAAACCGACTAAGGTTATAATGGACGAAGTTTTCAATATAATCAACGGTGATATTGAAGAAAAGTACCGTGTCTGAAGAATTCATTTGCGTGCAGTTTGATTTGATTTATTTGCACCTCGGTCACAGCACTGATTTGGGCATGAAGAAGTCAACGGGTGCCACAAACATAGTGTATAGGAGCCGTTGCTGAATGTGCACAAATATGATATAAAGAGTCCTGTCATTACTCTGAAATAGAGTCTGACTGGACTTTCTTCTTTTTGTTTTCGACAGAGTTACGAAAGTTTTCCATCTGTACTAATAATCTTTCCCATTTGTTCTAACAATGTATCGTCGGATTGTTAACTCTGATTATGGGGTGTTGTTAATACGGAGCGCACATTTTGCGCCGACAGAATTTTTGGAAACAGTTCAGGTTTCCCGAAATGATTCTTCATTGTGATTCCTAGGATGATCTTTTGCCGAACATTTATTTCACCGCACGGCATATAAAAAGGGATATTCAGTAAATGTCCCTAAAAAGTAATATGGCATATAAAGTCGATAGAGTATAATCACTTTATGTGCCATTATTATTGCCCATTTTCCGTG
>MNQS01000201.1 GCA_001915545.1 Bacteroides sp. 43_108 | reverse complement strand
TTGCAAAGAAGCACATGTCCATAAACTGGGTTACAGAACGTACCAAACAGCTTAAAAATGTAGGCTAAATTGGGAACGTTAAACTGGACACCCTAATTACTATACGAATATATGCAGGCTCCTGTCTTGCCCGAAAATAGCCCCATGTCATTCGATGCCAGTATCATATCCTTAACATTCTTGTCAAAATTCATCATTTCGTTACTTTTAAAAATTAAACTTTGCCGTCAGCATGAACGACCTTGGACGTATGTCATATTCTGAATAGTATTCATCAAGATTGGAGTACGAACGCACCACATATTTCTTCTTGTTGAGCAGATTGTACACATCAAGCGAGAAACGCACCTTCTTCAGCTTATATACGACATTCATGTCGAGCAATGAGAAATTCCTGTCGCCATCAACTGCACTGTTGTACCTGTGCCTGAATTTCGCCCCTACATAAAATTCATCTGTTATATCGAACGAAGCTTCAATGCTTCCGTTAAGACGGTGCACCGCCGGATACGTCCTCACTCTCTCAACCCTCGACCTTGAGCACGAATAATTTGCATAAACAGCAGTATACAGACGCTTTGCAGGCTTCATACTGAATTCAATTCCGGCATATCCGTTGTCCCATACATTTTTCATAAGCTCATTCTGCCGCAGGCTGCAGTTGAATCCCCGGTTCCATCCGCCGCTTAATTTCATAGAAGCATTGCACCAGAAGAATGCCTTGCTGAACTCACCGCTCACTCCGTATGATGTACTGTGGTTGTCCATAAATATTCTGGTGCTGACAATCGATGCATCTGGATTTATGTACATGCTGTTCATTACTTCATTGTCCGACCTTGAAAAATGCACATTCACACTTGCAAACAGCATATTGAGGACATTCCTGTACGACGTGGAAAACGTCCCTTGATAAGAAGTAATATCGTAGAACTGCGGCTGGTTCCGCCTCAAGCTGTTGTAGCTGCCCAGAATAAACCCGGAATACATGGAGTTCCAAGACGGTGTACCAGTGTTCATTCTTCCAGAAGCCTTCAGTTCAAATCCTTGGAACACTATGTATTTTATATTCACATTCGGACTGAACAGCACCTTATGCCGTGTCTCATCGTCGAATCCGGCGTTGCCGAGCCGTGTCATCATATATTTGACCGGAACACCCAGCTCTATCTTAAGATTGCGCACTTCATAATTGAAATTCAGGCCAGCATCGGCATCAAGCCTCAACCATGTCTCAGCATTCCTCATGCTGTCGGCCGTAAGCTCAGTTCCATCCACCGATATGTCCGAATGCATATGCACATGCTCTATATTTACATTCAATGAAGGCGACATCGAAAAGCGGCCTATCTTCACGGCGGACAGCAGCGACGTACCGACACCGCCTTTCAATGATCTCACCCTCATATCTTGGCGCACACTTCCGTACTCATCTCCCATGTTGAGGACATCAGGGAACACTCCGGGCGACACTGTCAGCGAATGAGGGGATGTGTTGTAAGACAATCGTGCACTCAGACTATACCCCTTGCCGTCTTCATTGGTGTGGATAATGCTGAATTCGTCCGACACCACCAGAGAACGCCATGGAGAACGCTGCTCGACAGTCTCGCCTTCACCAATCTCAATCGTTCCGAACGACTCGCGCCAATTTCCAGAAAACGAAAGTGTATTTGACAGATAGTCATGCGGTCTATTGCTTTCATAATCAAGTTCGAGCGACAGATTGTCCGTTGTCTCACGGCTGTACTTATCCTCCGCTGATTCTGCCGTCCCTCCGTCGGGAAGCGAATAAACAGTACGTGATGAACTGTGAGTCTTTGTTCTGTCATGCGAATATACAAGATTATAATGCAGCACATCCGTATCCGAGAACTTCTGCAGATTGTTTAAAGTCAGCACGTGTGCATTATTGTATAGAGTGTACTCCGGGTCGAACGGTGCTCTGGAGGCGCCTGATATGCCCGTGAAGCGTTGTCCGCCTCCACCGCCTCCGCCGTAGAACGAATGGGCCTTCCTCGTTATCTGCGAGCCGTTGTTCGCATTGTCGTAGGTCAGGACATGCTGCGACTTCCTTCCGAAATACATCAGCGAAATGGAATTTTTCCAAAGCAGTTCATCGCTGAATCCAAGACCGAGCTCAGCCGAACGCAGCCACGTACCCTTCTTGTTGTCTTTGAGCTGCAGATTGATTGCGGCTTGCTCAGGACGTGAGTCCTTCTGCAGAGCCTTTATCGGCTGGTGATGTTCGAGCACCTGTACCGTCGATACATCCTTTGCCGATATTCCTTCCGTTGCGATGTTGTACCGTCCCTGAAGCACATCCAGATTCTCTATGTAGAACTTATTTATAGGTATTCCGTTGTAGCTTATCATCCCGTCTTCCGACACGGATATTCCGGGCAGCCTCTTCAGTACATCGCCTATCGATACATCGCGGTTGGTCAGGAACGAAGCCACAAGATAATTCAGCGTATCCTTGTCGCCCCATATCTTTTCAGCCTTCACCAAGACTTCCTTCAGTTCCAGAATATCTTCTACCGCTACAAGGTCCATATTCTGAGACTTGTTCTGAACAGTCTTAGCCTTAGTCTTTATATTGAATCCGCTCAATCTGACCATCAAACTATCGGATGTGCTGTCTCCGGAGCTGACCGTGAACTTCCCGTCAACACCCGTAATCTGGTATGACAAGATACTGCTGTCCGGCAGGCTGAACAATGTCACTATCGCACCTTCAACCGATTCGCCCGAACCGTTCTTCACACAACCGCTTATCAACGACTGCGCGTTCATCATGCCAGGAAACAGCACAATAACCGCAAATAAAACCGCTTTCGTCAATGTCCCCATATCAGCCCGTTAATATTTGATTTCCATCCCTTGACATCTATCACTACAACCACGCAACAAGCTTAAAGCCCGCAATACAGTACTTCAATCTTCCTTCTCTATTGGATTGTACGGATACCCTCCCTTTGGAGTTACTATGCGCATGCCATTTGGAAGAACGCCGAGGGCCGAATAGAATGTCGCCGGTTCGCGATACATTCTCGCTCTATAGCTGAAACATTTCTTACGGCTCATCTTACGGTACTTGCGCTTGAGCATGGTTATCGGTACAACTGAATCAGAAGCTGATTCAATTGCATTCAGCGTAAAAACAAATTCACCCGAAGAATCAGAAGCCTCAAGAATAAGCCCTGGCAGACCTCCCAGTTTCCACGGTCCCAGAGACATCGGTATATCTGCTGCATACCACGCCTCGTACCTGCGTCCACCGAAATCGCACGAAGCCATGCGACACTCATGACCGCCGACCACCTTGGTCTGATCCGATAATGTCCAATCCTGCTTAGGGACATCTTCCTCGTAAAGAAAACCGCCGACACATCCCAGATTCATTGCAGCTGTCATCCTATTCTTCTTTGGATAACCTATATATACATTATCTATCGCCGGATCATAAGACGGAAAACGGAACTTAGGTTCTGCATCCCAGCTGGAGCGCTCCAGATAGCTTAGTTCGCTCTCATCATGACCCCTAAAGCAATGCCTTGACACATGTTTTCCTATTTCAAGCACGGTCTCTCCTTCCATCATTTTCCTGTTCACAGTGTCTGCCATGTATTTAAACCCGTACCGGACTACATATCTGGCAGTATCAAGAACCATATAAGGGCTGTTACTATCCTGCGCAGACAAAAAAGGGTGTGCCGAAAACAGCAATACAAACAACAAAACAATTTTTCCAATCATAGTCATTAGTTTTAAGTTCAACAAAATATTAATGCTTTCTTGCCGGCATAAACCGGCAAGAAAACCGCAAAATGTCAAAGTCTTGCACCACAATAACTACTGACAAATTGCCAATCCCGGAGTCTCTGTGCTTCCAGAGGAACCCGGACCACAATTATCAGACATAAATCGCTTGTTGATAGGGTGAGGACAATAGCCTGACGATGTATACTCTTGCCACACACCGATCGAGTATATACACTGACATGTACATGAAAGGTATCCTTTGTCACCATATCCTCCACCAAGGATTTTCTTCATTTCTTCAGAACTCATCACTGATTCCGGGTCATAAACCTTCAATGGTTTCAATTTTTTCATCGCTGTTGATTTTTAAGTTAATACTACTATTAATTATCACTCTTACAGTCATTTCCAACAGACGTATGCCATAATAAATGACTTCAGATTTTCATATCCTTGAAATATATAAGATCTTCAACCTTATATTGTTTCGGCAAAAGATAACCATTTACAAGCACTGTCGGAGTTGCATGTAAATCAGTCTTTCTTCTCCAATGCTCATGTCTTGCAAAAATATCTTCTACAGCAGGGCCATTTATATCCAATCCATTGTCCTGCATAAATTTCTTAGGGCGTACCCTGCCTTTATCAAACCAATCATCATAGATGGCCTCTGCAGTTTTACGGTCGTTATGAACATAAGCGGCAATCAGCACCTTATTACTCTCTATATTTGAGAAGTATGATAATATATACTGAACACAAATATCTCCACAGGCACGCGACAATAATTTCCTAAGCCTTGCATGCATCAATGCACACGGATTACAATGAGGGTTCGACAGCACAGTCACCTGCAACGAGGAATCGCGGTTGCCGAAACATAAAGCGGCATCTTCATCTGAAACATCATAGTGAGGCTGTCTTTTAAGCAGGAACCTGAAAACATTCTCATCATATTTTATGGCGTTCTCGGATTCGTCTTTATTATCATCCAGTACTTTATCTGATATAAGAATGGATAATTTATTGACTACAATGACAATAAGAGTAAATATGCAAAACCATAACAGCATCTGCTCAAATATGATTCCGGACAATGAAAAAGCTTCGGCCGTCAGGAACAAAGACGCGGCACCAGCCATAACCATCCCTTGCACACACAGACAAAGAACGCACTTCTGCTTTGCATGAAACAGCTGATACCATATGCTCCATATGCTGAATACAACTGCAAAGCCATTCAGAATGTACAGCAACGTACACCGCCCGTAGAAAAAAACAAATGCTATATAGGATATAAAATATGCAAAACCGACCTCACTCCAGCTGAAATCTCCACAAACCTTAGCAGCGTCTGTACGAAGTAGTTTTCCGCAATCGCCATCTCCAAATGCAGAACACACCGTGTCACCTGCACGAGTACTCATGTGCATCTGCTTCTTCAACAGCATTACACATAGCATAAAACCTAAAACACTCATAATCAGGGATACCAGCAATCCAATGTCATTATATATCTGGAGCTTCATGATGCCATAAAGCATAACAGCCAGAACAAAGAAATATGATAAATATGTCTTAATATACCCGATTATCTCATTTTTTTATGAGCATGGTAATCTGCCTCTGATGCATCCTCTGAATATTCGGCCACCAGTGCACATCCATCCCATCTTTCTTCCACCTCTTCTACTGAAGACTTTTTCAGCCTGTCATGTTCCCAAAACTCCAGTATTTTATCCTGCAATGCTCTTGCAACAACAAAATCATTTCCGATATGAAGAATGCAGGGAAATGACAACTGTGACAAATTCTTCGAATCTATCTTTATCCCATATGTTTTCAGTGAATATTCCGACAAAATCAGGCTCAATCCATAAAAGTTGTTCTTATATGGATGATGTTCATACAATTCTTTTGTATAGCCGACAGTATGTTCTACTTCCAATTCTTTTAAGAAACAGTCTATTATGTTTATCATAGTATTATTTCCCAGGTTTATTATAAATCATTCCCCCATAAAAAGATTTGAATACATAGATGCAACATGGCTCCACGTAAAATTATTCAATATGTAACGTTGCAGATCTCTCCGAAGTTTTCTCTTTACCGGCATATCATAATCCAGTATATTTCTGCATATAAGTTCAGAAGCCTCCATGCATGCATTCTGGAAATCACCATCAAAATCATTTTTCATTCCGATTTCATCTGCAAAAGGACCAAAAATATCCGTAGGGCCATACCTGACAGGCAGAACAGGCATATTGCCGGACATTGATGCTTCCAGAGCTGTTATGCAGAATGTTTCTTTATACACCGATGGATAGAACCATACCGCATGTCTGCGCATTTCCCGATACAGTCTTCTTTTTGACAAATGTCCAAGGTATTTATAATCTTTATTTTCAGGAAGATGACAACAGTAAGATGGGGTCGAGACATATATGCAGAAATCCCGAATGCTTTTCCTTACCTCTTTTGCCAATGTACACATTATACCAAGTCCGCGTCTGGGTTCACTGCTCCAAAGTATTGAATGGTCTACAGGATGAACATCGTCCGCAACATCGTAATCTTCAGGACGTATTCCATTTGGAACAACAGAAATCCTTGCAGGATCTAGACCCATGTCATGTTTCAAATATTCTGCATGCCAACTGGTAAGAGCCACAACCCTGCGCACATTTGGAGAATCAAGTATTTCTATGCCTCCGTTGCATAGACCTTCATCCAAACCATGAAACACAACATATAAATCAACTCCCGAACTGACTATTGTCCTTAAATATTCTATTGACGGCCGTGAAACTATAGCAACCTCAAAATTAAATGACGCGAATACAGAAAGACTTCTATCCTCATTCGCATAAAAAACATGCTCTATGGGTATCCATTTCACACCCTGGGCAACATGTTCAGATTCGCATTGGCATACAACTGTAACATCGTGCCCAACGGATGCCAATGACTCAGACAGACAAATCAAATATGTTTGTGCACCACCAACACCGTATTCAAGCGAAGTTTCATCAAATCTGACCAATGAAATGCAATTGACAAGGCATATTTTCATAATATTCACTATTTAAGGTTTCAAATAACAATGTCCACACCAATATGTATTTGATGCAAATGTAGCATAAAATATTATTCAAAAAAAAAAAAAATTAGAAATTTTATTACAATTCGATACAAATTACGTCAAATGACTTAAGTCCATATCAGCCATTAGAGATTTGCGCAAACAAATCGTAAGCAAACGCCTCCCACTTGAATCGGGCGCGCAATCCACAGAAAGCATCAGATACCATCTCTAATTTTCTCTTGCAATCAAAGCCGCAAACAAGCTTGGCAAAATAAATGCGAGGGCTCACAATCATAATTCCGAGCGCGCACGGCAAAAATTCCGAGGGCTCGCAAACATACAAACGCTTAAGAGTTTTCCGTCATACACATAACCGCGACAAGAAAAATACAGCCGACATGCTTTTTAACTTAAAAGGATGAACATCTTGCAATTTCGGTTTGTTGAGTATATAGAACCGCAAATTTATATGCTCCAAATATCCGGTGCATACGCATCATGAAACTGCGCTGTCAAGATGTGTCATATTTCAGGATTTATTGCAACAGATTTTAAAGTGTTTTGCCTATGGTTGGATGTACTAATATGCCTAAACTGAACATTCCCGTCCCATCGCTGAACAAGGTGGTGAGAATCGTTTGCCTGTACAAGCAGAAGATATGGCTGTGCGGGCGCTGGGGTAAGAATGACCACGAAGCGGGAAAGGTGGACATTCCCTGCGAGGCTGAAATGGGGCTTCGCGAAACAATTGACAAATGCATCGGCAGGGCTTTCAGCCGTGTGCACGGTGCAGATCTGAAGTCGCTGAGATTCTGTATGAAATACATGTATGAAAGAATGGGCGAACGGCGCCTGGTATATCTGTTCCTGATAAACGCAGACAAGGAGCCTGACGTGACAGCCGGTACGGGCAAGCCGTGGACTATAGGACAGATTGAAAGCAACCTGGGCCTAAATTATTTCAGCGACTATTTCGAATATGAATTTCCTCACCTGCGCATGCTGGTGGATGTATGGAAGAAATACGGCGGAGGCTGATTCTTGAAATATCTTATGTCGGCAGGCACCTGCAAACAAAAAAAGAAAAATATTACATGTGATAGTAAAAATATCCATTTTTCCACGTATTTATCTTCATTTACTTTGCAGGAGACAAACATTGTGAGGAATAAGTTTGGTTGTTCGGTAAGAGCTTCAGGCTAATAATTATTTATACCCTTGTGTTTCCGGCCTGAAGCTCTTCCTTTTATATCCGTTTTATCTGCATCATTCCACCCTAGATAAAGCAAAATATCATCTCTTCAGCAGACGTGTTCTGTATTCCGTAGGTGTCATACCTGTTATTCTCAAAAATGTACGATTGAATCCTGAAGCAGATTCAAAACCGCATTCAAGACCAATTTGAGATATGCTGAGATTGCCGTCTGCCAATAGGCGACAGGCATAACCAATCCGCATGTCTGCAATGTGACGGCTCAACGTCTTGCCCGTCTTTTCATGAAAATATCGGCAAAATGCAGACGGATTCATAGCTGCGCACGACGCTATATCATCAAGATTTATCCGTTTCGTATATCGGTGGCTGATATACGACATAACCTTTTCCAATTTGGCATCACTCTGTTCTGACGGTATCTGCCCGCAATGAGCAGAAGCAACAACAGTTCTTGCCGGCAATTCTGCAAGCATCTGCAGAAGTTCAAGCAAATCTATAATCTGACGGAAACCTTTTGCATTCGGCATTCCGAGTACCTTTCTGCGTATCTCATCATGCGATGCCACATCAATACAGATTCCGCGGCAGGATTCGGCAAGCAGTGAATTTATCTGTGCAAACTGCACATAGTTTGAAAAAGAATATTGCATGAAATCCTTTTTAAACTGCACAATTACTCCATCTACTCGGCGCAATCCGCTGTCATAGGAAGAGTCGTTCTGCATACAGTGAGGAAGAGCCGAACCGAATATCAGAAGAGAACGGTCGCTGTAGTCGACGGCACTATCGCCAATGAGGCATTTGCCCGATCCATTCTCTACGTATATCAATTCATATTCACCATGACAGTGCCACGGATAGGTAAATTTAGGATAATTGTAGGTTCTCGCTCTTATCGGATTATGATGGCTTATGCACAGCTGTTCTTTCAGTATTCTCATCTGCTGTTATTTTTGCTTAAATACACAAATGCAAATATATGCACACTTTAAGCAAAAAATAAGTACAAATACATGAATTATAGATATTATTTTTGCAGTGTAGATATTATACACGAAACACGACCAAACAACAATAGAAATACTATGAAAAAGTTTTTCTTGATTTTGACGACCGTGCTGGCACAAAGTGCTTTTGCTCAAATTGAAGTGAACAAAGGGAAATTCACCTGGGATACATCGTTTCCCATCGTCACATGCGGCGGGGAATCGGCATCTATATTATACGACCGGAACGACTTCAGGCCGGTGGGCACAGCCGTCGGAATGCTGGCAGAAGACATAAAGCGAACAACCGATGCAGACATGCCTATTATACACAGCATCCCGCAAAAGGCAAAAAGCCTGATTGTTGCAGGAACCATAGGCAAAAGCCACTTCATAGACATGCTCAAAAAATCGGGAAAACTGAACACCGATACCATTGCCGGACAATGGGAAAGATTCATTATAAAAACAGTGGAAAATCCGTTTGAAGGTGTTGACAAGGCTCTTGTAATTGCAGGCAGCGACAAAAGAGGAACAGCCTACGGCATCACCACTGTGTGCAAAGCCATAGGTGTTTCACCATGGCATTTCTGGAGCGATGTCCCGGTGAAAAGACAATCGCAGCTGTACCTGCAGAAAACCGACTACATATCGAAGAGCCCGTCTGTGAAATACAGGGGAATATTCATAAACGACGAGGACTGGGGGCTGCATCCATGGGCAGGAAAGAACATGGACAAGACGGTAGGCGGCATCGGACCTAATACGTATGAAAAAGTGTTCGAACTCAGGCTCAGGCTAAAAGCCAACATGGTGGCTCCAGCCATGCACGAGTGTACAAAAGCATTCTACACCGTAGCCGGCAACATGGAAACGGCGGACAAATACGGCATAATGATGACGACGAGCCACTGCGAACCGCTTATGTACAACAACGCCAGCGAATGGGATGAAAAAGTACATGGAGAATGGGACTACAGGACCAATCGCAGTGAAATAGACAAGGTACTTGACGAACGTGTCGCTCAGGCAGGGAAAATGGAAAACATATACACCATCGCTCTGAGAGGCAAACACGACTCTGGCATGAAGGGAAGCATGGAAGAAAAATTCCAGCTCTTAGGCAGTGCTATCGAGAGCCAGAGAGGCATTCTTAAAAAACATATAGACAAGCCGATTGAAGAAATTCCGCAGATTTTCGTTCCCTACAAGGAAGTACTCGACATATATGAAAAAGGTCTCAAGGTTCCGGAAGACATCACAATTGTTTGGCCGGACGACAACTACGGATACATTAAGAAACTCAGCAATGCCGATGAAAGGAAACGCGAAGGAGGTTCAGGAGTGTACTACCACATTTCGTATCTTGGTTGGCCGAACGACTATCTCTGGTTGAACACTACTTCTCCGGCACTGATGTATGCAGAAATGCACAAGGCATGGTCGCTCGGCGCAGACAGATACTGGCTTCTGAATGCAGGCGACATAAAGCCCGGCGAACTGGGCGTGCAGCTTTTCCTCGACATGGCATGGGATTTCGACAGTTTCACATTCGAAAATGTGAACGAACATAACGCAGATTTCCTGGCTTCAATATTCGGCAAAGACTACGAAGAGGAGTTTGCATATATCCTCGACCGCTACTACCATCTTGCTTTCGAACGCAAACCGGAATATATGACATGGGACTGGAGATGGAACAGTCTTTTTGCGGATACAAAGATTAAAGATACTGAATTCTCATTCGCAAACTACAGGGAAGCAGAAAACAGAATGGAGGAATATGCCGACATTGCCGGACGCGCAGACAAAATCATGAGCAAGCTGCCCGAAGAACTGAAACCGGCATTTTTCGAACTTCTGTACTATCCTGTAAAAGCATCATATTTCTACAATATGGAAATGCTCACCGCGCAGCAGAACAGATGGTATGCCATTCAGGGGCGCGCAATGACAAACAGGCTTGCAGACATAGCTGTTGCTTATCACGACAGCGTGGCGGACATCACAGAAAAGTTCAACAACCTCATGGACGGCAAATGGGACGGAATCATCACAGCCCCAGGATTCGTACCAAAGAAGAAATATGCTCCGACAAAACATATCGAGCTGACAGACAAATCCGACATGGGAATATTCGCGGACGGAGGAAGAGCCGGCACCGAAGGAATCTACTTGCCGTGTTTCTACGAAACATCGGACCGCAAGCACTACATAGACGTGTACAACAAGTGCAGCACGCCGATGACATGGTCGGCTAAAACCGATGAAAAATGGATAAGGCTCAACATTGACGGCGGCACGACAGACACACAGGAGCGTATATGGGTATCCATAGACTGGAGCAAATGCGGCAACGAGAGAGACCTGGAAGGTGAAATCGTTGTGAAAGGCGGAAAACAGAAATGGAAAGTAGGCGTAAAAGCTATACGCAAGAACAAAGAAGCCTACGGGTATGTTGAAGAGAACGGCGTCGTATCCATAGTTCCGACAAAATACCAGCGCAAGACTGAGAACGGCAACATTGTATTCCAAAATATTAACGGACTCGGATACACAAACTCCGCACTGCAGCTCGGAAACGCAAAATATGATGATGGCGAAGACTCGTTTGTGGAATATGATTTCCACACAGACAGCACTGATTCGTTAACCGTGGTGACATACATGCTGCCTCTCTTCCCGAAAGACAAGATGCACGGTACTGAATACGGCATACAGATAGACAATCAGAAGATTGCCATACAAAGCAACAATCCGAAGGAATATTCCAACGAATGGGCCAGAAACGTTTTGAGAAACAGTGCCGTGAACTACACCAAGTTTGCTCCGGCAAAACCAGGCCAGCACACTCTTCGTATTTATGCCAAAGACCCGGGTATGATAATTCATAAGATTGTCATAGACTGCGGCGGCATGAAAAAGTCATATACCGGCCCGAAAGAATCACCTTTTCTGTAAAAGGAGCAGAACCTTAACAACAAGACCTCAAAGCTATAAAGCCGCAACGGGCACTGACGCCTGATACGGCTTTATCCATATAAAATATATATCAAACGACAACAAGTCAGGGCAGTAGAACCGGCCTTTGACAAGCTCGCCGTGGCGCCAGACTGACAAAAATCACTTGCGAAACTTAAATTAATTTACAGTCATCGTATGCACAACCCGTATAAAACGATTGTAAGGAATCATGCGAAAGGTACTGACGGATTGTTTACACGGATTATCGGGAAAAACAGTGCACTTACTATACCGCAAAAAGGGGACGCGCATCAGACTGCGGGTCCCCGTCGCGGACAGCCTCTTTCGAGGCTGTTCATATAAGTGAGTCATCAGCTGTTGTATGCAGATTCACCATGTTCGTAGATATCCAAACCTTCTTCTTCCTCACGTTTCTCAGCGCGTAGGCCGACGAGAGCATCAACAATCTTGAAGAGGATGAATGTTACGACTGCAGAGTAGAGTGCGCAGATGACTGTTGCCTTAATCTGAATCCAGAGCTGATTCCAGTCGCCGTAGAGCGCGCCTTGTGCTCCACCTTCACCTGTGATTACCTGAGTGGCGAACACACCAGTCAGAATTGACCCGACGATACCGCCGATTCCGTGTACTCCGAATGCGTCAAGTGCGTCGTCATATTTGAACTTAGGCTTAACGACAGCTACCATGAAGAAGCAGATGATTGGAGAGATAATGCCGATTACGAATGCTCCTAACAGGTCGACTGTACCGGCTGCCGGAGTGATGGCAACGAGTCCGGCCACGGCTCCTGTACATGCACCTACGCAAGTCATCTTTTTGTTTACAATCCAGTCGATGAGCATCCATGTTGTTGCAGCGACGGCTGTTGCGACGTGAGTTACGAGGAATGCGTTTGATGCGAGTCCGTCAGCTTCGAGTCCGCTGCCGGCGTTGAATCCGAACCAGCCGAGCCACAGGAAAGCCATACCCATGAATACAAATGTGATGTTGTGAGGCAGGATGGCGTGTCCGCGTGCGATGTCCTCACGACGGCCGAGCATTATGGCCATTACGAGAGCAGAGATACCTGCATTGATGTGAACGACCGTACCACCGGCGAAGTCAAGTGCACCATCTTGCATAGCCCAGCCTCCGCCCCATACCCAGTGAGCCATAGGGAAATATGAGAGGACGACCCAGAGGATGATGAAGAGCATGTAGCCCTTGAAACGTATGCGCTCTGCAAATGCTCCAAGGATGAGAGCCGGAGTGATGAGGGCGAACATGCACTGGAACATAACGAATGTGAATTCAGGGATATTGCCGGCTGTCAGTGTGTCCTTGGTGATGCCGGCGAGGAACGCCTTGTCAAATCCGCCGATTCCGTAAGTGAACATTGCTGTTCCCTCTGTGGCAGTGCCGAATGCCCACGAATAGCCGAATGCCACCCAGAGGATGGAGATTACGCCCACGATGAACATTGTCTGCATCATCACGCTTATCATATTCTTCTGCCTTACCAGGCCACCATAGAACAGGGCTATGCCAGGGATTGTCATCAGAAGCACGAGGATTGTGGATGTGATCATCCATGCAGTGTTGCCCGAGTCGAGAACCGGAGTCTCTTCGGCTGTCTCCTGTGCCAGCGCCGTCAGTGAGAAGGAGCTTGTTGCCAAAAGAGCCACAAATAGTCTGAATGCGTTTGTGTGTCGTATGATATGCTTAATCATGTCTGTGTAATTGTTTATAGTTAATTCATTAGCTTATGTATCTCTTGTATCTCTCGGTGCGCGCCCTTATTTTTCCTGCTCAGCGTTGTAGAGGGCAATGTCGCCGCGCTCGCCTGTCCTGATTCTGATTGAGTCCTCGACAGGGATGATGAAGATGCGTCCGTCGCCTATGTCTCCGGTGCGGGCGGCCTCCATGACGGCTCTGACGGTCTTCTCAACATTCTTGTCGCGTACGACGATGCTGATGAGCCTGCGCTCTATTGAACTTGTGTCGTAGACTACACCACGGTAGATGCGTCCCTCGCGTGCCTTTCCTATTCCTCTTACGTCGTAGTATGAGAACCATTCAATGTCAGCGTTCAGCAACGCATTCTTGACGTCTTCAAATCTCGACTTGCGGATGATAGCTTCAATTTTTTTCATGTCTTCTATGTTTTGTTTGTTTATATATGTGTTGCATGTAGTTTATATCGTATTTATTCTGTGCCGGAGTCGTGTGCCGTCTTTGATGCTGATGTTGCCGCTGCGACTGTGCGAGCGCTCTTGCCACGAAAAACTTTCCTGTATTTTTTTTCATCCCGATAAATATTTAAAATTAATAACATAGTGTACTTTTGAAAGCATTTTCTTATATTCAGTTACTAAATATTTAATTTCGGTGCAAATATATGACATTTAGCTAGTACAAATCTACAAATTATAGAAAAAATGATAAATATTATACAACATGTTTCGGATTGAAATTTTTTGCATACTTTTGATTTAAAACTGAAAGGCAAATAGACGATAAACTTCCGAAGTGGAAAATTACACAATTTACAAATTGCATAGATTTTATAACCTTGATTTACAAAATGCTTGAGAAGTGCACAAAATACTACCATATGGGCAGTTTTAGTGTGCCTCACCCTAATGACATTCTGCTTGTCCCCAAAAGAACTTCCAGTCAAACAAAGCTCTATCTCGTAAAACGTACAGGAAATATATCAAACCTGTAGTATCGATTGTTGCAACCATCCATCAGAGAGACCTCCAAAGAATGAGAACAACGAGCACCTGAAAGACAAGGAAAGGGGCTTCATTGAGCGAAATATAATTGAAAAAACATCCGGAACGGCCAAGAGTGTTTACTAGGCAAACGACGTCAGAGCCAAATTTGACGAAACTGCATACACGTTGATAGGAGCTTGTTTCTTCGCAAAAAACGTAATGAAGTTCATAAGGGCTCTCTTTGTCTCATTTTAGCAAAATCGGGGTCGAGGACTCTCAGAAAGAGAATTTTCGGCATCCTCGACAATCTCAATGGAGTTTTCACTTAACAATAATATTATATACGAAAATTAATCAGAATCAGCTAACCAATCGGGCTACAGTCAAGTTAGAAGTGCAACTTCTCCACCTCCCTCCTCCGCCCTTGGAGCGTAGCGGAAAGGGCGGAGGAGGGAGGTGCAAGCTCGGCTTCGG
>MNQS01000200.1 GCA_001915545.1 Bacteroides sp. 43_108 | reverse complement strand
AAATTAGTGCGCTGACCGTGTTGCAATACGTCAACTATATTAATAACAAGCCTATTGGCAGAATTAAATACGCACTAAATTAATTCCGCCAACGGGTAAAGAGAACAAATCACGAGGAAGATTGGCACCCATAAACGCCCTCACGCTGATACCTACGGTATTATAACCACCAAAGGCTTTAAAACCTGCAGACAATATCTCTTCCTTTACATTCAGATTCAGTTTATTGTTATCACTCAGGTTTCCCATGACTTCCGACACACTTACGAGCGGATTCATGAAAGTTGTAGTACGTCCGTTGACGTTGTAGAATACATCGTCTACAGCAATATTTCCCCTCAACGACAGATTCAAATTACCGAGAGCCGGCATTGAAACATAATTTCTTTCATTATCAAATGCCGGGTTCATTTCATGTCTATACAAATATCCATCAAGGAAATATCCTGAATTAGTATTCTGAGCCATTGCAGAACCAGAAAACGCAGACAAAATGGAGACAGCTATTATATTTTTCAAATTAGTATTCATAATCTTTTTTAATTCTGATATTCAACAATTAATACACTTTTGGCAATAAACATCACTATCAACAATTATAATTCAGTTCTGTATATACCTGAAACTTTTGCCTTTATATCTGTCAACGTAATATTATGACCAGGCGCAAGACTTTCATCGGAAACTCCCGACTGAGCTCTTGCTGTGAGTATTATGCCGTCCAGATGTCTTATTATTCCCTTTATACTAATTTCTATCGGCTGTCCCTGTGCCTTAATACCGACAGAAGCACCTTCAACTTCAACATTCTCTATAACATTGCCATACTTATCTATCGGCTCAGCTTTTATATCCAGAGCAAGCGGAACATCTGTTGTCACTACCGCATTAATTATAGCCTCTGATATTTCTATTGAATCTACATCCTTATCGTTCCAACCATCGATAGTATCCTTATATGCAATCACAGAATTCTCTGTAAGCGCCAAAGGAGCATAGAAAGAATATGAACCATTCACTCTGTCGAGTTTCTTACCCAATTCGAAACCATAGACTTCCTGTGCCCATACATTTGGATTCACAACATCAATGTTAATGGATTCCGGCAGTTTCGTTCCGCTCAAGACCTTACCCAAGGTAGAAAATTCACAAAACTCAGCATCCTCAAATCCGGTATAATATGTGTCCGGTTTATATGGCGACATACAAAAAGCATAATTCTCATTCAAAGGCTTGTCATGACCGATAACCAAACTGTCATCATCCAATGTAAGCGCCTGTGATGTTTCACCCTCACGTATAGGAGTAAGAGCAAAACCTACAGAAGCAGACAGCCCCTTATCTGCAACAGGATTATTCATGCTTACATATATTTGAGGATTATCAAGAATGATGTCAGTTCCTGTCTGGTTGAGAATGTCTGGAATATCTGTCATAGATATAGGCTCTACATCTATTCCATCTATGTCATAGCATACGACACCATCAAATGTAGAAACCGCCATGTCGCTCATATCTGTATTTCCCTTAAACACAACCTCTTCTGGAAGATCGGACACATTTTTCCAGATACGAAATTATCATCGTATATTGCAATCTCACCAGTCTTAACCGATATTTCGCCTGAAAAATCAAATTTACCATCCTTCAGAACAGCACCAGATTTGTCAACATCTACACGCGAGAAATCCACCTTGAAAGAATATCTATTATTCTGTCCTGTTACATTCCCCAAATTAAGCAAACCTGTTTCTGCATCATATATTCCTTTATCAGAAACAGCCTTCATTCCTGCAGGCAACTGAATTGAAAAATTTTCAATCTCAAAAGAATTTGTAATACCATCAAGTCCGTTGACAATTATATCAACATTCAGCGAACTGTTCAGGTCAAAAGCATATGCATCAAGTATATATTCACTGACATCATCAGAATGATACATAAAAGATGTATTTGCATCAGTAATAGGATACTTTGCGACTTTGTTACCAGCTTTCAGGCTTCCCTTTGTAAAACTTTCTACATTAATAGAAAGCACAGAACTGATAGGTTCTATAGAAGGAGCAGGAGCACTGAACGAAGGAATCTCTATCTCATCCGAAGAGAAAGTGCCGTCTTTTACTACTGCATATATACCATTCACTTCTTTTATCTGACTGTCATCTTCAAGATCAAGTACATCACTAAGAGCAATCTGATCCAAATTGATAGGAATCACAAGATCATTTACCGTTATGCCTACAGTTGTATCAATGTCGGACAAATCATAATCACTATTAATACAAGACACAAAGGAACAGGCTAAAGGCAGCATCCAAAATAACGCTTTAAATTCTTTTTTCATATTAAAATTTGATCATTGTTAAACTATTGCAAAAATAACAATAAAAGTTAAACAATCATATATTTTATCCCAAAACATGGATAAGATGTCCAAAAAGTGAGATAAAACATATAAAATCTGAAAAAGCAACAAGAAAGTCTCAATTTTCATTTACTCCTACAAAAAAACAGCTGCCCAATTCTAGAAATGGACAGCTGTATATATAAAAGGCAGCAAATCAACTTATCTGTTCAATATATCAACAAACCGGCAATACCGCAAATCACCATCATCCATATAGGATGTATCTTGTATAACCGCGTACCGATAAAAGAAAAGCAGAATATTATCAAGCTTACAAAAAACACGAAAGGAGAATCCTTCGGACTTCCGAAATTTTCTGGCGTCATAAGCAATAAAGCCGCCGCTGCAATCAATCCGACAATAGCCGGCCTCAACACCGAGAAAATATTAACCATATCTTTCGACTTGCTGTGGTCAAGAAGGAATTTGCTGATAAGCAGCATCAAAATGAAAGGCAACCAGATAATAGCCACAGACGCGACAACTGCTCCTACCACACCAAGCCAAACCGGATATCCGGCAGGATCATTCATGACTGCTGTATATCCAGCATATGTTGCAGCATTTATACCTATAGGTCCAGGAGTTGTCTGACTTATAGCTACGATATCTGTAAATTCACTAACTGTCAGCCATTTGTTTCTCTCGACTACCTCATGCTGAATAAGCGACAACATGGCATAGCCGCCTCCAAAGTTAAAAATGCCAATTTTTGAGAATACTAAAAAAAGTTTTAGAAATATCATTGTCAAACGGTTTTACACAAATAATTCAAATCTATATATCAATGCGAAATCACTTTTCTTCAGAATCTTTACGCATGCGCCCATAAATAAAGCCGCCCAAACCTGCGACAAGAATTATAAAGACAGGCGAAATACCCCAAGCACTAATCAAAAGTGCAGACAAAACAGGTATCCATATATTTCTTTTTGAAATCTTCGCAGATTTTGCCATAGAAAAGACTGGAGCGGCAATCAAGGCTACAACTGCAGGACGAATGCCCATGAAAAACTTTTCTACATAAATATTAGACTTGAACTCCCTAAAGAACATAGCTATCAGCAATATAATTATAATCGAAGGCAAAGCAACGCCGAAAGCGCCGACAATTCCTCCTTTCAATCCTCTCAACTTGTATCCTATATGACTGGCCATATTAACGGCAAAAATTCCTGGCACACTTTGAGAAACAACTATTATATTGAGAAATTCTTCCTTTCCCAGCCATCCTTTACGATCAACAACCTCCTTTTCCATAAGAGGAACCATGGCAAACCCTCCTCCAAGAGTGAATGTTCCTATCTTTGAAAAAGTAAAAAACATTTCTGTACAAAGTCCCATATCCAATATTGTAAATTAGGTCTTCCGACCTCATCGTTCTGCCCTGAATTGACTTGGTGTCATTCCGAAATGCCTTCTAAACACTTCACGGAAGTATTTTACGTCCGAGAATCCGCATGCTTCAGATATCTCAGAAACCTGCATTTCGTTCTGCAAAAGTAATGATTTTGCACGATTTAAACGAGCAAATCTTATGTAGTCTGACGGTGAATTGTCGGTAAGAGCCTTCAGCTTGCCGTAAAAACTAGTTCTGCTCATACCTATCTCCATACATAAAGTATCTACGTTAAAGTCCTTATTGGACACATTGGCATCAACGATAGACCTGACTCTATCCATGAATTTCAAATCCAGTTCATTTGTGCTTTTTATATCCGGCCCCATCTCAGACGGAATCAAATCAGCATATCGGTTCTGCATGACTTTTCTATTAGCCAATATACTCTCTATCTGAGCCTTAAGAACTTCCACATCGAACGGTTTTGTCATATACGCATCAGCAAGTGTCGACAACCCATCTATTACACTGTCATTATCAGCTAAGGCCGTCAGAAGAACCACTGGTATGTGGCTGGTTTTAACATCGGCTTTGAGCGCACGGCACATTTCATCACCCCGCATTTCCGGCATCATCACGTCGCTTACGATAATATCAGGATTGAGAAATCTGACCTTCTCCAGTGCCTCAGCCCCGTTGTTGGCCACATATACCGTATAAATTACAGAAAGTGAATTTCTTATAAACGATTGCAGATCGGCATTGTCCTCCACTACAAGAACGACAGGATTTTCCTTCGCATACACGCAATTGCAATATTCCACGCATGTCTTTTCTGCATCGGCATAAAACTTTTCATCGTATGGAAATTCTACTCTGAATCTACTACCCTTTCCTTCTTCGCTTTCAAACGATATTCTGCCATGATGTTCTTCAACTAGAGCTTTCACCAACGAAAGTCCCAATCCTGTACCTACAATATTTTTTCCTACATTGCTGGCACGGTAGTATTTCTCAAACAATCTAGACTTATCATCTTCAGGAACACCTATTCCATTATCGGAAACATCTACAGCCCACCATTTATCTGTATGACTGCACTTCACTTCCACCGCACCTCCGTCCGGAGTGTATTTCAAAGCATTATTTACCAGATTCTGCAAGATACTTTCAATACGTCCGCGGTCAAGTATAACATACAGTTCTTTGAAATCAGAGCTATAAGTCAATTTTTGCTTCTTGGTATTTGCATAAAGATTGAATGGACGAAGCATTTCATTAATGAAGGAATTCAATTCAACCTGCGAAACACAAAGTACATGTTCGCTGATCTTATGTCTTTCAGCATTGATAAGGTCACCGGTCATAATCATCAGCTCGTTTGCGCTATGCATAGCAATCTGCAGATTGGCCTTACCTTTTTCAGACAAGACCTCATTGCGCATAACATCCTCCAACGGAGCCTTCAGAAGAGTCAACGGCGTGCGAATCTCATGTGCAGTATGAATGAAGAAGTTCACTTTCTCCTCTGCAATCAGACGTCTATTCTTAAGCAGTATAAGTCGATATACAACGAGAATTGCAAAGATTCCGAGCATATAATACAAAATCTTTGCAGGAAGACTGCCCCACCATGGAGGAGACACGACAACAGGAATTGAACATTCGTCTATCATTTTGCCGTTGAATCCGCTATAAGCCCTGATATTCAAAGTAAAATGTCCGGGATGCAATTCATAATTTATTATGCGTTCAGACGAAGGCTTGCTCCATCCATCATCCAAACCATCCAATTTCCAAGAATACTTTATGTCTGACGGGTTGTCAAAATTGAGACTTCCTACAGTCACAGCCAAAATATTCTCGTTATGTTCGAGTTCAATTTCATTTAAATTATGCACATTGAACCTATCATGTCCATTGACAGTCAGTCTTGTAATCAAGATTTTCGAATTATAAGAATGAGGCAGTCTTACCGAATCGGCAAACTCCACAGTACCGCTGTTCGAACCGAGAATTATGCGGTTGTCAGATGTTCTTATTCCGCACGCCGCATAAAAACCGTAAGCATGCATGCCTTGCTCATAAGTCCAATTTGAAAACGTCCGTTGTCTGGCATCAAATCTTGACAAACCGTTGCCGGTACTGAGAACTACATTACCTTCGTTGTCCTCCACTACAGAAAGAACGTTATCCGAAGGCAACGAGCTGTTGCTGCGAGTATAATGCATAAAAAAACGGCCTATACTATCCCTCACAAAAAGCCCCTCATCTGATGTGGCTATATACAGATTTCCATTTTCAGTACAGAGAATGTCATTTACATTTCTGCATCTAGCAGGTTTATCAAGCACATCCAATTTACCGTCCAGAACATTTACCCTATAAATATCATTATTTGTGGACAGCCAAAAATGCAAAGAATCATCGCGCGCCATAAAACGTGCACCGCCACATAATTCGTAAGATGTAATAGTCTTTGTGTTCCATTCTATTTTATCAAGACACTTGTCTCCCCCCATCCACACATTTCCGAAATCGTCCTTATAGACATCTTCAATCCAGGTATTAGCGAAGTGCTCCAATCCAAACATTTCAGGAGCCAGATCTACAATGCTTCTATCGTACTTATTGATAATATACAAATTATCAGATTTGCCACCGACCAAAACAGAACCAGGTTCGACTTCACACAAAGAAATAAAAACCTTGAAATTCTCATTACCGCTCATAACGAAATGCTTCCATTCACGCTGCTTCTTGTCAAAAAGATCAATACCGCCGCTAGTCGCATACCAGATATCTCCGTCACTGTCCTCAATCATATCAACAACCAGATCCGAGCTCAACGATTGCGCATTATTTCTGATATGTCTATTATGCACATAGTGCGGATTAAATGCATTATAACATGCAACGCCATACGAATAAGGAGAAAACCAAACGCGTTTTCCTTCACGGTCAGAATATAATGCAACTATCACATTACATCCACGGCTGTAATCATTATCATATTCAGTCTTGACAAAATCAGAGACACTGAAATCGTCCAGCGAAATTTCCTTTATTCCTGCACTTGCTGTAGCAACAAGCAGTTTGGAACTATCTGCATAATCGGGAGAAACAGAAGAAACCGGCACGTCATAAATCAGGTCCGAACTGTGCATGACAACCTTTCTTGAAACCAAATCAACATCAAACATCCTGCTTTTGGAATCAAAGACCAAAAGTTTCCTGCTGTTTCTATAAGAATACATCTTAAAAGGAGACAAAGAATGCATGTCTGAGACCTTCACTCCAGCCGTATCATATATCGGCCAATCCATCTTGGAGAAAATGCACTTCTTCTTATCAAAATGCGCCTCATATATACCATTGCTACTTCCTACAACAAAACTACCACCAAATTCAGCCATACACAAAGGCGCTTCACCATCAGGCATCAACACACACGACAAATGATTCCTATCTATATCATAGACATACAGAGCATTGCCTGAAGACATCCACATTCGGTTACTACTGTCTATCATAAGATAAGAAATACCGCTATCTCCCAAATTCTTAAGAACTACAGGTTTGAAGCGTCCACGAACATCATCAAAAACGTATATTACATTTGATTTATATGATCCGACTTCCCAAATACGGCCATCATTATCGGCAACCAAATTGGCACGCGTTCCTATAATCAAAGGCACTCCATCATACTCAAGATTGAAATGAAAAAAGTCAAGACCATCGAATCTGTCCACTCCACCGGCCGTCAGAAACCACATATACCCATGCTTATCTTTGGCTATGGAATAAACCCTATCATTGCTCAACCCTTTTTCTGTTGTAAGGAAGCTGAACAACTGTGCTTTTGCAGATATATGAAATATAAGCAAAAACATCAATACCGACACTCTAATAAACACGTCCATCAAAATGTATTGCTATATATCTAGGTAGTAAGGTCAACAAAATAAAATAAATCTACATCACCGTAAATCCACACCTTCGCTTGGATCAGTCTGTCCAAATATCAAGATAAATACAAAGCTGATCAGGAAAGGCTAAGAGCTCTGTCGCAACTATAGAAAAACACACCATCAATCACAGTATAAACGAGTCAAAAAACAAAAGTAAAAAATTGAGCGACAGACACTGTCGACAACAAATGTCTGCCGCTCAAAATAAAACATTGTTACTTATGGTTTTCAATCCACTCACGTGCATTTACAAAGGCTTCTATCCAAGGAGTAACCTGATCGCTGTTCTTGCGAGACAGTGGATAATAAGCCTGCTGCCAAGGGAATATTGCACGCTCAAGGTGAGGCATCATTGCAAGATGACGTCCATCAGCACTTGCTATACCTGCAATATCATAGTCACTGCCGTTAGGATTTCCAGGATAACCGGAATAGTTATACTTGGCAACAACATTGTATCGGCTTTCTTCGTAAGGGAGAGAGAAACGTCCTTCTCCGTGAGCAACCCAGATTCCGAGCTTGCTTCCGCTCAAAGAACCGAACATCACACTGTTGTTCTCTGGTATTGCAAGTGAGATGAATTCACTTTCAAACTTGTGAGAAACATTATGAAGCATGTGTCCTTTCTTCTCGAACTCAGGATTTATGAGGTCGAGCTCCATCATGAGCTGGCAACCGTTGCATATACCGAGAGAGAGAGTGTCCTTGCGTGCATAGAATGCATCGAGCGCAGCCTTTGCCTTAGGATTGAACAAGAATGCACCTGCCCAACCTTTAGCAGAACCGAGAACGTCGGAGTTACTGAATCCGCCGCAGAACACAATCATATTTATATCTTCAAGAGTTTCACGACCGCTGATAAGGTCTGTCATCATAACATCCTTCACATCGAAGCCGGCAAGATACAAAGAGTATGCCATTTCACGCTCACCGTTTGTACCCTTCTCTCTTATGATTGCGGCCTTTATGCCGGTTCTCTCACGTCTGTCAGGCGAAATGCCGTACTGGCTGAACTTACCTGTGAAGCTGTCGTTGAACTTAATCTCAACAGGCTGGTTCTTATAGTTTTTGAAGCGCTCATCAGCCATGCCGTTGAAGCTCTGCTTCTTGTCGAGACGATAAGATGTGCTGTACCATACATCGCGAAGCTTGTCAATGTCGAACGAAAGGTTCTTGCCGTTCTTGCAAACATTGATCTTACGTCCCTTAGAAGGAACACCAATTGCAGCATAACCTACACCGGCATTGTCCAAAATCTTCTTAACCTCGTGCTTGTCGCTGTCGGCAATCTGTATTACAACACCAGGATTCTCGGCGAAGAGCACTTTCACCATATCTGCTTCCTGAATGTTCTTCAGGTCGATTTCCATACCGCCCTCACGATTTGCGAAACACATTTCGAGCAATGTAGTAATCAAACCGCCTGCACTGATATCGTGACCGGCAAGAATGAGACCCTTTTCAACAAGTTCCTGAACAGCTGTAAAGGCATCACGGAAATATTCAGGATTCTTGACTGTAGGCACGTCACTTCCTACCTTACCGAGAATCTGAGCAAAAGCAGAACCTCCAAGTTTGAGTGTATCAAAGCTGAAATCTATATGATAGAGTGTTGAATCGGCCTTGTTTACAAGAACAGGCGATACCACCTTCTTTACATCAGAAACTTCACCGCCAGAGCTTACAATCACTGTTCCCGGGCTTATAATCTTGCTTCCGTCAGGATACTTCTGTGTCATTGAGAGCGAATCCTTACCAGTAGGCACATTTACGCGGAGTGCACAGCAGAAATCAGAAAGAGCCTTGACACCTGCATAAAGACGAGCATCCTCACCTTTCTGTGAACGGCATGGCCACATCCAGTTAGCACTGAGCGAAACGCTGTCAAGTCCGTCTGCCATAGGTGCCCATACAATATTTGTAAGTGACTCGGCAACAGAAAGTACTGAACCGGCAGCCGGATCAGCAAGACCAGCCTGAGGTGCATGACCTATAGCTGTAGCAATACCCTTCTCGCCTCTATAGTCGAGTGCTACGACACCGCAGTCTGAAAGCGGGAGCTGAATCTCACCCTGGCACTGCTGACGTGCAACCTTACCTGTGACAGAACGGTCAACCTTGTTTGTAAGCCAGTCCTTACATGCAACAGCTTCAAGCTGAAGAACATTTTCAAGATACTGTTCAATATTTTCTTCGCTGTAGCTGACGTTCTCGTAAGTACGCTCTACAGTTTCGTCTCTCATGTATGTCTTAGGTGAATGACCGAACATCTGAGCAACATCAAGGTCGAACGGACGTACACCGTCGCCCTGCTCAAATGCGAAATGAGCATCGCCGGTAGTTTCACCGACAACATAAAGCGGAGCGCGCTCACGTTCGGCAATCTTGCGGACATGCTCTATATGCTCTTCCTGAATGAGCAGACCCATTCTTTCCTGGCTTTCGTTGGCAATGATTTCCTTTGAGCTCAAAGTCTTGTCACCGATAGGCAACTTTGTCATGTCTATCAATCCTCCACATTCCTCAACAAGCTCAGAAAGACAGTTGACATGACCTGCAGAACCGTGGTCGTGGATAGAAACAACAGGATTTACATCCTCTTCGCAGAGAGCACGAACAAGGTTGTTTGCACGCTTCTGCATTTCCGGATTTGCACGCTGAACAGCATTGAGCTCTATACCGCTTGAATAACGGCCTGTGTCAACAGAACTTACTGAACCACCGCCAAGTCCGATGCGATAGTTGTCACCGCCGACAACAACAATCTTGTTGCCTTTCTCAGGCTGGCGCTTAAGGCAGTCGCGCTTTGTTCCGTAACCAACACCTCCGGCAAGCATGATAACCTTGTCATAACCATACTTCTCGCCGTTCTCCTCGTGTTCGAAAGTAAGCACAGAACCAGTGATAAGCGGCTGACCGAACTTGTTTCCGAAGTCGCTGGCACCGTTAGATGCCTTGATGAGAATCTGTTCAGGTGTCTGATAGAGCCACTTGCGTACAGGCATTATATCTTCCCATGAACGTGCACCATTCTCACCGTTGCGTGGATAAGAAGTCATGTATACGGCAGTTCCTGCAATAGGCCAAGAACCTACACCACCACCCATACGGTCGCGGATTTCACCTCCGGTACCGGTAGCGGCTCCGTTGAAAGGTTCTACAGTTGTAGGGAAATTATGTGTTTCTGCTTTGAGTGAAATCACAGATTCAATATCCTTGATTTCAAAATAATCGGATGTAGAGTGGTCTTTCGGAGCGAACTGCTCAACAATAGGTCCCTGCGAAAAAGCCACATTATCCTTGTATGCGGAAATAATCTTGTTAGGATTTTCTTTTGTAGTTTTCTTGATCATCTGGAAAAGCGAGCTTTCCTTTTCCTCACCGTCGATGATGAACGTTCCGCCGAAAATTTTGTGGCGGCAATGCTCTGAATTGATCTGAGCAAATCCGAACACCTCAGAATCAGTAAGCTTACGTCCGAGCTGGCCTTCTACCTTGTGAAGATACTCTATTTCTTCAGGACTGAGCGCCAAACCCTCCTGCTCATTGTATTCCTCAAGATTCTCAATGTGCATGATTGGAGCCGGTTTGATATCAACCGTGAAGATTTCCTGATCCAATCCGTTGTACATGCGCTGGAGCATAGGGTCATGGTCGGCATCGGCACTGGCAACCGGGAAGTACTCCTCAATACGGTCTATGCCGGAAATGTTCATGTTCTGAGTAATTTCTACGGCATTTGTACTCCATGGTGTAATCATTTCACGACGCGGACCTACAAAATATCCGTCGAGCTTGTCCTTACCTTCCTCTTTTGCCTCTCCGTAAAGCCAGCAAAGTTCCTTTTTCTCATCTGATGACAGTTCATGATCTGCTGATGTAGCAATGACACTGCCGCTTGGTGTTCTAAAGAAATAAATCATCGTATATATTTATGTAACAAGTTATCGTCTTTTATTGCCGTCATGCTGTCAACATGACACAAAAACGCCCTTATATGATTTTGCACGACTACTGCAACAAGATTCCATCATAAGTGCAACTGAACAGCTGTATAATCTTGTCAACTGCAAATATAGCCTTTTCTACTGATTTCATACACTTTTTAAAAAGAAAAGCATACAGCCGCAGGATGAATCTGCGCTGTATGCCCATATATTAAAAACTGCGTATATCAATATGATCAGCCGTTATCAATGTAAAATATTTTCGGTAAAAGACGGCAAGTCAGGTTCACTTCACCTGAGGAATCTTTTTCAACGTGCCTCCCTGATTATATTTCTGGTTATTAGGCAATCCATATCCGCCAACACCCTTACGCATAAGCTCCTTCAACTCCTCAAGATGATATCTGTATACGCCTCTCGGCTCTATGCCGTACTTGCGGCACAACGATGCAGCCATGCCGACAACCTCTCCCATCATTCCTGTTGTACGCATGACACGTGTAGTACCCAGAGCCACATGCGTAACGCTTATGTGTCTTCCGGCCATAAACAGGTTGTCAATATTTCTTGAGTACAGACATCTGTAAGGTATCGGATAAGGATGGATATTTATATGTTTAGCAATCGACTTGAACTCCTCGTCAGGGAAATGCTTTGTATTTTCCGGATCAGGATAATGCAGGTCAATGCTCCATGTTGTTGAAGCAGAAGCATCCTCGTGTATTATATACTTGTGATGTCGGATTCCTTAAGAATATAATCGCCCATAAGACGTCTGGATTCACGTTTGCCGGAGATGTATGCAACCCATCCGAGCTTGCGGTTCTTATATTCGTCATTGTCTTTCAATCTATTTTTAAGATAGTTCCAATTGGAATAGACAACCATCAAGCCGTAATCGCGGATACGTTCAAAATCGCTTATCTGGTTATAGTTCATACCGGTTTCCCATGTCCATTCTCCCATCGTCACCTTCTCGCAAGAGTTTTCATTGAAATCAAGTCCGTATTCAAACACCGGGAATGAGGCCTTTTTACCTGCATCCACAGAATACCACTGCACAGAAGCTCCCATCGTCAAGCTGTCGGCCTTCTCTGGAGCAGTCGTTTCTGCAAATTCGTCGCGGGATTCTCTTCCCATACGCCAATCTGCACCGGCAAGATAACCTATTGTACCGTCACCTGTACAATCAACGAAAAGCGGAGCTTCAAAACGCAGCTCCTTTCCGTTTTCTATATGTCTGGCCACCACCTGCTTAATCTTGTTCTCGCTGGATTTGTTGACTGCTACAGCTCTATAATTCATGAACAAAGAAATATTCTTCTCTTTCATTATCCAATCCATTTTCTTCTGATCCTCATAGTATTCAGCAGGTTTGGCATTACCTTGACGTGAAGGAGCAAACTCCTTCTGCAATCCACCGAGAGCCTTATATGGACCAACCTCAATGCGTCCTCCCAGATGAACACGTATTTCTGAACTGTTGTTGCCGCCAAGCAGAGGACGGTCATTTATGAGCGCAACCTTGCATCCCAGACGTGCGGCAGAAACAGCGGCACACATACCGGCAATACCGCCACCTACGACAACAAGGTCGTAACCGCCCTTAACCTCTGCATTTCTAGGAATGCGTGCATTTCTGAACGCCTCCAGTTCCTCAACCTCAGATGGAGGAAGCACATCTTTTTCCGTGGTAAAATATATTGCATCGCATCTGCCGTCAAATCCGGTAAGATCATGAAGTGACACCTTTACCTTCCCCAACTTGACAGACACACGTCCGGCATACTGCCACATTCAGCTGTTGCCGTCAGCGCCCAATACGGCACTCAGCTTCTTGCGGCCTACGCTTATCTTGAACTTACCTGGACCCTTGCCGTCAAACCATGGCGAAACCCAGTTGTAAGTGCGCACATACACATGATAAGTTCCAGCCTCGCCGAATTCAACCGTCGTTTCTGCATCATCTACAGCCTCACCCATACCGTGAGCTATCAGATAAGGCGAACCCATCAAATCCATAAACTGCTGATCAACCGACCAACCGCCCTTATTGCTGAAACTCTCGGCTTCAACAAGAACATCTGCGCCACGTACCGTTCCGCAGAACAAAAACATAAAGACAATAATCAAAAGATTTTTTCCAAACATAAAACTTTAAGATTTAGATTAGTTAAAATAAAAAATATTCAAATAGCAATAAGTCAAACAAATATATCTCCCTTGCAAATATAGTGAAAGGTGAGAGCAGATACAAATGAAAACACAGTTTTCGATTTGGATATGCCGAACCGCATCCTATATTATTCCCCCACACCATCATCTGCGAGCGCCCGCAAAAGAAACTACGAGCCCGCAGAATTTTTATTGCGAGCGCCTGCAATTTTTCCTTCAGAGGCACACAAAACAATCCGCAAGCCTCTAATAAATGCGACAAGGTATCTGAAATACCGCAAAACAGCCATTTTCGGAGTCGCAGCGTTCAAGTCCACTATTCACCTAATTATCAAAATATTACAATTCCGCACTTCTAGTTTATAATTATTTTGGACAAGTCCACAAGAAGTAAACCGAAATAAATTTATACTTCAGAAATAAAACATCCTATATTTGCAACCATCATTTTCAAAACCTTAAAACAACACTATACAGCACAGATGGGAAATAAAAACTCTTTAATTAAAGCAATTCCGGTTCTTTTCGGATTTTTCGTAATGGGATTCTGCGACATAGTCGGCATCTCCTCCGACTATGCAAAAGAAGCTTTCGGTTGGTCAAACACAATGGCCGGATTCATTCCTTCAATGGTATTCATCTGGTTTCTGTTTCTCGGCATACCAGTCGGAATAAAGATGAACAGCTGGGGACGCAAGAACACAGTACTCCTGAGCATGGCCATAACCGTCGTCGGAATGTCCATTCCCGTCATCGCCTACAACAGCATCACATGCATAACGGCCTACGCCCTCCTCGGCATAGGAAATGCCATACTGCAGGTTTCGCTCAACCCGCTTCTCAACAATGTTGTAACCGACCAGAAACTCCTCACCAGCAGTCTTACAGCAGGACAGGTCGTCAAGGCAATATCATCATTGGCAGGCCCGCATATAGTGCTCATCGCCGTAAACGTTTTCGGCCACGGAGACACACGACTGTGGTACTACTGCTTCCCTATACTTGGAGCCATAACGCTGATTTCCGGCATCTGGCTCATGCTCACCCCTATTGCCCGTGAGGAGAAAACGGCAGAGGTCGACGGTGGCGCACAGCTGAAAGACACCTTCATGCTCCTTGCCGACAAGCGCATACTGCTCCTGTTCCTGGGCATATTCTTTGTTGTAGGCGTTGACGTCTCCACCAACTTCATAAGTTCGAAAATCATGTCCATGCGTTTCGACTGGAGCAAGGAAGAAGCCGGCAGCGCACCGCAGGTATACTTCTTCTGCCGTACTATAGGAGCCTTCATCGGCACATTCCTCATGACCAGAATTTCAGAAATGAAATATTTCAAAGCGAACATCATATTTTGCATAGTCGTCCTTCTGCTCCTCGCATCGGTCGAGCACCCAGCGCTCAACATGGCCTGCATAGGCGCAGTAGGATTCCTGTGCTCCTGCATCTTCCCGATTATATTCTCGAAGGCCGTACAGATAAGGCCCGACAAGACCAACCAGATTTCGGGACTCGTCATAACAGCAGTTTCTGGAGGAGCAGCCGTACCGCCTGCAATAGGATTTGCCATCGACACGGCAGGCATAGCCGGAGGCACGGCAGTCATACTAGCATGCGTGCTCTACCTCACATTCTGCGCATTCGCCGTCAAGGCCGACAAGTGACGACTGATGCAGAACACCAGCAGATTACAGTTTCTTCATTTTTATTATCATTGCTGTCCCGTTAAAATCGAGAGAAGTTCTTTGAAGTTATTGAAACATAGTTGATTACAGAGGTTTTTCAAGTAAACGGACTTGAAATTGTAAA
>MNQS01000199.1 GCA_001915545.1 Bacteroides sp. 43_108 | reverse complement strand
ATAATCATGAGGTCCCCGGTTCAATCCCGGGTCCCGCTACACAAAACAAGGTATTTATGAATTTGTTTCATGGATATCTTGTTTCTCTTTTATTTATATTGGACTTATTTTTCTTTTCATATAGAATCACATTTGAATAATTTTATGTAGATTTGTAGATACAAATCAATCAAAGTTGTAGTTTTTGCTGAATTATGAAAAACGCATCCTATATGGAAGGGAATTTGTGGTTATATAGATTATATTTTAGGGTGGTAATTTTATTATGGCTACCTGTATCCTTATCGGCCGTTGACCTTCCGAATTTAACTTTTCGTACTATTACTATTTCAGACGGCCTGTCTAACAATATTATTAATACTATTTATAAAGATAAAAGAGGCTTTATTTGGTTGGGTACCCAGACCGGATTAGATCGTTTTGACGGTATCAATGTGAAAAGTTTTCTTCAGTTTTCAGGACGTACCATTTTTTCCATAGCCGAAACAGATTCTGTTTATTTGTGGGTGGGTACAGATAAAGGATTATGGAAACTCGATAGGAAAACAGACCAAGTGGAATCGGTCACTTTAGATACAAAATCGTTGGAAGTTAGATCAGTCTTTGTAAGCCAGACAGGTCGATTGCTGGTTGGAACCACTCATGGACTTTTTATCTATCAAGAGAGTGCTTTCAGGAAGGTGCTTTTCGGGTCAAATGCTTTGTCTTCTATCAATTTTATCACTGGCATTGTTGAAGGATATAAAGATACTTTTTGGCTGACTTCACAAGGTGGTTTGATTGAATATAATATTGAAACCGGTCAATCGAAAGTCTATACATATCAGGATGATGAGAAATTTGTTAGTTATTTTTCCTGTCTGGCTCTTTTAAAAGAAAAGCTATATTTAGGAACGGCCGGCAGTGGTATGCTTGTTTTTGATATCGGTAAGGCGGCTTTTTCTATTTGTCCTGAAGTGGAAAATGGATATATAAAAAGTATCATTACTGTTAATGATGAGATATGGGTGGGAACAAATGGAAGCGGTATTAGAATAATCAGTGCGTCTACAGGAAAAGAGTTATCGGCTATAGAGCATACTTCGAATGCGGATGCTATTTGTTCTAATGCAGTTTATTCTTTATTGAAAGAGGATGATATGCTTTGGGTAGGTACTTACATGGGCGGATTAAGTTATACTCCAGCTCATGGAAGTTTCTTTTCTGTTTATTCTTATCCAGAGCTTTTTAATTCTTATAATATGAATGTACGTGCTTTTTGGGTGGATGCAGATGGGAAAAAAGTAATAGGCACTCGTGACGGACTTTATTATATTTCTGAAACGGAACAAAGGATAAGGCATTATACACATCGGAATTCCATTTTGCGTTCGGATATAATTTTGTCTGTAAAACCTTTCAATCGGGATTTTTTAATTGGAACGTATGGAGGGGGCTTGTACTTGCTTCACAGGAATACGGGTGAACTTTCCTTTTTTCAATCAGATCAATGTTTTATGCAAGGGTCATTTAATGGATATGAAAGGGATGGAAACAATAAATTATGGATCGGCAGTTCCAAAGGTGTGTATGTATATGATCATTTGACAGGGGAATATGAGGTTTATAACAGTCGTAATTCTTCTTTGTCAGTTAATTCTGTTTTTTCATTGAAGGCAGATTCGAAGGGCAGGATGTGGCTGGGCACAGGAGGGGCCGTTTTTATGTATGATAGGGCTGCTGGGGTATTTAAATCGGATGTTTTTCCGGAGCATGTTTTACCATATACTAAAAGTGTACGATTCATTTATGAGGATAAAAAGAAGAATTTGTGGTTTTGTGATGATAAGGAGGGGGTGGTTAAGGTAGATGAGTCTTTTACGACATTTGAACACATCACGATCGATGATTTCTTACCGAATAATTCTGTGATGAGCATAGTGGAAGATCCTAAGAACGGCGGATTATGGTTTGCTACTCAGAGGGGGTTACTATATATAAAGGAAGAGGAAAATTATCATAAGATTTTTTCGTTATACGATGGCATTCCCGGATATATTTTTAATTCTCCGGTACAGATAACGGATGATAATACAATTTGGTGGGGAAATGAATGCGGATTGGTCTGTTATGATGCGGCAAAGAGCTGGAGTGAGATAGGAACAAAAGAGGTCCAGCCTCCCGTGATTACTTCCATTTCAGTCGCAGGCAGACCTTTGTGCCCGGGAGAGACATTAATGCCCGTTTCTGCTCCATTTATAGATGAGGTGTTTCTGTCTGTAAATGATAATAATATTTCATTCACTTTCTCAGCCTTGAATTATGCAGTGGAGAATACGGATTTATACGAGTATTGTTTGGAAGAATATGATAAGGAATGGAAAACTTTGATGAAAGGAAATCAGGTTTCTTATACAGAACTTCCTGTTGGCGATTATATGTTTAGGGTCAGGGCGGCTTCCAATCCTGCAGCAATAAAAGCGGTAAGGGTGGTTGTTGCCGGAAATACGCCTTTTATAAGATGGATTGTGGTGTTAAGTGTAGTCGTTTGTTGTATTCTTATTTATTTTTACTCCGGGTTATTGGGGAAGTATCGCACAATGAAGGAATATATAAATAAAAAGACGGAATCATCCGAAGAAAATCGGAAAGAAAAATATCAAAAATCAAGGATGGAAGAGAAAACGGCCATGCTCATTATTGGGAAACTGAATGAGTGTATGGAGAAAGATCGGTTATATTTGAATCCTGATTTAAAGTTGCAGGATGTGGCAAAAGTGGTGAAATGTAATACTGGAGAGTTGTCCCAAGTGTTGAATATGTTTATGAATATTGGTTTCACGGATTATGTTAATAAATATAGGATAGACGAATTCATAAAAAGAATACAGGATAAGTCTGCTTCCAGATATACCTTGGTTTCTTTGTCGGAACAATGTGGTTTCAGTTCTCGTACTTCTTTTTTCCGTTCGTTTAAGAAGTTTAAGGGAATGTCACCTGCCGAATATATAAAGGAACATGGGATATTTATTGAGTAGCGTTTGGAATAGAGGCGTTACTCTAGTGATTGGATAGAAGAAGAGAGTTCCATATTTTTTTGGAACTCTCTTCTTCTATTATGCAATTTGTTGATTCATAGTGTTGTATGATCTTTTTTGTCTCATTTAGTAGGTTGGGATTAATCCTGCTTTACAGAATGGTTGAAAAGACATTTCAGTTTCTAATTTTGCTGATAGAAAAATATTTTTATCCATTAAAGAAACTGATATGATTATGAAAAGCAGAACTTTTTTTATTCTTGTTTTTATCTTTTTAGTTAGCCTAGGATGTTTTTCGTGTAAAACGACTGCTACTGATGATTTTTCTATTGATTCGGAAATTGCGTATTGCCGGTCTCAGGCTATGCGGACGCTGGTTTCTATTCCTTCGTTAGATAAAATTCCTAATTCCATGGATTTAGATAGTATTAAATGGCGTTATACACAGGTAGGCTCTTGGACTTGTGGATTTTGGCCCGGTATCCTTTGGTATTTATATGAGGATACTAAGGATAATATGTGGAGGGAAGCAGCAGGGAAAGTAACCGATATGATTGCTCCCTTGGCTTACAGGAAAGCAAAGAGTCATGATTCCGGTTTTATTATGATGTGTAGTTTGGGCAACGGTTATCGTTTGACAGGAAAACCGGAATATAAGGAAGGATTGCTGCATGCCGCAGATTCTTTGGCTATGCTTTATAATCCTGTTGTGGGTACTATTTTATCTTGGCCTGGAATGGTGAAAAAAGAAAACTGGCCGCACAATACTATTATTGACAATATGATGAATTTGGAACTTTTGTTTTGGGCTGCGCGGAATGGAGGGGGGCAGTATTTATATGATATTGCCTGTAAACATGCGGAAACGACTATGAAACATCAATTCCGCAAAGATTATTCATGTTATCATGTAGCGGTGTATGATACGCTGGATGGTCATTTTATAAAAGGAGTTACCCATCAAGGATTGAGTGATGATTCTATGTGGGCCCGTGGACAGGCATGGGCTATTTATGGATATACCATGGTATATCGTGAAACACATGATGTACGTTTTTTGGATTTTGCCCGGAAGGTATCGGATGTCTATTTGTCCCGTATTCCCGAAGACATGATTCCTTATTGGGATTTTAATGCTCCGGAATTATCCTCAGGTGAACCGAAAGATGCATCGGCTGCTGCCATAACGGCCTCTGCCTTATTGGAACTTTCCACCTATATAAATAATAGTGATTCTGCATCTTTCTATCGGAATAAGGCTGTGGAAATGCTTCAGATACTATCTTCTCCGGCATATCAGGCTCGCAATAAAAAAGATGCTTTTTTATTGCATTCGGTTGGGCACATGAACAAGGGATGGGAAGTTGATGCTTCTATTAGTTATGCAGATTACTATTATTTGGAAGCATTGGTACGATTGAAACGTTTGAAAGAGAAACAATCTGTTTTGGCTAATTTATAAAATCATTGTTAATCCGTTCATATTATGAATACACAATCTATTGATATTAGTCTTTATCAAAAAGGGGATATAGCCTTGGAAGATATTTATAAGAAATTTAAGAATTGTTTTATGCGGTATGCGGGCAAGGTGTTATCTAGTGAATTTTATGCTGAAGATGTAGTGCAGGATGTATTTATAGGGTTATTTCAGCAGACAAATTATTTTGTATCTGAGGCTGCAGCCTTAAAATATATTTATGCAGCAATATATAATCGTTGTATTGATTTGGTACGCCATAGGCAGATAGCGCAAAGATACGAGGAAATCTATAGTAACGAAAAAAATAGAGTGGTACATATAAATGGATATAACGATTTGTTGGCAAAAGAGTTTTTTGTGATTGTGGAGAAAAGGATTAATTCCCTTCCTCCTAAATGTAAACAGATATTTATCATGAAATTCCAAAAAGAGTTTTCTAATCCGGAGATAAGCAGAAACTTAGGCCTATCATTGAGAACAATAGAGAATCAGCTATATATAGCTAGGGGAGTTCTTCGTAAACAGACGGATAGATATTTATGTTCTTGAATATGTGAGTGATAGAAAATATTTTTTCTGTCTTTTGAGTGTATTTTATTTTAGATTCGTTTAATAAGTAAAAAAAGAAAATGAAAAATAGAATGATTTAATAAATTAAACTTTAAGTACATGCTATGAAACAGAAAGACAAATTTTTATTACTTATGGTATTGTCTTGTTTGCCGTTAGGAAATGCGGTTGCAGAGCAAACAGGTGCAGGGTTGTACTCTCCGATTAATCAAGAAGTATTGCAGAATACGGTGAAGATTACGGGACAAGTTATTGATCCAAATGGAGAACCGATAATAGGTGCTACAGTAATGGAGAAAGGAACTACCAACGGTATTGTAACTGATTTGGATGGTAATTTTAGTTTGACTGTTTTTCCTTCTCATAAGTTACAGATATCTTACGTTGGTTTTCAAACTCAAGAATTGAATATTGGTTCTAACCGTTCTTTCAAGATTGTTCTAAAAGAAGATACTGAGCTGTTGGACGAAGTTGTAGTGGTAGGTTATGGTTCGGTAAAGAAATCGGATTTGACAGGTGCTGTAGCTTCTGTTTCTACTCAGGATTTGATAAGAAGTGGTAGAACGGATGCAGTAGGAGCTATGCAAGGGGCTTTGCCAGGTGTGCAAATTCAACGTTCTAATAGTAAACCAGGAGGGGAATATAATATTCTGATTCGTGGTTTGAATACAATTAGCGGAAGTACATCTCCCTTAATTGTTGTAGATGGTGTGCCAGGAGCTTCTTTATCTAACCTGAATCCGGATGATATAGAAAAAATTGATATTTTGAAAGATGCATCATCTACCGCAATCTATGGTTCCCGTGCTACTAATGGTGTAGTCATGGTTACTACTAAAAGAGGTAAGATAGGTAAAGTAAAAATAGATTATAGTGGATATGCCGGATATAGGAAATATACGAATATGCCCGATATGATGTCTGGTGAAGAATATGTGCAATTGGCACGAGAGGCTAAAAGAGCCGGAAATAATAATAAATATGTGGATGATAGTCAGATTTTCACAGCATCAGAGTTAAAGGCTATTCAAGATGGAAATTATTTTGATTGGGTGGATGCTGTTTCTAGTCCGGCCTTTATGACAAATCATACTATATCGGCTACCGGAGGTAATGAGATGGCTACTTATGCTTTATCTGCCGGATATTATTTTGAAGATGGTATGTTGGAGCCTCAAGAATATTCCCGTTATAATCTGCGTGCTGTTGTGGATGTAGAACCTAGCAAATACATGAAATTTGGAATTAATATGTATGGAACCCATTCAGTACGTGATACGGGTAACTCTGACTTGTTACAGGATGCTTTTCGTCTGCGTCCGACTTATCATCCGACTGATTTGGTGACAGGAGAAGAAATGTGGGCTTATTCTAATGGTCAGTATAATGCGTTAACTACCATGAAGAATGAACTGAATAAAACCAAAAAGTACAATTTGCTGAGTAACATTTATCTGGCAATAACTCCAATTAAAGGATTGACTTTGAAGACCACTTTCTCGCCGGATATAAATTTGGAAGAAATTGGCCAGTACAGAGGTAAATACACTAAAGCTAATAAAGGGCAAAATAAGGCAACCAGTAATTATGCGAAAAATAGCTATGTAGATTGGGTTTGGGATAATCTTGTAAATTATAACTTTGAATTGAAGGATCATCGCGTAGATTTGACCGGAGTGTTCTCTATGCAGCAATCACAAGATGAAAAGTTAAAAGGAATTGGTAATGGATTGTCATATAACTCTTTGTGGTATAATTTGGCAGGAGGATCGGCAAGTAATACTTCTTCTTCCGGTTTTACCAAAACGAATTTGATGTCTTATTTAGCACGTGCCAATTATGTGTATAAGGACAAGTATTTTGTAACAGCAAGTATTCGTTTTGATGGTTCGTCAAAATTAGCTGAAGGCAATAAGTGGGGAAGTTTTCCATCAGCAGCTGTAGCATGGAGAGTGTCAGGAGAAGAATTTATGAAGAGCTTGTCTTGGTTGAGTAATTTGAAGTTACGTTTAAGTTATGGTCAGACCGGTAATGATAATGTAAGTGCGTATCAGACGCAAGGATCTATTAGTGGTGCCAAATATTATACATTCGGTTCTAGTGAGTCTATTGGATATGTTCCCAATAATTTACGGAATTTGGATTTGGGATGGGAACGTACTACAGAATATAATGTAGGTCTTGACTTCGGATTTTTCAATAATCGGATTTCGGGTAGTGTGGAATATTATAATCGTTTGACAGAAGACTTGATTATGAATAAGACAGTACCTGTTACTACCGGTTATTCTTCTGTAAAAGCAAATGTAGGGTCTGTTAGAAATGAAGGGTTTGAGGTAAATATTAATTCGGATAATATCCGTACTAAAGATTTTTCATGGAGAACTAGTTTGAATTTTGCCTATAATAAGAATAAAATTGTAGATTTACAGTATAAGGAGAATTTGACTTCCCGTGGATTGTCTTTAGCTGGTATGAGTGGTGATTATAGTAATCTTTGGATTATTGGTCAGCCTATTGATATAAATTATAATTTGATGACATTGGGAGTATGGCAGCTGGATGAAGCTGAAGAAGCAGCTAAATATGGTTGTAAACCTGGTCAATATAAACCTTTGGATTTGAATGAGGATGGTGTGATTGACGATAAAGATCGTGTGATTGATGGTAAACGTACTCCGGATTGGACAGGTGGTATGACTAATACATTTACATATAAGGAATTTGATTTGTCATTTCAAGCAGCTTTCCAAGCAGGGGCAAGAGCTAGAAATCAGTTCTATGTTTCGTATGCATTGGAAAACAACAATCTCAATTTTAATAATTTAAGAAAAGATTATTGGACTCCGGAAAATCCTACCAATGCTTCTGCACAGCCTAGTAACATGGGTACTTATCGAAGCAAGGCAGGATCATGGGGAAATGCAAAATCGGAAATGTCACATACGATGTTTTCCAGTAATTTCCTTAAGATTTCTTATATTACTTTGGGATATACTTTTAAACCATCGGTTCTTGAGAAAATGAAATTAGGCAATTTGCGTTTATATGCAACAGTTCAGAATCCATTTATTTTCTGTGCAAAGGATGTGGTTGATCCTGAACAGTTGAATGTCAGCATCAATACATCGGATGCAATGACTCGCAATGTAATATTTGGTATTAATTTATCATTCAAATAATTAGGATAGTATGAAAGCAAAAAATATATTTACTAAAGGTTTCCTGTTGGCATCTGTGTTTGCTCTTTCGGGATGTTCGTCTTTTCTGGATGAAAAAAATTGGTCTAGCCAGTCTGCTGAAGAATATTATGCTACGGCTGAAGGATATGAGTCTCTTATTAATGGAGCCTATTCCACATTAAAATCTGTTTATAATACAACCAACTATTTTCTGTTGACCCAACTTGGTACGGATTTGGGGACTCAGAATGACGGAACAGCAACCAATGCTTTAAATCAGTATACAGTAGATTATACCAATGATAATGGCACTGTCTATAATCAGTGGAAGGTATTATATGAGTCTTTGAAAAATGTAAATGCTGCTATTGGTCGTGCTGCTATGGTAGTTACAAAGGATCAAGATATTTTTGATGGTATTGATAAAGAAATCTTGGCCCAACGGGTTGCGGAAGCTAAGTTCTTGCGGGCGTTATATCTTTTTGAAATTGTAAAAAATTGGGGGCAAGCTCCATTGATCTTGGAAGAACCGACCTCACCTTCTACAACTTCGCAATTGGATAGTGGATCTGATTTTTACAGACAAATTCTGGCAGATTTGCAGGACGTTATGGATTCTTCTCTTCCCATGAAGCAGACTTCGGCGAATTATGGACGTGTATCAAAAGCGGCTGCTAAACATCTTCGTTCTCTTGTTTATTTGACTCGAGGATATCAGAGTTATGCAGAAGCTGATGATTTTAAAAAGGCTTACGATGATGCTGTAGATGTAATTAAGAATTCCGGACATACATTATTGGATGATTATGCAATGGTTCATCGTCAGGCAAATGAAGAGAATGATGAAATTATTTTCAGTCTTAACTTTTCTGCCGGAGCAGGATGGAATAATAATATTCAGACAGAATTCTATTTGTTTGTTTATCGTGAAGGTTGGACTGATTTGGGCTTTTCTTCAATTTATTGTAATGATTATGCTTCTGTTATGCCAACCAAATATAGTTATTTATTATTTGATTGGAAGAAAGATAGACGTACGGAAGTTACTTTTATGAGTCCATTGAATGGTGACCCGGCTACTTCTATAGACGGACGTGCTTATGGTAGAAATTGGTTTGAGAGTACAAATGGGGTAAATGTGGCAAAGGGTGATACCGTAATTTATTTCCCTGTTCCCGGAGAGAGTGGTTATAAACAATATACAGATGCTGAAAAAGCGGCTGCTAATAATCGTGGACGTTTTTTCTATAATTATCCTGAGGGTTCTTATGCTGATGCTGGAAATGATGATTATTATAAAACCGGTTATCAAAGCTTTAATGCAAAATCACGTGTTTGGCTTCCTGTTTGGAAATTTAAAGATTGTAATACCCGTTATAACAGTTCGGGAACAGTAGAAAATGGAACTCGTGATATTTATTTGTTCCGATTGGCCGAAACTTACTTAATTGCTGCTGAGGCTGCTGTTAAAATGGGAGATAACTCTAATGCTTTATACTATATAAATCAGATACGTAAACGTGCCATGAATAATGCTCCGGAAGGTGGACTGCAAGAATATGTTGGTACTGTTACATTAGACAATGTATTGGATGAAAGAGCATTGGAACTTTATGGAGAAGCACCACGGTGGAATGACCTGCAGCGTACAGGAAAATTGGCAGAAAGAGTTTTGAAATACAATTGGGATGTCACTAATATTACAGGTGGATTGATTCAGACCCAATTAAGTGAAGCTACCTTTAAAAGTAAATATGGTCTTCGTCCTATTCCTGTTACATGGTTGAATACTTTATCCAACGGTCAGGAATTAGGAAATAATCCGGGTTGGGAGTAATTGAATTATCTTAATATTATAATAAGTTTATAGCGTATTCTTCCTTTTTTGTTGATCTATAGTAAAGACGGTTTTTTAATCTGTCAATGACATAAAAAATAGAGAGTACGCTATAAATGTATAACTTTGCAAGGTATAAATAGTTAGTATGATGAAAAGATTATATATAGGTGTATTATGGATGGTATTTTCTTTATCCATCCTTCAGGCAAAAGAGATAAAGATGTCCTCGCCGGATGAAAAGTATCAGTTTACTTTAAGTGATGAGGGTGGGAACTTGCATTATTCTTTGAATTGGAATGCTAAAGAAACGATAAAACCATCTTTATTGGGTATTAAGGCTAATACTATATGGCGTGATCATTTGTCATTAGGTGACATGACAACTGCCGAACAGGATACTGTCTGGCATCCTGTATATGGAGAACGTAGCACCATAAAAGATCAGTATAAAGCTTGGTCGGTAGTCATTAACCGTCAGAATTCTCGTGACAAGTTGGTTTTGGATATACGGGCGTATAATGAAGGGATTGCATTCCGTTATCGGTTTCCCGGCGGACAATATTTGAAGATCACAGATGAATTTACTGAATATACTTTACCGGAAGGAACAAAAGCTTACTTTACATCCAGGGCTCAGACTCCTTATGAATTTCTCCCATTGGAAGGATGGCCCGGTGAATCAGACCGTCCGTTGCTTTTGACATTACCTGAAGGTCCTTACGTATGTCTGGCTGAAGCGCAAGTGGTAGACTATGTGCGTACAAAATTCAAGTTATCGACAGAAAAAAAGAATACGATTCAATCTGCTATGTATGGTCCCGTAGAAGATATTGCTCCTTATCATACTCCTTGGAGGGTGATTATGTGTGCTGATAAACCGGGACAAATATTGGAACATAATGATTTGATTCTGAATTTGAACCCTTCTTGTAAAATAAAGGATACTTCATGGATAAAACCCGGAAAAGTGGTGCGTGAAGTGACATTGACTACAGAAGGAGGAAAAGCTTTGGTCGATTTTGCCGTGAAACGCAATCTGCAATATATTCATTTTGATGCGGGATGGTATGGATTTGAATATGACAAGGTTTCTGATGCTACTACAGTGACATTAGACCCTCGTAGAAATCCGGATATAAATGCTTTGAACCTGAAAGAGGTGGTAGCTTACGCTAAAGAACGGGGTATAGGAGTTATCCTGTATGTTAATCAACGTGCATTACAACAGCAATTGGATGAGATTCTTCCGTTGTATAAGTCTTGGGGGATAGCGGGTATTAAATTTGGTTTCGTACAGGTGGGATCACAAGTATGGACTAAATGGATGCATGAAGCGATCAAGAAATGTGCTGATTATGGCTTGATGGTTGATGTACATGATGAGTACCGTCCTACAGGGTTCAGTCGTACATATCCTAATCTGATGACTCAGGAAGGTATCCGAGGTAATGAGGAATTTCCTGATGCAACACATAATGCTACTCTTCCCTTTACCCGGTTTATAGCTGGAGCGGCGGATTATACCATTTGTTACTATCGTCAGGATTTCGGTCGCTTGAATGCAGACAAGGATAGTTATGGTGTTCCTCGTTCTAAATCTATCCAGACCACTCCTGCGCATCAATTGGCTTTGGCGGCAGTTTATTATAGTCCGTTGCAATATATGTATTGGTATGATAAACCATCAGATTCTCAAGACGAACCCGAGTTGAAATTCTTTGATGATGTATATACTACATGGGATGATACAAAAGTGTTGCAAGGGGAGGTCGGTGAATTTATTACTATAGCCCGTCGTAAAGGAGAGGAATGGTTTATCGGTTCGATAACAAATAATGAGAAGCGTGTTTTATCTGTAAGCTTGGATTTCTTGCCCGAAGGAAAGAACTACATAGCGGAAATTTATACGGATGGGGATAAATCAGTGAAAACACGTACTAAAGTCAGAGTTTCTACTTATCGTGTGAGCAACAAGACGAAATTAAACTTTTGTTTGAAAGCATCCGGGGGGGGGGCAGTTCGTTTAGTTCCTGACGATGGAAATATAAAATCTGTCAAAAACTATAAGCAGCAGCGGTTATGAGAAAGTTTAAAATATCAGTCCTGTTGAAATTGGGTTTCTATTGTCTGTTTTTGAGTATAGGACTTGAGATGCAGGCCCGAAAATTTGTGCATCCGGGAATATTACATACAACAAAAAGTATTGAGCGGATGCGTGCTCAAATCGCTGATAAGGAATATCCTGCCTATGGTTCTTTTGAATTATTGAAAAGTCATCATTGTTCTCAGGCGGATTATCAGCCTTTCGGACCTTTTGAAATCATTTCAAGAGATGGTGAGTTTCGTCATACAAAATCAAAAATGGAGCAAGACTTTAGTGCAGTCTATCAGAATGCATTGATGTGGGTTTTGACTGGTGAAAAGACTCATGCCGAGAAATCTTTGGAATTATTGTTAGGCTATGCCGGAACACTTAAAAGAATTCCGGAAACGAATGATGCCCCTTTGTTGGTGGGGTTGGAAGGATTAAAGATTATTTATGCTACTGAAATACTGCGTCATACTTATAAAAAGATGACAGTTGTTCAGTTTAATGAGATCAGTAGAATGATAAGGGAAGTGTTCTTGCCTGTAATGGAAAATTTTTACCATCGTAAGCCTTATACAAATGGGAATTGGGGACCTATTGTGACTAAAGCTTATATGGCAGCTGCTATTTTATGGGATAATGAGGAAATGTATAATAAGGCGGTTGATTTTTATCTTCATGCCAATGATAACGGAACAATAGCTCATTATATCAGTGGGGATACCGGTCAGATACAGGAGAGTGGTCGTGATCAGGGGCATAGCATGTTGGGTATAGGTGCCCTGGCAACTGTTTGTGAAATAGCTTGGCAACAAGGTGATGATTTATATTCGGCTCTTGATAACCGGCTTATGAAAGGGTTTGAGTATGTCGCAAAATATAATTTGGGGTATAATGTTCCTTTTGCTGTGTGGAAGGATGTCACAGGAAAATATAGCAACTGGACTGAGATATCTAATAAAGGAAGGGGTAGATATATGCCGATTTTTGAAATGACCTACAATCATTTTGTTATACGGAAAGGGATGCAGATGCCTTATACGGAACAGGTTCTTCGGCAGATTCGTCCTGAAGGATACGATCGTGATCAGCCTGCTTTTGGTTCTTTGTTGTTCAATGAAGCGGGGACTAAAAAGAATTATGTTGACTTGGTAAATCCTTTTGTTGACAGTCACCGTTCCCGATGGTTTTTTTTCAGTTCGGCATGTCGTCCGTTTGGTATGGTCAGCCTTAGCCCTGATACGGATACCGAGCACTCTTGGGGATCAGGATATCTGTATGACTCAAAACAAATACGCTGTTTTAGTCATGTTCATAATTGGCAGATGTCCGGTGTGGCGGTGATGCCTACCGTTGGCGAGTTTAAAGGGCATTTGGGTATGAATGCTTATCAATCGGCTTTTACTCATGATGGAGAGATAGCTAAACCGGGATATCATAAAGTGAAACTGACAGATTATGACATAACAGCAGAGTTGACTTCTACTATGCGCGTAGGCTTTCATTGTTATACTTTTCCGAAAAGTGATGCCAGTTATATTTTATTTGATACGGGAGCGTTTTTGGCACATGGACCTACAGCTTATTCGGAGGTTTGGAAAGTAAGTGATAAGGAAATAGCCGGATGGGAGATGATGGAACGTACAGGACGTCGTCCTAAAGATACTCCTGTTTATTTTTATGCACAATTGAGCAAGCCAATGGATAAGGTTGTATCTTGGCGCGAAGGCCGGATAGAATCTAATAGCAATCCGGAAAGAATATCAGGTAAGAATGCGGGTATGGCAGTCCGATTTAAAACAGAAAAAGACGAAAAGGTGATGCTGAAAGTGGCGATTTCATATGTCAGTGTAGAACAGGCACGTAAGAATATGTTAACGGAACTGTCAGGCTGGGATTTTGAGCAAGTAAAGCAGTCTTCTTTTTCCGAATGGAATGATTGGCTTGGAAGGATAGAAGTGGAAGGCGGTAGCAGAGAACAGCAAATAAAACTCTATACGGATTTGTGGCATGCCTTATTGGGACGCCATGTAGTCAGTGATGCCGATGGACATTATATGGATATGACTTCCGACTTTCCGCGCATACGGCAAATTCCTTTGGGAGAAGATGGAAAACCTTTGTATAATCATCATAACTTTGATGCATGGTGGGGAAGTCATTGGTCACTGAACATACTCTGGTCTATGGCATATCCTGAAGTTATGGATAATTTCTGTAATACAATGATAGATATGTATCAAAACGGAGGTCTGATTCCCCGTGGACCATCAGGAGGAAATTATACGTATGTGATGATTGGTGATCCGGCTGTTTCTTTTTTTGCTTCGGCTTATAATAAAGGAATTCGTAATTATGATGCGGAACTGGCTTATGAAGGTTTGCGGAAAAATGCTTTTGTGGGAGGTATTCGCGACCATGCCGGTTATGAACATAGCAAGACAGCTTATTCCGGTGGCATGAAATATTATGAGGAATGGGGGTATGTGCCTGACGGACGGAAAGATGTTGAAGGGATGCATACTACCGGAGCTTCCATGACATTGGAATATGCCTATCAGGATTGGTGCTTGGCACAGATGGCGAAAACAATGGGGAAATTACAGGATTATGAGTTTTTTATGAAGCGGTCAAAGAATTATCGTAATCTTTGGAATCCGGAAAGTGGTTATATGCAACCTCGTGGAGAGGATGGCAACTGGTTACCTTATTTTGATCCGTTGGAATTGACAGAAAAAGGAGGATTTTGCGAGAGTAACTCTGCTATTTATTCACACTATGTTCCACATGATATGGCAGGATTGATAGAACTTTATGGAGGTGCCGACCAGTATGTTAAGAGATTGAATGCTAATTTCGAAAAGAGTGAGTCGTATGGGTTTTTCCGTTCTAATAAAACAAAGGAAGGCAATTGGACAGATTATGGTAATCAGCCGGGGACTGGAATGGCTCATTTGTTTAGTTATGCAGGAGCACCTTGGCTTACTCAGAAGTGGGTGCGTAAAGTAAAAGCTGCTTATTGTGATGTGACTCCCTATGGAGGCTATCGGGATGATGAGGATCAGGGACAGATGGGGGCTTTAGGTGTTCTGATGGCAATCGGACTGTTTGAGGTGGATGGTGGTTGTGCGGAAAAGCCTTTTTATGAGATTACTTCTCCGCTTTTTGATAAGGTTACTATTCATTTGGACAATCGTTATTATTCCGGAAAGACTTTCCAAATCATAACGAAAGGAAATTCAACTGATAATATGTACATTCAAAATGCTTCCCTTAATGGGAAAAAGTGGAATAAATGTTGGTTTTATCATGAAGACTTTATTAAGGGGGGGACTTTGGAGTTGAAATTAGGGGCAAAGCCTAACAAAAAATGGGGTGTAGAAGAACTTCCTCCTTCATTTATATCTTCAAAATAGAGATTAAAAGATTCTTGTTCAAAACATCGGTAAAGGATCTGTGAACATAAATTAGATGTGAACTGATTATTTACCGATGTTTTAATGAAATACTGTATTTATAGGAATCTGAATATTCCTGTCATTCCATGCTGAGTTAAAATGGTGGGAGGTTTAGGGCGTTATTTCGAACTGACCATGTAATCTGATGTCTGTAGAAGAAGCTCCGAGCATTACTTTGAAACTACCCAGTTCCACACGGAAATTCATATTTTTGTCCCATAATCCTAAATCTTGTGGTCGCAATCTGAAATGAACAGTTTGTTCTTCTCCAGCTTTCAGACTGATAC
>MNQS01000198.1 GCA_001915545.1 Bacteroides sp. 43_108 | reverse complement strand
TTTTCAGCCATGCGTTAGGGATTGCAGAGTAAAGCCCACAGCCTTTAGGCGAGGACTTGAAACGTAAAGCCCGACCGTCCCACGGGAACGCCCAAAAGAAAAAAAATCCCCCGAACATTCATCCGGGGGTAGTGTAAACTGAACTGTGTCACGGCTCTGTTTTTTATTCTTTCCCTCTTATTTGTGTGCAGATTTCACATCTGCATACAAATAAGAGGAGCCTTTCACAAGCAAAGTTACATAATCTTGAACCTATCACCAAATTTTATGGCAAGTTGCTGTGATATCAGTGCCCAATTAGACAGTGGCATAGTCCATTTCCCACTAATGTCTCGATAGGCAAGATACACAAGCTTTTCAAGTGCGGTGTCTGACGGGAACACACCTTTGTTCTTCGTTACTTTACGCACCTGACGATGATAGCCCTCAACCGTATTGGTTGTGTAGATAAGTTTGCGGATTGCAGGAGTATACTGAAAATATTCCGTAAGACGCTCCCAGTTGTCGCGCCAGGATTTGATTACTATGGGGTACATCTCACCCCATTTTTCATCAACCATGTCAAGCTGTGCTAATGCAGAATCCTTGCTTACAGCACCATATACGGTCTTGAGATCCTTCAGAAACTCTTTCTGATGCTTGCTTCCTACATACTTGATTGAGTTACGGATTTGGTGGACTACACATAGCTGAACGGAGGTTTCCGGGAATACACTTTGGATGGCATCAGGGAATCCCTTAAGACCGTCTACGCAACAAATCAGAATATCACGTACACCACGGTTCTGAAGGTCGGTCATAACATCAAGCCAGAAGTTAGCACCCTCACTCTCAGATATATACATACCAAGAAGATCCTTGTGACCAGACTTGTTTACACCTAGGACATTGTATATTGCACGAGTGACTGCACGACCCTTATCGTCTTTTACCTTGTAGTGAATGGCGTCAAGCCAGCAAATGGCATAGACGGGGTCAAGCATACGGGACTTCCAGGCTGTTATTTCGGGAATAACTCGGTCGGTTATAGCACTGATGGTTTCTGCTGAAAGGGTTGTGTTAAACTCACGCTCAAAGTACTTGCTTATATCACGAGTGCTTGTACCAAGAGCATACATGTTGATGATTTGATCTGCCATACCTTCAGCAAGAATTGTCTCACGTTTCTTAACTGTCTCCGGTTTAAAAGAACCGTCACGGTCACGAGGGGTTTCGACTATCACCTCTCCATACTTTGTCTGTACGGTCTTGCTCATCTTGCCGTTACGACGATTGCCAGAACTGCAGTCAACGCTATTAAGGTGAGCATCCATCTCACCTTCTAAGGCTGCGTTTAGGATACGTTCTAGCATAGGAGCCAAAGCTCCGTCTTTACCGAAGAGTGCTTCACCGCTACGCAGCTGCTGGGCTGCTTTCTTGTAGTCTATTTCCAAATTGGCCATATTATAAAAACTGTGTTAAACTATTATTATTATAGCCTGACACAGTTTATTTTACACTCTCGAACGGGGCATTGAAAGCACTCTTGGAGTTTTTCATTTGTCAACAGGTTATTATCTTTGGATAGGTAGCTTTTTGACTTTGCTATTGGGCGAAATCGCATTGTTTGTATTAAAAAACAAAATAGGATGACTCACTATAATCTACTTCGTATTTTTCCATAAATGCAATCCTTGCCAAAAAGCAGTTTGTTCGGGTGGTTGTTTGGGCGTTCCCCCTTCGGGTCGGGCTTTCCGCTACAAGTCCTCGCTATGCTGTGGCTTTTCCCCTGCAATCCCTAACGTGGGTGAAAGGGTTTTCACTATCTTGCGCTTGCACTTTGACACACGGGGCTTCGGCTGTTCGCCGAAACTTCCCGCGCCCCGTCCCGCCCGAAAGAGTTCCCCGGCGTTTGTCCGGCAGCCGACATTATTCAAGGTAGTATTCTATAATATCTTTTATCAGTAGCTCTTCTCCTTGTTTCCATAATTTCCAGCCTTGTTCACTCTTTATTGTATCGCCTTGTACCTCAAACGGTTTTCGGACTTCTGTATTGTCCTTGAAGCAGACTACCGTCACCATGCGAAGATAGTCTTCCCAAGAGATATAGTAGGTGTCAAAGTCATGCGTTCTTTTCGCTGGAATACCATTTATCCGCATGAGGCTGCGGTTGCGTTGCATCCTGTTTCCATGCATCATAATCTGCCCAGATGAACAGTTGATCCATGCCGTTTTTCCGCTTTCCTCGTTCAGTACAATTTCAGCCCTTCCCGCCATTAAGCCCAACACTCTAAAACGGAGCATGGGAAAAGTGTAGATCAGACTTGCCGTCTCTTCTAAGTATTCATGTATGTTGCTTCCGGATCTCCATGCCAAGGGCATTAACGTATCTGATTCCGAAGAGTAACGATAGTAATATCTGCCATCTTTGCATGAAGCGTTATTCTGTCCGTCCTGCCATTCCTGCGGATTGTCATCCTTCCTTTTCCGCTCGGCAATATCCTTGTCAAACGGATACTGATGCAGTGCAATGCTATCTTCCGGCTCCTTGCACGTTGCTGTCCGGTATAATGGTATGACGGGGTTCTGCTCGGCTATGACCTCCATGAACCCAATACCCAAAGGAGCATATAATCCATTCTTGCGTTGGAACTGGAAATGATTGCCTTGTATGAAAAGGGAGGGAAAATCATCGGAAGCAATCCCCGTTATTATATCCGCTTCGCCAATAACATCCGCTGTCCGTTGGTCTTGTTTGCATGAAGATGTGCAGGCGGACTCATTGTCTGTCGGAGGCATAGGCGGCTTGCAACTCATGACCGATGCAGCCGTCAAAAGTAGTGTTATGATGACGGTTTTCATCTAAGTTTAAGCCCCACCTTCACCATGCCATGTGCAGGTTTGGGTATTATCTTGATAGTTATGCTGTATCCATTGCCCTGATTTCTCACCGTCGGTGTATTGTCCCTCAATGGTTATATAGGGTTTACCCTCCCATGTTGATTCCACACGATACGAACCGTCGAGTTTTCCATTACGGTAGTGGCATGTAGTCTTGCTGCGTATTGCGCGGCCGTCCTCGAAGATTTCCCATTCCTCGCCATCTTTTTTCCCGTCGATATAATGAGATTCAAAAATCTGCTTACCCGTCTTGTTGGCAAAGCGACGTTCCCGCCCGTTCTCCACACTCTGTTTGTACTCCTTTTCTATCTCTATTTTTCCGTTACGGAAATAGGTCTTTACAGTTCCGTCTATCTTGCCTTGTAGTATGGGTGTTTCCTTTCGGGGAGTAACGCCGTCTTGGTAGTATTCCGTGAATGTACCGTTACGCTTTCCCTTGACATATATGCCCGACTCACGCAATACCCCGTCACGGTAGCGATGATAGTCACCGTTTATCATGCCGTCTGAAAGTTTCACGTGTTCTTCGTCAAGCCCTCGTATAATGCGATATTTTCCCTGCAACGGCCGTTTACTGTCTTTTTTATAATATACTGTGCGGTGTGCATCATCCGTCAGGGGCTGCAAATCATTCCATTCTACTGTTTGTTGTGCGGAAACCGTGCCGCAAAGCAACAAAAAAATGTATAGTATCAACATTCTATTCATATGTCGTATATTTTTATTTTTCGAGGTTGATAATGTTCTGTGGCAAACTGATTTTCAGGGGGGGGCAAACCGCTTATTATATTTATTTTGAAGAAATTTCTCCATTCTTATAGCTTTGCTATAAAATAAAGCATTAATCCAACTATTATATTCACTCTTCAAGTTTACTTTTCACCAATTTCAGGAATTCCTCCTTAGTCATGAACCTGTCGAGAAAATCATTCAGTCGTCCCTCATTGGTTACTTCCGTGAAAAATTCCTCATGATCCGTACTCCAGACGACAGGATTCTCAGGGTCGTTATCTGACAGGCAGATGAGATAGTAATTGGGATAACCGTCCGTATAAAGCAGCTCTACAAAATCCGGAGTGGCACAATTTGAATACTTGATGATTTCACCCAGCTCTGCATTATCCGTAAACCAACCATTCCATTCTTCAAAATCCGGTGTCCCTTTTTGGAATGGCGTAAATGGTCTGGCAACCCAAAACAGTTGGCGGCGAGGTTCTTCATCCAAGGTAAAGAACGTATCTGTCATTTCCTTATAGAACGCCTCCCTGTCAGAATTGAACAACTCCATATGCTCATCCACCCAATCGCCCAAACCTTCAATCGGCTCTGTATCTTCGGCAGCCAGCCAGGGCGTGTCCACCGGTTTAAGGAACAAGGCCGTATCGAATGTAATGGCACAGAGATCCTCTTTCAGTGAATTCCCTTTCAGGTTTGCTACGTTGCCGCCCAGTAGCCTGATTCTGTCTGTTATTTCCTTTTTCATGAGTGCCGTATAATTTTGTTATTATTTTTGTTTGAGATTCACATGCCCGGACAGCCATTGGAAATATTTCCAGTCTTCCTTGAAAATCTTTTCCCCTTCGAGCATATAGGCGCGGAGAAGAAATTCAGTTGCATTGGTTTCATCCTCCATTTCCAGATAGTTCTCGCCAAGGCGCAGCAGGATGAAAGGATTGTCTGTCTCTCCGATATTGTAGCATTTGCGGAAAAACTCCAGCGACTTGCCGTAGTTCCCCATCATGAAATGGGCGTCACCGATTGAGCCGACGAGCCAGAGATATGCTTCCCAGTCTTCCTTCGGTTCAGGAAGGATGTCCAGTGCCTCTTGGAAACAGGAGATGGCTTTCGCGTAATCTTCGCTTTCCATCGCCTCATTTCCCGTTTCTGACAGTTCTTCGATTCTGTCGTACAGTTCATCTGAAAGTTCCATATTCCTCTATTTTTCTTTGATATTCTTTGATGCCCACATCCCGATATCCTGCTTGCTCAATGCCGCAGCCATCAGGTCGGGGAATTTGTCAGGCGTACAGGCAAATGTGGGAACACCCAGACCGGCAAGATACTCGGCATTACGCTTGTCGTAGCAGGGCGCCCCGTCATCGTTCAGGGCCGGAAGCACAATCAGCTGCACACCGCTGGCCACAATGGAGGCGAAACGCTTGCGCATCTCCTTCTCGTCACCGCCTTCATAGAGGTCGGTCACCAGTACCAGCACAGTGTCCTGCGGCCGTGTGATCACACCCTGACAGTAAGTCAGGGCCCTGGCTATGTCGGTTCCTCCGCCGAGCTGGACACCGAACAACAGGTCAACCGGGTCCTGCAGGTCATCGGTAAGGTCAACGACCGAAGTGTCGAACACCACCATACGCGTATTGACGGACGGCAGGGAGGCCAGTACCGAACCGAAGATGCCGGAATATACGACAGAGGTTCCCATCGAACCGCTCTGGTCGAGACAGAGAATGATGTCCTTCAGAGCCTTGCATTTTCTGCCGTAGCCTATCCTGACTTCCGGAATGACGGTCTTGTACTGGGGCTGGTAGTTCTTCAGGTTCTTTATGATGGTCGTCTTCCAGTCTATCTCGTTGTAACGGGGATTGCGCCTTCTCGCCGAACGGTTCAAAGCACCGGTGACGGCCTGCTGGGTCGGGGAAGAGAGCTTCCGCAGCAGGTCATCCACGACCTTGCGTGCAACCTGACGGGCCATGTCCTTGTTCTTTTCGGGAATGGCCCTGCCGAGTGACATCAGTGTAGCTACCAGATGTACGTCAGGGACAACTGTTGCCAGCATCTCCTTCTCGGTAAGCAGCGAATCGATATGCAGACGCTTGATGGCATCCCTCTGGATGACCTGCACGACGGTCTGTGGGAAAAACTCCCGGATATCGCCAAGCCAGCGGCTTACCTTTGGGGCCGACGACCCGAGTCCGCCGCGGCGGTCACTGTCATAGACGGCTTCCAGCGAACTGTCAAGGCGCTGTTCTTCCACCGTCAGCGTTACACCCGTCCCGTCAGCGGCATTCCCGCCGAGAGCCATACGCCATCTTTTCAAATATTCTGTTTCCATGTTCTGTTCCTTTTTTATCCGATTCCCAGAAGTCTGCCGAGCAGGGGTATTACTTTGGATGCATCCCCGTCATTGCAGGAATGTTCCCCGGAGGCGATTCCGGTATCGGTTCCGTTCAATTCGAATCCTTTGGCCTTCTCGCCGAGTTTGCGGCGCTCGGCTGTAGTGAAATTGCTGAATGTACGTCTGATCACCGGCAGCAGTTCTATGAAATTTGCGTCGCTCAAACCGCAGAGCCAGCCGTTCACGAGCTGCCACAGGTTGTCGTCCAGCAGCAGTACCGAACCTGATGCACGCAGGAATCCCTCAAACCAGTATGCGATGTCGGAAGGTGCGTTGCCCACCGATGAATAGAAGCTCAAGGTGTCACGCATCTCTTCACGCGATATCCTGCCCTTGTCGTAGAGTATGCGTGCCGCGTACCCGGAGAGCAGCGGATGCGCTCCTGATGAATTGCGGATCTGCTGCACGAACCCATACCACATGCCGTTCAGCTCTTCGTCATCAAGCGTGGATACGGCATAGTTGGTAGCCGACAGGTGTTCAAGAAGTTCTCCGGCTGCCTCCTCGTCGATGTTGATGCAGACGAGCAGACCTCCTGCAAGGATACGTGCCACCATGGCCCGGAGCATGTTGCCCACCTTGCTGAAATCCAGATTGCGGACATCGCCGTAACGGACGATGTTCACCAGGTCGGGAACCGCTTCCATCATCTCCACAATGTCTGTGGATGCCGCCGACAGACGGTCAAGACGGATGGTCATCGCTTCCACAAGCTCCGGAAGGTTGGCCGGAATGACCCGGTCAAGAAGTCCCGTCAGTTCGGGGATTCTGGTGATTCCGGTCATGCGGTCGGAGACGTACTTCTGCACGGCTTCCTCCACGGTATTGCCCCAGACTGCCCGTTCTATGATGCAGACAATCTGTTCCGGTCTATGGTAAAGACTCCATTTTTCCTTGAAAGTACCCTTGCCGCCTGCGGTTTCCGGCTTGGCCCAGTCTATGTCAAGCAGGGCCAGGCGGTGGAAGAACAGGCTGCGTTCCAGGTCGGTCTCCTTGCGCAGGTCAAGTGTCATCTCCTTTATTTCCGCCGTGAAAGGAACACGCAAGCGTTTCTGCTGCCGTTCCACGTCAATCAGGAGAGGGACTTTGGGTACCGCTTCCGGCACTTTGCCCAGACAGTTGCCCACGATGAGCGATTCCCTGACGAGCTGCAGCAGCATATCGTCCCCGAAGCCCATTACGGTGGTCACCGCCTCGTTGTATTCCTCAAGCGTCGGGGCGGGCAATCCACGCAACGCAGCTGTCGTCTGCGCCAGACGGACTGTCTCGATTACGTGGGCCACCGAGATGTCCATGTCCTTCTTCCTCAGAAGGGCCGCTATACGGCTGACCCACCAGGTGCCGTCATCTTCCGGATGATGCCACAGGTAATGATACCATCCCGGAGAGTCTATGCCGGCCCCGTAACCGCTGCGGAAGGTGAGCCTGTCATACGTCCACGGAATCCACGTGCATTCCGCCTTTACCTTCGGGAGCCCTTTCAGCAGCTCGTTGTCATCCTTCACCTTCGGCATATTCTCCAGTGCCGGGACATGCCATGCCCCGCAGATTACGGCTATGCACCCGAAAGGTTCCTTCTGGGCCGCTCGTATCATGCGACGCATCCACGCTTCACGGACAAGGTTCCTGCGGGAGGTATGTTCCGGGAGGGCTTCCCTGAGCGCGGTCACAGCTTCCTTGACGGCCTCGAAGATGCCGCTGCCGTCTCTGCGCTGTTCTATGTTCATGTTCCACCACGATTCACCGTCAGTATAGCCGGCAGCTTCTGCCAGCAGGTCAAACGGATCACCCGGCTGTTTAATAGCTTCATCATCCGCTTCTACAGGCTCGTTGCCATCCTTCCTTTCCGCTTCGAAGGCAAGGGAATGGGCAAGCGGGAGATCGAAGAAGCGTAAGGTGACATTCTCCCGGAGAGCATAGCGCAAAGCCTGCCATTCCGGCGAGAAGTCGGCAAACGGATAGAATACGGCATTCTGCGGCACATCGGGTTGATAGCCGAGCAGGGCTACCGGAGGCTTCATCTGCCCGTAGGAGACGAACGGCATGAGAGCCTCGGCCTCCGCCGGTCCCTCAAGCAGTATGAGGTCGGGACGGATACGCTCAAGTTCCTGCAGGATGTTCCGGCAGGAGCCCGGCCCGTGATGACGTATTCCCAATAGATGAATGTCTGTCATATTACTTGTCTCATGCAAAATACGTCAATCAAATCATATCTCTTGAAGCCCTGTAGATGTCTTTCCAGCCCTCACGGTTCTTGACCACTGTCTCCATGTATTCCTGCCATACCACTTTGTCCTGTACAGGGTCTTTCACCACGGCACCGAGGATGCCTGAAACGAGGTCCTCCGCATGGATCTGGCCGTCACCGAAATAGCCGGCCATGGCAAGGCCGTTGTTCACCACGGATATGGCTTCTGCCGTACTCAGTGTGCCGCTCGGGCTCTTGAGCTTCGTCTTGCCGTCGCCGGTGGCTCCCTGACGCAGCTCACGGAAAATGGTGACGACACGACGGATTTCATCAAGGGCAGGTTTCTCTGCCGGCAGCTGCATCACTTTCTCGAAGCTCTCCACGCGGCGGCGGACAATGTCAACTTCTTCCTCAAGCGTGTCGGGCAACGGGAGGATGACCGTGTTGAAACGGCGTTTCAGTGCGCTTGAAAGGTCATTCACACCTTTATCCCTATTGTTGGCCGTGGCTATGATGTTGAATCCGCGGATGGCCTGCACCTCCTTGTTCAGCTCGGGGATGGGCAGGGTCTTCTCCGAAAGGATGGTGATGAGCGTATCCTGCACGTCAGAACCGATACGGGTAAGCTCCTCAATGCGGCCGATCTTGCCTTCCTGCATCGCCTTCATCACCGGGGTCTGTACCAGGGCACCCTCACTCGGCCCCTCGGCGAGAAGACGGGCATAGTTCCAGCCATAGCGGATGGCCTCTTCTCCCGTTCCGGCGGTACCCTGTACTATCAGCGTCGAATCGCCTGATATGGCTGCCGCCATGTGCTCGCTGACCCAGCTCTTGGCCGTACCGGGAAGACCGTACAGAAGCAGCGCCCGGTCGGTGACAAGGGTGGCCACGGCAATCTCCATCAGGCGGCGGTTGCCTATGTATTTCGGTGAAACCTCAAAACCGTTCTTCAGTATCCCTCCCATGAGGTAGGTGACCACGGATTGGGGTGACATCTCCCAGTTTTCGGGAATCGGGTTGGTCTCGTTCTTTTTCAGTTCATGAAGTTCCTCTGCAAACTGTTGCTCGGCATGTTGTCTCAGTAAAGTGCTCATATGAATATCAATATTTATTTTTCATTTAACAAAGTGTCTATTTCAGATTTAAGATCCATGAATTCCAGCATCTTCGAGCAGAACTCGTTCATGGACGGCGAAGCCTCCGCCGAAGAGGCGGCCTTGGCCTTGATCAGGTTCCTTAGATGTGACGGGATATGCATGGCAAGCCGTTCCGCCATGTCTGCGGCATAGTACAGGTAATCCTTTTTCAGAATCCAAGACATGACGCTGGAAGAGAATTTCGGGCCCCATGCCTCGTAGTCGTTGCCGTACCATGAGTCGGGTATGAATCCGAAATCCCGGACCGTTTCCGGCCAGCTGATTTCCTCCCGCTGGGAGGGAGTGAGCATCGCCACGAGTTCCGGCTTGCGCAGATAGGAAGGGTCTTCCTTCAGGGTGTGGAAAGCCCACAGCCCGTCCGAGAAGTTGAGTATCGGGTCCTCCAGCTCCAGGAACTTCCTGAAAGGGGGATGCTTGGCGAATTTTCTCGCGGCCTCTTCCTTACCGCAGCCATATACCTCGCACCAGAAACTCAAAGGCACCCGTTCGGCGAGCTGCCTCAGGATGAATTCGGAATCGCCCTCTTTCTTGTTGGAGCTTACCTCGGACAGCCCCATGGCCTTCATCTCCGGGGTGTACCCGATCTCGTCGTATGACCATCCGGTAAGCATGTTGTGTCTGATATGTCCACGCAGGAGTTCGCAGCAGCGCATCACCATGGCTGAATCGGGAATCATGCACAGAAGTTTCCGTGCCGTTTCCTTGACAATGGAGCTGCGGTCCGACTCCAGCACTTCCTGTATGAAGAGCTCGTCGGCCTTGCTGATGTTTATCCGGAGACATTCAAGCAGCTCGTTGCGCTGGTTGGCCGGTTCGCTCTTCCAGTCTTTCCGCAGCAGTTCAAGGGCTGCGGCAGAATCCTGCTGCCTGAATCTGGCAAGCATCTCCTTACGCTCGCCGTGGGTGGCCGTATCCCAAGAATCGGTGATCCCGCATTCCTCTCCGACAAGGCCCATCTGCCTGATCAGCCATAAGCCTCTGTTCCCGACGAGATTTTTCAGCAGCCTGCGTTCTTCAAACCGCAACGGATTGTTGCGGTCATAGGCACGCCGGATAAGCGGCTGGAGGTATTCGGGCGAAATGATTTTTCCCGACCCCTGCGCCAGACGGTAGGCGTAGGCTAGCATATAGCGTGTACCGTGGAGTCTGGAAAAGAGTTGACTCCGGTCCTTGTCGAAATACGGCAGTTCCTCTTCCGGGGCTGTTTTCACGGGGACAATGCCTTCCGCTCCGGCCGGTTCCCATCCGGCACGCCTGTAGGCGAAGGCGGATGCGGCTGTCATGTACAGGAACGATTCCGTGTCTTCGGCTTTCCCGTGGATCCCGTCAACCAGAGTCTGAAGGGACTCGGGAAAGGCTCCGGGAACGAATTCACGGTTGGCTGTTCCAAGCAGTGCAGCCTGTATGATAGGTTCAGTTACGTTCATCTCTCCAAGTATGATATTCTTTGTTGTACCAAATGGATTTCAGTTCCCATATATCCCCGTTTACAATGACCAGCGAGGCGAACGGATTGCCGCCGGTAATGGCGAGGATGTCGATGAAGGTTTCCTCGGGCATCGCCACACGGACGGCATTGCCCGCGTTGTCCAGCAGCGTGTAGTCTTTCCCGTTACGGGCAACCCTCACGTCATCCACAAGCAGGGGGACGTCCTCGAAAAACGGATTCGTCAGCATGGCCGTGCGGTACACCGCGGCAGCCTGCTTCAGGTTAGGGCTGCACGCCGGCACAAAGTTTTCTTCCGCGAGTACGGACTCCCGGAACAATGCACGCCGGCATGTACCCGTGCCGTTGTAAAAGCATAGCGCCCCTTTATAGGCACTGCCCGGAATCCAGTTCTCGGTGGAAAAGGTACCGGCAACGGCAAAACTCAGGTATCTGGCGAAAAGTCTGCTTTCCTTTCCGTAAAACCAGTAGATGTCGGTATTGATATCGTTGACTTTACGGGACTGCTTGTGAAGCACGAGCCAGCTGTCCGCCACCGGCTCTCCGGCAAGGACGTTGTCCTTGGACTGGGGATATCCGATCTGCGTGCGTATCTCGTCCTTCCATTCTTCGGGAAGGCCGTCCATGTTTCTGTAGCTCTGCATGAGCAGGTACAGCCTGCCCATGCTTTCCGTCAGGTCGGATTTCCAGCTTTCCGAGTCGAAGTCTATAGCCTCCATGGCTCTCAGTCTCCCCGCAAGTCCCGGTGCCTGGGCATCCACCATCCTCCGGGCCATGTTGTCAAACAGGGTATAGGCACGTTCCGGAACATTCAGGAATCCGTTGCGCACCAGGTCCTTCATCCATACCTCAAGGTCGGATATGCCTCCCAGTACCTTCTGGTGCCGCTTCTCCTGCCTCTTGGCCTGAGCCGCTTCATCCACAGGGGTTTCGCTTTTGGCTTTCTGCTCCTTCTTTTCGGCCTTCTCCGTTCTTTTGGCAAGCCACGCCGTCACCCATTCCGGCTCTTCCGCCTGCGTGAACTGGTCAGGCTGGCGGGCGTACAGCAACAGCAGGCCAAGCCCATGCTTGCACGGGAATTTGCGGCTCGGGCAGGAACACTTGAACGCAATGTCATTCAAGTCTATCACCGTCTGGTAGGGATTCTTTCCGCTTCCCTGGCAATGACCCCAGACGGCACGTCCGCTGCATTCCTTCAGTACCCATTTGCTCAAGGTCGCAAGTCCTTTGCCGGCCTTTACAGATGAGTCGTCGGGAGCGAGCTGCAATATCTGTTCTTCTGTCAAGTTCAATGGCATACGCAACAAGTTAATTGGTCATTGGTAAATCATTCCCTGTTCCCGGCTGCATATTCTCCCGTGTTGATGTCAAGTACGGGACGCTTGGGCTGTATCAGCGCGTCTTCGTATTGGCATTTCCACTGGATGCTGCGGTCCATATCACCGTCTTTGATTCCATCGATGGTTTCTCCCGAATCTATTTCGTTGCCGCTTGTAAGCAGATAGGAAGCCACGTTGTAGGCATGGTTCACTATCCAGTTCGGATCAAGTCCGCGGAAGTGGTACTGCAGGTCAGGCAGGAACAGCGTGTTCATCCCGAGTGTATCGACCAGCATGTCGTCGGAACCCTGAATCGTGAAGAAACGGACGTTTACGGCATAGCGGATGAACCGGTCAGGACCTTCTATCTGATTGCCGCGGATTTCCTCCGCCTCGAACAGTTTCCCGCTGCCGCTGAAGAAGAACGCTTCGCAGGACGGGAACAGTTCGGCGAGCGCTTCAAGGTAGTCCATTTCCAGATTGGCACGTTCCAGAGAAGACAGGCCGCGGGCAAGGAAGTCCGTAGCGAGCATACTGTACCGGCATTCCTCAAGGATACGGTCACGGCTTTCCTGGCAGTCCCACATCTGGCTCCGGGTGAAGTCGTCCACGGTCTTTCCGTCAAAGTCCATGCACGAAGTCATCAGGAACTGCACGGGTGCTTTCCCGTCCTCAAACTCCACCATGTGGTCCAAAGCTGTGATGAAGACAGACTTGTCATCACCTTCGCGGCATTCTACATTGCCGAAATGCTTCCGGCATACATCAGCCACCCTCTGCGTATCCGGCAATTCAACCGGTTCCTTGAACAGAAGGTTTATAAGTAAAGGTCCTCCGGGCTGCAGTTCCTTTGTATTTAGGTCTTGTTGAAATACTTGATTCATATTGAAATGCTTTTGAATGTGAAAGAATCGGTTAATCCCACCAGAAATACCATATTCTGGATTGACGCAACGTGTCGGCAAGACTGCCTATGCCGTCACAGCTCTGGTCCATATCCGGACAGAAAGCATATTGCTGTATTGCGGCTTCCATTGCTCTGTCTTCCGGAACGGGAGCTGGAAGTTCATACTCCAGCTGGTCGCTGGTAAAGGTTCCCGGAACAGCACCGTATTCCTCGTACCAATACTTTGAGATGGCCATCAGTTCGGGGTTTGCAGGACAGTCGTTCCAGTTGCCGAATGGCAGGTACGCGAATATTTTCCACGGCTCCGTGACCGGAATACGGGCAAGGATCAGCGGATGCGTCATGTTCGTATCGGTATTCCAGTAGCTCGAATAACGGTTGTTGTCGAATCCGCCTTCAGGCTCTTCATCAATATCATCGTTGTCCTGCCCGGTCAGCTTGTCAAGGATGGATTTCCCGTCCATGACAGGAGCCTCAAGCAGCCTTCTGCGGAATTCATTGACTTTTTCCCGGTTGAATGTGTAATCATCCGAGCTTTCGCTGTCAGGATCCGAGTTCCCGATTATGTTTTCCCACAAACCTTCATCGACATTGACCAGAACGGGGATGAAGCCTTCCCGCACGCCGAGCCGTTGGGCATAGGTATAGGCTGACATGATAGGGTCATCGTCACTCATGGATGGGAAATAGGTGCATTCACAATCAAGATAATCCATGAAGGCACGGGCCAGTTCGTCTGGCTCAACGGTATCTTTGTCTATATGCAGCCCCTGCCAGTTGGCGAAGCGTCTGTCTATGCGTTGTGACATTGCCTGGTAATAATCCTCGTCATACGGGACAAACAGGTATGCTTCCTCTTTGAACTCATCGGAATGATACCTTTCCGGACCGAAATAATCCAGGGCGTGGTTGTCAATGTCTCCGGGATAAAATGGAGTTTCGTTGGCGCCATAGTAACTGCCATAATAGTAGTCGGCAAATGCACGGCCCTGTTTATTGAACAGGAATCTTGTAAGCTGCCCGTTCAGGTTGTCCTTTATGAACACCCTCAGGTCATCATCGGCCGAGCCGCTTTTGATCCGGGACACAAGGTCTCCGAACTGTTCAAGAAAATCATCCCTCATAAGGTCATTTACCATGCACCAGCGTAGATATATTGCCAGATGATTGTAGGCCGTAATTGTATCTAACGGCAGATCCTTCTCTTTGAACTTCTCCAGATGGCCTTCCGCATCGTCCATCACTTCATCCGTGTCATCCGGGAAATCGGGACCGCCATCGGCATCGTCTTCGCTGCCGTATGAGATTTTCAGAGTCACTTTGTCCGGAAGGGCAACACCCTGTCCACGTGTTATCCTATGTTTATCGACAGCAGAGAAGCCTATGGTTTCTCCGTCGTTGAGAACTGCATCGTATTCCAGAACATATCCTGCCATGCTGGCCAGGAAGTCTCTCACCTTTGACGGGTCGGCATCCACGTCAAGGACCTCCATTTCGTCCTTGCCGAAACACTCCATTCCATAGGTGTAGCCGCTGATTCCCTTTTCGGTACGGTAAAGCCCGAACCATATCCAGTTGTATATAGGCAGCGAATCCTCCTTCATCATTCCGGAAAAGCCTTCATAGAAACGGGGCTGGAAAACGACACCGCTGGTATAGATACCGGTTATATTCTTCTGGTGGCAGCAGACAGACAACAGCTTCACGTACAGTTTACCTCTTTCGATCAGGGACTCCTCTTTGCCGATAACGGCAACCATGATGTGAGCCTTATGCTCTTTGGCTGTTTTTTCGGCCTCCGACCACATGTAATTGTTCTTCGCGCATTCTTCGGCTTCGCCATTAGGTACGGGGGCAGGCATCAGGCTTACCGCCGCCATCATGTCACCCACGTCGAAGACCAGTGACTCGGGGTTCCGTTCCTCGTCAGATTTCTCTTCAGCGGTGATGTCCCACTGTTCTTTCAGATCTCTGATGTATTTTTCCTTGTCCCAGCTGTTGTCGGAGAGCAAGGCGAATCCCACGAATGTGCCGGCCTTTTTCTCACGTTCCTCGGCCTGCTTTGCCTGTTCCATCCAGTAGGAACGCACCATCTCGACAAGGGCCGTAGCATCCTTGACAGCCGTCTTTTCGTCATAGGGTTCCATCTCACTGAAGGTATGGCCGCAGTCTGACAAGCTGTCTCCTTCGTATCCACCATTCACGCCCAGCAGCCATTCACTGTCCTTGGTATCCTTGTATTTGAAAATGTAGTAGGTCATATCGTGCAGTACGAATGTTCCCGTACACTCGATCTCCGCTGGCTTATGTCCCAACTCCTGCGAGTGCGAGAGCCAGGCTATCATTGCAGCCAGAGCTGCTTCTTTCTGTCTGTTGTCCATATTCTTATCCCTTAGTTCGATATTTTCAGTCTCTCTTGTTTCAATATGCGTGTTGCTTGTGGCGCATGGCTCCACTGTATCGGATTCCTTCACGTTTGAACTGTTCTCCCGCTTCGAAATCTCCTCCATACACTCTTCGATGACTTCCTTGGCACTGCTGTCCTCCGGATCAAGTTCCGCCCAGCGTTTGGCATATTCTATCGCTTTTTCTTCTTGTCTCATAAGATATTGGTATGCGTATGCCATACGCATGTTCCAGTTCGCATTTTTCTCACCTTCGTCACGCACGGTCTCCATAAGTCTTATTGCCTTTAGTAGAACTCTGTCTCCTTTCCAGCGTTCTGTTCCTTCATCATTGTCACCGATAATGGCATAATTCTCATATGCACTTACAAGCAACATTTTTATCCTGTAGTCTTGTTGCTCTTCAGGTATTGCCTCCAAAGCCCTGATAGACTTCGTGTATTCGTCCTTCTCATTCCACTCTTCTATCTGACTGAAGAATGTATCATCTCCCGGACTGTACGAAATGCCATCAGGACTTTCTCCTTTCCATGGTTCGCTGTCTGAAAGTCTACATAACTGACCCTGCCTACAGAATTCGGAAAGGTAGAAAGAATACTCAGGATACTCATCAAGCAAAGGAAGCAAAGTTGAGATAAATACTTGCTGGTTATAGACAAACAGGTCGATATAGCTGTATTCCGTTCCGGTTGCACCCCCTGTTATCACACCGAGATTGCCCGGTTCAAGAATCTCTTCTGTTATCCTGTCTTCAAGATCATGACGGAAGTTCAATATATTATCTTCGCCAGCACCATTCTGGAAGACTATGTAAAGAGCTTGTGCACCGAAACCGTTGGCATGGTCAAATATCTCGGTTGAACCATGATAATAGTCAGCTACGATGGAGCTCAGACAGGTAGATCCTACTATCACATCGAAGCGCAGTTCATCACTTTCCTTCGGGGTCAGTTGATATCCCGTATAAACGTCCTTCGGATTCTCGAAGAATTCATGGCCGTGGGATTTCACGGTTTCCTCTATGTGCTGTCTCAACCCGGACAAGGCAATCATGCCTTCCTCAATGCCTGACGCTCTTTCTATACCATTGACATATTTGAATGAGACACCTTCTCCCAGTACAAGTTCCAAAATGACATGAAAGTTTCCGTCACTATTTTCTTCCGGTAAGGCACAAAGATTTTTGTCGTAATACCTGATGTTGAAGTTTTCTCTTTTTTCGTCATAGGATGCTTTTACCATGATCTTGCCCATATCGACATCGGTATCGTGTACACGGTATGCGAAAGACCCGACCTTGCCCGGGTTATACAGGATATGATGTAAGGATAGATGATGAAGAGATCCGGCCATCCTTCGACCGAGAACGTGAACTCATGGTCACCTCCGATATTGAAGTGCATGTCTTCCGATATCAGATTGGTTCCTTTACTGATAAACTCCATGAAGGCATCAGCTTCCTCCATGGATTTCGGATTCATCATGCCAGACAGCTTTTCTTCGTTTTCTACAAACCAGTTCCAGAATTCTTTCACTCGTCTGGTTAACGGCAAGTGCATATTGCACTGACGGATGATACTCAGGGTGTATTCATCTTCCGGATTAAGTTCCCTTGCCTTGCTGAAATAATCCAGGGCCTCCCGATAATTGTTCAGAAAATACTGGGCATATCCCATTCTGAAATTCCACCGTTCATCTTCAGCGCCTTCCTCCCTGACGGATTCGAGCAGTTCCGCGGCTTTGGCATATTCCTCAATATTGTTGTACGCCCTTGCAAGAAAGCCGGTCGTTTCAAAATCCCGTTCGGCTTCCGGAATCTGTTCCAGTGCATCGATGATTTCCTGATGCTTTTCGGCCTTGTGCCATTCGTCTATCTGCTCCATCAATTCGTCATTCATGTTCTCTCCGGTATATATGATTTGCTTTTTTTCCGGTTCTATAGGCTGGTCTGCAACCAAAGTCGGGAGGAATTCACTTGAAAGTTTTTTCAGGTCCTCTAACCGGGAGGCACACAACGTGAAGAGGGTGTACTGGTTGGGACACAGTGCATGACAGCTGTAAACGGGATAAGGTTCTTCATCCTCTGAATCTTGGTCGATACCCATGTCATAGAGGCGGTATTTTCCGCCGTCAAATTCCCTTTCTTCAATCATTTCCTCTTCCACATCAAGGAAATCCGGCTCACCATCGGTAGAGTATCCGGTGCATCTAACCGTGTGCCAGTTGTCTGCAGCCGCATCATAATAGACGAGGGTGCCTTCATCCGTATCTTCGAGATAGCTGCCCGGTAGGCTGAACCTGATCTTCCCGACCTTATGGTTGACAATTCCGCGCCGGTAGCCGATGGCAAATTCCGTTTCGTAGGGCGGTATCCCGTCAGTCGGGACAGGAACACAACCATGGAGTCTGCAAAGTTCCTCGTATTCCTTTTTGGGGAAAGGAAGAGACGGGTCAAGTGATGCTGTCGTTTCCAGCTCGCTTATGATGTACCCGTTGATACGGGCATCTTCTTCACTTCTTTCTGACGGCATGAAATAGCAGTCCTCCCACATGGCATTCAGGGCCATGCCTCTATGAAAACGTGCATCACGTTCCGAATTGTTCCAGATGAAGAAATCATCGGCAAAAGATTCGATTCCTTCTTCCCGGATACGCCTAACGACCTCTGAAAGACAGAAAGAACCCAAAGGTGAAATGACAATGCCGTTGTCTGATTGAGGGTAATATTTATTGATATCCCAACAGAATAACAAAGACGTGCTGCCTTTGTCCTTCTGCTCCTGGATGATTTCAAACAGTTTGGCCAGCCACTTGTGAAAATGTTTCTTCTTCATGGCCTCAAAGTCCCTTTCCGTGTAATAGTCCGTCTCGTCTTCAACCTCAAACCGGGTACGGGTCGCCTGTTGAAGTCTGTCGATGAACTCTATTGCTGCCTTGTGGAAGCCGGGACCAAGCATGTTGGTCTGGCAGTCTCCGTTTACGGAAATGACGTTGTCTGTATTTCCTTCTCCCTCATGTTGATAATTTAGGAACAAGTCGCCCAGCCTGCAAAAACTTACCGTCGAAGATGATTCATCGTGCTCTGCATTATAACCGGACTCAACAGCCTGACTTTCTACAGTCTGTTGAAACTTTTCAATATCCTTGATTTTAGTGTGAATGGTGAATCCAAGTCCCATAATTTCATTATTTTGTTTATAAATGCAAGATACCGATTTTATTCCAACTGGTCACATTTAATTTGTTAATAATAACAGAAATTTGGCACTATTGTAATACAATACGCCTTCCACATGGAAATCCATGCTTTTAATCATAGTTTAGCAACATTTTGTCAGTTCACTACATTGGGGTACAAGTTCTTCCGTAACACAAAAAATCCCCCTCCCATGAAAATCATGAGGAATTTAAGCGCATTTGCAGCTTTGTGTCAGAGGATAGCAATGAATTCACTCATTCTTGTCATTCTGGCCCAGAAAGGCAAACTGAAGTCTCAGGATTTCATCCATCGGAACGACTTTTCGGACTCTGCTCTCCAGACTTTCCGCCTCAGCCCAAAGGAAAGGATAAAAAGCTACGCCCTCACTGCTCTTCAGTTTCGAAGCATCGTTCTGCCAGCCGTCCCATCTGTAATCGGTATAGAACTTATCCGTATCGCCATGCAGACACCAATAGACGAATTGTCCAAATTTTATCTCCATATCTTCCATCTCCAGACAGTCGGGGGCAAAATAGCCGATATTGCCGTCGTCAAGACAGATGAACAATCCTCCCAGTATGTCTTCGCCGATCACTATCTCGTTGAACGGGAACAGACTGTTTCTAGTGACAAAGTTTAGTTCTCCCGAACCGTACAGCCTTATCCAGTTGTCAATGACTATACCACCTGTGTTTTCAAGGATTGCAGCCATCAGGCTACCGCTCTTGATCCGGTACTTCTCTTTCATTGCCTGCCTTGCTGCTTCATCCAGAGGCAGCACATTTATCGTTTTTGACGAACTTTTTATTTCATCAAGTATTCTCTGAAACATTTCATCGTTCATAGTCTTTATTTTTTTTCTGCTTAAAATTCTACTTTTCATCATACTCATTCAAAATAAATTGCACATTTATCTTGAACGTTATACCCATAGCATTTGCCGGAGGCCGTTATTACTTTTTTCATGTTTCTGTAAATCTTAAAACTCCATATCCTCCGTCCATTCCAAAGAGTCCACCGGACAAAGCTCTACTTTCTTCATTTCGTACCAAACGGTCAGCAATATCCTAATGCTGGTCTGCCGTCTCTGATTTCCTCGAATGTGGCATGGCTCAGCAACCCTACACGGAACTCTCCAGCCATGTCCTCCTTTCTTACTTGCATGGCATAGACTGGTTTCCCGTAGCGTGTCGTGCGCCCGTCTTGGTCGATCAGACGCTGCAAGACTTCATTGGGCGTTTCCTGACGGGCTACTATGGCAAAACGTAGTGAAAGGTAATCCCTCCACCTTTGCGGTACTTCAGTCCGCTCATTCTCCGGCGGCATTGTCTTGTCCGAAAAAGAGGGAAACACAATATTCGCCGCCACCACCATAGCCACGATAACTGCCCAATAGACTGCTATTGCTCGTTTCCAGTAACGGGGACGTTCACGGAGTTCCTGCCGGACTTCCTTGCATATCTTCTTGTCGTCAAAAAATCCCAGAGGGATGGCTGACAGCAGCACCGCCAGACTCGCCAGACCGTAGAAAACAACCTTTTGTGGCACGTTTACCAGATGTACATACCCGTCTTGTCCCCTTGCCGCCAGAAATGTGCCGGCCAACAGGACGAATTCCGGGAGGATGCTCAGGAAGTATATTCCGGCAGCAAATGCCTTTCGCTTCCTTTTATTGTTCCATTCCGTGAAATGCGCGTAGGAAATTTTATGCAGCATCACCAACAGGCGGAAAAAACGGCTGAATATGTTTCTTCTATTTGTCATTTGAGTATTTCAGTTATCCATTTCAGAGCAGTTCCTAATAAAACCATTGCGGGAATAAGAAGCAAATAGAGAGGGAAAAAGAACAGGTTGCGCCGGAAGGGACTGAACTTGCGTCCCGCATAATGCTGCATGACCGCTTTCCGCCGGGAAGGCGGGTATATTTTGCCGAACAGACGGTCTGTCATGAAGACAGAAACGGAGAACACGATTAGAAGAACGGCTCCAAACACCTCGAATGCCAAGTCATCCAGAAAATGACCGCCTATGGTCAGAACCGGCATGAATATAAAAAACGTGATACAGGCCCACAGCATATCACTCCCACGGGGTTGTTTGAAACTGACCTTGTGATAATGCTCCCATGTTATTTCTCCCAACCAAAACAGATAGTCGAAGAAATAATAATGTCGTTCTTGCTCTTTATATTCCTGTTTCTTCATTCTAAACATAATGTTCGGCAGCCAATCGCTGTTTATGGCAATCTTTTCATTTCGCTCAATTACAAATATATATCATAAGGAAGAAACTTCAGAACATTCGGTCTTCCTTTTTTCTATGGTATGCTCAAAAGCATTTTTTGGGGATGCTTGTTTGGACGTTCTCCCTAAGGTCGGTGGAGCTGTCTCGCCCGAAAGTTTCCCGGCGTTTAATCGTTAGTTAGGGACAATAAAGCAAACCCCTATCCATAAATGACTATACAATTCCAACAACATCGAAGTAGTGTCAGTACAAAATGTACCAACAGTATTTTTCCGCTATACTTGAAACGATAGCAGGCAGATGCGACAAAGCCGATGGCACTCCAACCAATCGCCACCCGGCTTGTAAAGATATAGTTTTCGGAAGATTCATAGCTCCAACCTAATCCTTCACAACCTATCGGGTAAAGTTCCGGATGCTTTGAGAATTGTATAGAATCACTGACAACCATCCACAGCAATAGCAGACAGCATAGTCCCCACAATATCCTTAATACCAATCTTGATTTCATATTGTTTTGTTCATCATTTCAGGTTATCGTAAATGGTCTAACTCGATGTACCAACCTTCCTTGATGGGCTTGTAAAGCGTGGTGTCGTTGTACGTCCTGCGGTAGATCTCGTTTAGGTCGCCATGTTCGGTGATACGGATATTCCGACGGCTTCTCAATCCGGGATCGTAAACGAAACTCTTGGACGTTCCTGCATCTACGATACTGTGGGAGTAGTACGGCATAAAAAGGCTCACATATACCGAATCTGCCGTTTCCCATTCCCTGCGATCAACAAGGATAAAACCGCATCCAATCTCTGATAACAGGGAGTCGAGTAGGATTCGGTCTGGCTTTAACAGCCCATATACCGGGATGTCTTGTTCGTCATTTGATTCATAGGATGTATCACTTTGCTCTATTGAATCAAGTATAATGATCCCGTCAGGAGAAAGTGGCGGGTAGTGAAAACTACCTTCTGAACTCTCTGACATGATTTCGTACACCTTACGGAACGCCGCCTCGTGCGTGGCAAAGTGGCGTATCATTTCCTCATCGCTTGGCGGCATAGGCGGTTCTCCGCAGCTTGCAAGAAATAGTGTAATAAGAACCCCGATTACGTAATACATTCTCATGTTCTTCCAGTCTTATAACTACTTTAATAAGTAAATTAA
>MNQS01000197.1:670-19431 GCA_001915545.1 Bacteroides sp. 43_108 | reverse complement strand
ACGGAAAATGGGCAATAATAATGGCACATAAAGTGATTATACTCTATCGACTTTATATGCCATATTACTTTTTAGGGACATTTACTGAATATCCCTATACAATATTTGCTGAAGCCAAAAGGTTTAATTCTCAACGTTCTCAATTCAGAAAGAATCGGTGAAGCTTCATGTCCGCTTCGTTTAAGTTCAATGATTACCAGATCGCCTGTTTCAGCACTCTTCTGCGTTTCAAAATTTTTGAAAGCAACATTGAAATCAATAGTCAATCTTTCCGTCTTGCCATAGTTCACTAATGTCACACGCTGAAACAGATTTTCAATCACAGGCGAAAGATCATCAAAACCGATATTCAAAGCACCGCGTATAAAATCGTCACATTCATTGCAAGCAAAAGAATCAAGATTCTTGATTTTTACCCTTTCTTTCTGTGTGCGTCCATGATTGTTCTTATCCTTTATTTCAAGGAAAGAAATATCGGAGTCAAGATATGTCCGTATTCTCACCTTCTGCCTAGGAGACTTTCCATTATGGTGTATCATATAAAAATGATGGTCGGGAGTATCAAAATATACGGTACGATAATTTGATATCCTCTTTCCGTCAATATCCTGAACATAATAGAGGTTTCCCACAGCATTAAGAAGCTGCACAAGCATAGACTTGTTCGTCACGAACTTCATGTCTGTACGGTTCATCAGTCTTATCGACGACATCTGTTCCAAGGTTATAGGTTCCATATCCTGTAGACACGACAAAATGGTAGCATCTTGCTGTACTTCTACATATAAACTCATTGTATTTTAGCTTGGTTTTTAAGGATGTTACAAAGATGTTACGAAGATAGGAAAAACCGGACAAAAGAAACATGAAAAAGACAAGAATTTTGTTCAAATGAAACGAGAGGCTACCACAAATGAAACAATTATGGTACCTCTCGTTTTAAAATGTTTTTTGTAAACTATTATGCGTCAGCTTTTATCTGATGAAAAGCATTTCTCTATATTTTGGAAGCGGCCACATTTCATCATCAACAATAAGTTCAAGCTTATCAATGTGGCGACGAATTTCCTCAATCATTGGAGCAACCGTATCATGGTAAGCGATTGCCTTTTCACGCTCACTTGCTATTTTGTTGGCAACCTTTCTGCACTCAACCATTTCATCAACCTTGCTGATTATACATGAAACATGGTCAGAAATCTGCTCTATTAATTCCATATTGTATTTTGATACCTGAGAAGCTCTCTCTGCAGGGAAAATTTCCTTCACCTTATGTACATTGTCGATAAGATTGCTCTGATATCTGGTTGCAACAGGAACAATGTGGTTCAAGCTCAAATCACCTACCACTCTAGCCTCAATCTGTATCTTCTTTGTATATGTCTCCCACTTGATTTCGTTTCTTGCTTCAAGCTCGTGACGAGTCATGACTCTCATATTCTCGAACATCTTTATGCTTGACTCATCAAGATATCTGTCAAATATGAGCGGGCAACTTGTTTCGCAGTCGAGACCTCTCTTCTTAGCTTCTTCCTTCCACTCCTCAGAATATCCGTTTCCTTCAAAGTGAATAGGCTTGATGTATTTTGCATCCTCACGTACAACCTTAAGTATTGCATTCTCCATCGCCTCACCTTTGGAAATGAGAGCATCAACTCTTTCCTTGAACGAAGTCAGAGCTTCTGCAACAGCAGTATTAAGTGCTATCATTGCAGATGCACAATTGGCCTCAGAACCTATTGCACGGAACTCGAAACGGTTACCTGTGAAAGCAAATGGTGAAGTTCTGTTTCTGTCAGTATTGTCGATGAATAATTCCGGTACAGACGGCATGTCAAGTCTCATTTCTGTCTTACCTGAAGCAGAAAGAATATCATCATCGTCCTTATAGTTCTCAAGATGGTCGAGAATTACAGAAATAGTTTTTCCAAGGAACGCTGAAATAATTGCAGGAGGAGCCTCATTTGCACCAAGTCTGTGCGCGTTGGTTGCACTCATGATCGAAGCCTTGAGCAGACCGTTATGGTCATAAACAGCCTTAAGAGTCTCAACAATGAATGTGATGAAACGCAGGTTCTCCATAGGAGTCTTTCCTGGAGCATGAAGCAGAACGCCTGTATCTGTGCAGAGTGACCAGTTATTATGTTTTCCAGAACCGTTTACGCCCTTGAAAGGTTTCTCATGGAGCAAGCATCTGAATCCGTGCTTTCTTGCAACCTTCTTCATGAGCGACATGATAAGCATATTGTGGTCGATGGCGAGGTTTGTCTCCTCGAAAATAGGAGCAAGCTCAAACTGGTTAGGCGCAACCTCGTTATGACGTGTCTTGCAAGGTATGCCCAATTCCAAGGCCTGAATTTCAAGATCCTTCATGAAATTCTCAACTCTCAAAGGAATCGATCCGAAATAATGGTCATCCATCTGCTGGTTCTTGGCAGAATCATGTCCCATGAGTGTTCTGCCTGTAAGAATCAGGTCTGGACGTGCAGAATAGAGCAGTTCATCAATGAGGAAATATTCCTGTTCCCATCCAAGGTTGGAATAAACCTTTGTAACCTTTGGATCGAAGAACTTGCACACAGCTGTAGCGGCCTTGTCTACTGCATAAAGAGACTTCTTCAGCGGAGCTTTGTAGTCGAGTGCCTCACCTGTATATGAAATGAATATTGTAGGAATCATGAGTGTATCACCCATCACAAATACTGGTGATGTAGGATCCCACGCAGAATAACCTCTGGCTTCAAATGTTGAACGTATACCTCCATTAGGGAAAGAAGAAGCATCAGATTCCTGCTGAACAAGAAGTTTTCCTTCGAATTCCTCGACCATTCCGCCTTTGCCGTCATGCTCAACGAAACCGTCGTGCTTTTCAGCTGTACCTTCTGTCAACGGCTGGAACCAATGGGTATAATGGGTAACCCCCAACTCCATAGCCCACTTCTTCATTCCTTCTGCCACCTCGTCTGCAATAGTTCTGTCAAAAGGTGCTCCATTATCAATAACGTCGCACATTTTCTTGTAAACATCGGCAGGCAGATACTTGAACATCTTCTGTCTATTGAAAACATACTTTCCGAAATATTCGGAAGGCCGTTCCTTCGGCGATTCAACATCAACGGGCTTTCTGTTGAAAGCATCGTTTACAACTTTAAATCTTAATTTTGAAGCCATATAAATTTATAATGAAAAATGCTTTTTATTACAATTAGCAAAAGAAGCGTACATTCTCTTGAGATTCAAATCAAACCTCAATGAAAGAAGCCCAATTGCCAGTATTTTAAGTATTAACGCTTTCCGTAGAATTTTATTTATACCACTCTTTCAATCTCCTCATAGCCTCTGTGCAATCTTCTTTGCTTCCGAAAGCTGTAAATCGGAAAAATCCTTCACCAGAAGGTCCGAAGCCTACACCTGGAGTTCCGACCACATTGATCTTATGAAGCATTTCATCGAAAAACTCCCATGATGTCATATTTCCTGGAGTTTTCAGCCAGATGTAAGGAGCATTCTTGCCGCCGAAGAACTTCATGCCGAGTTCTGTAAATGCCTCACGCATGATTCTTGCATTCTCCATGTAGTAGGCAATGGTTTCCTTAATCTGCTTCTTGCCTTCTTCTGTATAGATTGCCTCTGCACCGCGCTGGGTGATATAGCTTGTACCGTTGAACTTTGTGCACTGTCTTCTGTTCCACAAGTGATTTAGGGAAACTTTATCCCCACCAGCACTCACAGCCATCAGTTCTTTAGGGATAATTGTGTATCCGCATCGTACTCCAGTAAACCCTGCAGTCTTCGAATAACTGTGAAACTCAATGGCACATTTCTTGGCACCTTCAATCTCATATATTGAATGAGGAATATCTTTGTCCTGTATATATGCCTCATAAGCAGCATCATACATTATCAGGACGTCGTTTGCCAATGCGTAATCAACCCATTTTTTCAGTTCACTTCTGCTTATCACAGTGCCCGTAGGGTTATTTGGATAGCAAAGATAAACAACATCTACGTGTTTTGCAGGCAATTCTGGAACAAAATTATTCTCATCGTTGCATGGAAGGTACACAATATCCGACCACATACCTCCAATCAGCTCGCCTGCCCTGCCTGCCATCACATTCGAATCTATGTATACAGGATATATAGGATCAGTAACACAGATAACGTTGTCCTTAGCAAGAATGTCACCAATATTTCCAGTATCGCTCTTGGCACCGTCGCTTATGAAAATCTCGTCAGGGTCAAAAGTAACGCCTCTAGGAGCCAAATCATTATCTATGATAGCTTTCTGCAGGAATCCGTATCCCTGTTCAGGACCATATCCTCTGAACGTTTCTTTGCACGCCATTTCATCCACCGCCTTATGCATCGCCTCAATAACAGCCGGTGCCAACGGACGAGTGACATCACCTATACCCAATCTTATAATGTCAGCCTCTGGATGCTCTGCCACATATCTGCTCACCTTTTTTGCGATATCAGAAAAAAGGTAATTCTGTGACAGCTTTAGAAAATTTTCATTAACAGTTGCCATAACTAAAAATATATTGATGTATTATCTCTAAAAACAACAAAAATATAGAGCCTGCAGGCTGTCTAAACAGCGATGTAGGCTCAGAGTTCTATTTCACCTTCAAAAACTTTTGCAGCGGGTCCTGTCATATAAACATGATTGTCTTCTGCCTTCCATTCAATGATCAGTTCCCCGCCATCCATAATAATGCGACTGGTTCGTCCTGATCTGCCAGTTGTCGATGCAGCCACCGCAGTAGCACAAGCACCTGTACCACATGCCATTGTAATTCCAGAACCGCGTTCCCAAACACGCATTCTGATGCTGCCGTCTGCAAGTACTTGAGCAAATTCAATATTGCATCTTTCAGGGAACAACGGATTGTTTTCGATTACCGGTCCCAAAGTTTCTATATCAACAGAAGCAATATCCTCAACAAATATGACAAAATGAGGATTGCCCATACAAACAAATGTACCCTTGAATTTGCTTTGCCCAGCTACTACCTCACCTTCAACCATACTGCCGTCCTCAGTTGCCAGCTGTTTTTTGTTGCTCAAGGATGGTTCGCCCATATCTACTTTTCCTCTGTTTACAACACCGTTCTCGTCAGTGAAAAGCTCAATGGTTTTAATTCCTGAAAGGGTATCAACGGTCACAACATTTTTGTCTGTAAGATTATGATCTCTTACAAATTTGGCAACACATCTTACTCCGTTGCCGCACATCATAGCTTCCGAACCGTCATTGTTGAATATTCTCATTGAAAAATCAGCCTTGTCAGACTTATCCACAAGAATAAGTCCGTCAGAACCTATTCCGAAATGAGGTTTGCTCCACTCTATAGAACATTTCTCAGGATCCGCAATATGATTTTCCGGCACATAAACATAAATATAATCATTGCCGGCACCGTGCATCTTTGTAAATCTAATCCTTTCAGACATAAATATCAGTTTTTCTTTTCGAGAAGCATGTCCCGCATCCATCTTCCCAATATCAAATCACTGTCTCAAACAGCAAATCCAACATCATCCGATAAACCAACCATGCTTACACGTGCAAAAGTAGTACTTTTCGTAAAAAATGCAATATATAATACACATTTATAATTTTAATCTTTCATTTTGTACTATCAAAAAGCATTTATGCTATAAAAATGCTCACTGAGAAATTACAGAATTTTCATAGCTCTTACTATTTGATACCTTTTGCTGCCCTTTTCCACTTAATCAAGAAATTTGCATCCAACTCTTTCGGATTAAAGTGTCTGTATTTGATGTAATGAATCAGATGCAGAGGCATAGCTTTAATTTTTGACTTGAAAAATGCGTCTTTCCCTTTGAATCCGAAAACTTTCTTTCCGAAATTGCCTCCAGTAAAAATACTGTCTGCCAGCAACGCAAAGTATTTGTCGCTTAATTCAAACGGTATAATGTTTGCATCAACCCCCAAATATCTGTTAAGCAGATGGCCATACATAGAAGTCAACTTACCAAAACCAAGTTCTGACAAATATCTTTTCAATCGGTCGTAATCTATTTCGTCCGCATGATTACGCAGATACAAGGCCAAGTCGCAAAACTGCCTCAGTCCTATACCCTCATTAAGAAAATGGTATGAGATGTGTATAATCTGATGAAGGACATTCAATGTTGGAGGCACAGTCTCTATTTTCTTTCCGCATACATCAACAAATACAGGTGCATTCTCTTCAAATTCTTTTCTGATAATAGACTGCAGCAAATCATTATTCTTCTTATTATACATCATGCAAAGAAGAAAATGACTCTCCACCTCTACACCTTTCCAATGAAAAGGATAATCCTTGTCGTTTATCTTATTATCCGGCTCAGCATTTTTCTGTGCCCACTCTTTCACGGCAATATTCTCAGGCTCGCTTCTGAAAAACAAATCTATATCTCCCGACTGCCTGTGAAGGGGATTCGGATATTCGGTTGCAAAAGCCTGTCCCTTCATCATTACAGGTTTAGTGCCCAGATCTTCCAATATACTTGTCAATTCAGCCGAAAGCGAATTCATCATATTGTTGGTGTTCTCAATAGATTGCACGGTCGAAATCATCTGCATCTTCATCTTGAGAGGAGGCATATAATCTTTCTGAAGCAAACATATACCATCAAAAACGACTGCAACAACAGACTGTTCAAAAGCCATATTGTAAAGCTTCTTCCAGTCGGCACCTATAAATAATTCTCCGTCGGGCCTTTCTTTTGTCAAACCCGCTTTCAGCAGTTCAAGCAACTGCAGCTGACACTTTTCCATAAATTCCACTCAAACCGGTACTGATTCCGGCATTTTCAGCAAATATAAGCCATTTGCAGCTTATCTTCAAAATCTGCACTGACATATAGATAAAAAAGAAGCCGTCCCGACAAACAGGAACGGCTTCATATAAACACTTAGTTCGGATAAAATTATCCACCGAAATTATCAAATCTGATCATATCATCCTCAACACCGAGGCTGTGGAGAAGATCAAGCACTGTCTTTGACATCATTGGAGGTCCGCAGAGATAGTACTCAACATCTTCTGGAGCCTCATGCTGCTTCAGGTATGTATCGCCCATAACCGGAGCAATGAATCCTGGAGTATACTTAACACCCATTGCATCAGCCTTAGGATCTGGTCTGTCAAGCGCAAGGTGGAAGTGGAAGTTTGGATATTCCTTTTCCAGTTCGAGGAAGTCCTCCATGAAGAACACTTCGTCGATAGATCTTGCACCGTAGAAATAGTGCATCTCTCTGTCTCTTGTATGGAGAGTTCTGAGCATGTGCATGATCTGTGCTCTCAGCGGTGCCATACCGGCTCCACCACCAACCCAAATCATTTCTCTCTTTGAGTCGAATACTGGATGGAAATCTCCATAAGGACCGCTCATGATACACTTGTCGCCCGGTTTGAGGCTGAAGATGTAAGATGAAGCGATACCTGGCGATACCGGCATGAATCCAACCTGTGGCTTCGGCAGGAACGGAGGAGTAGCGATACGTACTGTCAACGTGATGATATCACCTTCGTCCGGATAGTTGGCCATAGAGTAAGCTCTCACTGTAGGTTCTGTATTTTTGCACTTAAGACTGAAGATATTGAACTTGTTCCAAGCCGGCAAGTAGAGATCACCGATGCTTTCCTTGTCTATATCCTTGTCGTAGTCCATTTCGTACGCAGGAATAGCAATCTGCGCATACGAACCAGGAATGAAGTCCATGTGTTCACCAGGAGGCAGAGCCACCTTGAACTCCTTGATGAAAGTAGACACGTTCTTGTTGCTGATTACTGTGCACTCCCATTCCTTAACGCCCATTACTGATTCAGGGACCTTTATGCTGAGATTACCCTTGACCTTACACTGGCATCCAAGTCTGTAATGCTCCTTGATCTGCTTGCGTGTGAAGTGGCCTCTTTCAGAATCGAGGATTTCACCGCCGCCTTCAACTACCTGGCACTTGCACTGTCCGCACGAACCTTTGCCGCCACAAGCAGAAGACAGATAAATACCGTTCTCCGACAAAGTGGAAAGAAGGCTGCTACCCTGCTCTACGGACAGTTTCTTATCTCCGTTGATTGTAATAGTCACATTACCGCTTGGAGAAAGATATTTCTTAGCTATAAGCAGGATTATTACGAGTACGAGTATTATCACGAGAAACACCCCTACACTCGCCAATATGAAATTAGTATCCATGATTATTTTTATCTGCAATTAAATGTTCAAACCTGAGAAACACATGAAAGCTAGCGCCATCAGACCTACCGTGATGAATGTGATGCCGAGTCCCTTCAGCGGTTCAGGAACATCTGTATATGCCATCTTTTCTCTTATGGCGGCAAGTCCGACAATAGCTAGTGTCCATCCGATACCCGAACCGGCAGCATATGCTACTGCATCTCCTACATTAGTGATTGCCTGCGTGTTAGCCGGATCCATCACGATTCTCTGCTGCATGAAGAGCGAAGCACCCATGATGGCGCAGTTAACGGCGATTAGCGGAAGGAAAATACCCAAAGCCGCATACAACGAAGGCGAAAACCTCTCAACAACCATTTCCACGAGCTGTGTCATACCCGCAATCACGGCAATGAAGAGAATGAAGCTAAGGAACGTAAGGTCGATGCCCAGAAATCCTGTTACAGGATCCAGCACTTTAGTCTGCAGCGCATAGTCTACAGGCACAGTGATGATGAGCACGAACGTAACTGCGATACCTAATCCTATAGATGTTTTCACTGTCTTGGATACAGCAAGATAAGAGCACATACCCAAGAAGAATGCGAAAATCATGTTATCCACGAATATGGATCTTACAAATAAACTTAAAGCGTGTTCCATACTAAATTTCTATTCTTGTTAAGTATGTATTATTTCTTTTCATTCTTGCTGTTGTATGCTCTGTGAGCCCAGATGCAGCACGCAAGGATTATCAGCGCCATCGCCGGCATAGTCATCATACCATTGTTGATGTACCATCCTCCGTTCTCGACATAAGCACTTGCAGGAATAACCTGGAATCCGAGTATTGAACCGAATCCGAGAAGTTCTCTGATGAACCCCACAATAACCAGGATTAGTGCATAACCCAAACCGTTTCCTATACCGTCAAGGAATGATTCCCAAGGACCGTTCATCATGGCAAAAGCCTCAAGACGACCCATGAGGATACAGTTTGTAATGATAAGTCCCACATATACAGAAAGCTGTACGCTGACATCGTAGACATAAGCTTTAAGTATATTGCTGACTATTGTAACAAGTGCGGCAACTACCACAAGCTGCACGATGATACGTATTCTGTTAGGTATAGTCTTTCTGATCAATGCGATGATCACGTTAGAGAAAGCAGTAATCACTGTCACAGAAAGTCCCATAACGATTGCAGGCTTCAGCTGCGAAGTTACTGCGAGTGCAGAACAGATACCCAATACCTGTACAGCAATAGGATTGTCCAGATTCAGCGGGCTTGTGAATACTTTGCAATTCTCCTTTGAAAATAATTTACCCATATTCTGTATTCCTCTTATTTTTTGTAACTGTTTAATATATCCTTGTATCTTGACAGACCATCATGGAGCATTGCATTCACACCGTCAGAAGTAAGTGTTGCACCTGTGATTCCGTCAACTGAACTCTCAGCCGGCACTTCGTATGTCTTGCTTCCGTAAACAACTTCACCCTTCTTACCCTTCTTGACAACGCTGAGCACGATGTTCTCGCCGTTCTCGTCAAAGAGCTTCTTGTCGATGAAACTGTTCTGGAATCCCTCTTCAACGATTCTGGCACCGAGACCGGCAGTTTCGCTTGAATGAGAGAAGTAGCTTCCGTATACAGTAGCGCAGTCATCATTGATTGCAATGTAACCCCAGATAGAACCCCAGAGTCCTGCACCTGTTACAGGAATGACATACTTTGTTTCTCCGTTTACTTCGCAAACATAGAATGGTCTAACCTCGTCTGTAAGGTCCTTGCTCTCAACCTTGAAACCAGCCTGGTCGTGCTGTCCGTTCTTGCCTTCAGTTTCTCCGGTCTTTGTAGGAGTAGCATCCTTGCCGAAAACCATGTCAAGCTTGACAACCTCACCGTAAACGATTTCAACAGAATCCTTAGGCAGATTTCTGATGTTGAGAGAAGCAAGAATCTGCTGCTTCTTGTCGATAGCCACATTTGCATCCTGAGTCGGTTTCAGAACAGACGAAACAAACGCCAGCAGGAAGGCCACGATGATGACCAAGATCGATGAATATACTATAATATATGTATTGCTGTTTGTATTAAGTCCTTTCTTCTGTGCCTTCTTATCCTGCGAATTCTCATTTGCGCCGTTGTTCTCAACGATTTCCTCAAATTCAGAAGCCGGAGCCTGGCATTTCGGACATTTGGCTGGAGCGGAATCCCCTTCATGGATATATCCGCAGACTTTACATTTGAATTTCTTTGTAGCCATGTTCCCTATCATTTATTTGTTGCACGTTTAGCACGCATGTTAATATTCTTCTGTACCACGCAATAGTCGATAAGCGGAGCAAAGAGGTTCATGAGCAGGATTGCAAGCATCATACCTTCTGGATATCCAGGGTTGAGCACTCTGATGAGTATTGCTACAGCACCGATAAGGAATCCGTAGATATACTTACCTGTCTCTGTACGTGCAGAAGTTACTGGGTCAGTTGCCATGAATACAGCACCGAAGCAGAATCCTCCAAGTGTAAGATGCTCATACCATGGAATATTTGCAGCCACATTGTCCATACCTGCAATATTGAAAAGGAAAGCAATCACAGCACCACCTACAAAAACAGATAACATAGTCTTCCAGCTTGCTACACCGCTCCACAACAGGATGATGGCACCTATTGCTATGGCTATTACGCTTGTCTCTCCTATTGAACCAGGTATGAATCCTGTCACAGTGTCGATGAAATCAGCTGACGGCTGCAGTTTAGCGGCAGCTTCGCCGAGCGGAGTAGCTTGTGAGAAAGTGTCGAGCTTCACGCCGTAGTCAGTAACGCTTCCGCCGAAACCGAACACGCTGTCACCCTTAACCCACACAGTGTCACCACTCATTGTAGTAGGATAAGCAAAGAACAGGAATGCACGTGTTACAAGAGCAACGTTGAAAACGTTCATACCTGTACCACCAAATACTTCCTTAACGAATATCACTGAGAAAGCAGTTGCAATTGCAATGATCCAGAGCGGACAAGTTACAGGAACAATCATTGGGATAAGTATACCTGTAACAAGGAAACCTTCCTGAATTTCCTCATGCTTCCACTGAGCAACTGTAAACTCGATTCCGAGTCCGACTACGTATGATACGATGATCTTAGGCAGTACAGCAAGGAATCCATAGAGGAATACATTCCAGAACGAAGGCATCTGCTCAGCTCCGTTGGATACCTCTTCCAATGCTGTGAAATGCTGGTAACCCACATTGTACATACCGAAGAGCAGTGCAGGAATCAGCGCTATTACAACAAACGACATGATACGCTTAGAGTCAATCGCATCATGTATACTTGCACCGCATCTGGAAGTTGTATTGGGAACGAACATGAATGTCTCCATTCCCTCAAACACAGAGCGGAAAGCATGCAGCTTGCCGCCTTCCTCGAAAGACGGCTTTATCTTGTTGAGATAATTTCTTAAAGCACCCATTATTATAATACTGTTAATTTTTTATTCATTTTCTTTGCGCAGCATATCGAGTCCCTCGCGCACGATTCTCTGAAGCTCAAGCTTTGAAGAGTCAACGAATTCGCATACAGCAAAGTCCTCCGGAGCAACTTCATATATACCGAGTGCCTCCATCTTGTCGATATCACCGGTGATGATGGCCTTGATAAGGTATTCAGGCATGATGTCCATAGGGAACACCTTATCATACTCATTGCTCATAATCATGTGGCGCTCTCCGCCCTTCACTCTGGCATCAAGCGTATATTCCTTCTTCTTTCCCATCAGCCAGCTGAAGTATGTGCGGCTTGTAGAGAAGTCGTTGAAACGCGGCATGATCCAACCGAAAGCTTCGTTCACGTCGTCGCCTTCAGGTATGACTGTGATTTCAGTAGTATGAGCTCCGAGGAAGCAGTCCTTGTCAGCCTTTCTGCCGACGAGCGGGTTGCCGTTGATGATTCTCACGTTTCTTTCGCTGCTGATACGTCCGTTGACGATAGAACCGATCTGCTGTCCAACCTTTACGTTGACGTATTCAGGTGCCTTGATCTCAGATCCGGCAACAGCAATAACTCTTCTCAGGTCAACAATACCCTTGTTGAAGAGACGTCCTACGAAAATCAGCTCTTCAGCACCGATTGTCCACACGATCTCACCTTTATTAATAGGTGACACGTGGTTGATCTGTACGCCAACATTTCCTGCAGGGCATGGTCCGTCGAAAACAGTCACTGTAGCATTCTTTGCCTGCATGAGTGCATTTGATGCACCTGGCTTGACACCGAGGTATACGTTGGCAATTCTAGACATTGCATCGATACCAGTCTGGAAGTCTGCCTCATTTCCCTTGAGAGCAACTTCAAAATCTGCAGCCAAAGGCATATCAGAGAATGAAGACACGAAAATAGCTTTCGGCTTGTCATTCGGACATGCAGTGACATCATAAGGTCTCTGTCTGAAGAAAGCAAACAGACCGCTCTCGGTAAGAGCCTTTACCACCTGCTCGGCAGAAAGGGTCTTCACATCCTTCTTTCCGAAGTCTGCATACTGCTGCTCTTTGTCAGCTTTGACCTGAACACTTAATACTTTTCGGCGTTCGCCTCTCACTACTCCTGCAACAGTACCGCTTACAGGTGAGACAAATCTTACCTCTGGATAGAGCTTGTTAACAAACAAAGCATCTCCGGCCTTGACAACATCTCCTTCTTTAACAACCACCTTAGGCTTGAGTCCAGTGAAATCATCTGGAACCAAGCCGTAGATATCACATGCACCAGCATCTGATAACTTATTGGCAGCCTTACCTTTCAGGTTTATGTCCAGGCCTTTACGTAATTTAATTACATTCGCCATATTTAAGAATAACTTGGTGTATATACTTGAACGTCCGACAAAGTTACACTTTTTAATTAAATTAAAGATTATATGAGCTTCTAAAAATTATTGCAATTTAGTTATAAATGCGCATTTTACCGTACTTTCAGCCATATTCCAAGCTCAGCCGTCAAAATATCCATCGGCACAAAAAAGGGAATGCATCGCGCATTCCCTATGAAAGGTTTTATCATGCATAGCAGATAGGTGACCGCAACGTTCAGTAAAAAGACATCGGTACTGTTACGTCACCATGCGGTATCATCGCGAGAAAGCGCACCGCATACAAAATAAAAAAAGACATCATTTCCCGTCTACTCGTTGTCGGCGAAATCAATGCTTGTAATGCTCAGGTTCACCTCCTTGAATCCTTGAGCGACATCCTTGATATCCTGAAGATATCTGACAACGAATCCGAATTCCACATCCGCAGCCTTGATGCTCCGTACCTCATTTACGAAATCTTCAATGTCGCCGCCTGCTTTCGCTGTCCTCTTCAGTGACATCTTTGGAGCGATTGTGAACAGTCCCAGAACATTCACCCTCTCAAACACTTCCAGATGTTCGAGTATGACGGTTCTGAGGTCGTCCGTCAGCCTCTCGACGTCTTCACGCGGATGTCCGCGCCTGACCAGTTCCCCGACTATGGCATTCCACCTGACAAGATCCTGCAACGGACTGCTGACAGTACACGTAAGACGCGACTTGTCAAAAGGCAGATACTTTATTGTTGCTTTACCTTCCAGGCGATAACCGCCTGACACTTTTCTCTTCACCCTCGAGCGACCGCCGGTACACATCGAAAGGGCAGCCTCATTTTCACAGCTATTTTTCTCTTTTTCGACACACATAGCACTTAAGCTTTAAGTTACACATTATTGTTGTTTTCAAATCCGAATAGAATTTTACTTCTTTCCTCACATCCGCAAAGAATGGCTGTATACGATTTCCTGTCGAACTCAGCTTTCCGATGCAGTCAGATGTAATTACTCACAAAAGTCGCGAGCCCAGTGATAATTATCAGCTCGAAAGACATCATCTCCTATCGCAGACATAAGTCAACAACTTCCATGTATGTGAAAATTCAGCTTTTTCATAGTGTCATAGAACAACCGAGAAATGCGTTGTAGTAGATGAAAACTGACAAATCCTTTCTCACAAGCAAAAATAACAAAAAGATTCATTACTGCAAATATTTTACATAAAATTTTTACAAATTATTTATTTTTCTTCTACAAAACTTCCGAAACCTAATATCACAAATAAGATTCAGGCCTCGGACATGTGCAGAATCAATGCTTTACGCAGGCATTATCTCCGAATGCCGGCATTGCAATGCCTCCGCACAGCCGAAGCCCGAACCATCATTCAATGACAATCCTCAACTGCCCTCTCCTGCTCTTCATCATACTCTGATAAAGCTGTCGGAACATCGCCACACTGTTCGTCAACACACCCTTTGACGAATTCACACCTACGAGAATGCACCCGCTGGAATCCTTTGCAGTATTTCCCGCATGTATGAGTATGCCGCTGAATCCAGGCACGTCTATCAGTCTCGGCAATCGTCCGCTGCAGAACCTGTACGCCTTACGCATAGCAAACCGCGGACTCACCACATCGAGTGTGACGTCATACGTTCCAGTCGGTATAGCCGTTTCCCCCGCGACCTTCATCTTTGCAATTTCTTCCGCCGACATATCCGAACTTAGACCGCGGTCTCTGTCTTCGAGAGTATCACAGAAATACGTACCGTCCAGGAACAACCGGCCCACAGTGTATCCGGCGCCCTTATATATTCTTTTGACATTTATTACCATATCTCACTCCCGTCTATTTGATCGCATCCTTGTTGCTGCACTTGAGCAGAAGCGAAAGCAATTCCGCAAACACATCATGATATTTATGTACAACCTGAAAGATTTGTCTGAATATCTCAAAGTCCATAATTTGTTTCTCCTTTCTTGATAATTTAAAATTCAACATTGTAGTACAAAAAGGGCGTGCAGATATTCCCGGGCATCCTGCACGCCCCACTCATTCATCCTGAAAAACAATCCTTACCAATCAAAACATCTTTCGCCTCCAGGCCTCCGAAGAACATTACTGACCGTCGTCAACAACCTCCTCTTCTTCTCCTGCATCGGCAGTGAATCCTGTAAGACTGACACGTTCGAGAGCCTGCTTGAGCTTTGCACTCGGATAAAGAAGGATTTTTCTTCTCAACACCTTGTCAGCACTTACTTCCTCAGCACTTTCAGACGCCTTGCAGTTCATCGAGAACCTCAACGTGCCGAGCTGACCGAGCTGGATTGAGTGTCCGTTCAAAAGCAGCTCCTCCACCTGCTGGATAATTGCGTAGAACACAGCGGCCACATTTGCCTTCGAAACACCGGCGTCTGTAGATGCATGTTCGATAAGTTCGTCTGTATCGATCTTCGAGTAAGTAACCGGTCTGCTCACGTACATATCCTTGTCTGCACAAGCCACTCTCTGCAATGTTGTCCTCACCTTGATAGTTTTCATAATCGTTATCCTTTCTTTTTTTAGTTAAACAATCTTTTCAGCCTCAATCATTAATTTTGCGCGCATATTTGGATTTCAGCTCTGTCATCTTTTCTGATGACGATGCAAAAGTATAAAGGTTCCGATTACCATGCAAGAAAAATCGCCGATAAATATTGTTTATGCTACTGTAGTTCAATTCATTAAGCAACGTTACTTATATAGCTAGTTTAATACTTCCGCAACTACCACAGCACCACCACAACAAGCACACATGCACCGTAACTGCAAAGCATACGCCATAGCATAAACGCATGCCTTTTCAAGCATCCGACTGCATGCAGAAACAACGTTTCAGAAAGAAAAACAGACATGAATAAAAAAACAGGAACATATAAAACAGCAGATAAACAACACAACCGTAAACCATCACACACCCAAAAGCGTTATATTTGAACAGACGCACACCAACACGAAAAAAAGACTGCGCATGGTAAAATATAACACCAGCCCCGATGAAGGCAACGTACTTCCCAACCTCCTGGGAATAACGGACGAGCAGCTGTTGCACCAGTCAGAGCTCGAAGGATTCCTCTATGCCGCCATGTACCTGTCTGAGCGTCTCTCCCCCGACACCCGTTTCGATGCACGCTACATCTGCAACATCCACCGTCTGGCCCTGAGCCACCTCTACAAATTCGCAGGCAAGTACCGCAGTGTCAACATGTCCAAAGGCGGCTTCGTCTTTCCGTCAGCCATATACATCGACCAGGCCATGACCGAGCTGGAACGCGACTTCCTGAACAAACTTCCGCAAACATACAGCGACACAGACACACTCATCCGCGATGTCGCAAGCGTCCACGCCGAACTGCTCTTCATACACCCGTTCCGCGAAGGAAACGGACGCACAGCCCGCCTCCTCGCCAACCTCATGGTGCAGAAACAAGGCTACCCACCCCTACACTTCGAATACATCACCGACACCCACTTCACCGAATACGTCTGCGCCGTCCAATCCGCCGCCGACCGCAACTATCGCCCTATGGAAGAAATCATCCGAAAAATATTCTCCGTAAACACATCCCCAATCACTCCAGACAAATAAATCACATACCCCCCCAAAAAAAAGAAGGCTTACGCACAGTCATCCCTGGCCAGGACCAGGGATCTTATTCATTCCAAGCAGGATGTCGCATTTGCGAGAGCACAATGCAAGTCCACAGATTAGATTCTTGAGATAATGTAACATTATAAACCAAGACATAAAAACAAAAGAACTTTAGCAACAAAGTTGCAGGTAAAAACATCACATGTGTGATGCAGGTAAGAGCTATTAGCTAGCGAACTTGTTCGCGTTTACCTAGCAGGCGCAGAACTTGTTCGCGTTTACCTAGCAGGCGCAGATTGCGTTTTACCTAGTGAAGCCAGCTTCACGTTTTACCTTGCAAGATGCCATCTTGCACCGTGCCCCGCGACACGTCATCCCTGGCTAGGACCAGGGACCTTATCAAAATGACAATGCAAATGCCAGCGAGAGCACTGTACAGACCCACAGACTAGATTCCTGGTCCTTGCCAGGAATGACGTTGTAGTAACCAATGTAAACGCCCACTTCTTCTGTTCTTCCTTACAAAAGTAGAAGAGTAGGTACTCATCGCACCATAGGTGCACTACATTGAATAAACAAATGTATGTCAAGCTCGCTTGAACAAACATTATCACATTCTATAGAATCTTTTGTTCTTATGTTTTTTTGTCTAAAATAAGAATACACACCACCAATAATGCACAGTGCCCGCGACACGTCATCCCTGGCTAGGACCAGGGACCTTATCAAAATGTCAATGCAAATGCCAGCGAGAGCACTGTACAGCGCCGACGATCAGATTCCTGGTCCCAGCCAGGAATAACAACTTAGCATTATTAGTAATGTAATCCCCTTATGTCCTTCTCCAACAAAAGAAAGTCGAAGACAAAGCATCTCAGATGCTATCATTGAATGAAATAAGGTATGTCAAGCTCGCTTGAACATAGATTCGAGCATTCAATGCCTCTTTTGTTCTTATGTTCTTTTGTCCTAAAAACAAGTAAACACCCACTAAACACAACAAGTGCCCCCGACAGCGTCATCCCTGGCATAGACCAGGGATCTTATCCTAATGACGGCACAAATGCCGGCGACAAAAAAAGCACATCCTACACTCCACGAACATCAGATTCCTGGTCCTTGCCAGGAATGACATATAATCGTCAATGTAAAAACCAATACCTAGCGTAGCGTTTACCTAATGAAGCCGTGCTTCATGTTTACCTAGCAACACCGTTGCCGTTTTACCTAACATGCATACACCCACAAAACAAAAAAGGCAGACCAATTGGTCTGCTTATATCATAAATACCTTACAATCAATGCAAAGCAAAATCATATTCAAGTAATTATATAGTTACCTTCTGCAAACGTTCCTCAGCATGTTTCATAATCACATCAGCCTTTTCCCTAGGAATATCTATCCCCTCTATACGGAACGATGCCAACATCGACAACAATAAAATTTCCTTCTCAGCCTTACTTATAACTCTTTTGTTCGTTTTCATTTCTGTATTCATGTTCATCCATGCGAATATACACAAAAACACCCAAACCACCAACATTTTTGTAACCATTTTCACAACAATCATGTGCACCGTGATAATCAAACACCTAAAGTCACAAGCAAAGACAACGCGGTGCGTTGCAGGTAAAATCAATGAGTCAGCAAAGCATCGCTCTGCATTTACCTAATGAAGTCACACTTCACGTTTAACCTCGCAAGATGCCATCTTGCACCGTGCCCCTACTCGTCATCCCTGGCCCAGACCAAGAATCTTATTCATTCCAGGCAGGATGTAAACAAACTATAAAGACACAAGAACAAATGAACAGAAGAATGCAGATGATGTTCATACGTCTGTCCATGTATGAGCGAGCTCTCACATGCCCCGCCACATGTCCATCACAGCAAAAAGATTTGCAGTGCAAGCTCCGCATTCTTTATGAACATAAAGCAGGATGCAACAAGTAATTAAGACATAAGAACAAAAGAACTTCAGCAACAAAGTTGCAGGTAAAAACATCACATATGTGATGCAGGTAAATGACACAGCCTTGCTGTGCAGGTAAAAGCATCACA
>MNQS01000197.1:392-650 GCA_001915545.1 Bacteroides sp. 43_108 | reverse complement strand
CGAACTTGTTCGCATTTAACTAGCGCCTTGCGCGTTTACCTTGCAGGCGCAGACTGCGTTTTACCTTGTGAAGTCAGCTTCACACATGTTCTTGTGTCTAAAAAAGCATATACACCCACAAAAAACAAAGAAGGCCTACGCACAGTCATCCCTGGCCAGGACCAGGGATCTTATCTTAATGGAAACATCAAAGCCAGCGAGAGCACAATGCAAGTCCACAGATTAGATTCTTGAGATAATGTAACATTATAAACCAAG
>MNQS01000197.1:0-256 GCA_001915545.1 Bacteroides sp. 43_108 | reverse complement strand
AAGAGCTATTAACTAGCGAACTTGTTCGCATTTAACTAGCGCCTTGCGCGTTTACCTTGCAGGCGCAGACTGCGTTTTACCTTGTGAAGTCAGCTTCACGTTTAACCTCGCAAGATGCCATCTTGCACCGTGCCCACGACACGTCATCCCTGGTCCAGACCAGGGATCTTATCTTAATGGAAACATCAAAGCCAGCGAGAGCACAATGCAAGTCCACAGATTAGATTCTTGAGATAATGTAACATTATAAACCAAG
>MNQS01000196.1 GCA_001915545.1 Bacteroides sp. 43_108 | reverse complement strand
TTACATTATTCTTGATACGGCTCCTATTGCTATTGTGACCGATACTGCTATTGCCAGTCGTGTGGCTGATATGTGCGTGTATGTGTGTCGTGCAGATGTTACTCCGAAGTTGGGGTATCAGTATATTAATGTGCTGCGGGATCAGAAGAAATTCGATAAATTGGCTACGGTTATTAATAGTATTGATTTGAATTCAAGAAAGAGTGGCTATGGGTATGGTCATAAGTATGGCTATGGATATGGGCACAAATATGGTTACGGCTATGGATATGGTATGAAAAAATAACAGGAGATCACTTTTATAATGTGATCTGATAATAACAACCTACCATGAAAGACAAATTAGCATCCTCCTTTGTGATTGTCACCGAGACCTTTCTTTGCGGTCTGCTATTCCTGCTTTTCAGCAAGCTGTCCAATGAGATGCAGTGGGATAGCCTGCAGGTTGGTGAAACCACCGTTCTGCAAGTCATGCTTACACTGATGTTATGTTACGCCCTTTGCGTCGTAAGCACTCAATGGCTTCCTTGAGCTTATAAAAAAGAAATATGATCTAAGTAAAAATAAAGATAGGCGGAAGTATATTTATGACATTTGGGACATTATAGGAAGTAAGTACTCAATTTAGGCAGGTACTCAATTTATAGCTATAAATTAAAAGGCTTATTTTCGCTGCAACCAAAATTTAAGAACTAAAGAATATCCGTGTGTCATTTTTAACAAGTGATTGTGAATTTGAAATGCTTAAAGGAGTTGTCACATCTAACGAAACGGCTTTCAAAACAGGCAAAAAAGACACATACCATTATTTGAATGATTTTCAAGAATAATTAGAGGATTTTTTTATATAGACCCCATAAAAACAACTCGTTGGAATATGATAAGAAATGACTTTTTAACCACTGTAGAAAAGATTAATTGTCAAAATAAATAATAAAGTTAACATGTTAATTTGCAAATGAATTTATTCAAATACATGGTGACAAATAATGAAAAATCCGGCAGAAAACAATAAGCGTGTAGCCAAAAACACGTTGTTCCTTTATTTCCGTATGATTCTTATCATGCTGGTTACCCTTTATACGTCAAGGGGCGTGCTGGCAGAATTGGGTATTGATGATTATGGCATTTACAATGTTGTAGGAGGAGTGGTTTTAATGTTCTCTTTCCTGAACAGTTGCATGTCTACCGCTACACAGCGTTTTCTTACATTCGAGCTTGGTCGAGGTGATACGGACAAATTAAAAAATGTGTTTGCTGCAGCCTTAAACATCCATATAGCTATCGGTATTTTAATAATATTTCTGGCTGAAACGATTGGGCTTTGGTTTGTCAATGAAAAGCTGGTCATTCCTGATAACAGGATTGCTGCAGCCAATTGGGTCTATCAGTTTTCCATATTGACTTTTTGCATCAACATCATTCAGGTGCCGTATAATGCAGTCTTAATTGCACATGAAAAGATGAATGTATATGCGTACATAAGCATATTGGAAGCCTTATTGAAATTAGGCATAGTCTATTTGCTTGTAATTGTATCGGCGGATAAGCTTATTGTCTATGGAATGCTTGTCTTTGCTGTGCAATTGATTATACGGATTGTCTATCAGATGTATTGCAGGAGACATTATGAAGAGAGCAGGTTTAAACTGTTTTGGGATAAAGCTCTGTATCAACAAATGTCTGGCTTTGCCGGATGGAATCTGTTCGGCAGTGTGGCATGGCTCGTGCGTGATCAAGGGACCAATATTGTCCTCAATCTTTTTTTCGGTCCTGCAATTAATGCTGCTCGTGGGGTGGCATCCCAGGTCTCAAATGCCGTTATGGGGTTTATCTCTAATTTTCAAGTAGCATTAAATCCCCAGATTACCAAGGATTATGCAACCGGAAATATAACCGGAATGGAACGGCTTTCTTATTTAGGGATAAAGTATTCTTTTCTGATATTGTTTATGATGGCATTTCCTCTTTGCTTGAACATTGATTACGTGTTGCATTTATGGTTGGTCGATGTGCCTGACTATGCTGCTTTATTCATTATATTGATAATGATAGATGCATTGTGTGGAACACTTTTTGGGACTCCTTTTATGACATCTTTGTCAGCAACGGGGTGGATACGGAACTACCAAATTGTTGTAAGTTGCATCATATTGTGCATTTTTCCGATCGGGTATATTGCATTGAAGTTCGGCTGTAGCGCATCATCGGTGTTTTATATTTCAATATTCTTCACACTCATTGCAGGTTTTGTTCGTTTTCTGTTCTGTCGGAGTCTGATTGGCTATTCATTGAAGAAACTTATAAAGGATGTTTTATCTCCTGTAGCCGGAGTGACGGTTCTTTCTTTGCCGTTGCCTGTTTTCATAAAATATCATTTCCTTGAAGCTCAAACTCTTGGTAATTTCATTTCACTATGTATAATTACCGCTATTGTCACTATGACCATTTCATGGTTTATCGGCTTGAAAAAGACTGAAAGGAATACGCTTATTTCCGTCGTAAAAAACAAACTTCATAAAAAATGAAATTGATTTGTGAGAAAGAGTTATGTACGGGATGTGGACTGTGCGCCGCAAGGTGTCCCAAACATAGCATATCCCTGGTTGCTGAAGAATTGGGACATCTTTATCCGTCCGTTGATCAGAAGAAATGCATTGATTGTGGGCTTTGTCAAAAAGCATGCCCATCGTTGCATGATACGGTATGTCTGTATCCGTCAGTGGCATACGCCGCATGGTCGAAAGACGAAGAAGACTATAGAAGCAGCACTTCCGGCGGTATGGCTTCTGTATTGACTCATTATTTTTTAGCCAATGTAGGTATCGTTTATGGATGCACTGTAATACCGGGCATTGAAATTAAGCATATCCGCATAGATAATCTTAAAGATGCATATAAATTGAAAGGCTCTAAATATGTGCAAAGCAGTATCGTTGATGTCCTGTCACAAATTAGACAAGATGTAAAAGATGGAACAAACGTATTATTTATCGGGACACCTTGTCAAGTGACAGCTGTCAAGCGAATGTATGAGGAACAACCTGATAATCTTTTCTTGGTAGACCTTATTTGTCATGGGGTGCCTTCAAATAAATGGTTGGTTGACTATATAGCAAATACTCTCAAAATAAAAGCAGATAAAGTTTCTAGCATTGGTTTTCGGTTATTTGAAGCTTTTAGTCTATGTGTATATAATGATGATAGGTTGATTTATAAGTCCGGAGATCTATGGACACACCGTTATGAAGATTTATATTATAACACTTTTATTGACGGTTTTACCTATCGAGACAGTTGTTTTAATTGTCATTATGCCAAACCGGAAAGAGTATCTGATATAACTATCGGAGATTTTTGGGGATTGGGTAATGAAACTGACGATAATTATATTCCCAAACATCCGTATGGCATTTCCTGTGTTCTTCCTCTTACAGAAAAAGGTAAAAGACTCATTTCGATTGTAAAGGATAAGCTGAATATTTACGAACGTCCAGTTACGGAAGCCATAAACGGTAATGACCAGCTCAGATTTCCCAAAAAGAAAAATCTAAGAATAAAGTTTTTTAGAAGAATCCATAAATACATAGGAGTAGATGCTGCCTACAAACTATGTGTTTGTGATAAGATTGTAAAATATAAGATTAGAAAAATAATAAGATAGTAGCATTATAATATGGGAAATAGAAAAAAGAAATGTGGTATCGTTACATTTCATAGCTCACATAATTACGGCTCTGTTCTACAGGCTTATGCCATGGTAAGAGTCATGCAGAAAATGGGACTTGATGCAGAACTGATAGATTTTCGCCATCCCAGAACAACAGATATGTATGAGTGGAGACTATGGTCTACGTATAAAAACTGGAAATGGAATTTGCGAGAATTGGTATTGCGTGGCTTATTCAGTTTTGGGAAAAAACGGGAACAGGTATTCTCTGATTTTATTGAAAATGTGCTGAAAAAATCCAAAAGGGTAAAAGATAAAAATGATATACCGGATATCTATGATATTTTAGTTTGTGGCTCGGATCAAATTTGGAATCCAAAGGCATCTGGTGAAAACGACCCTATATATTATCTTGATTTTGGCACGACTACTTGTAAATTCTCATACGCTGCGAGTTCCGGTTCGGTCAGATTTGGTGATGAAAATCCTGAACTGTTTAAAAAGTATTTGCAAAACTTGAAATCAATCGGTGTAAGGGAGCGATTTATGCAGGAATATATTAAAGAAGAATTGGGATTAGTATCAGAGATTAATCCGGATCCTACTTTTTTATTAAATGCCTCAGAGTGGTCAGAAATAGAAAAACCATATAAAGGATTACCTGATAATTATTTATTGATTTATACAATAAAAAGACCGAAAGAGACGATAAATTTTGCGCATCAGGTTGCTGTTTCTTTAAATTTGCCAACTGTACAAATTTGCAATGATAGAGACTTGAACGCATTAATGCATAAAGATGTTGATTATAGATTAATGAATGTTTCTCCACAACAATTTTTATGGCTGTTTCATCATGCTTCGTTTATCGTAACAAACACATTTCATGGTAATATGTTTTCTGTGATTTACCGAAAAAACTTTGTTCATTATGGAATAAATTCAAGTGATACAAGAATCTCTACGTTACATGATGAAATAAGACTGAAAAACAAAATCGTTTCTTCATTCGAAATAGATCAAAGGATTATTGATTACAATTTAATAGAAGAAAATGTTGCATATTATTGTAAATGTGGATTGAATTTCATTCAAGCTAATATAAATGATGATTAAATCGTTTAATCATATCTTTTATAAACAGTAGTAAAAACGTTTAAGTGTACCTATTATATACAATGAGTTATCAACTGATTTCTTTAGTTTTTTACAATTTGATCTTATTATTCCTTTTGTTTGTTTGGATTAAAACAAAAGGGTGGCAGTTAAATGGCACATTATATATTCTATTCTTTTTGTTATTTTCAGGAATAATTTCTGCTTTTTATTGGAATGTTTCAAATGGAACTATTCGTAATTATTCTAATCTGACGCTAATTCCATTTTTCTATTTAATCATTGGCTATCTTATAACCTTAATGCCTATAGTAAAATATGACATCACTCCTAGGAAAGAACTATCTATAACTAATAAGCAAGGTGTGTTTTTACACTATTTTACTCTTTTTTTAATAATCATTTCTTTTGAACCTTTTGGGGAGAATTTGTTGCATCTACCTTCTGTGATAGCTAATTCCGATTATGCTGCAAAAATGTATGATAGTAGAGTCGAGTACCTTTCTTTTATAGGACGAAAATTAAATAGAATTTCGACTTCTTTTGAGCTGATTTACCCTCCATTACTATTTTATTTTTTGCAAAAAAAAATAATATCAAAAAAAATCGTATATGGACTTATAATGGTAATTTTAAGTTTTTGGATTCATGAATTAGGATTAGGAGGGCGTTCTAAATTAGTGCAAAATATTTTATATTTAGTTGTTTGCTTTTTTTTGATGAGACCCTATATAAATGCTTGTATAACTAAAAAAATTATTTTATATGGAAGTGTTGTTATTGGGTTAGGAATTTGTATGGTATTGCTCATTTCTATTTCCAGATTTACAAGTATAGAAGCAGAAGGTAGCAATATAGAAAATATTTGGATATGGCTAGGACTTTATGCCGGTGAAGGAGTTCTTAATTTCAATTCTCTAATGTGGTATGTAGAAAAAAGCACTGGGGGCGATTCAACATTTATTTTTTTAAAAGATTTACTTGGACTAACGAAAGGCTCTGGGGTTGAAGACAATTGGGCAACAGTTAGCAAATTGGGGATACCTGGAAATATATTTTATACGTATATAGGATCTATTTTTGAAGACTTCAATAAAATAGGCACATTAATATTTCTTTTAGTGTTTTCTACAATTACTATCAAATTAACTAAAATAAAAAACGGATTAATAACATTTCCTCAAATAATAATATTATGCTTATGCGCAAGGGTGTTGGTTATTCCTACATTTTATACATACACTTCCTTAATGGCACAAACAAATTTGTTATGTGTCCTTTGTTTTTCTATGGTTATCTATTTAAAAAAATAATCTGCAGCTATGAAAAATCCAACTGTATCCATTATTATTCCTGTTTACAATGCAGAAGGTACTATTACACGCTGCCTAGATAGTATCATACATCAGACATATTCAAGCATTGAAGTTATAATTATTGATGACGGTAGCTCAGACTTATCAGGAAGCATTTGTGATAATTATGCAACAAAATATAATTATATACAAGTAATACATAAAAAAAATGAAGGAGTTAGTATAGCCCGTCAAATAGGAGTTAAACATTCGAAAGGATTATATTCAATTCATGTTGATGCAGATGATTACATTGATAAATGTGAAATAGAAAGAATGATGGATATAGCATTAAAATTTAATGCGGATATGGTTGTTTGCGATTATATATTAGAATATAAGAAAAATAAGTTTGTATACCAGAAAGGTATGAAGGATGCCTGCGATGCATTTGATTTTCTTAAACAAATATATAATGGAATATTCATTGGAACATTGTGGAATAAATTGATTAAAACATCACTTTACAATAATGTCATTTTTCTAAAGCAATGTAATTATTGTGAGGATGTTTATATTTTAACTCAAATACTTTCAAATAACATATCAATTAATTACATCAATGAAGCTCTATATCATTACTGTTATGATGCATCATCTTTAACACGGGAAATAAATAGAAATTATATAATAAATCGTATAATTTTTATCCAAGAAATCGAGAAAATACTTCCTTTAGACCTTGATCTCAGCCGATTTAAAGCAGGTATAAAATTGTCTATACTGAAATCTGGAGAATATACATATAAAGAATATATTAATTTATACCCAAATACAAACATTCCGAAAGAACTATTGAATAAAAGAAATTTACTGTTTTTATCAACAGCAAATTTCTTTATTGGCTATCAATTTCTAAAGATATTATTCAATTTGAAAAAAAGATTCAAATCATTTCACTTATGACAATCATCCATATCACCTATGCCTTCGGTCTTGGAGGTATAGAAACTATGCTGCGTAATATTGCGAATGAGCAAGCTAGATTCGGGTATAATATACATCTGATTGTTATCAATAATAATGTTAACGATGAGCTTCGCACAAGTTTGAATGAAAAAATCAAATTCTACTGCCTGGAAAGGCGAAAAGGTTCTAAAAATCCTCTGCATTATATTAAGCTAAACTTACTTCTTAAAAGAATCAATGCAGATGTTATTCACTTGCACTACTCATCTATTGCGAGATTCATTTTTTTATCTTCATTGGAGCGCAAGCTATGTGTTACACATCATGATGTATGTAACGGAGGAAATTTTGTAAACTTATATAGATGTAAAAGGGTTTATGCAATTTCCAATATTGTTAAAGAAGATATTTTTAAATGGACCGGTCTGAATTCAGAAGTCGTTCTTAATGGTGTTGATGTGAGTAAAATCAGATACTCTACTGCTCGTCAAGTTGATATTTTCAGAATCGTACAAGTGAGTAGGCTCATGCATGAAAAGAAAGGACAACATATATTAATAAAGGCTTTTCATCAATTAATAGATCGTGGACATACTCAGTTGCACCTTGACTTTATAGGTGAAGGTGAATCTCGTGAGTATTTGGAGAATCTTGTTAATGAGTTGGGACTGTCCACATATGTCAGTTTCTTGGAAGCAAAAAATCAGTCGTATATCTATACTCATCTGTGTGAATACGACTTGTATGTACAACCATCTATTTATGAGGGTTTTGGACTAACCGTAGCCGAAGCTATGGCGGCGAAAATCCCCGTACTTGTATCGGAAAATCAAGGGCCGTTAGAAATCATAGATTATGGTAAATATGGCTATTCATTCAAAAATATGGATGTAAATGACTGCGCTGATAAGATTGAAACCTTTTTGAAAGGGCATAATAATATTTCTATGATTGAAAGTGCTTATAAAAGAGTTACGGAACTTTATAATGTGCGGATTACGGCTAAAACATATTTAGAAAAATACAAAGAATTTATAGAATCAGATTATGCTCCAGTACATTGACAATAGAATAAACTACAACTATTCCCTATGTCAGCAATGTGGCATTTGTGAGGCAGTATGTCCTAAACAGGCAATATCATTCAAGTTGTTGAAAAACGGCATACACAAGGTTGTCATTGATGACGAGAAGTGCATCAGGTGTCTGCGATGCGTAAAAAGTTGCCCTGCTAATAAGAAAGAAGGTTATGATGGATATTTCAATAACTTTTCGATTAAAAAGTATTTTTTAGGGTATAATAAGGACAACAAGATAAGGCGTGAAAGCTCGTCGGGCGGGGTGTGCAAGACATTGATTATTGAGAGCCTGAAAAACAACTTGGCTGACGGCGTGTACACGTTGAGGAAGACCGGACGTTATCCGTATGCCGAAGGCGAGTTTTACACGAAAGAGAATATACCTCGATATGATGACATTCCGAACTCGGTTTACCACTCTGTACTTGCGTGTCGTGAGGTAAAGAAAATACAGCGGTGCGAGCGTCTGATTGTTATCGGTACCAGCTGCCAGCTTAGGGCCATGAATACCATACTGAAAGGGAAGGCGAATGAGATTATCAGAATTTGTATTTTTTGCAAGCAGCAGAAGACTTTGGATTCGACCAGATTTCTCGCTAAAATTATGGGTATGGAAATCTCTGAAAATCTAAATTTCTCGATCCGTTATCGTGGGAACGGATGGCCGGGAATTGTTCGAGTGAACGAATCTGAACTGTCTTGGAATAGGGCAGCTCAGATTCCGTTCGGTAGAAGATTGTGGACTATTCCTGGCTGCAATGTTTGTGGTGACTCGTTCGGGACAAATGTCGGAGCGGACATAACCTTAATGGACCCTTGGAAAATAAGATCTGAAAACGATTTGGGTGAAACCTTAGTCATCGTACACACAGACAAAGGACTTAATCTGTTGAATAATATCTTATCGTTAAGGTCAGAACAGAAAGCATATAAAGAAGTAGCACTTGCGCTCGACTTGAAAGACATTTGGCGCAAACAGCAGCTTGTGCCGTTCTTCCGTGGCGAAAATTGTACGGAGACTGTCCTCAAGGCAGGTAAGGCTGAGCAAAGCCAGAGAAAGTTCTTGCGCTCTGTGGTTGAGACACTGCCAAGAATGCCGATTCTCTTCTACCGCATTTTATGCAAAATTTCTGACAGGCGAAATAACATATTAAAATAACGTTTATGGATATAAAAGTAATCACCCGACATGCTCCGTCTAATTACGGTTCTTTATTGCAGTCAATAGCCACAATAACGACATTGGAACGATTAGGGCATAAATGCGAAATCATAGATTACATACGCGATGACGAACACGGACTTAGTGCCGTAAAAACAAACCTTAACAACAAGCAGAGATGGTCCGGTAATTCGTTGAAGAAATTGGCATATATAGTTTTACGTTATCCTGAAGAAAAGAAGGCTGAACTGAACTTCAGAGAAATGCGCAGGAAGTATCTGAAACTGACGCAGCTATGCAGGACACATGACGATCTGAAACGTCTTGATGCCGATATATTCATGACCGGCAGTGATCAAGTATGGGGACCTACTCTCAACGGACACTATGATGAAGCTTATTTTCTCTCATTCGTAAAAGACAAAAGGAAAATAGCGTATGCGGCAAGTTTAGGCAGAACTGATTTTACGGCAAAGATACTTTCTGAATACAAAAAACTGTTGTCTTCATATTCAGGCATAGCTGTAAGAGAAAATACGGCTGTCGGGTTGCTCAGGCAGATGGACATTGAATGTGCAGGACAAGTTCTTGACCCAACACTCCTTCTTACAGGTGATGAATGGAGCAGAATGATAAAAAAAGATATGGGCGGCAAATATGTTTTAGTGTATCAGCTTCATAATAACCCTGCGTTAAGTAAATATGCAGTTAGATTCGCAGAACATGTTGGACTGCCTTTATATAGAGTGTCCCCCACTTTCCACCAAATCCGCAGGGGCGGCAAGTTTATATATCTGCCTGATCTACCTGATTTCCTGTCATACATAAAGAATTCTACTTATTTCATAACAGACTCTTTCCACGGAACTGCCTTCGCGTTGAATTTCAATAGGCAGTTTATTGAGATATTGCCAAACAATAAGACCGGAAACAGAAATCAGAGCATCTTGCAACTGACGAGGTTGCAAGACAGAATTGTTACGGATTATGCTGACTGTTCAATAAGCGAACGCATGATTGATTATGAAAGGGTTAATGATATTTTAAGAAAGGAGCGCATTCGATCTTTGGGAATACTGAAACAGCTTCTTCGTCAATAGGTTACCTCACCTGAGTAGTTACGTCAATAGCATCTTTTTATATACACACTTTATGAGCTTTGACTAGAATAAAAGAATCTTTCGACTTTTGCTGGTTTTAGTGAGCCTGTTGCAGTTTGCAAAGGGAAATGTTTCTCAAGATTCAACCTATCTGATGTTCTATGTCTCTATGTTTCATCCTCACAAGGAAGTAAAGATAAAAGTGAAATCTATCTGTTGGACCGAGATTCGAAAAAGGACAGGAAGATGAAACAGGAATTGTTAAAACAGATAGATTATAAACCTGTCTGGTTGGTTCTTGACAGGCATATACATTAGAATTTTACAGACTCAAACCGAAAAGGTTGAGTGACAATAACCGTCTAATATCTTTTTATTTAATGAAAATTCTGCAAATTAACGTTTTTAACTATCGTAAGGGTGGTTCTGAGGTCGTGTATTTCAGTACGATGGAGTTGCTGAGGATGCATGGCGAAGAGGTTGTCAATTTTGCATTGAGATGGCCTGAGAATTATCCTTCTGAATATGAATCGTATTTTCCTGAATCAAAGGAAACCCGAAGTGAACTGTTGAAGCCTGTAAAAAACATCATCAATTATTTCAATAACAGGGAAGCAGCCCGGAAGTTGGAACAGCTGATAGAGAAGGAACGTCCTGACCTGGCACATATGCATTTGATCTGGGGACAGATTACCGGTTCCATTTTGCCTGTCTTGAAGCGGCATAATGTACCAATCATATTTTCCATTCACGATTATCGCATCGTATGTCCCGCCTATACGTTCAGGAACGGGAAAGGTGAGATATGCGAGCAGTGCAGGGGAAGAAACTTTTATCATTGTGTGATCAACAAATGCACGAAAGACAGTTATCTACTAAGCGTGATGATGGCGATAGAACAATGTTACAGGAATCGCTTCTTCAATCCCGCCGAATACATTGACGGTCTTATCTATGTAAGTCAGTTTGCCAAACAGATGCATGAAAAATACATGCCTGAATTGAAGGAGAAAAGGAACATTGTCCTGTATAATCTGGCTGATAAAATACTGGATGCACCTGCCCAAAAGACAGATAGATATTTCCTATTTTTCGGAAGATTGTCCTACGAAAAAGGCGTAAAAACATTGATTTCAGCTTTTAAGGATATGCCAAATTGCAATCTGAAAATAGCAGGTACCGGTCCGCTGGAAGATGAATTGAAAGATTACACCAAATCCAACAACGTTACCAATGTGGAATTTTTAGGATATAAGTCAGGTAAAGAACTGACAGATTTGGTTGAGAACGCTTATTTCATCATAGTCCCGTCTGAGTGGTATGAGAATAACCCGATGACTATCATAGAAGGATACGCGGCAGGCGTGCCTGTTATCGGCACAAACATCGGCGGCATACCTGAGATTATAGAAGAAGGAGTAACCGGATACTTGTTCACTCCGGCCAATTCCGTTGATTTGACAAGAGTTGTGAAAGCGGCTGATTCATTACCAGTAGAACAATATTCAAACTATCAACAGAATGCACTGAGTTTTGCCAGAAAGCATTTTGACAGGGAAAAATACTATCCGCAACTGATAGGCTTCTATAATCAGCTTGTTAAGTAATACATTTTTTTCAATCCGATATTGCTCCAATAATATATTATAGTTCAACAAGTATTCCAATATAACCATTTGGGAATACTCTCTAAAATTATATTCCAATATTTATGAAGATAGCATTTGTCAGCACCCGTGGTATACCTAATAACTACGGGGGATTCGAACAGTTTGCTGAATACATTTCCGTAGGGATGGCACAAAGAGGTCATGAAGTGGTAGTCTATTCACCCAAGTTTCATCCATATCAGGAAAGCACGTACAAAGGTGTGCGGATTAAGCATATCTACAGTCCGGAAACATGGATGGGCAGTTCAGTCGGCAGTTTCTTCTATGACTTTGCATCGTTACGTGATGCTTTGAAGAAAGAAGATTTCGACATCATCTATGAGGCAGGATATACGAGCATCATTCCTGCTTACATTTGGTTCAACGTGAAAAAACGGAAACGTCCAATATTCACCACGAACATGGACGGATTGGAGAACAAGCGGTCGAAGTTCAGCCCGATGGTGAGACGCTTTCTAGACTGGGAAGAGAAGATGGCGGTGAAATACAGTCATTACCTGATAGCCGACAACATGGGTATCCATGATTACTATAAAGAAAAATATGGCAAGGAAAGCAAGTTCCTAGCTTATGGCGCAGACATACACGATGATTTTAAGGCGGAATACTTGGAGGAGTTCGGATTGAAATCGGAAGAATATTACATCCTGATAGCACGCCTTGAACCGGAAAACAACATCGTGATGGCGATAGAAGGTTATCTGCACTCCAAAGAGAACGGACGCAGACCGCTGATTGTGGTCGGCAAGACAAACACGCCTCATGGTAAAGAACTTGTAGAGAAATACGGGAACGAGAGAAACGTGGAATTTGTCGGCGGCATCTATGATTTCAAAAAGCTGGATTCAGTCCGTCATTTCTCAAAGGCCTATTTCCACGGTCACAGTGTGGGAGGAACAAATCCTTCCCTGCTTGAGGCGATGGCGGCAGGCTGTTTCATCTTTGCTCATGACAATATTTTCAACCGTGCCGTACTGAAGGAGAATGCTTTCTATTATCCTTCGGCAGACAAAGTCACTGAATATCTTAACCGTATTGACACGATTGCGGAGGGAAGCAAGATTCAATATACAGCCCGTAATATTGAAGTAATCAGGAACGAATACTCATGGGAAAGTTTGATAGATAAACACGAAAAATATTTTTATTGGTTACTTTCTCAGAAACAATAAATTGCTACCTTTGTTCATGATATCATCATGAATAATTAGGTTTTGGCAAAAAAAGAGTATAGACAACTTTCCGCACAAGAGGAAACGGCATTCATCCTAATGGTGTTGTTGGATGAAGGCAAAAGCAATTTGCCTTATAGATTGTTGCGTTGTTTGACAAGTGTACATTTTGCCAATCAATATTATTTAAAAAGACTGTTCTCCGGATACCGTTCTTTAAACTATAATTTTTATCGTGATAAATTTGAAAAGGAACAAGGTTGATTGTTGTTTTTCCTGCCTTTTGTTTTAATGAAGAAAATTTTATTTGTTTTTCTGCTGTGTATGATATGGCAGGAAGGTTTTTCTCAGTATGTGTATGGAACCACCGGACTTCTGCACATGCCTACTGCCGATATGCAACGGGATAAGACATTCCTGTTCGGAGCTTCTTATTTGGATGTGGCTGCTACTCCTGCCCATTGGAATTATCATACGTTTAATTACTACATTAATATCACCATTTTTCCTTGGCTCGAAATCGGATATACTTGTACCTTGCATAAGGCAGAACACGGTAGTACTTATTTCCCACCTTCCGTTTGGGGGAAATATTGTAACCAGGACCGACAGTTTTCAGGGCGGTTGCGTATATGGAAAGAAGGGTGGTGGAAAGAATGGACTCCTCAGATTGTATTGGGCGCGAATGATCCAAGTACCAATGATATATTAGGAAATTCTGATAAAGATGATTATGGCATTGGTGGAGTAGGAGAGATGGGTAATGGACATTGGAACCGATATTATATAGCTGGTACTAAGCATTTTTATTTCAAAAATAGGGGAGAGCTAGGCATTCATGTTGCTTATTTATACAATAAACGGAAAGACTATCATTTAAACGGTCCGGCTGTTGGAGTAAATTTTCATTTTTATCTATCGGGTACAAATTTCTTTGTGAAGGCATTAAACAATCTTAATGTAATGGCTGAATACGACAGTCGTACCATAAACTGTGGGTTAAAATATAGTTTTTGGAAAGATTATATTAATGCTGTGGTAGAAATGACAGAATGTAAGCATTTGTCAGGCGGAGTGATATTTAAAGTACATTTAAAATAACAAACACTATAACTTATTCGTATGAAAGGAATTGTTCTCGCCGGTGGTAGCGGTACCCGTCTGTACCCCATCACCAAGGGAGTAAGCAAGCAGCTTCTCCCCATCTTTGACAAACCGATGATTTACTACCCTATTTCAGTCTTGATGCTGGCAGGCATCCGTGAGATTCTGATTATATCCACTCCCTATGATCTGCCCGGCTTTAAGCGTCTTTTGGGCGATGGATCAGACTATGGTGTGAAGTTCGAGTATGCCGAACAACCTTCTCCCGATGGTCTTGCACAAGCCTTTATTATCGGAGAGAAATTCATTGGTAATGATTCTGCATGTTTGGTATTAGGCGACAATATCTTCCATGGTAACGGTTTCAGTTCTCTTCTTCGTGAAGCCGTGCGTATGGCGGAAGAAGAACAAAAAGCTACTGTATTCGGTTACTGGGTGAACGATCCGGAACGTTATGGTGTGGCAGAATTTGATGTGGAAGGTAACTGCCTGAGCATCGAAGAAAAACCGGAACAGCCCAAATCAAATTATGCAGTGGTGGGCCTCTATTTTTATCCCAACAAAGTAGTGGAAGTGGCCAAGAACATCAAACCTTCCGCACGTGGCGAACTGGAAATAACGACAGTGAACCAGCGTTTTCTGGAAGATCGTGAACTGAAAGTACAGACGTTGGGACGCGGTTTTGCCTGGCTGGATACGGGAACGCATGATTCATTGGCAGAAGCTTCGACTTATATAGAAGTCATTGAAAAACGTCAGGGTTTGAAAGTGGCTTGTCTGGAAGGAATTGCTTATCGCAAAGGCTGGATAACGGCAGATAAGATGCGTGACCTTGCCAAACCGATGCTGAAAAACCAATACGGTCAGTATCTGCTCAAAGTGATTGATGAAGTGGAACGTACAGGCAAAGAAAATCTAGATTAAGATATGGAGGTTATAAAAACAGGAATAGAAGGTGTGGTGGTCATTGAACCGCGCATCTTTAAAGATGAAAGAGGCTATTTCTTTGAATCTTTTTCTCAACGGGAGTTTAATGAAAAGGTGATGCCTGTCAATTTTGTACAGGATAATGAGAGTATGTCATCGTATGGCGTGATGCGTGGGTTACATTTTCAGCAAATGCCTTATACTCAGAGCAAGCTGGTGCGTTGTGTAAAAGGTGCCGTACTTGATGTGGCGGTAGACATCCGCAAGGGAAGTCCTACATACGGGCAGCATGTTGCGGTGGAATTGACGGAGGAAAACCATCTCCAATTCTTTATCCCCCGTGGATTTGCCCATGGTTTTGCCGTATTGAGTGAAACAGCGGTTTTTCAATATAAGTGCGATAACTTCTATGCACCGCAAGCTGATGGTGGCATTCAGCTGCGCGATGAAAGTCTGGGTATTGATTGGAAAATACCCGTTGCCGAGGCCATTTTAAGTGAGAAGGATTTGAAACATCCTTTGTTGAAAGACTATGACTCTCCGTTTGACTACACTATTAATCTATACGAATGATGAATATACTTGTTACAGGTGCCAATGGTCAACTTGGCAATGAGATGCGCAGGGTGTCGTTAGACAGCCGGAATCGTTATCTCTTTACAGATGTAAATGAACTGGATATCACAGATGCGACAGCTGTCCGTAATATGTTGAAAAAAGAGCAGATAGATGTGATTGTAAATTGTGCTGCTTATACGAATGTAGACAGGGCGGAAGATGATTTTGCTATGGCTGATTTGCTGAATAACAAAGCTGTGGAGAATTTGGCTGTTGCTGCCGCAGAAACAGGTGCCACGCTTATTCATGTATCTACAGACTATGTGTTCCGAGGGGATAAAAACATTCCTTGCCGTGAGTCTTGGGAAACTGATCCGTTGGGTGTCTATGGAAAAACCAAACTGGCGGGCGAACAGTCTTTGGTAAAAGCAGGATGTAAATATCTTATTTTCCGCACAGCTTGGCTTTACTCGCCTTTCGGTAAGAACTTCGTGAAAACCATGCGGCAATTGACTTCAACAAAAGATTCACTGAAAGTGGTTTTTGATCAAGTAGGCACTCCTACTTATGCCGGAGATTTGGCTGCTTTGATCTATAACATAATCGAAGAGAACTTGCTGGATCGTCAAGGTGTCTATCATTTCAGCAATGAAGGGGTATGTTCTTGGTATGATTTTGCGAAGGAAATTTGTGAATTGAGCGGAAATAATTGTGACATACAGCCTTGTCACAGCGATGAGTTCCCCAGTAAGGTGGAACGTCCTCATTTTTCGGTGCTGGATAAAACAAAAGTGAAGGAAACTTTTGGTATCACTATCCCTTATTGGAAAGATTCTCTAAAGAAATGTATGCTAGAATTGGAAACTCAACAATAACTAATTAAAACAATATTTTAAATTATGGATTCATTCAAACGCAATATAATCATTACCGGTGGTGCCGGTTTTATCGGCAGCCATGTGGTACGTCTTTTTGTAAACAAGTATCCGGAATACCGCATTATAAACTTGGATAAACTGACTTATGCCGGTAATCTGGCCAATTTGAAGGATATAGAGGACAAACCGAACTATATTTTTGTAAAGGCGGATATTTGTGATTTTGGAACCATTCAGGAATTATTGGTGCGATATCAAGTGGATGGTATTATCCATCTTGCCGCCGAGAGTCATGTGGACAGAAGTATCAAAGATCCGTTTACTTTTGCACAAACCAATGTGATGGGTACATTGGCTTTGCTTCAGGCAGCCAAGTTGTATTGGGAATCCCTGCCGGAAAAGTATGAGGGGAAACGCTTCTATCATATTTCCACCGATGAAGTATATGGGGCATTGGAATTTGACGGGACTTTCTTCACGGAGGAAACCAAATATCAGCCTCATAGTCCGTATTCTGCAAGTAAGGCAAGTAGTGATCACTTTGTTCGTGCTTTTCATGACACATATGGTATGCCTACCGTTGTAACAAACTGTTCTAACAATTATGGTCCTTATCAGTTTCCGGAAAAATTGATTCCGCTTTTTATCAACAATATACGTCATGGAAAACCATTGCCGGTATATGGTAGGGGAGAGAACGTACGCGACTGGTTGTATGTTGTGGATCATGCCCGTGCTATTGATCTTATTTTTCATCAGGGCAGAACAGCGGATACATATAATATCGGTGGTTTCAATGAATGGAAGAATATAGATTTGATAAAAGTAATAATCAAAACCGTGGATCGTTTGTTGGGAAATCCGGAAGGCACTTCAGAGTGTCTGATAACTTATGTGACCGACCGCAAAGGTCATGATCTCCGCTATGCGATTGACAGCAATAAACTGAAGCACGAATTAGGATGGGAGCCTAGTTTGCAATTTGAAGAAGGTATAGAGAGAACGGTCCGTTGGTATTTGGACAATCAGGAATGGATGGATCATATTACCAGTGGCGAATATGAAAAATATTATGAGTCGATGTATAAGAACAGATAATGAGAATCCCAGTTGGGGATAATACGGCATACATCTTTAAACTTACCCCCCATACCACTATGAAAGACAAATTAGCATCCTACAACCACTTGATCGAGACCTTTGTGATTGTCACCGAGACCTTTCTTTGCGGTCTGCTATTCCTGCTTTTCAGC
>MNQS01000195.1 GCA_001915545.1 Bacteroides sp. 43_108 | reverse complement strand
TTCTCATAATAGGAATTGTCCTCACCACGGTAAATGATTGATTCGTTTTTGTCTTTCTTGATTTTCTTTTCCTTAATTAGCTTTGCTTTCTCTGCTCTGATACGCTCAAGAAGTACAGATGCAGGTTCGTCATTAGGGTCTTGCGGTACAAGTTTTCCCTGTATCGCCCACTGAAGTATGCTGTTTTTTAATTGCTTTCCATTCATTTTTCCTCTATTGAATCTTTTTCAATATTCCGTTTTCCCTCTTGTAACTCAAAGAATTCTTTTTGTTCACGAATTTCCCGACTTAATTCCTCTTCTGAAGGAAGATAAGTGAGATATTTGGCAGCGTAAAGTTGCTTGCTATCTTTCAGAATAGAGTAGCGGGCAAGGTCTTTGCTGGTATCTGAGCACAACAGCAAACCTATAGTCGGATTGTTTTCCTCTTCCTTTTTAAGTTCATCATACATACGGATATACATATCCATTTGACCAATGTCCTGATGAGTTATTTGAGTCGTTTTAAGGTCTATAATCAGATAAGACTTCAAGATGATATTGTAAAATACGAGGTCAATATAAAAATCGCCCATATCAGTCTTGATGTGCTGTTGTCGTGCCACAAACGCATAACCTTTTCCTAACTCCATAATAAAGGTCTGCAAGTGGTCGATAATGGCAGTTTCCAAGTTCGATTCACTATATACCGGATTTTGAGACAATCCCAAGAACTCGGCAATGACAGGATTCTTCAAGTATGAGAGCTTGTCCCGTTCAAAATCTGCGGTAAGGCGATTCATCTCGTTGCTTACTTCGTGGCGCAACTGTTCCGGCGTTTGAAGCAGACGTTGATAATACTGTGAAGAAATATTGCGTTGTAATGTACGATAGTCCCATTGAGTGCGAGCAGTTTCTTTGAGATACCACATTCGTGCGACTTCATCTTCTACACGCATAAGACGTTCATAATGAAGCCACGACACATTAGGATAGAATGGTATCACAGATTCGTCAGGCAATGGTTGACGAATCGGAAGCTGAGTTATATTGAATTCGTCAAGCAATGCCTGACGAATCTGAAGATTGCGAAACTTGATGTAAAAAGAACGCATATTCTTGACACTTGTCAGCCCAAACCCTTTGCCGTATTCTTCTGTAAGGCTTTGCGAAGCAAGTTCCAATACCCGTTTACCATATCCGGCACGCTCTTTTCCCTTTTGTTCCTGTTCTACGATACGCCAACCGATAAGCCAATTGCGGACGACCAATATACGGTCGGCTGCACGATAGGCTTGACGTCTTGTTTCCCCTGCTATACTCTTCAAGTCAGAGACAAAAACTTTTTCAGGGTCAGTCAGTTTTTTATCTATTTCGTTTGCCATTTTCCCAATAAATCCCATTAATCAGTTACACGATTTTACGTCTATACCGAGAATCTTTTGAATCTCAGAAAGCGTTTTGTCTATTTCATGGTCAAGTGCGGCACGTTTCTCAAAATACTGTTTGAGCAATTCTGCCGGAGGGAGTATTTCTTCTTCCTCTTTCGGGAACTTACATTGGTCAAAATTGCAATCCAAGTCTATCAACTGTTGGGCGGTAAACACACGACTCTTTTCTCCCACTTCATCATTTACGATCTCTTTTCGGTCATTCCACCATTCCTGAATAGGCAGAGTATGCTCTACTTTCATCGGTTTGGTTTTTGAGAAGTGCTTGTAGCCTTCCGGCATATCCAAACGATAGAACCACGTCTCCTTTGTCTTGAATCCTTCTTCGCAGCCTTCGGCTTTTTCATTGTTAAAGAAAAGAATATTGGTGGCAATGGAAGTGTATGGAGAGAATATAGAACCCGGCAAACGGATGATTGTATGCAAATTGAAATTACGCAAAAGATTCTCTTTAAGTGCAAGCTTTGCTCCGTCAGTACCGAATAAAAAGCCGTCAGGAATAATCACTCCACATCTGCCACCTGCTTTAAGACGGTACATAATGAGGGCGATAAACAAATCCGCAGTTTCGCTTGAGCGGTAACGTAATGGGAAATTGCTCTTTACGCTATCGTCCGTACTGCCTCCATACGGAGGGTTCATACCGATAACATCTACTTTATCGGTTTCATTGAAATCCGTGACATTTGTTCCAAGCGAATCACAGTGTGTTATATTGGGAGCTTCAATATCATGAAGCAACAAATTTGTGATACTCAAAAGATAAGGTAACGGTTTCCATTCTTGACCAACAACCGCATTTTGCAACTTCTCACCATCTTCGGCAGATCGTACGCTCTTTGCCATATAATTAAGGGCAGACGTAAGGAATCCTCCTGTACCACTAGTAAAGTCGCCAAAGGTCTCACCCAACTTCGGAGCAAGCATCGTCACAATAAAATCAGTCAGAGCACGAGGCGTATAAAATTCTCCAGCATTACCTGCTGATTGCAAGTCTTTCAAAATACCTTCGTAAATATCTCCGAATGTGTGGCGGTCTTCTGCATCATCAAATTCAATTTCATTTACTATATTGATTACTTGGCGCAAAAGCGTTCCGTTTTTCATATACTGGTTCAAGTCGGCAAATGTTTCTTGAACAATACTTTTGGCTCGTGGAGTGTCGGCATTTACAGGAAGGTTTTTTAATGCAGGGAACAGTCTCTCATTGACAAAAGAAAGCAGAGCTTCACCTGTCAATGCTTCACCGTCTTTTTCGTCTACTGCCCAATTACGCCAACGCAATTCTTCTGGAATGATGGACTTATAATTATCATCTTTGTACTCCCATGTTTCTTCCTGCGTGTCATAGACTTTCAGGAAGAACATCCAAGTCATTTGTTCGATTCTCTGTGCGTCACCATTGATACCTGCATCTTGTCGCATGATATTCTGGATTCGCTTTATGATGTTGTTTACTGCCATTTTTATGCGAATTTATATATTTGATATTCAAGTTCTCTGACAGCTTTCTCAAATTCAAGTTTGCCGCCAAATAATTTCACAATCTTAGTTGGTTTACCAATGCTATTAAATGGTGGTATTTCTAAAATATTCGACTTTTCAAAGTCAAGAATGCCATTTTCTGCATATTTATCAAGAAGAGCCTCCAAGACTTCACGAGCTTTACCTTCATACTTTCCGAAGTAGTTACGCTTTTTCACGTTGTTTGCTCTTTCTTTTCTTGTCAATGGTGGTTGGTCAAAAGCAACGTGGCATATCACATCAAAGATATCTGCATCCTTCAGTGCCGAATTCGCTTCGCGGACTGCGTCTATCAGAATGGCATATTCTTTTAACTCGTCCATCACAGCTTGCTTACGTTCCGCTTCTGTCCATGTATGTATAAAATCATCAAGAGTCTGATAGTGTCGTAATAATTGTTTTCTTGCAAACGACTGAACACTTTCTGTTCTCATGTTTTTGCCATCTTCCCCTAAAACAGATACCATCTCATGGGCTATACGAATATCTTTACCATTGATGAGATATTTCTCACGAGGTTCAGACACAGGTGTTGAAGCAGGGTCAACAGGCTGGTATGGCTTCGGCTTCTTCCCACCTCCTTTGGGCGGTTCCGGATCACCGTCAAATGCTGGGTCTTTGAATTTTGCTGTGGCATTGCGGAAGTCAAGTATTTCCAAATGCCACTTGCCTTTGTCTTTTCTAAGCCGTGTACCACGTCCGATGATTTGTTTAAATTCAGTCATAGAACCAATTTCTTTGTCTATGACAATCAATCCGCAAGTTTTGCAGTCCACTCCCGTAGATAGAAGCTCTGAAGTGGTCACTATCACCGGATAGGGCTCATCTACGCTGATAAAGTTATCTAATTGTTTTTTTCCTTCTTTATCCTCACCGACAATGCGTGTAACATAGTATGGCGACTTTTTACACAAATCACTGTTCATATTGATAAGTAGCGTTCGCATTTCGGCAGCTTCTTCTATATCTGGGCAGAATACAATCGTTTTTGTCATGCGTCCGATGTCGTGTAACATTTGAGTAATTCTGTGTGCTACCACTTTACGCCTTAGCTTGATAGCAAGATCACGACCTATATTTTGTCTCTGATATAATTTCTGCTCGATTTCTTTACCAAACAAATCCATTTCACCTTCTTCTGGAGTCCATCCTTGCAGGTCAACATTGATAAAGTCAGCAGTAACTCGATATGGAGCCAAGAATCCATCTTGTATTCCTTGGAGAAGTGAATAAGTATATACTGGCTCCCCGAAATAATCCAAGTTGTTTGCTCCTTCATCGGCTTTTGGAGTGGCTGTCATACCGATTTGGGTAGCCGAGCTGAAATACTCCAATACTTTACGCCATGCAGAATCGTCTTTCGCGCTTCCCCGATGGCACTCATCAACGATAATCAAATCAAAGAAATTTGGTTGTACCTCCAAGAACGGATCTGGCTTACCTTCTTTTCCAACCAGCTGATGATATAAAGCCATATACACCTCGTATGATGAATCTATCTTTTCTTCACCTTCTCCAACAGAAGTTATCTTGGTCATAAACTTCTTGAATGGCTTAAAATCTTGAGCCATTGTTTGATCTATAAGGATATTTCGGTCTGCAAGATATAGGATTTTTTTCTTTGCTCCGCTTTTATGAAGACGATGAATAATCTGAAAAGCTGTAAATGTCTTACCTGTACCGGTAGCCATTACGACAAGTACACGTTGTTGTCCTCTGGCTATGGCTTCCACAGTACGGTCAACCGCTATACGTTGATAATATCTTGGCTCATGGCTATGTGCATCATAATAAAACGGTGTTTCTATAATGTTGAGTTCCTCCGAAGTATAGTTCTTAGATGCGAGATAACGGTTGTATAGTTCTTCTTCTGTGGGAAAATCCTCTAACTTGATTTCGGTTTCTTTCCCCGTGATAAAGTCATGTTCCAAGAAAGCATCGCCATTACTGGAGTACGCAAATTTCAGGTCAAGGATTTGGGCATAATCTATGGCTTGCTGAATACCACCTCCAACTGCGTGTTTATTGTCTTTGGCTTCAACCACAGCAATGGGCTTGCCATTATGGTATAATAGGTAATCGGCTTTCTTACCCTCTGCTACAGAATGTTGATTGCCAACAACAAGTACTCGACCATCAGTAAAATAGTACTCTTCGCGCATATTTACACTTACTGTCCATCCTTTTTGTTGGAGTGCTGGAGTAATGAACAGAGTGCGTATCTCTTGTTCTTTGAGTTCTTTCTTGTTTACTTCCATAGCAATAACTCATTTATGGTTTTACACTGCTGACAATCAAATCCTTTACATCAATATTAAGAACTTTGGCTATATCATTAAGTGTTTTAAGGTCTGGTTGAACGGAGTTACTACACCATTTACTTACAGTACAATTAGATTTTCCAATTTGTTCTGCAAGCCATTTTCCTGTCTTCTGTTGTTCGACAAGCACAACTTTTAGTCTGTTTAAATTAGCCATGAAGTAAAATGTTTTAATCCAAAAGCAAATTTATATAAATTGGCTGACAATATAAGCAACCTCCGATGATAATTAATAAATACTATTTCACAATCCATAAAAAAATTCCGAGTGCCCGGAATAAAAATCCTGAGCCCTCGGAATTTATCTTGCGAGCGCCTGCAAATTTCAAGATGCAGGCCCGACCGCCTTGTTTCAAAGTTCAGTTTCAGCCACTACGGTACCGTCGAACAGGTTGATGATTCTGTCTGCATATCCGGCATCGTGGCGCGAGTGGGTCACCATGACAATGGTTGTTCCTTCTCGGTGCAGTTCACTGAGCAGTGCCATCACCTCCTTTCCGTTGTGCGAGTCGAGGTTTCCGGTCGGTTCGTCGGCCAGTATGAGCTTAGGGCCCGACACTACGGCTCGCGCTATGGCAACACGCTGCTGTTGTCCTCCGGAGAGTTGCTGCGGGAAATGCTTGGCGCGATGGGCTATGGCCATCCTGTCCATCACTTCCTCCACACGCTTCTTGCGCTCTGATGCGGACACGCCCATGTAAAGCAACGGAAGCTCGATGTTTTCGTAGACATTCAGTTCGTCAATCAGGTTGAAGCTCTGAAAAACGAAGGCTATGACTCCCTTGCGCAGGCGGGTGCGCTGGGTTTCGGTGAACGACGAGACGTCGGTGCCGTCGAGCCAGTAGTGTCCTCCTGTGGGATTGTCGAGCAGGCCGAGGATGTTGAGCAAAGTAGACTTGCCGCATCCCGAAGGGCCCATTATGGCGACGAACTCGCCTTTTCTTATATCTATGTTCACATTGTTCAGCGCCCAGGTTTCCATTTCGTCAGTGCGGAACACTTTCTGCAAATCTTCAGTTCTAATCATAACGGTTGTGTTTATTTTTGTTTTTATTTATTTACGAAAAAAATATTTGTCTCTCACGATGGCAGTTCTATTCGCTTCGTATGATTTCAGCAGGGTTCACGCGCAGAGCCTTGCGCACCTCGACCCAGAGGGTGAGACCTGCGATGAGGAAGACAGCCACGCCTCCGAGCAGGAACATCCACGGCGAAAGACTGACGTGGCGTGCGAAGTATTCGAGGTATCGGGAAAGGCCGATGTAGGCAAGTGCGCTCCCGACAACAAAGGCTGGAATGAAGATGCGCACGTAGCGGCGCAGGAGGAAACGGCAGATGTCCGACGTTTCGGCACCCTGAACCTTGCGCAGGCCTATCTCGCGCCAACGGCGGCGTATGTCGTACATGGAGAAGCCGAGAAGTCCCATGCAGGAGATGATGATGGAAATGACGGCGAAGGAGGTTATCACACGTGCCGTACGCACATCGTCGGCATGCAGGCGTGCAATCTCGTCGGTGAGGTAGGAATATTCGAAGTCGCCTCCTCCGGTCACTTCCTTATGTATTTTCTTCAGATAATCCACGGCTTCCGTTTCACGTCCGGGGGTGATGGAGATGAACCAGAGATCGTCCGCTCCGGAATTGCCGAAGAGGAAGACCGAAGGCACGTCGGCCTGTCCGAGATGTCCACTTCGGAAATCGTGGGTGACTCCCACTATTTCGTATGGCAGATTGCGCGTGTCGCCACCTGAAATCCACAGTCTCGACTCTGGCGTAATCCGGGTACTGCGCCAATCGGAGATGCGGAGCTTCTTCAACAATGATTCGCTTGCGATGAGCTTGTACTGCGTAAGCTGGTCGCCCTCACTCCATCCGCGTCCAAGAGTGGAACAGAAACCGAAAAATTCCATGTAGCGCTTGTCGGCATATACGACGCGCGCCTCTGCACGCTCGCCGTTGTCGGCGGTGAAGGTCTTGAGATAGCCCATGGCATAAGGCGGATCGCCGACGGCATGGCCGGTGAAGAGAGGCGACTCGCTTATGCGCTTCTCCATTATTTCGCTCTCCGAATGCATCTTTTCTTCCAAATCGCGGATATTTTCAGAATAGGAAATTATGGGATTCCAGAAACGGCACTGGATAATGTTGTCGGTTCGGTATTCCACGTCGGAATCAAGCATGAAGTGTATCTGGCGTGTCAGGCAGATGGCGGCCACAACGAAGCAGAAGGTAAGCACATACTGGAAGAAGAGCAGGAGCGTCTGCACAGGCGAGGTGCGGCGACGTCCGCCAGTAACCGAACTGACTGTGCGCACCGACGAGGCTCCAGAAAATTTCAGGAAAGGATAGATGGTCAGCAGAGGCGGCAGGAGGACAAGCAGGAAGGCCGACAGAAGGATGTCGAAGCAAATGTCGGCCACAGCATCCATGTCGAGACTGGAGGCTACGAGCGGACGGGCAACCTCGACAATCAGCCAGGCGACGAAGAGCGAGGCGGCGATGGACAGGAGATTTTCAATATAGAGCTGCAAGAAGATGCTGAATCTGGATGCTCCGAGCACTTTCTTCAGAGCTATCTCGCGTTCGCGCTTGTGCATTACGACCAGATAAAGATTGACGAAATTGAATATGCCTACAAGAAACACCAGCACGGCAGCCACGGCATAGTAGACGACCGTGTCCTTGTTGCCGAGAAGAAAGCTCATGGCATAATTCTTCAGGCTCTTGTCCAAATAAACGTTCTTCACCGACTCGAGCTGGTAGTGTACAGGCTCACCCGAATACATAATCAGCTTCATAGGGCGGGCATTCTTCTTGTTGAGCCGTTCGGCATCGGCGGCACTGCGCAGACGCACCATCTCGTATGTGGCAAATGCCCAATAGTCGTTGAGCTGTCGGGACAGAACGATGTCGAACTTGAAGGACGACTTTGTCGCCGGCTTGCCCACGACGCCGACGATTTTCACCGTCTGCCCCGTAGATGCCGTAAACGACTTGCCTATAGGATCGGTCTTGCCGAAGATGCGGTGTGCGGCGTCGGCGGTAATAAGGGCATCGGTGGGGGCGAGTTCGAGCGTACCGGCAACGAGCGGGTAAGGCACCATGCTGAAGAATAGACTATCGGTCACCAGTGTCTTGACGTTATATCTGTATCCGTCGATTGACAGTGCATCATCGTCCATCGAGATGAATCGGGTCATGCACTCGACGGAGGAATCGTCGAGCGGGTTGCGGTACTCGGGATCGTTGTTCCAGTCGTAGCTGTCGGAGAGCGCACGTTCGTTCTTCGCATCGACAACGACGGTCATGAATTTGCGGTCGATGTCGGGTATGAAATCGTTTACAGTGAGTTCCTGGTGGATGTAGCGCACCAGCACAAATACCGATGCAAGACTCAGCGCCAGCCCTACAATGTTTATTGCAGTATATGTGCGGAAACGCATCAGAATCTTCAATGACAGAAAAATATTTTTCATAATGATTTTAAAAAAGGATACAAACTAATTTTTCTTATATAAAGCCGGGGAATGAACCGCGGCATGCTATCTCTCGTGTGCCTTCCTCTCACTCCTTCCTCAGCACATCGGCAGGGTTAAGACGCATGAGCCTCCATATCTGCCATGCCAGCGAAAGGGCTACCGCAACGGCAAGCGTCAGGAAAACGGCAACGCTCCATCCCCATCCGTACACCGCCTGTGCGGAACTGCCCTCCATGAGGCGGATGAGCAGAAAGCGCGAAAAGATGTGTACCGGCACAAAGGCCGTGAGGAATATCCACAGGTAGGAACGGCCGAAAAGCCGAGCTATCGACCACGGCGAGGCTCCATTGACCTTGCGCAGGGCCACTTCCTTCTGACGGCACGCGGCATCGAGCGAAACGGATGTCCAGATGCTAAGCACGACAAGCAGAAGCGACACAGCCGACACACAGGCAAGCACACGTCCGAGCATGACGGGAACACTGATGTCGGCATCTCTCAGCAGACTCAGACGGATTATGTCAACGTCGAGCGTTGGCGGAACATAGCGGCGCACCACTTTCTCAACCTCACGGCTCACCTCGCCGACATCCTCGCCCTCTGCCACCTTCAGGAGCATCGTGCGGGCATCGCTTGGAGAGACGAAGAAGACGGAACCGCCGTACTTGCCGCTTATAGGGGCATTGTTGTAGAGTCCTTCGAACACACCGGCAATGCGGTACATCTTTCCGTCGAGCTCAATGCGTCCCGACCATTGTCCGTCGTCGCGAAGCATCTTCTCCACATGTCTATCGATGTAGACATCATCGGGCCCTCCGACGTCAACGCCTGTGCTACGCATCGGTATGCCGAAGAAGCTGAAGTAGGTACTGTCGCCCGTGGTAGCCCTGAACACAACTGCAGAGCTGTCGGCACGCACGTGACGCATCACCGCACCGTGCACCGGACTCAACGAAGCATCGCCGACACACAGGGTTTCCTGCACGCCACGGACTCCCTGCACAGCACGGCATATTGTCTGTAGATTTTCAGCCATACGTTCCGAAGAACATTCCACAACCAACGTGCGTTCTTCGTCGGCATCGGACAACGGCATGTAGCGTCCACCGAAAGTCTCATTGAGAGTGAGGTACACCGCAAACACGGCACTGAGAAAGAATACGCTCACGGCCACCTGGAGCCACAGAACGGCATTTCGGAAGAATCCGTGACGCCCGCCTCCGCTCACCTTGGCCGAAAGACGGCCGTCTCTACAAACGTTCTGTACCTGCACATAGGAAAGCACACAGCCTGCAGCCAGCATGACAAGGAGTACAACCGCCTCGACCTCTACACAGCCCCACACATCGAGCCAGCGACTGTCGGGCAAGAGTTCGCCCAACAGTGGAACGGATATCTCCGTAAGCACAAGCGAGAGAAAACAGGAAAAGACGAACATGCAGGCAACCTCGGCCGAAAGAAGACCGAAAAGCCCCTTACGCTCCTCGCCGAGAAAACGGCGCAGAGCCATCTCGCGGCTGCGCATGCGGAACTCCTGAAAAGTGAAGCGCAGAAAACTGAATACGGCAGAAACAAGCACCAGCGACGAGATGAAGGCTATCAGGAAACCGACAAATGTGCTGTCATCGGCCTGACGTACAACACCTGCTCCGTAGAGCCGTCCGCCGGATGTCCAACGAACGGACGACAGTTGTCGGTTGACATCGTCGATTGTCTGCCCACGGCCTATCACAGCCATGCACATCAGTTCCATTTCGGGAGCCATCTCCGGCGGAAACAGACAATCGACCTTTTCGCGGTTGAAGTCGGAGGAATCGTCGGCAACATTCACAATCTCGTAAACACCGTTTCCGTCTGTCAGGCGTACTGTCATTCCTACAGGGTTCACATCCTTGCCGAGGCGTTCGGCAAAACTGCTCGTGATTACAACTTCATCAGGCTTCACCGGCAGGCGCGTACCGTAGAGCATAGGCATGCGAGTGTATGAGAAGTAGGCGCCGCCTACTGTCTTATATACAATTTCGTAAGGCTGTACACTGCCGTCGGAGGAAGAAACCTCTATCTCGGCATTGCGTGTGAACGACGATGCCACGAGTGTGTCGACAATGCCCGAGCAGGCTCTCTGCATATCGCGGAAAATTTCTGCACGCATAAAATAGGAAACGTTGTCCGTGTCTTCTCCGCCGTATTCTTCAACTGACACCCTTACCTCGTTGGAAGCAGGCCTGCCGCTGAACACGAACCTCGACACAAACAGGCAGACAACAGAGAAAACCATGATGCCCAAAGCCAGGCAAAGGGCGGAGATGAAACTGTGCACCCTATGCTTCATGAGATTTCTGAGAGCCACCTTTATGTAATGAACAATCATACAAAATACGTTTTTCAGTGATTTTATGACTTTAAAGTTAAGAACATTTTCGAAAAAGCGTCAGAAAACAAGCTCTTCGGCATCGCCGAAATTCTCATATCCGGCCGTCACCACGCAGTCGCCCGCCTTCAATCCGTCGACAACCTCGTATTGCTGAGGATTCTGACGACCGATGGTAACGGGCACCTTCACCGCCCGAGTCTTGTCGGCATTGAGCTTGTAAACCCAGTTGCCGCCGGTGTACTGATAGAAACCTCCACGGGCAACAACCAAGGTCTTCTCCGGTTGTCCGAGCTCAATCTGCACACGGTAGCTCTTTCCCAGACGCACGTTGTCGGGCATGTCGTCGCCGTCAAAAACAAGGTCAACCTCGAACGTACGTTCCTTCACCTCTGGCACAACCCTGCTGACACGAAGCATGTACTTGCGCCCCTGATAGGTGATGGAGGCAGGGAGGCCCGTAGTGATGCGGTCGACGTAGTACTCATTCATCGTGGTGTGAATCTTGAACTTGTCCATCATCTTTATCTCGGCAATCTGCTGTCCCGCCGCAACCTGCTGTCCGGGTGTAACCTTGACGAAGCTCAGCTGTCCGTCAGCAGGGGCACGTACGACTAGCCCCTCCATGCGTTCGAGACTTCTCTCCAGCTTCTTCTCCTCCCTCATCCTGTCGGCATGGAGCATCTCCTTCCTTATGGCCGTCATAGCCGAGTCGCTCCTAAGACTTTCCAACTTCAGCCTCGTTGCCTTCATTCTGTAGCGGTACTCGTCCTCCGACACATTCAGCTGTGCACGGCTCCTTACTCCCATGGCAAACTCCTCCTTCTCGAGTTCGAAATTCTTGCGAATCTTGTCGAGCTCAAACTGTGCCTCGAGTGTCTGCTGTCTAAGTGTGAGGGTACGCTGTTCCATCTCCAATTCCTGCTCGCGGTATGTCATGCACTGCTTTGCCCATTCGTCGCGGCAGTCGTCGATGTCGCGCATGAGAGCCGTATTCGAGAGCACCAGTATCGTGTCGCCCTTCCTCATGTGCTTGCCGTCCTCTACGGCAATGCGTTCCACGTTTCCCCCCTCACGCGCATTCACAACGAGTGTCATTATCGGCTGCACCACTCCTTCGACGTCGACGTATTCCATGAACTCGTCTTCTGCCACGACAGCCGTCTGAATCTGCTCCATATCGATGCGCATGCGTCGGGGACCAGCCATCTGCACAAGTGCATAAACCATCAATCCCGCAACGACTGCTCCTCCTGCAAGTGCATAACGGAAACGCACGTACCAAGGTTTCTTCTTCAACTGTATATCCATATATTGTCTGTTTTTTCGTTTTCAATAATCACATTTGCGCCTTTCCCACATTTGCGCTTCATTCCACAATCTTCTCAATGTCGAGCTCATGCTCAAGTGAACATCCGCATCGGAAATCATACTGCGTCATGCTCCTCAATCCGTAATAGAGCGTCCAGTAGTTCTGCATGGCACTTATGTATCCTCTCCTCGCAGAGTCTTTCTCGCTCGTGGCGGCATTGAGGTCGAGCACCGTCGACTTGCCAGCCAGATACATTTTCATAGCCACCTCGTATCTTCGGCGTGCCGTGCGGTCGGTCTTTGCCGCCACTTCCACCTGACGCGCCTGCAGATTGAACTGCCTCACCATCTTGCGCACGTTCAGTTCGAAGTCGGTCATCGCCTGCCCCACCTGCGTCTCCACAAGTTCCATCTGCGAGCGTGCCACCCTCACACGTCCGCGCCCTCTTCCCCAATCGAGGATGGGCAGTGCCAGCGATAGGCTCACATACTGGTTGTCGAGAGGGTCTCGGTAGGAATCGCGGAAATTGTCGGCCGTCTGCGACAATCCGAACTGCACATAGAGGTCGGCCTTCAGTCCTCGTGAAGCCTTGGCACTCGCCAGGTTGCTTCGGCTCTCGATGAGCCTTCTCTCGCAGTTGTCGGGATCGGGGCTGTTGGCATAAGCCTGCTTCAGGGCCTCGTCCAACGGCACGGAGAAAGGCACGATGCTGTCCGACGGCACTACTTCAATCTGCACATCGCTCTCGTAGCCGAGAAAGGAGCGCAGCGTGAGCATCGCATCCTCCACCTCAATCTCGGCACTCGTCACGTTCGTCTCCTCGTTCAGCTTGTTCACCTCCAGCTGAAGCATCTCGTTCTCCGTTATGCTTCCGATGTTGTAGCGTCCGCACGCAATCATATAGAGCGTATCGGCATAGGCATAGTTGGAACGTGCGATGTCCAGATTCGTCTGTGCCGAAGCCAATGCGTAGAAATAGCTGCACGTACGCGAAGCTATCAGTTCCATCGTCTCGGCATACGACTTCTTCGCCTCTCTCCATCTCACCGGCTCTATGCGCCTGTCCCACTTCAGGCCGTTGTAGCCGAAGAACGACTGGCTGTAGCCGATGGAGAACGGCTGTGCGTTGTACGAAGATGCACCGTCAACCAAATCGTCGGCACGCCTGAGCGTTGATTGCAAGAACAGGTTTCCGCCTGTGAACCACACATTCTGGCTCACCTGAAGCGTGAGGTCGGTGTTGAGCGTGTTCTGCTGCAGAAACACCTCCTTGCCGTCAGGTTGCGTAATCTTGTTTATCTGGCGGTTGAGGTAAGGCTCCGAAACGAGCGTCACCGAAGGCAGATAGTTTGCCTTGAAGTAGCGGTAGTTCCAGTATGCCGCCCTAAGCGTATGCACGGCCGAACGCGCATCGGGCGACTGCATCTGCGCTGTGCCTATGGCCTCGGCAAGCGTGAGCGACACTTTTTTTGCCTCCTGTGCTCGGACATCACCAGCAACAGCCACTGTAATCATCATTGCGATATAGAAAAAAAGTGTTTTCATGATATTACATTTTTCATCTTATGATACACACCTTTGCATAATCAAAAAACGTGCCACAACCTCAACTTCCTGATTATCAAAACAAACACAAATAAAGAGTCCCAAACTCACCGTGCGGAACCGCACAAAAATCGTGCGAAAAAGCACGCACACCACAAGCATAAAAGCATTATCTTTGCCATATCGATAGAGAAACACACATCAGCAAATGGAAACGAAAGGAAAGATACTCATTGTCGACGACAACCAAGACGTGCTCTTCGCCCTCAACCTTCTTCTCGAACCTTATACAGAGAAGGTAAAGGTGACCACGCAACCCGAGCGCATCATACACTTCATGGATACGTTCAAGCCCGATGTAATCCTGCTCGACATGAATTTCTGCAGCGATGCCGTTGGCGGACAGGAAGGTTTCGACCATCTCCGCGTCATACTCGAGCACGACCCAAAGGCTGTAGTCGTCTTCATGACCGCCTATTCCGACACCGACAAGGCCGTGAGAGCCATAAAGGCGGGTGCCACCGACTTTGTGTCCAAACCGTGGGAGAACGAGAAGATGCTCGCAACCATTTCTTCGGCTGTAGAACTGAGCCGTTCACGCAAGGAGGTCGATCGACTAAAACATCAGGTGCAGTCGCTCAACGCCTCCGACACCATGCCTCAGCTTATCGGCGAGTCGCCGCAGATGCTCCAGCTCAAGGACATGATATGCCGTCTCGGAGCTACCGATGCCAACATACTCATACTCGGCGAGAACGGCACCGGAAAGGACCTCGTGGCGCGAAGCCTCAAGCACCTCTCACCGCGTGCCTCAGCACCTTTCGTCACCATCGACCTCGGCACCATACCCGAACAGCTTTTCGAGAGCGAACTCTTCGGTTACGAGAAGGGTGCCTTCACCGATGCACGCACCTCCAAGCCCGGGCGCATGGAAATGGCGTCAGGAGGAACGCTCTTCCTCGACGAAATAGGCAACCTCACCCCTGCCATGCAGGCAAAACTCCTCACGGCCATTGAGAAAAGGCAGACAATGCGCCTGGGTGCCGTCAACCCTACCGACATCGACGTGCGCCTCATCAGCGCAACCAATGCACCGCTCGCACAGATGGCCGCCGACGGACGTTTCCGTCAAGACCTTCTCTACCGCATCAACACCATCGAACTGCGCATACCACCATTGCACGAACGCGGAACGGACATTCTTCTTCTCGCTTCGCACTTCCTCGACATCTACAGCCACAAGTACCACAAGCAGGCGGCATCAATCAACCGCGAGGCCCAATCGAAACTCATGCGCTACCCGTGGCCGGGCAACGTGCGCGAGCTTCAGCATGTAGTCGAGCGTGCCGTCATACTGAGCGACGGACGTTCGCTGCGTCCCGACGATTTCTTCCTGCCCGAAAGCGGAAAGTCCCGACGATCGAACGACACAGCTTCGCAAGACGACGGCGAACTCAACCTTGAGCGCATCGAACGGCGTGCCATCGAGCGTGCCATACGCGAAAGCGGAGGAAACATGACCTACGCAGCCGAGAAACTGGGCATCACCCGCTTTGCCCTCTACCGCAAGATAGAGAAGTACAAGCTCTGACATAATCATAACAGCACACATATATACATCATCACACCTCACCGCCTATGAACCGCCGCTATCCGCTCATGCTCATCTTCCTCATAGCCTTGCTAGCCGTCTCCTTAACAGCTACTGTACTTGCCGTCAACGCCTCCATGCCGTTCCTCACCGTGGCATCCCTGCTCTTTGCCATCTCGGCATGTATCGGCCTCTACCGTCTCCACCTCCGGCAGACGGAAACAATCCGACGCGCAGCCGACAGCATTGCACAGGGCGACCTGACAATCAACCTGCGCCCTCCATTTGCCGACAGCGAAATAGCACACCAGTGCACACGCCTGGCAGATGCCATTCACGATATGCGCCTGCGCCTGAGCGAAACCGAAGCACGCAGCATCTACTGCTCGCAGCTGCTTGAAGAAGTAGACACAGCCGTGGCAGTGGCCGACACACGTCACAGCATCGAGTGGACAAACCGTGCAGCACGCGCCCTCTTCGGCATTGATGCAGTATCCCTGCCGTCATACGTGGTCAAGGCTCTTGACGACGGCACTCCTCTTGTGCACATCGCCGATGGAGGCGACCTCAACATCTCAGCCGTACGCATGAAACTCGACGGAAGCGAAAAGTTCATCGTCACCATACGCGACATACACACAGCCGTAGAACACACAGAAGCCGAAGCATGGCAGAAGCTCATCAGGGTGCTTACCCACGAAATCATGAACTCCATCACGCCCGTCATCTCCCTCTCCGGCACTCTCTGCGAACGTATGAACTCGGCGCCCGACGATCCTCACACACGCGAGATAATCCATCAGGGGCTCGACGTCATCAACCGCCGTTGCCAAGGCCTCACAACCTTCGTCGGCAACTACCGCAAGCTCACGCGCATGCCACGTCCGAGCCTCGCCACCGTCAGCATCGACAACCTCTTCAACGACCTCGACAAGCTCCTCCATGCCCCCGACATCACCTTCACCGCATCGCCTCTCGGCATGACCATAAGAGCCGACCGCTCACAACTCGAGCAGGTGTTCATCAACATCATACGCAATGCACGCGAAGCACGTGCCACACATATCAGCGTCAGTGCCTCACCCGCACCACGCGCAGGAATGAGCTTCACCATCAGCGACAACGGCACCGGAATACTGCCCGACGTCATCAACCGCATCTTCGTACCTTTCTTCACCACCAAAACCGAAGGTTCAGGAATAGGGCTCGCCCTCTGCCGACAAATCATCGTGATGCACGGAGGAAACATAAGTGCAGAATCAGAATACGGCAAGGGAACAACATTCAGAATTTACCTGCCACAGAAATAATAAGGAAATATGAAAAATAGTTCTGTATCCACAGCACTGAAAAGTAGATTATAGAACTCAAATCAATCATTAGAAACAAAGATAAAAAGCCTCTAATGACCGATTTGAGTTTAAACATCAAATTAGTAAAAGTTCACAACAAACGATATCATTCAATTATTTTATATTTTTGATTCTGGCTATTAGGTTTGTCAGGAATTGTCATTTGCAGTTTTTTTCCAATAAACGGTGCGACATACTTCTTACGCACCCATTTTTTGTCGTTCACCCCAAGCATATCTGCAATTTCAGAAACGCTCCTTGGGGTGCGACAAAACTCAAAAACCTTCTCTTGGGGTGAAATGAACTTCGACTTGGGGTGCAGTTCATTCTGACTTGGGGTGTGACTAGGGGTGACAGCATCAACATCTGAGCTAGACAGTTCTCTGACTCCATCAGTCAATGCTCTTTTAAACCATATTGTAAGACTAACAAATGGTGCAATTACTCTTATCTCAGGAGCAGGAAGGCCCTGTTCTCTACAACTTTCCATAATAAGTCCTATGCCACGTCCCCAGGCCTCCATAGTACCACGACGATAAAAAACATTTGCAATTGTAGGGTTAGCAGGAAGAGAACCTATTTGGTCGTCCACAAAATCATGCCATGTCATACCAAGCGGAAATGCTCCCGGATTCTGAAATACAATACGGTCATCATATATAGCCAAACTAGGAGTTGTATTTTCTGCATTCCAAGAACGATGACAAAGCATATTTAGGGATATTCAGTAAATAGAATAAAATTAGCCAACTAATTCATACACAAAGTGTTGCGAATTAGATGGCTTTTTTGTATCTTTAGGTATTCCCCCGAAAATAAGGTTTGACAGCCAAAACGGGGGAATTCCTCAACTAAGATATGGCTAAGATACAAAATATTTCGAAAATTCAGCCTACTTTGGGCTTTACAGAATTTGATATTATAGAAAAATACCGCAAGAGTTTCAATG
>MNQS01000194.1 GCA_001915545.1 Bacteroides sp. 43_108 | reverse complement strand
ATTGCATGATTCAAATTTTTTCATCAAATATGATGATTTCTCCCCAAGACATGTAAGGGGATACAGCTGGTATGAAACCAACAAACCGGAGATTCTTCCTTTTAGGGGCATAACCGAAGAAGATCTGGCAGAAGGCATTTATGCCTCCGATATACTTCCGGAAGTTGATGTCAGAGAAAAGAAAATCAGGTATGTTAACCGAATGATGGATAAACCGGTTATAAGTTTTGATTTTCTAGATGTTGCCAATAATATATATGATTTGAATCTTTATGAACGCTATGAAAAATATACAACACATACAATGTATCATATGATATATTATAGATATATAGAAAATTATGTATGTAATGATAGTGAGAATCGCATAAATACTGCAATATGCTTTAACGGAAAGAAATTTGCCTACGGTGAGGTAGAGGGGGCTTTGCCCGAAACTGAGTATGAGGCAAGTCGTCAAAAGAGAAATGAAATTCCAGGGATTAAAGTCAAATTGGCTAACTGCGCTTCAATTGACAGAATAAATATAATAACAGATTTTCCTCGAAGGCCGATTCATGGTAAAATGGAGCTTCTTACTTCAAGAAATAATACAGGTGCATATATGGATGTTGTACGTTTCCCCGAGGGCAAACAACGTCGCGTGATAGTTGGTCGAGATATAAAGCTCCGTGGTTTCAACAGACCTGTTGAATACTATAGTCCGGATTATTCCAAGAAGCAACCCGAGGCTCCCGACTACCGCAAGACCCTCTACTGGAATGCCGATGTTGTTACTGATGATGAAGGAAAGGCCGAGGTGAGTTTCTTCAACAACTCCATCTGCAAGGATTTCAAGGTTTCTATAGAGGCTGTAACTCCTGATGGACAATTTATTACGTATAAAAAATAAAAAAAGTGAAATTCTAAAAAGTCTGTATGTTTTGAATCTTTAGAATTTGTTGTGATTGTCTTTTTTTCATAATATTGCAATTAACTGAAACAAATGTCTTGACTGTATTCATGTATATGATACATACGGGGAATGAGATAGTTATAACCTTTTGATCGTCCAACTTAAATCATGATATTATGTCACGTATATGTAAAGATATCTATTCCGCTTTCTTATCCATTTCAACGCTTTTTGCTTTGGGGTATGTAGAGAACGCAATGGCTGACACAGTTCCGCATGTGTATGACCGGGTTCAAGAAAAAGTTTATGTCCATTTTGACAATACTTATTATTTTATAGGTGATACAATCTGGTATAAGGCTTATGTAGTTAATTCTGATGATCATGGTGTCGGTGAGAGCAAGGTTCTGTATGTAGATCTGCTTGATGCGCAGGGATATGTGAAGGATCGTCAAATGCTTGTTGTTGACCGCGATGGTCAGGCTGATGGCTGCTTTTGTATCAAGAATAATGCTTTCAGCGGATATTATGAGGTTCGTGCCTATACAAAATGGATGATGTCGTTCTGTACTGGTTTTCCATTGGATACTCATCCGGATAATTTCTTTTCAAGAGTGTTTCCGATATATGAAAAACCTGCTTCGTCAGAGCTTGTCAATTCGAAAATTATAAAACGTAAGGTTACAACGGGAAACTATAGAATAAAATATAATAATCCTCCGGTAAATGTACGTTTTTACCCCGAAGGCGGTAATTTGGTCAATGGGGTGAGGTGCCGAGTTGCTTATGAGGCAGAAAATGAGCAGGGCCGACGGATTAATATTGACGGTGAATTGCTGAAGAACGGTAATCCTACCGGACAGAAGGTTTCGTATACTCATGCCGGCCGTGGTTCTTTCTTCTTTACGCCAGAAATAGGTGCTTCATATTCTGTACGTTTTGAGACTGACGGAAAACAGTATACGTTTGATCTGCCTAAAGCTATGGATGGCGGCTGCTCACTTATTGTAGACAGTTCTGATGATGGAGTAAAAGCCGATATTTCATTGTCTGGATATTTCGGTCAGGATGTATATGCAGTGTTTTCCTGCAGGGGAAAGGTTCTGCATTCGATGAAACTGCCGACTTCGAAACGTTCATGTTCTGTGGTGCTGCCTTCAGACAGCCTGCGTACAGGAGTCAACATGCTGAGCATAATATCTGGAGATGGGATGATATTATGTGAGAGAATGTTTTTTGCGGAGTCGGATGATGTCCGTAAGGCGAATATAGAAGTTGCGTCTTCGGACGCGAATGCTTGTGCACCGACATTTGTATCTGTCACCGCAACAGACAAGCTTACAGGAAAGCCGTTAAGCAATGCCAGATTTTCAGTTGCTGTCAGAGATGGCGGACAGACTGATGAAAGTTTCCGTTCAGGTGAAAATATACTTACAGAACTGCTTCTTCAATCTGATCTGCGCGGATATATAGAAAATCCGGGGTATTACTTCAAGGATCGCAGTCAACAGGTCCGAAAGGCGTTGGATGAGTTGATGCTTGTACAAGGCTGGAGAAGATATGACATTACGCAGGAGGCAACTGCAGGTGTTGCTCCTGAAACAGAGATGTACGTTTCTGGCAGGGTTTATAATGTTATGAACGATCATTCGAAACAGATGAAAAAACCGGCTGAAGTATACGCATCAATCAGGCAAGACGGTAAAGGTAAGGTTTTGCCGGCTGTGTTTGAAACTACCGTGACAACTGACAGTACAGACTGCTTCAGATTCCGTTATCCGGCATTTTACGGAAATGCGTTCCTGAGCATGGTGGCTTCGGATGCGGACGATAAAGGCAAGAAGGCCGGTAAAGATACAGAACGTAAGGTCTTGCACGATCAGAATCTTTTCATACGTTGGGATGATTATTCGCCTAAACATCTTAAGGAATACAGCTGGTATGAAGAAAACAAACCGGAAGTTAACATAGATGCTGTTGCTGTCGGCAGTGGCGGAGAAGGTATATATGCCGCATCAGTGTTGCCTGGAGTTGAAGTTTCTGAAGGATGGGAAAACTATATGGATTGGCGAATAGATGAACCTGTGGCCAGTTATGATTTTCAGGACGTGATGAACGCTGTATACGACAATGAACTGTATGAACCTTACAGAAAGTTTAATCCGCATACGATGTCTTACACGCGATATCAGGATTTCCTGACAGATTTTGTAAGAGCTGACAACAACAGTGCGGAAAATATCGTCTTGGGGCTTGACAGTATTCGTCTGAACCGTGATTCACCATTAAGAAGCAGTTCATTTCAGGATTTGGTTCCCGGCTTGGCAGTAAGGCTGAGCAATTGTGCTTCGATAGACAGAATCGATATCGTGACAGACATTTCCAGAAGGCCTACACGATGGGTGATGGAACATGCTATGCCTGATTATGACGTTTATGCTATCAAAGCGCCTAACGGACCAAATGTTGATTATAATACAAGTTATGCTACAGACGATATGCATATCGGATTTGACGGCAAGACAGGTGCTTTTGTAAATGTTGTCCGTTTCCCGGAAAACAAGCAGAGGCATTTTATTGCAGGGCGTGAGATCAAGCTTCAAGGCTTCAACAAGCCTGTTGAATACTATAGTCCTGACTATTCAAAAAAACAGCCGGACGAGCCTGACTACCGAAAGACGCTTTATTGGAATCCGAATGTTGTCACAGACAAGGACGGAAAGGCTGAAATTGGTTTCTACAACAATTCTGTATGTAAGGATATAAATGTTTCTATTGAGGCTGTAACACCGGACGGCATATTCTTGTCGTACTGATGTGACAGCATATTATCCAGCTATAGTTAAAGAATGTATTTCAGAGGCTGTATCGCAGTGAAATGACTGCGGAACAGCCTCTTTTCTTGTATTAAACTTCATAGCAATCAATATTTTCCATTATTAGCGTGTGCTTTCGTCATTTATGCCTATTTTTGCATATCATAGGATTTTTTCTGCTTATTGACTATTTGGTGGCAGAAAGTGATGATTTTATATATTGACTTGTTTTTACACGTATAATTTACATGAAAGAATTTGTTATAAGTGAAGCAAAGGTGGAGACTGCGGTGCTTGTTGGTCTCATCACTCCCAATCAGAATGAGCGCAAGACGACTGAATATCTCGATGAACTGGAGTTTTTGGCCGAGACGGCCGGAGCCAAGGTTGTAAAGCGCTTCACGCAGCGTGTCCTAGGTCCGAGCAGCGTTACATATATCGGAATCGGCAAGCTTGAGGAAATAAGGGATTTCATCAAAGCTGAAGAAGAGGAGGAACGTGAGGTCGGTATGGTGATATTCGATGACGAATTGTCGGCCAAACAGATACGCAATATAGAGAAAGAACTTCAGGTGAAGATTCTGGACAGAACATCTCTGATTCTTGACATCTTCGCAATGCGTGCCCAGACTGCGGCTGCCAAGACGCAGGTGGAATTGGCGCAGTACAGATATATGCTCCCACGACTGACACGTCTGTGGACGCACCTTGAAAGACAGCGAGGCGGAAGCGTGGGACTGCGAGGTCCAGGTGAAACACAGTTGGAAATGGACCGCCGTATAATCCTCAACCGCATGTCGCTCCTCAAGCAAAGACTTAAGGACATCGATACGCAGAAGACTACGCAGCGCAAGAATCGCGGACGTCTGATACGTGTTGCATTGGTGGGATATACAAATGTCGGAAAATCGACGTTGATGAATCTGCTTGCAAAGAGCGAGGTTTTTGCAGAGAACAAACTGTTTGCTACTCTCGATACAACTGTGAGAAAGGTCATAATCGACAACTTGCCTTTCCTGCTGAGCGACACTGTTGGTTTCATCAGAAAACTTCCTACAGATCTTGTTGATTCATTCAAGAGTACTCTCGACGAGGTGCGTGAGGCCGATATGCTTGTGCATGTGGTGGATATGTCGCATCCTGACTTTGAAGAGCAGATAAAGGTGGTTGACAAGACGCTTGCTGATCTTGGAGCCGGCGACAAACCTTATATGATGGTTTTCAATAAGATTGATGCTTATTCGTGGGCGGAAAAGGATGCTGACGATCTGACTCCGAAAACCCGTGAGAACATTTCGCTGGACGAGCTGATGAAAACATGGATGGCCAGACTGGGCGATGACTGTTTCTTCATTTCGGCAAAGGAACAGACCAATGTTCCTGAACTGAAGAAATTGCTTTATCGCAAGGTGCGCGAACTGCATGTACAGAAATATCCTTACAATGATTTCCTTTTCCAAAATTATGATGAGGAAGGAAATGCTGAGTGAGCATGGCTAGGTTAGACAGTAGGTGTTCTTTCAGAAACAATTTTTCATTATAAAACAATACGGCAATATGAGACAGTTGACAGACTATGAGATTTCTGAACTCCAGGAACGCGGATGCCAGGCTGAAGACTGGCTGTCGGTGTTTGTGGCAGACGATTTTGTTCCAGACCGTGTAAGCAATGTACGTTTCTTTGGAACTGTGGAAATTGGTTCTCTGACCGGTCATATAGAGATGGAGGAGGGATTCGTCAGGAGTTCCGGATTGTCGAACGTCACGCTGCACAATGTTACGGTCGGTGACGGCTGTCTTATAGAAAATGTTTCGGGATATATATCTGATTATAATATAGGCGACAGATGCTGCATTTGCAATGCAGGCATAATATCTGCAACCGGATCGCTTAATTTCGGCATAGGCAACATTGTTTCTGTCCTGAATGAGGGCGGCGAAGGCAACGTGGTCATATTCGACCGTCTTACAGCTCAGCTTGCCTGGCTCATGATTCATGATGCCAACGTGAGAAGGCTGGTTATGCGCGAGGTCAACGAGGCTGGAAGCGGGCGTCGCGGTGAGATAGGCAACGATGTGCGTATCCTGATGAGCGGCGAGATAAGCAATGTTTGTATAGGCGATTCGTGTGAGGTGCACGGTGCAAGTCGTCTGAGCATGTCGACAATACAGAGCAGTGATGATGCTCCGTCGTATATCGGAACTGATGTCATAATGGAAAATTCGGTTGTAGCATGCGGGGCTTCTGTTGTCGACGGTGCCAAGATAGATAATTGCTTTATTGGTGAAACTGTGCACATCGGACGCGGATTCTCTGCGGAGAGTTCTCTGTTTTTTGCAAATTCATATATGGACAATGGTGAGGCGTGTGCTTCGTTCTGCGGTCCGTTCTCAACTTCTCATCACAAATCATCGCTTCTTATAGGTGGCATGTTCTCGTTCTATAATGCTGGTTCTGCAACCAATCAGAGCAATCATGCCTATAAGATGGGGCCTGTTCATTGGGGCGTTCTTGACAGAGGCTCGAAGACTGCATCGGGATGCCATATAATATGGCCGGCAACTATTGGAGCATTTTCCATGGTGATGGGTAAGGTGAGCGAGCATCCGGATGTGCGTTCACTGCCTTTCTCGTATGTCATAGGCAATGGAACGAAAACATATATAGTTCCGGGTATAAATCTGTCGACTGTAGGTACATGGCGTGATGTAGGCAAATGGCCTAAGAGAGACAAGCGTCCGGCTTCGGCTATGCGTGATATGGTGAACTGTGCATTCCCGAATCCTTATGTAATGCAGTATGTGGCAGAAGGAAAGGATTTGCTTCGCCGCCTTGTTGCAGAGCAGGGGGAACAGTGTGAGGAATATACATACGGCAAGTGCTTCATAAAGCGCTCGGCTCTGTTGAGAGGCATGAAATATTACGACCTGGCAGTGAAACTTTTTGTGCACAGTGTGATGCATTCCACAGGACTTGCATGTGCTGATGCCGGAGGATCGGACCTGTGGCTTGATGTTGCAGGAATGCTGGCTCCAAAGCGTGAAATTGAACGACTGTTGAGTGATGTGGAATACGGTGTGGTCGTAAATACGGAGGAACTGATACATAATCTTCAACAGATTCATCAGGATTACGACAGTTATGCTGCTGGATATGCACGTTCTCTCATACAGAGAAGTGAGGGCAATATGTTCTACGATGAAGATAAATGGCTGAAAGAGGCCGATGAGGCTTATTCCTGGTGGCTCAACATGATAAGGAGCGATGCTGAAAAGGAATATGCAATGGGCGATGTCGACGAAACGATGCTTCGGGATTTTCTGGATAACGTAAAATAGTACTGATTATATAAGAGTTTTTTAATTTTAATGCTGAAATGAGAAAATTTGGATTTTTCCTGTCATGTCTCTTTTTTGCATTGTCTGTCGTTGCGGCCGATGCTCAAGAGAAATACAGGTATGAGAGTGTGGAAGGAGATCCGCTGAAAGCGCGGATATACACGTTGGACAACGGACTGAAGATTTATCTGACTGTAAATCGTGACGAACCGCGTATACAGACATACGTTGCGGTGAGAGTCGGTGGAAAGAACGATCCTAAGGAGACGACCGGTCTTGCACACTATTTTGAACACCTTATGTTCAAGGGTACAACAAAGTTCGGAACAATGAACTATGAGGCTGAAAAGCCTTTGCTGGATTCGATAGAAATGTGTTTCGAACGTTACAGATGCATGTCGGATACGCTGCAGCGCAAGTTGATGTACAACAAAATCGACAGCTTGTCTTATGAGGCTTCAAAATATGCCATAGCTAATGAATATGACAAGCTTATGGCTGCAATAGGTGCTACGGGTACAAATGCTTACACTTCGCAGGACGTTACATGCTATATGGAAAATATTCCGTCGAACGAGGTGGAGAACTGGGCAAAGATTGAGGCAGAGCGTTTCAGCAACTGTGTCATACGTGGATTCCATACAGAACTTGAGGCTGTGTATGAGGAGAAGAACATTTCTCTGACCGATGATAACGGCAAGTCTGTCGACAGTCTGATGGCTGCGCTTTTCCCTCATCATCCTTATGGTACTCAATCTGTGCTTGGTACTCAGGAACAGTTGAAGAACCCGTCGATTACGAATATCAAGAACTACTACAAGCAGTGGTATGTGCCTAATAATGTGGCAATATGCATGAGCGGTGATTTCGACTATGATACTGTTGTCGGCATAATCGACAAGTATTTCGGAAACTGGAAGCCTAATCCGCAGTTGCCGGTGCTGAAGTTTGAAAAGGAAAAGCCTTTGACTGCACCTGTTGTGAAAACCGTATATGGTCCGGAGGCCGAGTCTGTGCTGATGGGATGGAGTTTCCCTGGTATGGGCGGAAAGGACAGTGACTACCTTAAGATAATTTCAAAGATTCTTTGGAACGGCAAGGCCGGAATATTTGATCTTGACCTCAATCAGAAGCAGAGACTTCTGGATTCAGGCGTGTTCGATTATCAGTTGAGCGATTATTCGATGCTTATAGCTATAGCTATGCCGAAGGAAGGACAGACGCTTGATGAACTGCGCACAATAATGAGAGAGTGCGTGGCCAAGGTTGAAGCTGGAGATTTTGACGAGTCGCTTCTTCAGGCTATCATAAACAATATGAAGCTCGAGAGAATGAAGCAGCTTGAGAGCAACAACGCGCGAGCAGACATGTTTGTGAATGCTTTCGTTAACGGACAAGACTGGAAGGATGCCGTTGAGGGACTTGACCGAATCAGTCGCATTACAAAGAAGGATGTGATGGCCTTTGCCAAGGAATACCTTACAGACGGATATGCATGCATATACAAATACAAGGGTGTAGATCCAAACGAAAAGAAGATGGAGAAACCGGAAATTTCTCCTATCGAAATGAATCGCGACAAGACAAGCGACTTCGTTGCTGAGGTCAGAAACTCAAAGGTTGAACCTATTGAGCCCGTGTTTGTGGATTTCAATAAGGAGATAGAACATTGTAAATTTAAGAACGGAACCGAAATGCTGTACAAGCATAATGATGTAAACGGTTTGTTCAGCGTATGCTATATATTTGATCGTGGAAGCAAGACTGACAAGACTCTTCCTTTTGCTTCTGATTTGTTAGATTATCTTGGCACGTCGAAGATGTCTGCAGAAGAACTTCAGACGGAATTCTACAAGCTGGCATGTACGATGAACATCAATGTTCTTGAGGATAAGACATACGTAAGCGTGAGCGGTCTTGCCGAGAATATGGAGAAGGCTTTGGCTTTGTGCGAAGAGGCTGTACTCAAGGCAGAACCTGACGATAAGGCTTATGAGGATTATGTTGCCAATGTGTTGAAGATGCGTGCAGACAATAAACTCAATCAGGAAACCAATTTCAGACAATTGGTTATGTGGGGTAAGTATGGTTCTGTAAACGAGTCTACCAACATCCTTTCAGAGACTGAATTGAAGTCTACGGATGCAAAGACATTACTCGAAAGCCTGCGTAATCTGTGGAACTGTTCGCAGACAATAACATATTATGGCCCGGAGAAGGCTGGCGATGCTGAGCGTATCATTGCCGGCAAGCACAAGATGGCAAAGAAACCCGTAGCTCCTGAGGCTGACCGCGAATACATGCCTCTGCGTACCGACAGCAGTGAAATCTATATCGCTCCATATAAGGCAAAGAACATATATCTGATGATGTTCTCCAACAAGGGCGTGAAGTATGATCCTGAATATCTGCCTATCGTAACTATGTATAATGAGTATTTCGGAGGTGGCATGAATTCTATCGTGTTCCAGGAAATGCGTGAATCGAGAGGTTTGGCTTATTCGGCCGGAGCAAGTTACAGCGACGGACGCAGCAAGATGCAGCCTTTTGTATACAACGCAATGATTATCTCTCAGAATGACAAGCTCATGGATTGTGTGAACACGTTCAACAGCATCATTAACGATATGCCTGTTTCTGAGCCTGCGTTCGGTCTCGCAAAGGATGCTTTGCTCAAGCGTCTGGCAACTAGACGTTTTGTCAACGGAAGAGTGCTCGACTATTATCTTACAATGAGGGAATATGGAATCGACCACGATATGTACAAGGACGTCTACAACAAGGTGAAGACTATGACGCTCGACGATGTGTGCAGATTCCAGAAAGAATTTGTCAAGGGAAGCACGTTCAAATACATGATTCTCGGCGACGAAAATGAGCTTGATATGGATGCACTGCGCAAGATTGCCCCGGTGAAGCGCGTTTCGACCGAAGAAATTTTCGGCTATTGATTTTTTCGGAAGTTGATAATTTGGTATTTTCTTTATAACTTTGCTTGATGTCAGGTGATGGTTGTCTTGACTGTCGCCGGGCGTCAAGCATTTTGCTGATTTACAATACGAAATAAATATTAATAATTATGGCTCAAGCACCAGAATTCAAGTACGCTCCGATGTTCCAGATACAGAAGGACGATACGGAGTATTATCTGCTTACTAAAGATTACGTTTCTGTAAGCGAGTTTGAAGGAAAACCTATTCTGAAGGTGGCTCCAGAAGGATTGACAGCAATGGCCAACGCCGCATTCCGTGACGTTTCATTCCTGTTGCGCCGTTCGCACAACCTTCAGGTGGCAAAGATTCTTCGCGATCCGGAAGCAAGCGACAACGACAAGTATGTAGCTCTCACTTTCCTCCGCAATGCAGAGGTTTCTGCAAAAGGAAAATTGCCTTTGTGCCAGGATACAGGTACTGCAATCATACATGGCGAAAAGGGGCAGCAGGTGTGGACTGGATTCTGCGATGAGGAAGCTCTTGCAAAGGGTGTATACAAAACTTATACTGAAGAGAATCTCCGTTACAGTCAGAATGCTCCTCTTTCAATGTTTGAAGAGGTAAATACAAAGTGCAACCTGCCAGCGCAGATTGACATCGAGGCTACTGAGGGTATGGAATACAAATTCCTTTGCGTTACAAAGGGTGGTGGTTCTGCCAACAAAACTTATTTGTATCAGGAGACAAAGGCGTTGCTTAACCGCGAGAAGCTCATTCCTTTCATGATTGAGAAGATGAAGAGCTTGGGTACAGCAGCATGCCCTCCTTACCATATCGCTTTTGTAATCGGTGGTACTTCAGCAGAAAAGAACTTGCTTACTGTTAAGCTTGCTTCTACTCACTATTATGATAATCTTCCTACTACAGGTGATGAGACCGGACGTGCATTCCGCGATGTTGAACTCGAGAAGGAAATATTGAAAGAGGCTTACAAGATCGGTCTTGGTGCTCAGTTCGGCGGAAAGTATATGGCTCACGATGTACGCATTATTCGTCTGCCTCGTCACGGTGCAAGTTGTCCTGTAGGTCTTGGTGTTAGCTGTTCTGCTGACCGCAACATCAAGTGTAAGATCAACAAGGACGGTATCTGGATTGAGAAGATGGATGATAATCCAGGCGAATTGATTCCTGAAGAATTGAGACAGGCCGGTGAGGGCGAAGTTGTTCGCGTAGACCTCAACAGACCTATGAGCGAAGTATGCAAGCAGTTGAGCCAGTATCCTGTTGCAACGCGTCTTTCTCTCAACGGTACAATTATTGTAGGACGCGATATTGCACATGCTAAGCTTAAGGAACGTCTTGACCGTGGTGAAGATCTCCCTGATTACATCAAGAATCACCCAATATACTATGCTGGTCCAGCCAAGACTCCTGCCGGCATGGCATGCGGAAGTATGGGACCTACGACTGCAAACCGTATGGACCCTTACGTGGATCTTTTCCAGGAACACGGTGGTTCAATGATTATGCTTGCAAAGGGTAACCGTACACAGCAGGTTACTGACGCCTGCAAGAAGCACGGAGGATTCTACCTTGGTTCTATCGGTGGTCCTGCTGCAATCTTGGCTCAGAACAACATCAAGAGCATCAAGTGCGTTGAATATCCAGAATTGGGTATGGAGGCTATCTGGCAGATTGAGGTCGAGGACTTCCCTGCATTCATCCTTGTTGACGATAAGGGCAATGATTTCTTCAAGCAGATGAAGCCTTGCGAAGGATGTACTATCCTTGAAGCTTGAAAAATATAAGCATAAAACTTAATTTGATTTGACGGAAAGTTTCACGACATGCTTGCGTAACAAACGCGGGCTGTTGTGAAACTTTCTGCTTTTGTATTTGTTTTGTTAATAAGGGAGTACAGCGTATGTTTTGAATTGTGGACAAAGCATCGTATATCTGATTTTTTCTTATCTTTGTTGTGTTAACCATCTAAAAATCGCAGGAAATGGGAAAGCGTGCAGAATATATAGAAAGTATAGAGATTAAGGCGCTGTGGAAAGGCGGGCGGCATATTGCATGGCACCTCCGTCCGGATGTCAATATTCTCAGCGGAATAAACGGTGTTGGAAAGAGCACCATAATTAATCATTCTGCTCGTGAATTGAGCAACATGGACTGTGGCGAACTTGTGGCGAATCGCGCTCCAGATGGTGTCAAGATTACGTTGTATCCTTCTGATGCTACATACATGAAGTATGATGTCATAAGAAGCTTCGATCGACCTCTTATCCATAGCGATCTGATGGAAAAACTGTCTGATTCGCGTGTAAAAACGGAACTCGACTGGCAAATCTACAAACTGCAGAGACGCTACCTTGATTATCAGGTGAATATAGGCAATCAGATTATTGAATTATTGTCTAGCGGTGTACCTGAAGATCATATAAAAGCTCAGCACGTTTCTTTGCCGAAAACAAAATTCCAAAATACAATGGATGAGCTTTTCAGCGAGACCGGTAAGAAAATAGACCGAAGAAGCAATGAGATTCTGTTCATTCAAGGCGATGTGCATCTGACTCCTTATCAGTTGTCTTCTGGTGAGAAGCAGATGTTGGTAATCTTGTTGACTGTATTGGTGGAAAACGGCGAGCATTATGCTTTGCTCATGGATGAGCCGGAGATAAGTCTGCATGTTGAATGGCAGCAGAGGCTCATAAGTCTTATAAGGAGCCTGAACCCGAACACTCAGATAATATTGTCTACTCATTCTCCAGCTTTGGTGATGAATGGATGGATAGATGCTGTTACGGAGGTTACAGATATGACCTTGTAATGGTTTTCTGAGATTTAAATCCTTACGAGAGATTCTATTTTTGATGGATCTGAATCGCATCGAAATGATGTTGAAACAGTTTAAATTGCTGATACTATGGCACGACGACTTACCGACAATCTGACTTCAATGTATCTTGGAGCCGCCAATCGGCTGAAATCAAAACAAAACCGGCATAAGGTGATTGCTTATGTGGAAAGCTATGATGATATTTCTTTTTGGCGAGACGTACTTTCTGCATACGAGGATGAACATGTCTGTTTTGAAATAATGCTTCCTTCGAGGAGTAATCTGTCAAGAGGCAAGAAAACTGCACTTATGAACAGATTGGGTGAGAATCTCGGTGCAAATATGATAGCATGCGTTGATGCCGACTATGATTATCTCTTGCAAGGTGCTTCTCCGATGTCCAGATTTATGCTGGAGAGTCCGTATGTTTTCCATACCTATGTTTATTCCATAGAGAACTACCAGTGCTACGCGCCTACGTTGCATAATGTATGCGTCATGTCGACGCTTAATGATCGGGACATATTCGACTTTGAAGGTTACTTGCATCTTTATTCTGAAATAATATATGATTTGTTTGTATGGACTGTATGGCTTTACAGAAAAGGTAAGAATAAGGAATTTCCTCTTATGAGTTTTTGTAATTTCATCACGATACATCATATAAATACTTATCATCCGGAACGTGCACTCGAAGCTGTCAGACAGTCAGTCAATCATAAGATGGCCTGGATGCAGCGCCATTATCCTCAGGCCAAAGGAGAATTGAAACCGCTTAAGGCTGAACTTGAAACTTTAGGTGTAAGACCGGACAATACATATCTCTATATACAGGGACATCATCTTATGGATAATGTTGTAATGCCTGTCATGGAGTCTGTGTGTACACAGCTTAGAAGAGAGCGCGAGAAGGAAATCAAGATGCTGGCAGAACATGCTCAGCAAATGGACAATGAACTGGCTAGCTATCAGCATAGCCAATGTACTGTGGAGTCTATGATAAGACGTAATACGGGATTCAAATCTTCGGAACCTTATAGGCGTTTGGTGGCCGATATTGAAGCTTTCCTTGACTATATTAAAAAAGAAAGGATGAACGGCACTTCAAGTACAGGGATAAATGATAATAATGTAAAAAGCTGAAATGATGAAAGGTGGCAATAATTATATAGCAACATGGTTTTATAAAGAGAATAAGGACGAAGCAAGTTTCTATCCTCAAGGTGGCGGAAGGGGAGATTCTCCTTTGCTTCATTCCATATATATGCAAATACAGGTACCTTTTTTTGCAACGTTCAGGCATTTCAATCCTGATGCTGTGTTGATGTTCTTTACTAATATTGATGCAGCTGAATTGCCTCCATATTTGCATGATGCGTTCAAGGTGCTTGACGTGAGGGTCGTGAAACTTCCATATACATGTCGCCCTCCAAAAGGATGGCATGATGCATGGCAGAACCAGTTCTATATTTATGATATACTCAAATATATGGAAACAGCCATGTACGACGATGATTGCCTTCTTGTATGTGATGCCGACTGTATATGCCGTTCTTCGCTTAAGTCATTCTTCGATGGCGTCCGAACAAAAGGAAGTGCATTGTATGAACTGCACCGTAAACAAGAACAGCTTATAAACGGAACTACTCTTGCAAAGATGGCTCAGATATATGCTGATATGTACGGTAAGGCTCCTGAGCAGCCTTTGTATTATTATGGTGGAGAGTTCTTTGCATTGCGAAAAGACATGGTTGAGGCTGTGAACAGTGCCTTCCCTCCGTTGTGGAAGCACAACATAGAACAGGTCGGTGATGATAAACCGAAGTTGTGCGAGGAAGCACATGTCTTGAGTATGCTTGCTGAATTCTTGGGTATACGAAATGCTGATGCGAATAAGGTTGTCAAACGTATGTGGACAAACCCAGGATTCAGATCTGTCGTTCCTGAAGATGTAAATCTGGCAGTTTGGCATCTTCCTTATGAAAAGAAACGTGGCTTGTACTACATGTTTCAATGGTTGATGAAAAACGGGTTCAGAATAAATGATGAAACGGAATATCAGAATCTGATAAAATTCTATAACGGTATTCCTGTCAGAAGCTGGAAAAAAATGATTTATGATAGGTTCACCACGCTTAAGAGAAAGATTGCGGGAAAGTAGCAGACTTTTGAAATGATTGCTTATATGCTGATGCCGAATCATTGAATTGCTGCATATTTGTCTTTTTTGCGAAAAAAATATTTTAGTTTGAACATTTATAGCTGTTTATTTGTATTGAATGCAAATAATGCAATGTTTACTGCTAAAATAATTCGGCAATATGGATACACGTGAACTTATAATGGTCGCTCCGCTTCCTTATGCACACAATGCTTTGGAGCCTATAATATCTACTGAAACAATCAGTTACCATTATGGAAAGCATTATCAGGCGTATGTTGATAATCTGAATGCTAAGATTGCAGGCACAGAATGGGAAGATATGTCGCTTGCAGAAATGATAAAAGTTGTGCCTGATGGACCGGTCTTCAATAATGCCGGACAGGCTTTTAACCACATGATGTATTTTTTGCAGTTTCAACCGTCTGATGCGCCTGAAACGGCTCCTTCAAAGGAACTTAAGGCAATGATTGAACGCGACTTCGGAACTCTTGAAATTCTCAAGCAGAAAATGACCCAGGTTGCAACATCTCTTTTTGGAAGCGGATGGGCGTGGCTTGAGGTCGATTCCGAAGGTAAATTGTGCGTAAGTCAGTATCTCAATGCAGATACACCATTGCGTCACGGAAAAAAGCCGTTGCTTTGCATAGACGTATGGGAACACGCCTATTATCTTGATTGGCAAAACCGAAGGGCTGATTATGTCGGAGCTATATGGTCTATTATTGACTGGAATGTAGTGGCACAGCGTTTGAAACAGTTTGCATAGATTATTCTCATAAGAATGTATCTGAACCTGAAGCTTATTCTTCACGTCCTGCGTTCTTTTAGATTGTTGATAGCGTATGTTCGGGCAGGCTTAAAAATAGTATAAATGTAGGATTTGTAAGTTTTTTTGTTTAAGTTTGTCTTATGAACCATCCTGATATTATGCATTGAGTCATGAATCGGATGGGGCTGTGACGACCTGAATGGATAAATGAAAAGCTTATACCGACTATCTTATGAATATAAAATATCTTCTTACATTGCCGAATAGATTGCGCCACCGTAGAGGGTTTGGAGTACAATCTCCTTGGGCCTACGAGTTTGTAAGGGATGTTGTGGAAGAGAAGTCCTTATATTATGCTTTCGACGACATGGCAGACCTGACCGCATCTTTAGGACTGGATGTAAAGCCTTCCCTTAAACGCCACTATGAACTGCTTTTCAGAATAGTAAATCGCTTGAAACCGTCTTACGTGCTTCAAGCCGGCATTGGAGATGCTTTGAATGCATGTTACATGTCTTTGCCTGACAAAGAAACCCGCTGTTATGCAGTATCCCATTCTTTTTCTGAAATGTCTAAGCGTTTGCTTGAAGATTTTTCGGTAAAGTGTATGGAAGGCGATGTTGTAGAACTTTGCAGACAAATAATAGAGTCACAAGGAAAGATAGGCATACTTGATTTTCCGCTTACTGAAAAGTTCGAAACATTATATGAGTATGCAGTCGGTAATGTCAACTCTGACAGCCTTTTCATATTGGAAGAGATAGATTCCGAGGAAGGACGTCTTATATGGAATAAGATTCTGGATGATGAGAGGACTGCTGTCACCTTTGATTTAGGATCGGCAGGACTTGCCTTTTTCGATAAAAGGCGCTGTAAACAGAATTTTACTCTTTGAAAGATTTTGCTTGAAAACTCAAACTATAAAAAACACAGTCGCTTCACATGCGGCATAACCCTTTAATAAGATTTTAATTATGGCAAAAAAGAGCAACATTTACACGAAGACTGGTGACAACGGCGAAACTGCTCTTGTTGGCGGACAGAGGGTGTCTAAGACACATGTTAGGCTTGAAGCCTATGGTACAGTCGATGAATTGAATGCGCAGGTAGGCGTTTTGATAACATACGTCCACGATCAGAACGATAGAAGATTCCTTTACCGCATACAGCAGATGCTTTTTGTTGTCGGTTCTTATTTGGCTACTGATACAAAGAATATGTCTATACGTCCGCACAGCATTGTAACGACTGAAATGGTAAACGACCTTGAGGAGATGATTGACCACATTGATGCAGAACTTCCTCCATTGCGCCTTTTCATCGTTCCTTCAGGTACTCGAGGTGCAGCTGCTGCACATGTTTGTCGTACAGTCTGCCGTCGTGCAGAGAGATGTATATATCGTCTTGCAGAAGCTGAAAATGTCGTTTTGGATGATAATGTTACAGCTTATATAAACAGATTGTCAGATTATTTCTTTGTTTTGGCACGCAAACTCAATGTATTTGCCGGTCAGCAAGAAATAATATGGAAAAGAAATTGCTGATATCAATAAAAATGTTATTTTTGCGCCCACTTGAAAAAGTCATTTTAAAACGTTAAAAGTATAGGAGAATATTTTATGTATTGGACTTTGGAATTGGCTTCTAAATTGGAGGATGCTCCATGGCCGGCAACAAAAGATGAGTTGATCGATTATGCCACACGTTCAGGCGCTCCTATGGAGGTTATTGAGAATCTGCAGGAGATAGAAGATGAAGGCGACGTATATGAATCAATAGAAGAAATATGGCCTGATTATCCTTCAAAGGAAGATTTCCTTTTCAACGAGGATGAATATTGATAATCTTCAAACAATTTAGATGATTGAATAACAGCGGGACAAATATGAATTGTGTTTGTCCCGCTGACTTTTTATATGTACGGTATTTTTTAGATTTGTTTTTATCGTAATTCGTAGAAGGTTGATGTGTGTTGTTGATTCTTTTGTTTGAAGAACATATCTGTAGGCATGTACATATAAGAATTCTTTTTCAGTTCTTTTGAGGTTGTTTATTTTCTGCGAAAGCTTTCATAATATTCAGATGGAGTCATGCCGGTTTGTTTTTTGAACATCCTGCTCAGGTGTTGTGGATATTCAAATCCAAGTTCATAAGCAACTTGAGCCACACTGTTTCCTTCTGCCAGTTTGTTTTTGGCAATTTGTGTTATGAACTGGCGTATGTAGGGATATTCAGTAAATAGAATAAAATTAGCCAACTAATTCATACACAAAGTGTTGCGAATTAGCTGGCTTTTTTGTATCTTTAGGCATTCCCCCGA
>MNQS01000193.1 GCA_001915545.1 Bacteroides sp. 43_108 | reverse complement strand
AAGACAATGTATCCACGAACTAAGTGAGATTGTTGCAGAAGGAGGTATAACCTCGGAAGAAACATTGCAAAATATATTTCAAAACTTTTGCATCGGCAAATAGCTAACTATCTGGTTATCAGATAGTTATACAGTCAAAACCTATAATTTTCTGATAGAAAATGACTTATATAGATGGAAAATAAGCTGTTTTGAGAACCATATTTTCTCTTTTTAGCATATGTTTTCCTCATTTTTGTCCCCAGTTTGTCCTCTATAGTGGCATCGGGGGACAAAATTATGTCCCCCGATGTATTTTTGAGATTTTCTCTATAAAATCCGTCAAAATCATAAATATTTGATGTCTGAATAATATTTTTTTATTTCTCAGCCTCGAATATATTCAAATTTTATAACGCTGATAAACAAATATATACATTAAAAATATTCGGGTCAGAAATTACAACAGATGATATTCTATTATAGAAACAAATAATATTCTATTGAAATATTTATTTTTACTTTTACATAAGTCAGATCTACGGTTCCAAGTTTAAAAAGAGACATTCAGTAAATGTCCCTTAAATGTAATCATTAAAGTTTCAAACTCAACTGGAGTTAATCCGGTGCTGCAAGCACCGGTCTATGGGTGTGAAGAATATTGCAACAAGCTTTTTATACTTCAAAGATATTCCAAAGATAGCTTTTAATCAACTATTAGATATAAACTCTAATAAGATATGGCTTAGATGTTCTTATAAGCATATATCACCAATCTTAAGATAATACTATCAAATAAAAAAGCCCTCTTTTAAAAGAGGGCATAGGATATCAAGTACACCTGAAGAAGAAGGTTTATAAGGAATACTCTCTTTACCCTACATAACGAAGATACTAATTTTATATAAATAAAACTATTGCTGTCCAATAAAACTTTTCGATTACCTTATAGCTTATTGATATATACACAATTATAAAGCAATCTCAATTTAGAGAAAGGACTTGTACATAAAAACAATATTTATAATCATCCCATCAAATATATTTATCAGACACTAATAATAAAACAAGTCCCGAGGAATTTGCATAACATCTTTAACCTCACAGCCATTATGCATCATTAGATACTATATTTTATGCAGCTATTTAAGAAATTAATAGTCCGAGCAAAATTAGGTATTCCCCAATATGCTACAATTCTGAATATTTTTTTATTATAATATACCTAAATATGTTTTCTCTTTTCAAACATATTGATATTGACTGCGTCTATCAGCTGAAAACATCTTCTATATTCCTCCCGGTTCTTCATGTATATCTCCTGGCTTTCCTCCGCTGCCTTTATCAGTCTCAGATTATCACGCTCAAACAGGAACTTGTCCCACTCTCCATATTCAAAATATGTATCCGGTATGTATTCAGTGAGTGAATTCTTCAGTTCAAAACCTTTCCTGGATTTGAACATATCTTCTATAATCCACATCTTAAAAAAATTCAAAATATTCAACAAACTGATTCATCTTCATCTCCTGTCTTGATATGAATGTTTTCACGAAACCACCTTCTTCTCCAATCCAGTCACCTAACAGCATTCCGTCATAGCAGTAACCTCTTACATTCTCCTCTTTTTCTTTGCTGTAAAAACAATAGTTACTGTTGAACAGGAAGAACACCTTCATTATTTCCCGATTTGTAACCGGACGGCTGTCCTTATGTATTTTAAAGAACCTTTCTTTGTATCTGTCAAAAAAATGCCCAGTAAAAATAAGAACCACGTCGTTTGTTACTGCACCTACCAATAATTGTCCTTTATACTTGAATAACATTGTGAATGTGGGATTCAAAATACCAACCTCTTTTTTCGACTCTGCATAAAAAGAAATGTACCATTCGTTGAATCTTCGTGTCTTGATATTCGCTTCCCACAACCACGGGAACATTGTCCTTTTTTGAGCTGTTTTCCTGAATTTCCGTACGTAGTTCTTCCATCGTCCTTTTACTTCACTAAAATCTGTCTTGATTTCTCTTATAAGCTCCTCCAGTGTCATTGTGTCAAGTACCATACAAATCTAATCTTTATTCGGTAAAATATCAAGTCATAATTCTATTTGAATACGATTTGTTATTTCCGGTAGGTTGAATAGTAAAATAATTATTTATCACGCAGAAAGATCAGATACGGGAGAAAGAGGACAAAACACTGATTTTCCTCGTTTTTGCAAAATTAATATTTTATTGAAAACACGATATTATAAGAATTAGAATATTTCTTATCCGAACTTCACAGAAAGAAACTACCGGCAGGAAGTACGACAAGTTAAAACAGGAAGGATAGACTTATTAGGAGGTATTACAATCATAAAAACTATAACCAAAGATTATTGTTTTTAAATAAATGATTATATTTGGGAGTATACATCGGTTATAATAGATAAAAATGAAAACTTTTATACAGATTACAAAAATAAAGACAGTATTACTCTATATTATGCAGAGTTTCCCCAAAGGAGTTGAATGTGCAAAGCTTTTTAGAATTCTTTATTTTGCACAACAGGATTATCTTGTCAAATATGGAAAGGTACTTATAGAAGACTCTTTTATGGCATTGAAGTATGGTCCGGCGCCGACTTATATTTATAGGGTCCTACAGGCTGTAAAAGAAAAGCCAACAGAAGAAAGCTTTAATGATTTCCTTGCCGGAATAGAAGTGCATGAACAGAAAATTTATGCTTCTGCCAAACCTGATATGAACTACATTTCAGGCTCAGACAAGCGTTGTCTGGATGCTGCCATTACCAAATATAAGGATACAGATCCTTATGACCTGTCAGACCTGTCACACGACTTGGCATGGAAAGAAGCAAGGGCACGTATTAAGGATAATCCTCAAAAGAATCTGATTACCATCATAGATATTGCAAGGGCCGGGAAAGCTAATAAGGAAATGATAGATTATATCCGCGAAAAACAAATTGTAAGAAACGCTTTATCTTAAAATTACCGGTACGCTTGAAAAACTGAAGGCCACAATTGCTGAAGTCGAATTAGTAGATATTCCATCATTTATCGGTTTCACTAAGGAAGGAGTCACATCTATGGATTGCTTATAGTAAGATAGAGCCAGTCTTTTTCTCTACGAATAATGAATTTTCACCAAAATTTAACAACTAACTTCCACTTGCCAATAACAATTCGTTATCTCATTTAAATCGTACCATACGTCCCTAGAAACAGGCACACCTTCAAACATAAAATTCTACATTTAAAAGATTTGCAGTCTGCCGTATATTCAAGCTCTCGCAATACACCTCTGCCGAACTATCGGACATTACCTCTGCAAAGTTAATCTGCAGGTCGGAGTTATTGCATTCCTGCCTGTTGAATGTTTCCAGTAACCCGGTACGGACAGCTGCCCGATACCACAGGCTATCCTTCTTACAGGTTTCTAAAAACAGATCTGATGCTGTCATATTACCATATCTGACCAGAACATAGTCCATTATCTCTATTTCACACTTAGAGAACTCACTGTCATCAAAATCGGCTATAGCCTCAATAAAAATTCCACCGTCCCTGAACTCTGTCCTGACAAAGCCTTTCAAAATATAGGGTACGTCTGAAAGGTCAATAAAGACATCCTTTGCCACAGGACCTGCCTGCCACACCTCATATGGCATGCCGATGAATGGAACATGATATTTCAGAGCCATATGTTCCTCCATCAGATACAGAAGTTTCAATAGTTTGTTCCTACAAAGACCTGATGTATGATATGCTATATACACTATAGCATTACCCAGTTTCCGTTTTGTAGATTCAGAGAATTTAAACATAATCAATATATTTCGGTTACAAATTTAAACATTACCCACTAAAATACAAGAAAACAGGTAATGTCTTATAATGATTGCAGCCGTGTAAAACAACAGACAAAGCATTTAGCAAGATAAAAATACAATATAAGCATCTGTTAACCATTAATTAGCGTTATATTTGTCAGATAGAAAAGAACAAGATTATCATGAAAGAATCTATAATCATAAAGAATTTTGGTCCATTGAAAGAAGTGGAAATAGATGATATCAAGCCATTGACCGTATTCATAGGCAAGTCAGCCGGTGGTAAGAGTATAATTATGAAAGTAATAGTACTTATGCGTTACATCTACAAAATGGTAAATATCCGTTCGTATTTGAAAAATGCGAAAATCACCCGTTCTCCATTCAAGCTCCGTTTCAACTCACTGCTACATGATGGACTGAAGGGAATGATAACAGCACAGACCGAAATATATTACACCGTGGAAATTAATGGGAACAAATATACCCTGAAATATACCAACAGAGGTCTGCAGTCTGACATTAACATACCGGACAAGGACTTGATATTCTTCAAAGAAGCTTATGTTTCCGGAATGAGAAGCCTGATTCCTATATGGGCATCCAAAGCAGTCTCAGTAAAGGGAGAAAACCTGGGCTTCTTCTTTCACGAAACCTTCAATGACTTCAATGATGCTACGGATGTCATTAAAGAACAGAAGCTGGAGTATCTGAATCTGAAAATGAAAGTCCGTAAATCAGGCAACAGACCTAAACTATTTACCATTGAATCTTTGCAGAATGATGCTGTACCGATAGAACTGAGATACGCATCTTCCGGTATCCAGACATCAGCTCCATTGGTTGCAATTGTTCATTACTTCGCCCAAGAGTTCTCATTCAAGGACGCTTTCCAACGTTCTGTATTGAACTATCTGTACAAACAGGACCTGCTTACAAAATTCACTCTGGGAATCAACCGGAACAAATTGGGAAAGTATGTCCATATCCATATAGAAGAAGTCGAACTTAGTCTTGCTCCGGAAGATCAAAGAGCCTTTATGAGCAACCTAGTAGAAGAGGTATTCCATAAAAACAAAAAAGACCGCAAACTAGGACTGATGGTATCGACCCACAGCCCTTATATAGTCAATCATCTGAATGTACTGCTGCGTGCCGGATATTTTGAAAAGGCAAGGGAAAACTACCCTTTCCTGGAGAAGGACGACATTGCCGTATATCGTGTAAATGAAGGAAAAATCATTTCACTGATGGCTACAGACAACGATACGGGAGAATATGTAATCAACGCACTTGATATGTCCGATACTATGGAGAGGATATTCGAGGAATATGAGAGTATGGAGGAATAAGGGATTAACAGCACACTGATTGACTTTCTTTAAAAAAGTGCAATCCTCACTTTAAGTCCGGATATTATAAATCAGCTCAGCAGAAAGAAGTCTCATATAAAGAAATCAGCAAAAAACAGGTGTTAGCAAAGACTCGGATTCAACGTTAGTTTGCATACTTTGCTTTATCATATGAAACTTAATAAGGATACGTTATAGAAGATATTCCAATAAAATCCAGCCAAGTCCAACAAACCGATATCAGAAGAAAGAGAGGTGGCTGTCTCAAAATAAATTTGAGATGGCCTCTTTTTTCTTTTTAACACTTTCCATTTGAAACTTGTTACAACCAGTTTTAAAGGGTAAATTTGGCTCAAATATCGTTCCTGTCCCTAAATTTTGCGACCAAATGGCAATGGGAAAATGACATATATGGCATCTCATGCAAAAACTGCAAAAGTGATAAATATGCGCCCGTTGACATGTTGGACACCTCATGAAAATTCCTGCAAATACCTGAAAATTGCTGCAAAGGAAATTTGAGAAATAAGTTCCATATCACGTATTAATTTCTCTCCCTCCATTCTACACTCGTCATAAAGTTCTTTTAGCAAATGATAGTTTGTTGTAGTTCTTGTCACTCTCATGTCGCCTTTATGACGAATAACATAAACATATCCTTTGTTTTCCAGTTCATCGATATAATCCAATATTTCATTATAGCCGATATAACGCATCACCAGCTGGTGTCTCAGTTTGGGGTACTTATGTAGAAGGAACTTCGGCAAATAGAATTTCTTGTTTGGCTTCCTGTATTCTTTGGGCTTTGTAAGAATTACCACATTGTTTAAAAAGCCATCTTCCCTAGCACGACATACTGGTATAGAATCGCATACACCTCCATCCAACATAGGGATACCGTCTATATATTTTTCAGGACATAAAATGGTGAGTGAACAGGATGCCTGACATATATCCAATAGGCGTTCTTTATTTGTCCGTTCTTCAAAACACTCAGATTCACCGGTAATACATACTGGTTACTATAACAAATCTGTCTTTAGAATTCTTGATTGCTTCAAAATCCAAAGGCATATATTTCTCAGGATAATCTTTTATGAGATATTGAAGATTTATATAACCTTTATAATTTCATAGATTTCTGTCTTTCATTTTTTCAAGCCATCTTCCTAAAACGCCTATCTGCCAATAACTTTGCTACATTTTTCTGTTTATCACTTTTTATTCGTACTTTTGTATTATAAAACAAAAGGATGGCCACAAACGAAAAAACCCGTTCTTGATGAACGGGTATATCCTTAACTTGGTTACGTGTTTTGACAACAGAGGCTTTACCAAGCATTACGATACAAAGGTACGACTTTTATTTGAATATGCAAAATGAAATATAAAAAAGTAGTCAGATTATATTCCAATTCGAGGGTCGCCAAATATTACAGGGCGACCAACCGCAACAAAAACAAGGCAGTCATGCTCTATTTTGCCAACATGAAAATAGCACAAGCGTTTCATCCGTTACTGTCTTCATTTGAAGTTATATTACGTAACCAACTGCATTATGCGCTGGCACACCATTTTTCCGATGGTAACTGGATTATCAACCAGAAAACCGGATTCATGATTGCTCCTTCTCTGACATATACGAACAAGCGGACAAAGAAAAAAGTTACCAATGACTATATATTGAAAGAGGTTCTGAAAGCAGAAAAGAAAATTGCCGATCGGGGTGTCAGGGTTACGACTGGGAGAGTAATAGCTGAACAGACCCTGGGCTTCTGGAATAGCTTTTATGAAACACACCACTATGCGCTTTTGGCTGGTGTACCCTGCCGGATTTTCAAGAAACTGCCTCCCGGATTCGGACGTAAGGAGATTAACGATATTATAGTACAAGTTCGTGAACTGCGTAACCGCATCAATCATAATGAGCCGATATGTTTTGTAAACAGAAAATGTGATTTTTCTTATGTGAAGGGTATGTATACGATAATCAGTGATTTTCTTACATGGATAGACCCTGAGATTATGCCTTCACTAAAAGAGGTAGATAAGGTATGCAAAATCATAGAAAAAGAAGAAAATAAACAAAAACAATGACTATGTAAAAGAACCATTTCTAAGGGATGTTGGCTAAAAAAGGCACTATAAAATATTTTGTGTAAATGGAAAATAGGGGGTTCAAAATAGCGTTCCGTATTTTTTATTTTATACATTTACCAAATAAAGAAGATTATGAAAGAAAAGAATCAAGCAGTACCTGACGAAGTGTTAAGTAAGGAGTTTATCAGCCAGTTCAAGACAGAAGCCGATGTAAGCAAATTCCTCAAGCAATTGCATGCCCAGGTATTGGAGAAAATGCTTGAAGGTGAAATGGATGACCATTTAGGGTATGAGAAAAATTCCATGGCAGGAAACAACACCGGCAACTCTCGGAATGGCAGTTATCCGAAAAAGATTCATACAGGACATGGAGAATCTGTCATCTCCATTCCGCGTGACCGCAACGGTCAGTTTGAACCGATAGCAGTCCCCAAGCATGAAAGCCGGGGCTTTCTATAGAGAACTTGTTATCTCCCTATATGCCAAAGGGATAAGTATTTCCGACATAGAGGAAGAGATGCGTGAGATTTATGAAATATAGTTCTCCACATCTGCCATTTCCATCATTACAAACGAGGTAAACCAAGCTGCCCAGAAGTGGCAGAACCGACCTTTGAATACGGTTTATATGATAGTCCGGATGGACGGTATTGTCGTCAAGGTACGGGATAACGGCAGGATTATAAACAAGACCGTCTATCTTTGTGTCGGTCTGAAACAGAACGGCCTGAAAGAAGTCCTTGGCATGTGGGTCGGCAAATCGGAAAGTTCCTCTTTCCGGATCGGCGTTCTGACCGACTTAAAGGCTCGTGGAGTGCAGGATATACTGATTACCTATGCCGATAATCTGAATGGATTTACGGATACCATCCGTACCGTATTCCCTAGTTATTCACTCAAATCTGTGTGGTACATCAGATCAGAAACTCTTGTAAATATGTCGTTTATAAGGACAAGAAAGAGTTTACGGCAGATATGAAGAATATCTATAATGCGCCCAACAAAGAGGTTGCTGCTGCAGAACTTGACAACCTGGAAAAGAAATGGGGAGGAAAGTATCCTTATGCCATACTTTCATGGAGGAACAAATGGGATGACCTGACTGTTTTCTTCCAGTTCCCGCTGGAAATCAGAAAGATAATCTATACCACAAATCTCATTGAGAACCTGAATGGGAAAATCAGAAAGTACACAAAATCAAAGCTTTCATTCCCTTCAGATGATGCTGTAAAGAAAATGGTATACCTATCGCTTATGGAGATTGAGAAGAAATGGACACAGCCTATTCATAACTGGGGATTGATTATGAATCAATTTATGCTTATGTTTGAAAACAGAATCCAGATATAAAATCAACTTACAGCTGAATCCTGTTTCCATTTACACAGAATTTTGGACTGTGTTTCCAGATTCTATATCAACAAGCACATTATTATCCAGATATATCTTCATGTTCTATCCCCCTTCTTTTATATATCTCGTCTATGATCTTCTTAAATCGCGACGAACTTAACGCATCCAAATTGTCAGCATTTGCCCAATCTATATATTCTTTGATAACCTTCAACAGACCATACACTTGCTCTATCTCTTTCAATTTCATTTCTTCAGGCTCAGCCATGTCGGGATCAAGGTCCCGTAACTTTTCTACTATCTCTGTTTGTTTATCCTTCTTCTCTTTCCAATGCTTAACCAGTTCCACATAGAAATCGTCATCTCTTATCGTATCATCAACCACCACAGGCAGCATCCTATCCTTATAATTGACATTTTCCATAATGCCCGATAGTTCATACATACAGTTTTTCGATCTTAAGTAAGGCCTGCTCAGTACCACTATTACAGTTTTCCCAGCCCTTATGGCATTCATAAACTCCTTGATGTTGACCGTATAAGGACAATCTTTCTTGTCCAACTTAAAAGGAATCCCTCTATTCTCCAATACAAATCCAAGATAATCCACTATATGTGCTGAATGACCTTCCCAATTGTAAGATATGTAAATACCTTCATCCTCTCTCCACGGAATCTCTTCAGCTTTTTCCTCTTCTGTTTTCGTTAAGCGTCCTCCATCTGCTATACGCATAGCTTCATTGATATCGCTAATACCAGAATAAGCTGCATAGTACTTATCTTCAAACCCGATAATATAGCGGTTCAGATATTTATACATTTCGCCCCTTTGGGTTAACTGCCGTAAGTATTGCGTCACCTCCATCAATACATCCTTGCTTTTTATGGCAATCCTTTCCAAAGAATTAAGTATACTATTCAGCATAAAATGACCATCAATCTTATGCTCATAGCAGTAGCGGATAAAATAGCATAGCGATGAAATGGCGTTTGGATTGTCATAGTTAAAGTGGTAGTCATCCCTATATTTTATCATTTCTGGGCGCGTCACAAGATAGTCCAGCGCATCCATGCTGCCAATACTTATCAACAGACGTACCGCATGTTCTAAATCATATCCGTTAAAACTCTTGTATTCTCCTTCCAGCCTTTCTCTCACCCAAACCGATTCCTGCGTATTCCTTATAAGTGTTGAATAACAGAATAGTCTGTCAGACACTTTCAAGCCCGATGCAGCTTTCTTTATCTCTTCTATTTTCATTCCTTTCTTAACAAGAGTCTCCATTACGTTTGCAGACAATGAATAACCAGACAATGCGAAGCAAAGCACAAGACTATACCCCTCCTCTATTTGGTTTTCTATGATATAGTTCGAGAATGAATACAACAAAGGGTATTCTGCATTGTCAATATTTGCCCGTAGTTTTTCTATCACCTTAGGAGCTAGGGTTACAGAATCTACTCTCTCTGTTATATATTCAAACAAGGAATACTCACGGCTATAATATTCATCAAAATCCTTTCTGGAAATTGTATAACTGCCAAAACAAAGCAGTGAGAGCAGTTTCTCAGAAGGAATCTCAAACTCACCCTTCAGCATTAGTCCCAAGGCTTCTCGCCAGAAGAATATGGGCTCTCCATCGCTCAGTTTCAAGACAGATGCTTTAGCCCATTTTACAACCCGAATCTTGATTTCCTCTGTTACAGACACATCCATATCAGACCTATCCATCATTCTCGACACTTCCTTCATGAAGAAAGATTCATAAATATCCATGTTCTTAACACCTTTGACAATCTCTCCAATATTGTAATAATTATTGTCATCAACGAAAAGCAACAAAAAACTGAAAGCATACTGATTGTATCCTTCGTCTTGATCGCGCAGTTTCTTATAGAACTCTTTTCTGGAACTATGATTGTCCAATCCTGTCACCATTTCTAGCACAATCTGCTTAAATACAGGATACTCTGTAAAATCCATAAATGCTTGTTGCCGTCTCTCCCGCCCTTTGGTTATTATTTCAGGCTGTGGAAACTTCTCCTTGTAAAGTATTTCTGCACATTCCGCCACTTCGGCATAGGGTATTTCCTGATACCAACTGGCCTTGGCCCAGTCTGTACTGTTGTCTACTGCAAACTTCTTAAAATCATCCTTTACATCTTCTGCCGTCATCCATAAAGCAGCCATAATATAGGCTTGTCTGATATCTTCCCACTTCGAGGATTCTTCTTTTGGAGCAAACTGTTCTGCCTGTCTCTCATAAAAGGTCTTTCTTCCTTTTTCTCGTAAACTGGCGGTCAAATAACAATCCCTAATAACCATCAACAATTCTTGTGTCTGTCTATTTTTATCAAAATGACGGTGATATTCTTTAAAGGCCTTTTTATAATAAGCCTCTATAATCCCTATCAGTTCTGTATGTCCTTGTTTGATGAATTCACTTGCCCTTCCAAACACTCCTTTTATCATGTTGGAATATTCTTCCTGCTCATCATGATATTCATATTGGGAATGATAGAACGTGTGAGTAAGGATTTTTTCTACACTCTGAAGAGAACGAACTTTGGCAAGGGTTGTATAGATGGGCGTTCGAGTTACCATATGTGTAGTATGTCCCTTGTGTTGATTATGAACATACCCTTCTTTATCGAGTATATAGTCTATATATCCATCGGCCTTGTCCGCCTCCCCTATCAGCCTTATCATCGATTTGATGGCATCATAGTGGTTTGAGTCCTTTACAATGGCAAACAAGCGTTCTAAATAGGTCTGCTGAGTAAAAAAGGGATTATCGAAATACAAGAATGACAAATCGTGGTATTTGTCTTCTTTCTCTAGTGATTCAGCTGTCTTTTTCTCCAACACGCTGAAAAGTTTTTCAGTCAAATCAGCGCTATCAGACTTCAAACTATCCCATTTCAGGAAATAGCACAGGCACATCAAGTCTGAATAATAAGTCGTTCCTGTTTCTGTATCACTTAATTCATCCACAACGAACCCCACTGTATCTGTCGAATATGCAAATCGCCACAAATCCTCATAATCGTGCGTCATAATGTTCGACATTCAAGACGTGCTTTTGGCTGTTCTACCGGTAAAAATGCGTCATACGAGAATCTACTGTCAAGATGACTATCATCCTGTTTTGTTTCAAGGAATTCGTACAATTCAGCTAAAGTTGCCATAATAATTTTACATCTATCCGTTAGACCTCAGATATTACCTGGCCATTTTTTAACAAACTATTGAATATATTATTAATACATTTTTGCGGAATCTTCTCTTGCTCTAGACGTAGGTTGTGAAACTTGACATGATCGTACAGTGCGGCTTCCGCAGGGGTAAGATGGAGAGGCTTTGATACATTGCTTGGTGTGCCTTTGTCGCCTTCAAAATATGTGTCAAAGGTAGTGCGATCCATCAGAAGGCTTTGTGTCTGGGGAAAATAACTGCGGAACTGCGAAAGAATTTCGAAGCCCTGTGCATCAATGTCGCCCCAATAATATAGTGAAGCGTGCCGCATGAACGGAACAGACTTGAGGATGCCAATGGTGAATCCATGCCCCCAAATCAGCAGACTTCCTGCCAACTTGGGAAAAGTCAGGAAGTTGATTTTATTCTCCACCACAAACACCTTTTGCACAGGCAACGACAACGCACAGAACTGACTCTGAGGCATCGTAAGATCGTCTACACCAGAAAAGTATTCATTCGCAATCGATGCTTCCAGCACACGAATCCGCACCCATGACTCATCGTATCGCAATCCAAAGCGCTTCTCGAACACCTTCTCATCCGAACAAACATGCTCTACAATGACAATATCCAGCAACTCACGAAGCACTCCCTTGTTACGTTCAATAAACTTGGTATGCACCTCAATGGGCAATTCACGAATGTACAACCTAGGACAAGGGTTTGCCACAAAATAGCGCAAAACTTTCAGCAAATCAGACCAAAAGGAAGCATTTTCCACCACCTTCAGCGGATAGCGTTCCACCCATGAACGAAGCTGCGGAAACTCATCAAGCAACATTGCCACATCCTTACGAAACTGTGATACTTCACCACACTTCTGCAAGAAGCGCTCAATGTCCGATGCACTCTCGAATAACACGCGCTCAGGCAGATCCTGTTCGCCCAATGCTTTCGTTTTCACTGTTTTCCACTCAATCGTGTAACCAAAGCCCTTCACCTCTTTCGATTGCGAACGGATGTCCGTCAGTTCACGTTGATACTCGTCCATCGATGCGCTAGCCTTCTTGTCGCAAGGGATCACAATTGGCTCAAACTCAGAGCCAGCTACCACCGAACGCAAATAATCTACATACTTGCGTTCAGTCTTCTTACGTATTTCTACTGCCGTTATCATACTTCCATACTCCTTTCACGTTCTGCCTTAAACTCACTGATAGGCATATTATAGAGCACAGAACAGTTGCCCTTGCGCTCCACATAATGCACATACGAAATATCGTTCTCCACGATGTGAATATTGTCGCTCGGAGTCACCACGAGCAACTGCAGATGGAGTTGTTTGCAGAGCGAAATCAGATAGCGTGCCTTGTCCTCGTCCTGTGCGCGAAAAGCTTCATCTATTGCAATGAAGCGGAACGAAGAATCTAATCCACTCTTGGTTAATCCGAACTGGTAAGCGATAGCCGATCCCAGAATCGTGTATGTTAATTGTGCTTTCTCGCCACCAGACAGCTGCCCCATCGCCTCATAGGTGTTACGCTTCTGCCCATCGTCTTGGTAAAACTCCTCCGACTTATATGTGTACCATCCACGCACATCCATCACCGACTTTCGCCATGATTCGACCTGTAAGCGAGACATCAGCGGTTCAATATGCTGTTCGAAATGAATCTTGCTTCCATCGATTGTTGAATTCATCTCATGAATATTAGGTATTGCACTGCTCAGCAGGTTTTGAAACTCCTTCACATCCACATTCAATCGTTTGGTTGCTACCAACTGGATATAAGTCTTTGGAGCATCTTTGAAATCAATGCCTATAAGATACGAATTCAATTGGTCGATGGTCTTGGTGATAGACTGACACCAGTTTTGGAAGAATACATTGAATGCACTGACTTTGTTGATGATATTCTCCTGCAAATACTTGTTGAAGCGCGATTCAAACCCTGGTAAATCTTCGTCAAGCAATCGTTGGTAATAGGCCTGATATTCGCCCATAAACTCCACGGCTTCGGGCAAACGGCTCACATCCGAACGCCAATCGTGATACTTCATGGTAATTTCCTCTGCGGGATTCTTGAAGCGATAAATCAGGTTCTTCAAATCGCTATTCTTGCGACTCTTCGTTTCACGCTGTTTCTGCAAAGCTAAATCGATCTCATGTTGTAACGTGTCACGCTTTCCGTTCAAATCCTCCAATGCCACATTCAGTAAATCTGTGTGTTGCGACTCAAAAGTATCCGTATCAACTACGCCTATTTGAGCCAAAGCTGAATTACTTTCGTTTCTCCTTTCTTTGAGCTTATTCTCACGATTCTCCGATAATGTTTTCTTTTTGATAGCTTCATTGTTCTCATCATCAAGTAAACCGATTTCTTTTCTCACCCCCGCCAATTGCTCCTGTAAAATCTTCACCCGATTATTGGCTTCCTCCAGTTGTCGTTTCTGTTCTTGCTTTTACTGAATGACTAGTACACACGACTGCCAGTCGATATCATCAAATTTATCGTATTTACTAAACAGCGTCAAATAGGTTTCCCGCTTCTTCTGAGCATTCTTTATGTCTTCCTCTAGCTTACGGACTTTAGCTGCTGTCATCTTTTCTTCCTGCTGCAACTGACGCACCTCTGCCTGTAACACGGCAATTTTCTCCTTGTTATCCCAGCCAAGCACATAGTGTTCCTTGCCTCGTATCTCTGGTCGGTCGTCTTTCTCATGCTTACCACCTCTCGCCTTTATCAGCCCCTCTTTTGTTACTGCTTTCTCTTGCAGATGGTTGAAGTCCGCAAGCGAATCAACACAACTATAGTTGAACTCAGCAAATAACCTGTCCTCAAGCCAATCCAAATACAAACACATTGGCTTGTATTCAAGCTTACGGAGCAACGAATCCGCTTTCAATGTCCTATCCTCAAACTCACGAATAGTCTCTGCGCCCTGGTATCGCTGATACACGATACGACCTCGCAGATTATGACCATTCACATACTCATTTACCTGCTTGTAATACTTCTCCGGCACTACCAACCGCAATGCAAAATTGTGAAGAATACGCTCAATGGAATATTCCCAATCACGCTCATCATCCTTCACACATATCAGTTCACCAATGAATGGAATCTCTTCGGTAGTTGCACCAACAGCTTCCAGTATCTCATCACGAATCTCAGCCACACGACCGGATATATTGTTCTTATGCTGCTGCAGATAGCGTATGGTGGCCATTCGTTCTTCTATGTTGCTACTGATTTCATCCTGACGGTTTTGTGCCTGACGCTTCTCTTCCATAAGTTGCCTGTCAATCGTCACTTGCAGAGCATCTTTCTCGCGTTTGGCGGTCGCACGATTAATTTCGAATACCTCTACATCAGGACTTTGTTCCATCTTCACCAGCTTTGCCAACTTATCGTATTCTTCGGCTTTGGCCTTGCGGTTATCACGTATCCTCACTCTCTGATTGATTTCCTTTTCAATTTCATGTATCTGCTGACCCACCTCGTCCTTCTCAATAGCCACCGTCAAGCGCATTTGCTCTTGTTCCAGCTCACCCTTCTGCACCTTCAACTCCTTCAACCTATCTTCCAGTTTCCTCAAGTCGCTCTTGCAGCACACCAACTCCTTGTCGCACAAATCCACCGTTCGCGCAGCAAACCAATAGGCTGCCACACTCTTCTCCTGCTCCATTTCAACTATGCGTATGTCTATCTCCTTCAGTTCCTCTGTCAATGCATTGATAGGTTCCAGTTGGGCAATCTGCTCCTTCACCTTATCGATATTAGTCTTAGCCTCCATCAGATTTTGGAAGTTGTCCTTCAGTTCCTGATACTTCTCCTCAGCCGGCAGTTCCTCGAGCATATTCGTACGAATAAAACTGTCCAGATCGTCCAACACTTTCACACCCACTATCTGATTGAAGAGTGTAAGCGCCTTGTCCGAACGCATACCGAAGAGGGTTATCATCTTTTCGCCATATGCCACCGGACCATCAAAAAACTCTATCGTGCGTTTTGTTTCATTCGTATTGTATTTTTTCGTCAGTCGCTTGCGCCAATCGCCATGCAAGTCAAACTCTGAAAAGTCACGCTCTATAGTCAACGACTCTCGGGCTACACCAAACAGTACCTTTAGTTCCTCGCCAGTGTAGTAGCGCACCTGAAACAGCGTCACCACGCGCTTGTCCACATTGCAGAACGATGCAAGCAATACCGAACGAGCCCCTTTGTCGCGCAATCTCAGCGTGGTTGTGCTCGCTGCACCCTCCTGCTGCTGATTGCCATAGTTGCCAAAGAAGTACGATTCCTCTGTACGGTTGCCCTTCTTCTCCACACCCGATGATTGATTGTAAAATCGTTGGCGCTTCAGTGGCACCATCAGCGTGAGCAGAGCATCTATCAGCGTACTCTTGCCCGAGGCGTTTGCTCCGGTCAATAGCGAGTTGTTACCATGCAAATTCATATGGTACACTTTTTTGTCAAAGGTTCCCCAATTCCACACTTCCAAATAGTCAAGCTTAAAGCCTGCCACTTCCGAACTGGTATTAAATAGGTTCATCTGCTGCATTATAGTCATTAAGTTTGTTTTTAAATTCTAATATATCGTCCAGTGTCACCTTATCCTTGATGATGCGATGTATCTTATAGCGCTTCTCACCCTCAATATGCTTTGCTTCCACCAGGAAACCAAAGCCTGCTATGCTGTCTATATAGCGGTCAAGATCTTTCTCAAACTTGGCACGATTGAATGTGGCGGGAAGAAACAATTCTGCCTCTTCCTTTATTTCAGTAGCAGTTACATACTTGTCCGAAGCCTGCGACTCTGTTGGATTGCTGTCGAAGTCTTCGAGTATCTGCCTCAACACGATGAGTATCACCGAAACCTCAAAACCATACGACCTTCTCGACACCATGTTCAATGTTTTGTCTTCGTCCAATTTCATTTGCTTGACAAAGGCAAAACCTTCATCCTTTTTCACGATGAGTTCCAGTCCCATCACACTGATATAGTCCTGAATCTCGCTTTGGTAGTCGAGTAAATCATTCCAAACTACATCGTCTTTCTCTACGATGCCTTTCAACAGTTTCACTACAGCCCTGCTGTATGGTTGTATATTTGCTGCGTTCATCTTGTTATTATAATTTCGGGAATTGATATGGTTTTATTTTCTGTAAAAATAATATGTTGCTGGCGTTCTTCGCTTACCACCGTCTTATATTCCTTCAGCACGCCAATGTATCCAAACACTTCCGACAGACCTTTCTCCACGCCTTCGTTCCGCTCTATCACCTCTGCCAGGGTCGTCTGCTGTCTGTCGTTCAACACCTCGTTGATGCGGTCTCTCAGCACCTTTCGGTCGATGTGATACGGATTGTAGAGTTTACCAATACTCTCCAAATCAGCCAGACTCAGTCCGGCTATGTCAGGCTTATCCTTATACACAGTTTCTTTTACAGGTGTGAGGGTAAGAGGGCGCTCCAGCGGCAGATTGATGTCAATGGTTTCGTATTCAAGCGAAGCATCTGGCTTTTCTTTCCGTCTGCTGGCTTCGATGAGTAGTTTCTTTATATCGTTGATTACTTGCTTTGTCGCCTCAGCATTCATATGTCCGTTCTGGCGAATGATTCGACTCAGTTTCTCGCTCATGCGGTCGTTGGTTTTCGCAACCTTCTCACCAGCGTCAAACAGATGCTTTTTCATTTCCTTGAGAAACATGTCATGTGCATCAATGCCTCTATTTTCCAGCGTTTTGTAGAGTGCACCAGTCAACTCGTCCCATTCTTTCTGCAGATCGGCCGAGAGCAGAAACTCCCAAAATGCATAGAAACTTTTGCCTTGTTGCGATTGTTTTAGTTCGCCATATGCATCAAAGATGTAGTTCAACAAAGCTTTCTTCTCTGCATTTTCTGTCTGACGTTCGTATATCTCTTTGATAATCCCCTTAAAGTTGTCATCCACCTCTTTGAAATCGCTCAGCAGTTCCTTCGCCAGTTTGTTCAAACTGTTGTATCGTGGTTCTATCTGGTAGTCCTCGTAAACCTCGACCTCTTCGCCCATCTCCAGCCGCTGAATCTGATGCTCTATCTCCATTTTTTTGGTTCGAAGCAATTCTAGTCGCTTCTCACGGTCCTCGTTCGAGTATTCCACCAATTCCTTCAGTTGGGAAAACAGTGTCTTGAACTTTGATTCAGTACCGATGTAATCTTCTTTTTTCAAGCTCACCACCCAATCTATCAATTTGCTTGTGTGTGACGAAATCTCGTATATCACCTCTCCCTCTTCGTTCTGATAATTGGTCAAGAATCCCTTGTCTGTCCAGTCTTTGATGAGCCGTTTCGCTTTCTGTTCGTTAGACTCTACTAGTCTCGTCATTTCAGAATCATCCTCCACCAACGTATTTTCCTGCTCATCCAGTCGGTTCTCCAGTAGCATGTGCAAGCGTTCCTGCATTATAGCCGCCTGTCCTTCAAACGCTTCAATGACAAAAGACAAGAAGAAATCCACACTTCTTGATTTTATGAGTCGTACGCTTGGTGACTCTCGTAATATTTGTGTTATTTCTTCTACTTGCATAAATGTTATTCGAAATTATTTTGTTTAAAATCCATCAGTGTCTTAAATATTACATTCAAACACTTTTAAGGTGTTATTTATCTTTACACACAAAACACCACCATTGAATCATTGAAGTTCTATAATTCATTTTCCCCAATCCTTGCGATCAGTTCAGCATTCAGTTTCTCATCTCGTCCCAACAATTGCCGTACAAGCTGATAAATCGTAGTGCAAGGATTTTGATTTGCATAACGTGAATCTGCATATTCTAAATGCTTCGCTTCCGCATACCGCAAGGCGGACTCCATTGAGCCGTAAGTAGTCATTATCTTATAATTGTTAGGATCTTTCTTGGCGTATCTGTACTTTTTCTTCGATTTATATTTCGGAGAAGCATTTACAGCTGTTGAAATCTTCTCTTCATAATCCTTTCGAGACACTCCTGTTATTACATTCTGAAAATGATATAGATACCACAATTCGAATGCTTCATTACTCCAGGCTACCTCAATGCTATTTTTTTGTCCCATCGCAATGGCTTCGTTGAAATCCTTTGCAGGAAATTCATCCCTATCGAAAACAGCCCAAACACGGTCATAGTTATTCTTATTTTTAAGATCAATGGCCTTCTCCACAACATCTTTTGTTCCACGCCCAAGCCCTTTAACCTCGATGTCATATACAATTACCCCCTGTTGCTTTTCGGCAAAAGCTTCAAAGTAATTAGGTTCAGTCTTTGTCCCTTCGCACACAATTAACACAGAGCAACGTATGACTTTCTGTTCTCTCTTTTGCGATTGCCTCCTAAATTTTGAAGAAGCATTATCTATCTTTATTCTCTTTGCTGCCATAGCCTTACATTATTAATCATTCAATATATAAGGAATGGCACCATAACGACCGGCGATATAGTTTTTCTCATAATTTGCATCATTACGAGGTTTGGTCCCGTCTGGGAGTACGATATCAATCAGACTATACAAATCCGTCTGCTCTTTAGAATCTTTCTCCGTGAACCATATCTGGTCTCGTCTTAAAATTTTCTGAGAAAGTAAGTGCGTATCGTGGGTAGTGAATATCAATTGGGCATTCTTTGGATTTGTTTCCGGATTATTGAATAATTCAATAATATACTGAGAAATCAGAGGGTGCATTTTTGCATCCAGCTCATCGATGACAAGCACGCTCCCAGAATAAAGCGTTTCGAATATCGGTCCCGAAAGATCAAATAACTTATTTGTACCGGAAGATTCCCTATCTTCAAACGAGAAGTTAATTGTACCTACTATATTACCTTTATCTGAATATACGTTATGTATAGAATCCAACTCAATACTCTTCTTGCCTTGCGTTTCTCTTTGGAAGAGTGCTCGTAATTCCATAGGCAAGTCCTGAGGAATATTGGGTTCTTCCTCATGAGTAAGAATGTTGTTAAATCCAAGTCTCAATTTCTGGAAGAAGTTGAGAGCATCAACACTCAAAGATTCTTTTTTGTGAAAAAATAATTTTGAATATGCTCTATATTGTTGATTATTCAATCCAGAAATCACATTAAAGTCCGATTGAAACCAAGAAATAACCTGACGAGATATTTCACCGCCTAACTGTTGGCATAATGACAGGAACAAACGGTTGTCATTGGTCTTTTCTTCATATCCGACTCCTTCCGGGAAATTATTCTCATCTACACAAATCCCATCTTCGTTTCTTACGAACATCATCTGCTCTTTAGAACGAGGTGTTGTTTTCCGGAATAACCATTCTTCAACGATACGCTCCAGATTATACCTGAATCCATATCTGTAACAATACTCTCCTTTCAAAAATATAATCTCAAACATAGAGGGATGGTGATTGTCCTTCAAAAGAAGAAATGGGTCATATTCCAATTGCTCATTGTCATTTAACTTCACCGACAACAACACGCAACTCGCCATTGCGTGCATCGCACTGACAAGATTGGATTTCCCACTTGAATTGGCACCATACAGCGCAAGCGAACGAAGCAGAGTATATTTATTGCAGTCAAACAAGTTCGTTTCAGTACATTCTTTCAAAGCTTTATCGGCCTCCAATACTAAGGTCTTTTTCCTATAAAACGACCTGTAATTCTCAACTGTAAATTCAAGTAACATATATCTGACTTTTAAGTGTTTCAATTATTTTTCATAACTGTTTTCGAGTACAAAGGTACAAAATTCAATTCATATAATGCATATTTTTGAGATATTTTCTCAAAAATATGCATACAGCATCTATTACATTTGCTGATTCAAAAAAATAACATGCTGAAAATCAGCAGATAATCGTTATCTATACACATAATCATATCCGCATGATTGTGTGCAAAATTATGTAGAAATGAAATATTGTTGAAATTTCTTTTATGCTGACTAAAGGTACTGAACCATTTCATGCATTTGTGTCGCATACAAGACAGTTATTCTGTTATCATCCTCAGCATAGTAAGCAATACAGTGTTCTATTCCATTCAACATATTTTCAAATGCCAAACAAGGGTTCAACCCTCCACTGACTAATGTGTTACCCAAGGCCTTCATTTTTTTGCTCCGAGTAGTAATAGGTTCTGTTTTCAAGCATCCAAGAACTTTTTCTGGACTATCCAAATAACAATAATACAACCAAATCTCAAAACAAGGATTGCTCACGACCCATCTACCTTGTACATCGGTTTGATTACCTTTAAATATTTTCTCCAACTGATCATAGAATTCATCTACATCCGAAAGGAGAAATACTTTGTCCATAGTATCCAGTTGGAAAAAGCTGCGATTCTATTTTTATTTCTCCTGTCAACTGTATTTATTCCCACTTCTCTTGCATCTGATATGGCTGTAATCCTTGTCCTTTTTCAGACATAAATACAACTCTTAAAGAGTTAAGCTCACGCTGTTTAATCAATTCCAGAAGAAAATCCTTTCCCCCCAGAGAGTACGAATATAAGACTGGTGGAAAGAATCCCTTCAGGCTTTTGGTAAGCAGAAGACACTCCTGATGTTTCATATACCTGACAATTCTCCTTATTTTGGGTTATAGACTGATGTACAAGCTATTTAGGAGTTAATCTTGAGTATTTTTTTTGAATATGTAAATTTAGATAAATCCATAACAATATTAACATTTTACATATTCAATTCACCAATAAAAGGAATAGCGCCATAACGCCCCTCCATATATCCGTTCTCAATATTAATTGTGTTGTGAATCTTAAAATCGTTTAATGAATACATATGACTCCCACCATCCTTCTTTTCAACCATCCAAGCTTCATCGGTGCGCAAAAAATCCTGATTTAGCAAACAGGTCTGATGCGTTGTAAAAATAAGTTGTCCATTGGTGTCCTGTGAGGAAAAATAACGGACAAGTTCCCTGACCAAATGTGAATGTATGCTATGATCGAGTTCATCTATGATTACCGTCTTGGCGGATTTCATTGCATCATATAATGCCGGAACAAGCGACAGTAATCTAACCGTACCGTCAGACTGTGCCTGGATATCCATATCCTTTGAAAATCCGTTTTTACCAAATTGCTGGAATAGCATTTGACTTATCTTCTGCACTCCATCTTCTACACTAATAGATCTTGTATTTCTGAAATCAACGACCTCCGACAACACTCCGGAACGCATTTCTTTAAGTTTGTCCATAGGTAGATTACTGATGTCATGGGTACTCATCCAATCTTCAAAATTTTCTGTTTCGACATTAACTCTGTTAATACCAAGACCAAGTACCTTAAATATATCCGAAGCAAATTGATTGATTTCTTTGTTGCTCTTGAATATTCCAATCAGTGCAGGATTGAAAGAATGCAAGCCAATTATTGTAAGTTCGTCCTCAAACCATTTTTGTGCAATACTAATATTTTCATCCGTCAATACCGGCATATCATTGTTTATAGTCAAAAGACTGGAAAATGGATTTTTTTCTATCCATCCCAAAACCATATTGCCTACTTCCTCTGAAGGCGTAACTGCATATTCGATTTTGCCCTCTTTGCGAGTGAAAACATTATGGTTTTCTTCCGAACCCAAACCGGAAATCTGTAGTATTTCGGAAACAATCCCAGTATTCATAATTTCCACAGAGTATATATATGGAATTCCTGTTTTTGTCTCAAACTCTATTGTCAGTTCCATAGGTTCTGTTCCTGTATTTTCTTTTAACGCAAAGATGTACTTACCAAAGGTATCCTTGTCGAGAAAACTTTTGTTCAAAGCTATTGCTTTCAAGAAATTGATACCCTTTAACAAATTGGATTTTCCAGCGCCATTGGCTCCATATATAGCAGCCATTTTCAATACAGGCAGTTTCTCATTAAGCATAGTAATATGGTTAGACAAGGTTGTCCTTTTCATATTAGGAAACATATCAAACTGAACCTCATCATTGAATGACAGAAAATTCTTCAATATAACACGCAGTATCATAAAATAGTATTTAATAAAATAATCAAACAGTAATATCAATGAGACATTAACCTATCTCAATGCAAAGATAATTAAAACAACCAGAAATGTGAAAATTTCACGTGAAAATTTCACGCATTAAAAATAAAGAAAGGCATCAAGATAAATAATATTGCTGGCGAAAAGAGAAAATACAAGATTCTATTAACCAATATCAGTCATTATGAAGTTGTATAATGTTTGGTTTAGAACCTTTTTAAATATACAAGATACTAGACTAAACCTATAATTTCTTTTCTCTAATAAACGGCACTCTATGCATCTTGAATCTGGGTTAGAATTAATACTACTAGGTATCAGATTATGATAACTATGCAGAGAATTCTTCCTTTTTCTTTTGGTTAGCATACGATTTTGAGAATTATTTAGTTCCAAAAAATTATGTTTTCTTTTTTTAGTGTTATTTTTGTATAAATTTTGTCCCCAGTTTGTCCCTCTTCATATAAATAATAGGGAAAAGCATACTAAATATCAATATATTACAAATCAATTTATATTTTCTGCATCGGGAAGTAACCTAACTATATAGTTATCATATAGTTACAATTATAAAAAATCTAAAATGCTGACTAAAAACGACTTAAATATGGCAAAATAATAGTTTTAGGAAAGATATTTTCTTTTGTTATGCCTATTTTTTCAATATTTTTGTCCCCCAAGCCACATACGGGGGACAAATTTACGCCCCTCTATGTAATTGGGGAACTTTTCACTATAAAATCTATCTAAATCATAGATAATTATTGCTTTATACAGATACCCTCAATCTTTTAGTTTCTAAAATATCAAATACTATAGCCACTGATAAACAAATACATACATATAAAAAATACGAAATTGGAGTAAGCGTTTCCGCGATTCTATCTTGCCGCCCATTTTTCATTCTTATATTTTTGCCATATATAAAAATGAATCATTATGGATTTAGCAGAAAATCGATTTGGAAAAACTTGGAAACATTTCCTTGAAGTTTGAAAGTAGACTACAATTGTTCTTTAGCCGATGTTTGCCGCGATCAGCATACCACTTTTGGAGGTATGAGTTCCTGGATGTCCAGACGGGGCTATAGCGTTAAACAAGTCAAGGCAGATGCGGTCTGTGATTATTATGGCGGCGTTGAACCCTCCCGACCGACAACTTTCTCTCCTTCGTTCACTCAAATAGCCCCCGCCATGTTGTCGGAAGAAGAGTTTAGTCTTTCCGGGATCACAATCACCTTTAACAGTGGAACCACCATTTCGGTCAAACGGACCACACCCGGTGGTGTTATAAAAATGTTACGCGATTACGAAAGAAAGGAGGGAGATCCATGTATTCTCTAACATCAGCCAATCGCTACTATCTGTACCTGGGCTTTGTTCGTATGAACCTTGGCATTGACGGTTTATTCAAAATCATACGCTCTCAAATGAAGGAGTTGTCCCCCATTTCCGGAGATGTATTTTTATTCTTTGGCAAAAACCGGCAGAGTGTAAAAATACTGCGTTGGGATGGTGATGGCTTTCTCCTGTACTACAAGCGTCTGGAAGGTGGAAGTT
>MNQS01000192.1 GCA_001915545.1 Bacteroides sp. 43_108 | reverse complement strand
CGAAGCCGAGCTTGCACCTCCCTCCTCCGCCCTTTCCGCTACGCTCCAAGGGCGGAGGAGGGAGGTGGAGAAGTTGCACTTCTAACTTGACTGTAGCCAATTTATTCATTCCTTGCAAAACCTGCAATGAGCATAATATGTTTTTTTAACTTATAGTGATAGTTTTGCCGTTAATGATTACTTTACTTCGCATTTGGGCAATTTGTTAAAACATCTTGTTAACATATTGTATAAATAAGTATAAAATCAGTTCGGGTCGGGTTACAACTTAGCAGGATAATTCGTAATTTTGTTTTGCGTCGATGAGCCGGAGAGCTTGTCATTCGCGGTAAAAAGATTGACTTTTTGGGATAAAAGACAGAGTAGTAATAATTATATACACAAAGAATAGCTTATGTCACAGATTGTAGGACATATTTCGCAGGTTATAGGCCCTGTCGTAGATGTTTTCTTTAAAGGTAAAAATATTGATGCAGAGCTTCTTCTTCCGAGCATCGATGACGCACTGACAGTCAGGCGTCCCGACGGAAAGGAACTTGTTCTGGAGGTTCAGCAGCACATCGGTGAGGACACGGTGAGATGTGTGGCTATGGATTCCACCGATGGTCTCAGACGTGGTCTTGAGGTCATACCTACCGGTGGTCCTATCAAGATGCCTGTTGGCAGTCAGATCAAGGGACGCATGATGAACGTTGTCGGTGAGCCTATCGATGGAATGAAGGAACTGGAGCGTGACGGTGCGTATCCTATACATCGCGAACCGCCTAAATTCGAGGATCTTTCGACTGTACAGGAAGTGCTGACCACTGGTATCAAGGTTATCGACTTGCTGGAACCATATGCCAAGGGTGGTAAGATCGGACTCTTTGGAGGTGCCGGAGTGGGTAAGACTGTGCTCATTCAGGAACTCATAAACAACATTGCCAAGGGACACAACGGATATTCTGTGTTTGTTGGTGTCGGTGAACGTACCCGAGAGGGAAATGACCTTCTGAGAGAGATGATTTCTTCTGGCATCATACACTACGGCAAGGAATTCGAGGAAGGACTCAAGCGTGGCGAGTGGGATCTTTCTAAGGTTGATTACAACGAGGTTGAGAAATCGCAGGTTAGTCTTATATACGGTCAGATGAACGAACCGCCTGGAGCACGTGCTTCGGTAGCACTGTCTGGTTTGACCGTTGCCGAATCGTTCCGCGATGCAGGAGCCAAGGAAGGCAAGAGCAGTGACATACTTTTCTTCATCGACAACATATTCCGTTTCACTCAGGCGGGCAGTGAAGTGTCTGCACTTCTGGGCCGTATGCCTTCGGCCGTCGGCTATCAGCCTACGCTTGCCACTGATATGGGTAAGATGCAGGAGAGAATCACTTCTACAAAGTATGGTTCCATCACTTCCGTGCAGGCTGTTTATGTGCCGGCCGATGACCTTACCGACCCTGCACCGGCTACGACGTTTACGCACCTTGATGCTACGACTGTGCTCAGCCGTAAAATCGCCGAGATGGGAATCTATCCTGCTGTTGACCCTTTGGAGTCTACATCGAGAATCCTCGATCCGCTCGTTGTCGGTGAGGCGCACTACAATACAGCTGAGAGGGTAAAGCAGATTCTTCAGCGCAACAAGGAGCTTCAAGACATTATTGCCATACTTGGTATGGACGAACTCTCTGATGAGGACAGACTTGTCGTTGAGAGAGCGAGAAAGGTTCAGCGCTTCCTGTCGCAACCGTTTACCGTGGCTGAGCAGTTCACTGGAGTGCCTGGCGTAATGGTAAGCATCGAGGATACGATACGCGGATTCAACATGATTCTCGACGGCGAGGTGGACAACCTTCCTGAGCAGGCGTTCCTCAACGTCGGCACAATCGAAGACGCCATCGAGAAGGGAAAGAAGCTCATAGAAGCTGCAAAGTGATGTTCATGCACGTGTATTATCAAAAGGCAATGTTATGAAGTACGACCATATTGAACTTACAATCCTTTCGCCAAAAGGTACGATATACAAAGGCGGTGTGGACAATGTTGAGCTGCCTGGAAAGGCCGGACGTTTTCAGATTCTGCCCAATCATGCGCCCATTATTTCTTCTTTGCAGAAAGGTGCGATTGTCTACAAAGTCGACGACGATGAGCGCCGTCTGGAAGTCAACGGAGGATTTGTCGAGATGAATGGGCTTATGGTGGTTGTTTGTATAGAGTGAACACATATATATTGCAGATAATTAACAGCTTGTATGTATATGGCTAAAGTAAAGGTCTGGGACTATGCGGCACGTGTCTTCCTCGTCGAGTGCGCAGTTGTGTGCGTGTGCCTGCTGTGCCGCCAGCTGTTTTTTGCCGACTTTCTGCCGGCACCGCTGATATTCAAGCTCGTGCCTGTAATCTGTCTGGCAACGGCATTGCTTTACGGCTGTTTCTTCAACTACATGCTGGGCCTGACAAAGTCGAGTGCGGTGACAGGCTATCTTGCGGGGCGCATAATCCGCATCATATTGTTTGTGGTGCTGTTTCTGATATACGCCTTTTCGACGAAGGAGCAGTTGTATGGTTTTGCAGTGGAGCTTATGCTGGCATTTCTTGCCTACAACATTTTTGATACAGTTTATTTTGTACGTTTTGAAGATAAAAGCAGTAAATGATGATAACGACGGGCTTTAAAACACTTGTGTGCACGGTATTTGCCTGGCTGGCGTTCTTGTGCAGCTCATATGCGGCCGATGGTCCTTCGGCCGATAAGCAGGAACCGCTGGATTTGCAGAGCATCATTCTCGAACATATAAGTGATTCCTACGAATGGCATATAACGAAGATCGGAGATACGGAGCTTGTGATTCCGCTTCCTGTCATCTTGTACAGTGAATTGTCCGGCTTTCATGTCATGATGTCGAGCAGCTTCGTATATGATCCTGCTTCAGGGTGCAAAACTACTGGAGACGGCCGGTTCATGATTATGTCTGGAGGCGACTATGACGGCAAGATTGTGGAGAAGTGTCCCGACGGTTCGGTGAGGCGCCCTATGGTGGACATATCCATAACTAAGAATGTCGCCGCTCTTTTGATAAACAGCATCATCCTTGTGCTTGTGATTCTCGGTGTCAGCCGATGGTATCGCGGACGCAAGGCCAGTGATCCCGCACCCAACGGATTTGTCGGATTGATGGAAATGTTCGTCATGATGGTTGAGGATGACGTAATAAAGGGATGTATAGGCGAGCGCTACAAGAGGTATTCGCCTTACCTGCTGACGGTGTTCTTCTTTATCTTCGTCAACAACCTGATGGGGCTCGTTCCCATTTTTCCCGGAGGTGCCAACGTCACGGGCAACATTGCTGTGACTTTCGTGCTGGCAATGATTACTTTCATCGTTGTCAACGTGACAGGTTCGCGCCACTACTGGAAAGATATTTTCTGGCCAGAAGTTCCTCTGATGCTCAAGTGTCCTGTACCGCTTATGCCTCTGATAGAGTTTGTCGGCATCTTTACAAAGCCTTTTTCGCTCATGGTCAGGTTGTTTGCCAACATGATGGCCGGGCATGCCGTTATACTTTCGCTGGTGTGCATCATATTCATTACTTCGCAGATAGGTCCAGGCCTTTGTGCCGGAATGACGGTTATGTCGATTCTGTTCAGTGTTTTCATGAATATGCTTGAACTTCTTGTGGCTTTCATACAGGCATACGTTTTTACGATGCTTTCGGCCGTGTTCATCGGGCTTTCGAATGCTGACGAATAGCAACACAATGGACTGCAGGTGGAGCTGTGTAATGGTTCTGCCTTCGGACAGATAATAATACAATACGATAGAATTAAATGAAGTACTAATATTAAAAAATTGATGATTATGGTTTCATTGGAATTACTGCAGGCTGCTAGCCTGGAATTAGGAAAATTGGGTGCACCGATAGGTGCAGGTTTGGCCGCAATAGGTGCAGGCATAGGTATTGGTAAAATTGGTGCATCGGCCATGGAAGCCATTGCACGTCAGCCGGAGGCCACCAAGGACATCCGTTCTAACATGATTATCATCGGAGCACTGGTTGAAGGTGTTGCACTTTTCGCTGTGATAGTTTGTCTTTTGTGCTCATTTTAAAAACAGATAAGTTAGCCTATGTCGTTGCTGCTTCCAGATAGTGGTTTGGTTTTCTGGATGTTGCTGGCTTTTGTCATAGTGCTTGTCATACTTTGCAAGTACGGTTTCCCTGTCATCACCCAGATGGTTGAGAACCGTAAGTGCTATATTGACGAGTCTTTGGAGTCGGCAAGGAAAGCCAGTGAGGAATTGATGTCTGTCAAAGAAAAATCAGCTGCTATTCTGAAAGAGGCTTATGCCGAACATGCCCGTATAATCAAGGAGGCAGAAAATGCAGGAGCAGAAATCCTGAGCGAGGCTAAGACGAAAGCTCAGGAAGAGAGTTTCAGAATGGTGGAGGATGCAAGGCGACAGATTATGCATGACCGTGAATCTGCTGTGAGGGATATCCGCAAGCAGGTTGTGGCTTTATCTGTGACGTTGGCTGAAAAGATTGTAAAATCGAAGATAGATACCGACAGCAAGCAGATGGAGCTCATCGAGAGCATGATTGATGATTATGAGAAAGCAAAGGAAAAGGCTCAGTAAAACGCATTGGATATGAATATTGGTATCATTTCTGCACGATATGCAAAAGCCTTGTACAGCTATGCCTGTAAGATGGGAGTGGAGGACGAGGTGTACCGCGAAATGGAGAGCATATCAGCTGTGTTCCTAAAGTTGCCGCGCTTGCGCGAAACTTTGGTCAATCCTGCCATCAGCTGGAGCGGTCGTATGAAGCTTATTGCTGTAGCCGCGGGCGGTACGTTGTGCGAGTCAACTAAAAGGTTTCTCGTATTGATGTACCGGCACAGGAAGGAAGAGATGCTGCAGTTCGTGGCTGTTTCATACATCAGCCTCTACAGGGACAGCAAAAATATTCATGTTTTAAAGTTCGTTACGGCTGTTCCTGTTGACAGTGAAGTGGAGGAGAAGATGCGTCGGCTTGTCAATTCGGGCATAGACGGCGAAGTGGAGTTTGATAAGGTTGTAGATCCAGAAATCATCGGTGGATTCATCCTGCAGCTCGGTTCGAAATGCTTCGATTCAAGCGTCAGACGCCAGCTTCAGCAGTTTGAGCGCAATCTTTCCGGTTCTGATTCAGCGAACATATTGACGGGATGTTCCGATATATCCTGATGTGTGTCTGAAGGACGCGCGCCAGGAATTCTGTTCTTGTATGCATATCGGCACAAATCCTTATTTTGCGTATCTGTGAGTTTGAAATCCTTTAATACGGTTTTTTTATGCTAGAAAATATAAAAGCGAGTGAAGTTTCTGAGGTGTTGCTCAAACAGCTTGAAGAGCTGAAGAGCAATGCTGAATTTGAAGAATTTGGTACTGTTCTTCAGGTAAGCGATGGTGTTGTCCGCATATACGGGCTTGACAATGCTGGAGCCAACGAACTTCTGGAATTCGACAACGGTGTCAATGCCATTGTCATGAACCTGGAAGAAGACAATGTCGGTGCAGTGCTTCTTGGGCCTACGGAAAAGGTCAAGGAAGGTATGGTTGTAAGGCGTACCGGAAGAATAGCATCCATAGAAGTCAGCGAGGCTATGCTTGGACGTGTAATCGACCCGTTGGGCAATCCGATTGACGGACTCGGACCTATAGAAGGCGAGAAGTTCGAGATGCCTTTGGAAAGAAAGGCTCCTGGAGTCATTTACAGACAGCCTGTAAGTGAGCCTCTTCAGACGGGAATAAAGTCTATCGATTCCATGATTCCTATCGGACGAGGTCAGCGTGAGCTCATCATTGGGGACCGTCAAACGGGAAAGACGGCCATTGCGATTGATGCCATAATAAACCAGAGGGAAAACTTCGAGTCGGGCAATCCTATATATTGCATCTATGTGGCAATCGGCCAGAAAGGTTCTACGGTTGCATCGCTCGTGAACACTTTGAGAGCTAAAGGTGCACTGAAATACACCATCGTTGTTGCCGCTCCGGCCGCAACTCCTGCCGCCATGCAGTATTTCGCTCCTTTTGCCGGAGCTGCCATCGGAGAGTTCTTCAGAGACACCGGCAGACATGCCCTGGTGGTTTACGACGATTTGTCGAAGCAGGCTGTTGCTTACCGTGAGGTGTCGCTGATCCTGAGACGCCCGTCGGGACGTGAAGCATATCCTGGCGACGTGTTCTATCTGCATAGCCGACTTCTCGAACGTGCGGCGAAGATTATCTCTCAGCAGGAAGTTGCAGAGAAAATGAACGATCTGCCGAAGTCGCTTGTAGGTCGCGTGAAAGGTGGCGGTTCACTTACAGCTCTTCCTATCATTGAAACCCAGGCGGGCGATGTGTCTGCTTATATTCCTACCAACGTGATTTCTATCACTGACGGTCAGATATTCCTCGATGCAGATTTGTTCAACAGCGGATTCCGTCCTGCCATCAATGTCGGTATTTCCGTCAGCCGTGTCGGAGGTGCAGCTCAGGTGAAGAGCATGAAGAAGGTGGCCGGTACTCTTAAGATTGACCAGGCGCAGTATCGAGAGCTTGAGTCGTTTTCGAAGTTCTCCAGCGATATGGATCCTGTGACAGCTATGACAATCGATCGTGGACGCAAGAACAACTTGCTTCTTGTACAGCCCCAGTATACTCCTATGCCTGTAGGTGAGCAGATTGCCATATTGTATTGCGGTACACATGGTTTGCTGAAGGATATCCCTATGGAGAGCGTGCATGATTTTGAAAAGACATTCCTTACAGTCATGCGAAGCGAGTATAAGGATGTGCTGGATGCTTTGTCGTCAGGACAGATTGATGATGAGCTTTCTGCCAAGATTGAAAAGGCTGCAAAGGATGCGGCTTCGCATTTCTGATTTTGTATATAAAATAACAATTTTGCATAACAGTTTATGTCATCTCTCAAGGAAGTTAGGAACAGAATAATATCGGTAACCAAGACCCAGAAGATTACGTCTGCGATGAAGATGGTGGCTTCGTCGAAACTGCACAAGGCACAGCGTGACATAGAAAATATGTTGCCATACGAGCAAGGCATGTACGGCATGTTGTCGCATCTTTTGGCAGCCGGGGCATCTTCTGCAGATTCCTCTTATTCAAAAGAAAGAGGCATAGAGAATGTTGCTGTAGTAGTGTTTGCTTCGAACATGAGTCTGTGCGGAAGTTTCAATGTGAATATGCTAAAGCGTTTGAACGAGGTTCTGGCAGAGTACTCGCAAAGTGTAGGTAAGACTCACATTACAGTGTTTCCTGTAGGACGCAAGGTTGCTGATGAAATCGATGAAGATTCATTTAACGTCAATCACGACTTCGTAGAGATCGGCGATAAACCTTGCTACGAAAGCGCTGCGCATCTGGCGCAGACGCTTATGGAAATGTATGAGAGCAAGAAGGTAGATAAGGTTGAATTGCTGTATTATCATTTCAAGAGCATGGCAAAGCAGATATATACAAGAGAAACTTTCCTTCCTTTTGCTGTGTCTGATTTGTTGTCGGGCGATGACGGTGTGCCTGTTTCGTCTGACTATATACTCGAACCTTCTGCCGACGATATAATATGTGAGATGCTTCCGAAGGTGATGAAGCTGAAAATATTCACAGTGCTGCTAGACAGCTGTGCTTCGGAGCATGGTGCCAGAACATTGGCCATGCAGACGGCTACCGATAATGCCAACGATCTGCTTCAGGAACTCAATGTGATGTACAATAAGTCACGACAGCAGTCTATTACAAACGAAATTCTGGATATTGTAGCCGGTTCCATGAGGTAATTAAGTTGATTGCATGCAAAAATGGCGTGGTTTTTATATGAAAACGATGAAAAATATGTAATGATTACAATTTTTTTATCGTTTTATTTTGGAGTTAAAAATAAAAGCCATATATTTGCACTGTAATCAAAAAGGAACGTACATGTATACAGAAGCTAAGAATAAACTGCTGGAATTTGGAATCAGTCCTTCGATGCAAAGACTAGCCATCATGGATTATATGATGAACAATCATACACATCCGACGGTTGATGTGATCTACCATGATCTCATCGGTTCTATACCGACACTTTCAAAAACCACTGTGTACAACACTCTGAAATTGTTTGCTGATCATGGAGCTATCCAGATGCTTACAATATGTGAGAAAAATGTACGGTGGGATGAACGCATAACTCCACATGCTCACTTCCTTTGCAAGGAATGCGGCAAATTGCTGGATGTGCGGTACGAAGCAATATTTCACAAGCCTGAGGTTATAGATGGAAACGTGGTTTCTGAAGTTCACATCTATTACAAAGGAGTGTGCAAGGATTGTAAAGAAAAGTCGGGGTCGTGATGAATTCCGATTGAAGAGATAGAAAGTAAATACTTATTTTTTAATTTTTAAAACTGAAAGATTATGACAACAAAGAAATGGGTTTGCCCAGTTTGCGGCTATGTACATGAAGGTGATTCTGCTCCAGAAAAGTGCCCTCAGTGTGGTGTTCCAGGCTCAAAGTTCATCCTCAAGGAGGAGTCTGCAGGACTTAACTTTGTAACTGAACACGTTATCGGTGTAGCAAAGGAAGTAAAGGATGAGTTCATTCTCCAGGGACTTCACGACCACTTCAACGGTGAGTGCACAGAAGTTGGTATGTACCTCGCTATGTCACGCCAGGCTGATCGCGAAGGTTATCCAGAAATCGCAGAGGCTTTTAAGCGTTATGCTTGGGAAGAGGCTGAGCACGCAGCTAAGTTCGCTGAACTTCTCGGTGAAGTTGTTTGGGATACTAAGACTAACGTTGAGAAGCGTATGATGGCTGAGGAAGGTGCTTGTGCAGGCAAGATGGATATTGCTAAGAAGGCTAAGGAACTTGGTCTTGACGCAATCCACGACACTGTTCACGAAATGGCTAAAGACGAAGCTCGTCACGGTTCTGGTTTCCAGGGACTTTACAACCGTTACTTCAAGAAATAATTTAAATTCAGGTGTTTGAATTTTAAAATTAACAGGATGCGGTGCCATGAGCACCGCATCTTTTTTTGTATCCATGCATTATGTCTTTGTTTTGTGTATGCAATGAAACATCTACATTAATTATTTTGATATGTATATTTGCAGTTGGGGTGCATTTTGTCCTTTTCGGGAATCTATTCTTGTGTTTTTATTAGATTTTCCCAGCATTTTTACGTAAGTTTGTGCCTCGTAAAAACAAACGCGATGAAATTGAAGCATTTTTTCATATTGTTTTTGGTTATGTTCTTTTCTTTTGCTTCCGTTGTCAGTGCTGCTGAAAACGCGGGTGAAAGGAGGGTTCGCGACAGTATACGTGTCTCTTTGGTGACATGTGATCCCGGCAAGGAAATTTATGCATTGTTCGGCCATACAGCCATACACGTGACAGATGAGACTACCGGCATGGATTTGGCTTTCAATTATGGAATGTTCAATTTCAGATCAGAAAATTTTATATATCGTTTTGTAAAAGGCGAAACGGATTATGAACTTGGTTTGCAGGATTGGACAGATTTCAAGGCTTCGTATAAAGCTCGTGGAATAACTGTTTACGAACAGGTTCTGAACATGTCGTATGCAGAAAAAATGGAGCTTTGCAGAATTTTGTTCGAAAATTATAAGCCAGAGAATAGAATATATCGCTACAATTATTTTTATGATAACTGTACGACCCGTGCAAGAGATATGATTGAGCGCAGCATTCCTGGCGGTTTGAATTATGATTGTCGATGGGAACGCAAAACATACAGGCAGGTTGTGCATGAATTTACGGCTCCAAGTCCATGGGTTGAACTCGGCATTGATTTTTGTTTGGGAGCCGAGGCTGACAGAAAACTGGATGAGCGTGAACAGATGTTCATACCATCATATCTTATGGATGCCTTTTCGAGAGCAACAGCAAAGATAGATGGTAGAGGTGAACTCGTGCCGGTTGTAAAGTCGGAAGAAATTGCGGTGGAAGTTGTTCCCGAAGATGATTGGCAGTTTCCTGTCTCTCCTTTGGTTTTCTTTTGGATTTTCTTTGGAGTCGGTGTTGTGCTGTTTGTAGTTCAGCTTGTTTCAAAAAGAATTTTCTGGGGATATGATGTGCTGCTTCTCTGCCTTCAGGGATTGGCAGGTATATTGGTTGCATATCTGTTCTTCTTCTCGATACATCCTACGGTTGGTTCAAACTGGCTTGTGATGATATTTAATCCAGTGCCGCTTGTTTGGCTTCCGTTTATGGTATATCGGTCAAATCGTCATAAGCGCGATGTACTGCATGCTGTAAATGTGGCAGTATTATGTCTGTTTATACTGCTAATGCCTGTCATTCCGCAGGATTTCAACAATGCGGTTCTGCCTATGGCATTGATTTTGCTGTTGCAGTCATCAGTGCATCTCTTGCTGAGACCAGAAAACCGTTTGAAGTCGGTGGAACGTATGTTCGGCAAGATTGTGAGAGATACTAAAAATAAATTATATAATAAAGGTAAACAATAAGGATGAAGAAGCGTTTTGCAACAACCATATTTGCTGCTGTTTCGATAGCTGGTGTTTACGCCCAGTCGGCAACGCCTGTGCCAAGACTAGTTATCGGCATCACTGTCGATCAGCTTCGCAGTGATTATCTGGAAGCCTTTTCTCCTCTTTATGGAGATAGGGGATTCAAGAGACTGTTGCGCGAGGGACGTGTTTATACCAATGCACAGTATCCTACGGCAAATGTGGACAGAGCTTCTTCTGTTGCTACTGTCTATACAGGTACTGTACCTTATAATCATGGCATTGTAGGTGAGGAATGGCTTGACAGAGCCAGTATGCGTCCTGTCTACTGTGTAGATGATTTCAAGTATAAAGGTGTTGGCACTTCCGATTATTCTTCTCCAAAGAATATTCTTGTATCTACCATCGGCGATGAGCTCAAGGTTGCAACTGACGGCAAAGCTATGGTATATGCCATTTCACCGTACAGAGATATGTCTGTTCTCGCCGCCGGTCATGCAGGTGACTGGGCTATGTGGATAGACAATTCTACAGGAGGATGGGGCGGAAGTACTTACTACGGCGATCAGCCTGGTTGGTTGAAGTATTTTGATATAAATGGTATAGGTCGAAATATTTCCGACTATGTCTGGGAACCTTCGAATTATGTAGTAGGTAAATTCAATTATTATGTATATGGCGAAACATCCAAGTCGTTCAAGCATAAATTCAACGGCGATAGGAAGTTCCGCGTTTTCAAGAACAGTGCATGTGTCAATGGCGAGGTTACAAAGCTCGCAAGTTTCTGTCTTTCCAACAGCGGGATAGGTTCTGACGCAATTCCTGATATGCTTTCACTGACATATTTTGCTGGCAGGTTTGACAACAAGCCTATGTCGGAATGCGCCATGGAACTTCAGGATACTTATGTGCGTCTTGATGCTGAGCTTGCCACTCTTCTTGACAATATAGACAAGAATGTAGGTTTGTCTAATACTCTTATATTCATAACTTCCACTGGTTATGACCATGAGGATGCTGGCGACATATCAAAGTACCGCATACCTACAGGCGAACTTAAGATCAACCGATGTGCCGCATTGCTGAATATGTATCTTATTGCTGTTTATGGACAAGGACAGTATGTGGAGTTATATTACGGCAACAATCTTTATCTTAATCACAAGCTTATAGAGGATAAACAGCTTAACATGAAGGAGGTACTCGAGCGATGCGAAGAACTTCTCCTTCAGTATACTGGTGTAAAGGATGTATATACGTCGCAGCGACTGATGCAGGGAGCTTGGACACCAGGTATAAGCCGTATCCGCAATAGCTATAATCCAAAGTGTTCGGGAGACATATTCATAGAAGTTGTTCCTGGATGGAATCTCGTGAATGATGATTTGCTGAGCAGCAAGTATATAAGGGATTCATACTTTGAATTTCCTTTGATATTCTTCGGTTACGGTATAAAGTCTGACAGTATAGCAGAACCTGTAACTGTGGATTGCATAGCGCCGACGCTTACGCACTTTATGAGGATCAGAGCCCCGAACGGATGTTCTTCGGCGCCTCTGACTGATGTCAAATGAAAAAAAATTTCCAGAATGGAATAAGGTGCCCGCGGTGAAAAATTTGATGTGAATAAAAATGAAAATAAATAATAACAGATAAGGCGGACTTGTATTTTTTCCGCCTACCATTACATTAAAAACAAAAAGAATATGGGATTCAGCTTAAATGGCTTTTTGAGCTCAGTTTTCGGTAATAAGGCTACTAGAGATATTAAAGCCATAAAACCAATTGTTGAGAAAATACTGGAGGTTTATCCGGAAATACAGAAACTTGACAACGATGCGCTTCGTGCAAAGACATTGGAGATCAGACAGTATCTTCAGGATCAGGTGAAGGACGAAAGAGCTAAGATTGATGCAATAAACGAAAAGATACAAAATACAGACATTGACAGACGTCAGCCTTTATTTGACGAAATAGACAAGATCGAATCAAAGATACTTGATAAGTTTGAGGATGCTCTTAATGAGGTTCTTCCTACTGTTTTCGCAATCGTGAAGGATACTGCAAGACGTTTTGCCGAGAACGAAGAGGTTGAGGTTACAGCTACGGATTTCGACCGCGAACTTGCTGCTACAAAGAATTATGTGCGCATTGAAGGCGACAAGGCTATATGGCTCAACCACTGGCAGGCTGGTGGTAACGATACTGTATGGAACATGGTTCACTACAACGTACAGTTGTTTGGTGGTATAGTTCTCCATCAGGGTAAGATTGCGGAAATGGCAACTGGTGAAGGTAAGACTTTGGTTGCAACTCTCCCTGTATTCCTTAATGCACTTACAGGTAACGGTGTTCATGTTGTTACCGTAAACGATTATCTTGCCAAGCGTGACTCTGAATGGATGGGACCTCTCTATCAGTTCCATGGATTGTCGGTTGATTGCATCGACAAGCACAGACCTAATTCAAACGAGCGACGTAAGGCATATCAGGCTGATATCACATTCGGTACAAACAACGAGTTCGGTTTCGACTATCTTCGTGACAACATGGCGATGAGCCCTGCAGAACTTGTTCAGCGCATGCACAACTATGCAATTGTCGATGAGGTTGACTCAGTTCTTATTGACGATGCAAGAACACCTCTCATCATTTCTGGTCCGGTTCCGAAGGGTGACAATCAGATGTTTGAGGAATTCAGACCTATTGTTGAGAAACTTGTCGAAGCTCAAAAGAAATTGGCAACTCAGTATCTTGCTGATGCGCGCAGATTGATCGACAGCGAAAATAAAGAAGATGTAGATGCCGGATTCCTTTCATTGTTCCGTGCACACAAGGCGCTGCCTAAAAACAAGCCTCTCATCAAGTTCCTCAGCGAACAGGGTGTCAAGGCTGGTATGCTCAAGGTCGAGGAATATTATATGGAGAACAACAACAGACGTATGCCGGAAGCTACAGATCCGCTGTTCTTCGTAATTGACGAAAAGGCCAAGAGCGTAGAAATGACAGATAAAGGTAACCAGCTTATTGCCGATATCGTTGGCAACGATGAGCTGTTCGTACTTCCTGACATTACTGCACAGATGTCTGCACTCGAAGGTATGGGCTTGTCTGAGGATGAAAAACTCGCAAAGAAGGATGAGCTTCTTCAGGATTATGCCATCAAGAGCGAACGTGTTCACACTATACAGCAGCTCCTCAAGGCTTACACTTTGTTTGAGCGTGACGATGATTATGTCGTTATGGACGGCGAAGTTAAGATTGTTGATGAACAGACTGGACGTATCATGGAGGGTCGCCGTTGGTCAGACGGACTCCATCAGGCTGTCGAGGCTAAGGAGCGCGTAAAGATTGAGGCAGCTACACAGACTTTTGCAACAATTACTCTGCAGAACTATTTCCGTATGTACCACAAACTGGCTGGTATGACTGGTACTGCAATAACTGAAGCAGGTGAGTTCTGGGATATATATAAGCTTGATGTTGTAGAGATTCCTACCAATCGTCCTATTGCCAGAGTCGATATGGAGGACCGTGTATACAAGACAAAGCGCGAGAAATATAAGGCTGTTATTGAGGAGGTTGAACGTATGGTCAACGCAGGAAGACCTGTGCTGGTTGGTACAACTTCTGTTGAAATCAGTGAAATGCTCAGCAAGATGCTTACGATGCGTAAGATTGAGCACAATGTGCTGAACGCAAAATTGCATCAGAAGGAAGCTGATATTGTTGCTCAGGCTGGACAGAGAAGTATTGTGACTATTGCAACAAATATGGCCGGTCGTGGTACCGACATCAAGCTCAGCCCTGAAGTTAAGCAGGCGGGAGGTCTTGCCATCATAGGTACAGAAAGACATGAGAGCCGTCGAGTTGACCGTCAGTTGAGAGGACGTGCCGGACGTCAAGGTGACCCGGGTTCTTCTGTATTCTTCGTATCTCTCGAAGACAATTTGATGCGTTTGTTTGGTAGTGAGCGTATTGCCAACGTAATGGATAAGCTCGGATTTGAAGAAGGTGAGATGATTGAATCTTCAATGATCAGCAAATCAATCGAACGTGCACAGAAGAAGGTTGAAGAGAACAACTTCGGTATAAGAAAGCGTCTCTTGGAGTATGACGACGTGATGAACAAACAGCGTAAGGTCATTTATGAGAGAAGACGTCATGCCCTCATGGGACAGCGTATCGGAATGGACATTTCCAACATGATTTGGGAAAGATGTGTAAACATAGTTCAGAACAATGGTTATGAAGGTATGCAGGAGGAATTCCGTTCTGTATTGGCAATGGAAGTTCCTTTCACATACGAGCAGTTCGACGACAAGTCGCGTGATGAACTTGAAGATATAGCATTTGATGCAGCGATTGCAGCATTCAAGCGCAAGACTGAAATCTTTGCTCAGAAAGCATATCCTGTAATCAAAGAGGTATATGAAACAAAGGGTGCAATGTACGACAACATTCTTGTTCCTATTACCGATGGACGTAGAATGTATCAGATCTCAGTTCCTCTCAAAGAAGCTTACGAAACTCAGGGACACTCAATCGTTTTGGCTTTTGAAAAGGCAATATTGCTGCATTCAATCGACAATGCATGGAAAGAGAACCTGCGTGCGCTTGACGACCTGAAGACTTCTGTACAGAATGCAAGCTATGAGCAGAAAGATCCATTGCTCATCTTCAAACTTGAATCCGTGAAGCTCTTTGACAGCATGGTCAACGACATAAACTACAACACTGTAAGCGTGCTCATGAGATGTCAGTTGCCAGTAGAAGATTCTGAAGAGGTTAGAGAGGCGCCTGCTCAGGTCGAAGAAACTCCGCGCAGCAAGATGAAGGAAACTAAAGAGGATATCACTGAGGCCGGACAGGAGCCAATTGATACCAGAGCACAGGAAAATCATCAGCCGGTAGTCAACGAACAGCCTAAGATCGGTCGCAATGATCCTTGTCCTTGCGGAAGCGGCAAGAAGTACAAGAACTGTCACGGCAAGGGACTTTAATTTTTTGACGACATATCGTGTCGGTTGCATGCTTTACTAGATTAAAGTGTAACTGCATGATTAAGATATGTAAAAGGGTACGGAAGATTTTATTCCGTGCCCTTTTATGTTGTATTTTGTGTGTCACATAAAGCAATATGCTTTAAAGATTGATGTAAGCCGGTTAAAAATATATGGCTTGTTTGCTGATTATTGTATTTTTATCTATTTTTGTTGCTAAATTTTAATTTTACACAATGCAACAGAAAATTATAATTCTTGATTTCGGTTCGCAGACAACTCAGCTTATTGGCCGACGTGTCCGCGAATTGAATACTTTTTGTGAAATTGTCCCTTACAACAAGTTCCCTAAAGATGATCCAGACGTAATAGGCGTTATATTGAGCGGTTCTCCGTACAGCGTCTATGACGAGAAGGCTTTCCACCTCGAATTTGATGGATTGAGAGGAAAGTATCCTTTGCTTGGAATCTGCTATGGCGCACAGCTCATGGCGCAGACTTTCGGAGGTAAGGTTGAACCGGAAGGCACACGTGAGTATGGAAGGGCAAATCTTCAGGAGTTTGATAAGGATAACCTTTTGTTCAAGGGCTTCGATGAGGGCAGTCAGGTGTGGATGAGCCATGGCGACACAATCACGAATCTGCCTGAAGGATTCAAGCGCATAGCTTCGACTGATACTGTCAAGAATGCAGCTTATCAGGCAGAAAACGAGAAGCTGTGGGGCGTGCAGTTCCATCCAGAAGTGTTCCATTCAACACAGGGTTCTTTGCTCATAAAGAACTTCGTTGTAGACATCTGTGGTTCGAAGCAGGATTGGAGTCCGGCATCTTTTGTTGAGTCTACTGTAAAGGAACTTAAGGAGATGCTTGGCAATGACAGAGTAATATTGGGACTTTCAGGAGGTGTCGATTCTTCTGTTTGCGCTGTATTGCTCAACAAGGCTATCGGCAAGAACCTTACATGTATATTCGTTGACCACGGTATGCTCCGTAAGAACGAATTCCAGAACGTTCTTCACGATTATGAATGCCTCGGTTTGAATGTAATAGGTGTCGATGCCAGCGAAAAATTCTTCAAGGAACTCGAAGGTGTAACAGAACCTGAGAAGAAGCGTAAGATAATAGGTGCTGGTTTCATTGATGTATTTGATGAAGAAGCACATAAGATAACTGATGCCAAGTGGTTGGCACAGGGTACTATATATCCAGACAGAATTGAGAGTCTCAACATAACAGGTAAGACTATCAAGAGCCACCACAATGTTGGAGGTCTGCCAGAAAAGATGAACCTGAAGCTTTGTGAGCCTCTCAAGTGGTTGTTCAAGGACGAAGTTCGTAGAGTGGGTATGGAACTTGGCATGCCTGAACATCTCATCAAGCGTCATCCGTTCCCAGGACCAGGTTTGGCTGTAAGAATCCTTGGCGACATCACTCGCGAAAAGGTTCGTATCCTTCAGGATGCTGACGATATTTTCATTCAGGGTTTGCGCGACTGGGGACTTTACGACCAGGTATGGCAGGCTGGTGTAATTCTGCTTAATGTGCAGAGTGTAGGCGTTATGGGCGACGAGCGTACATACGAGCGTGCAGTGGCTCTCCGTGCTGTTACAAGTACAGATGCCATGACTGCCGATTGGGCAAAATTGCCATACGATTTCCTTGCAAAGGTCAGCAACGACATCATCAATAATGTCAAGGGGGTTAACCGCGTTTGCTACGACGTAAGTTCAAAACCACCTGCAACTATCGAGTGGGAATAACGGCGGTTCATTCATGTACAAGCATCTGATGTTGTAAAAGGTTTACGAGTAAAAAGAAAAATATGAAGAAGAAATCATTGTATCTGGCCTTGATGGTCGTATTTCTAATAACAGGATGTACATCATATAAGAATGTACCGTATATCCAGAATAGTCGTGTGGTGAGCGAGTCGACAAAGGCCGAATTGTATGACGCTAAGATTATGCCTAAGGATATTTTGACTATTACTGTCAATTGTCCGGACAATCCTGATGCGGCTACAATTTTCAACTTGACAGTGCCGAGCGATATGAACAGCACTTACAATAGACGCAACCTGACATCTCAGCCTGTTCTGCAGACATATCTGGTGTCTAATGATGGTATTATAAATTTCCCAATACTTGGTGAAATCAAAGTTTTGGGAATGACTAATACAGAACTGGAGAAATACATCAGTTCTAAGTTGTATGGTACATATCTGAAGCAAGAGCCTATTGTTACTGTTACAATGTCAAACTTCAAGATTGCAGTGACAGGTGAAGTTGCAAGCCCAGGAGTTTACACTATTTCCAATGGAAAAGTAAACATTTTCGAGGCTTTGGCTTTGGCAAAGGATATGACAGTATGGGGACGTCGTGACAACGTCAAGCTGATACGTGAGAACGAGGTCGGCAAAACTCAGATAATTGAGTTGGATCTCAACGATGCTAACATCATCAATTCTCCTTATTATCAGCTCCAGCAGAATGATATCTTGTATGTGACACCTAACAAGACAAAGTCGAAGAACTCCGGAATCGGTTCTGAAACAAGTTTGTGGTTCAGCGCCACAAGTATTTTGGTTTCTTTGGCCAGCTTGTTGTATAACATCTTGAGATAGCAGTTCTAGCTTAGAGTGTTCGAAATGATGTATTTGTTTCGGATGCATGAGATAGAAACATGATGTTTACTGCTTTACATATAAACAGCCATATCGGGCAAGATTGAACCGGTATGGCTGTTGTTCTTTTTTGCAAACATTGCTTTTCCATGATTTTAATTTTTCTATTAACCTTGTATTATCACTTCTAAAGCTAATGTTTAAAACGTACTATATGAAACACTATCTATGTTGATTTATGTACGGTTATAACTTTTGGTATTAAAAAAAGAACCATATCGTCATTCCGTTATGGAATTCGGGTATGGTTCTTATAGTTAGGGATATTCAGTAAATAGAATAAAATTAGCCAACTAATTCATACACAAAGTGTTGCGAATTAGCTGGCTTTTTTGTATCTTTAGGTATTCCCC
>MNQS01000191.1:19393-19620 GCA_001915545.1 Bacteroides sp. 43_108 | reverse complement strand
TTAGTTTTTTGGTCACTCCTAAATTACAAACTTCGGGGCTGGCATACAAGTGCCGGCCCTTTTTTGATTCATTTCAGACACACTTTTTGAAACAGTATCTTTGCCGCAGGGCTGAAGATGTTCCTGCATCCCAGACGATGATCAGACAAGCCTGCCGCTTTTGCCATATGCTCAAACGGAAACACCGAGTGAAGCCTGCCAAGCTCGCTCTCATTGAAACTCTTGCG
>MNQS01000191.1:0-19254 GCA_001915545.1 Bacteroides sp. 43_108 | reverse complement strand
GGAATACCTAAAGATACAAAAAAGCCAGCTAATTCGCAACACTTTGTGTATGAATTAGTTGGCTAATTTTATTCTATTTACTGAATATCCCTAAATAAAGGCTTATATATCAAGCAAAAGAGAATGTGTATATATCGGCACATTCTCTTTTGTAGATTCATCAGCTTTGGCGAAACAGACTTGACAGCAATCTGTCTATGAGAACTATTTACGTCTATGCTTCTTTGAAAGCATTACTTGAACGGCAAGTGCTGCAATGGTCAGCACTATGGGCATGCTATTAGTAGGTCTGGGACATACAATCATACGCTCGTTTCTTTGTAGGTTTTGCAGGAATAAGCCTGTGCTTTGTCGTGTTGCAGGGTGTTTTTTCCTTATCTCTTGCGTTTGTGGAATAAAGAGCATAAACCTCTCACTGCACTTGAACCAGCTACTCCACCACCGATTCCACCGATGATTCCACCAATAACAGTGCCTACACCGGGGAAAATAGCAGTGCCGATGGCTGCCCCTGCTGTAGCTCCAGCATAACCGCCACCCACTCCGGCCGCATTGCTTGCCGTGTTCTCGCAGAATTGTCCGCAAGACATTTTTCCTCGACAAACTTTTATGGCATCAGGAATGGTTTGCGCGGCAAGCATCACACCTCCGGTAACCATATTGGTGCGCATGCCCTTTGTCAAGACATTTTTTGCTGCTTGCCCTACAAGCTGTTTCCCAACAAGAGCAGATGCTGTCTTTTCCACTACTTGCTGACCAAGCTGGGTCTTGCAGGCCACATCCATTACTGTGCGTGATGCGTGTGTCGCTGATGCGGCCATGCTGCGACCTACTGTAGTGCGTAGCAATTGCTGTGTACCCACACCTACAAACATGGCCGTGACTCCGCTTTGGGCAGCCTGTGAAGAAGCAGCTTTAAGAGCCTCTTTATGCGTTTTGCCGCCTCGTACACTGTTGACATAGGTCAACAAAAACGACATGCCACAAGTAAGCCCGCATGTGACAGCTTGTGTCTTCACATCGAACTTGATAGAGTCGATGTTGCCTGCCCTAGCGATATTCTTGGCTTCGTTGTAGGTGCAATTGCCTTTTACCACCAAGTCACTTGCAGTGGCCGGGTCTGTCACACCGGGTACTTGACCATCGCGAATCTTGTCTGCCATCAGTTTGACAGCTTCCTCGTATTGGTCTTTGGGCACTTCGAGCTTCATGCCGCTGTATCGATAACGACAGTCTTGGAAAGCCGCGTTGACTGAATCCTGAGCCGTAGCGCAATACTTCGTTTGTATCTGCACTCCGTCCACTATTCGGTCTGCGCCGTTACAACTATTGTTCCTTCCAACTTGGTCGACATCCTTTCCTGCAAGGCGGTCTGCCATGGCGTTGGCATCTTCTGCTACCCATCCGTGAGCCTGACGGTTCCGGTACTGGGTGTACTGCATGTAGGAGTTGGTAGACTGGGCGCTGCTTGCTGCTGATGCGCCATTAACTGTGCTGTTGTTCACATTCTTCTTCATAGTTTTAGAAGTTAGTGATTAAGAAGGTCATTATTCTCTTCGGATTTAATTCCGCTGAGCTTCGACTCCGGACACTTCCTTACGGACTCGAACTTTTATTGAAAATTAAAAAAATTGCACAGTGTCTATTACCTCATTCATGCGGTCACTTATACCGCATGGGTAAAGAATCAGGCTCTATTGTTATTCCAAAGAACTCTTTGTCTTGTTTGACGATGCAAAGATACGCACTCTCTATCATTCAAAAAAAGATTTCGAAACTGGGAATGATTCCTTGGCTAAAGAATCAATAAACTTCTTCCAGAGTATATGTTGGCATTGATATGTTTGAAGTAAAAAGGCGATGTTAGATGATCGTTGTTTCTCATCGTATCACCTCATATATCTCTTATTCATTTTGCTGATACGTAGTGTGATGTCATCGCGCACTTCTTTCGGACTTACGATTTCCAAGTCATGCCCTAATTGTAGGATTCGTCCAAAGAATTCATTATTTGTTTTGAGTGTCATCGTCACTTCAGCATAACCAAGAGTCTCATCAAAATCTTTCAAGGTTCTCTGGGAATGATGAATAGGCTTGGTCTCGACCAAGCCAAACATATATTTATCATGTATTCGGACTACGATGTCATGCAGCTTTTCATTTTCTACATGAGTCACACCTACAATGTCATTGAAGTACTCTGGGTATTTAATTTTGCTCGGAAAAAGATATTCAATATCATAGATTATTGTAGGCTTCTCATCTATTCTGTCTAATGGTATATTCTGCCCTTCGTTTATTATTGTCTGGTTTGATAATGAATCGATTCGTTCGATACTTCCCAATATATGCCAACGCCCGTTGAACTCTTTCAAGTAGTGTGGATGAAAAATAACAGTTACAGCAATTTGATATTTTTCGTGATAAGCCACCTTCAGCACCTTGTGATCACGTATGCACTCATAGATGAATGGCAGCCATTCGATGTTTTTGTGCAGACGGGGCATTTCTGAGCCAATAAGTTCATGTCCTTTTTTCTTTCTCTGTTTGATTTCAAAGAGGTCTAGAGTCCTGTCAAAGAAATGCTCGATCCATGAATCAGGAAAAAATCCTGCTGAGTCTTGACAAAACTGGTAATAATCATTAAGGTCTTTGCGGAATACAGCTTTCAACAATCCGGCAAGTGGATCATCATCTTTCCCTACATAGCAAAAACGTTTATTCCGTTTGTTGCCTTCTTCTTTTACACAACCTATTCCTTCTTTTTCTTCCAACGCACGACATACCTCTGGGAATGCCTTACGGAGTTCTCCTATATGTTCACATTTCGAAACTCCATACGGCAACTGTTCTGCAGAATCAAGTTCCATGAATTCTGCCATAATATCTGCATAGGTAACCCATCGACGGCTCATCAGCCACCGATAGGTTATTACTGCAAACTGGGCTTGGTATCTATCTCCATCGAAAAGATTTTGTTGCATACTCAAACATTAATTATTCATCTATGAATATGTTTCTCACTTTCCAAAATAATTCATCCTTCTTGGCATAATTTGGTTCTGAAAATACGGTAAAAATCACATTGTCACCTTCATCTATATCCAATGGTTTATTTTCTATCTTAAAACTTGTCACATTTAGCTTTTCACTTGCATCGGGAACTGCAATATAAAAACTGCGGTTTCCATATAAAGTCCTCTTTTCCATATGCCCGTGATATTCTATTCCTTCTTCTGGGTTTCTTTTGAGGTTTATCTCTTCTTTTTTGTATCCTTGTTTATTTTCTTTTTCTAAATCTCCGTTCTGTAAGCCCCAAGAATAAAAATATATAGGAGCAAAAACGTAATATATGCCATGGCTTGTTGGCTTCCTTGCTATAATGCCATTAGCTGAAATCATATTATCCAAATCTTTTTCAGTTTTTACGACTTCACTACCATTGATTGAATCAAAAACATTTTTTAGTAAATTTGCGTATTGCGCTTCGGTTAATGACTTATATTTAAAATTGTTGCCTTTGTCGCTTCTTATAAAATCCCTCAATTTTAGCAAATCCTTACTGAATGGATCTTTTGCCAAATCATCAAAATAACTTTCTGTAGCTTTTTCGCGTACATCTTTAGATGCATAAATATTAGGACTAATAATTTCTTTAACATAACGTTCGGTGCGTCCAAGAGCTTTATCAACAGCATTTCCATCCAAGGTATTTATAAATGGTCGCAAGCTAATAGAATTGTTGTCTGCATTTGAAAGTTCCTTTTCAAAGTATTCCCACGGATGTCCCAATTTTGAATTTCCTGGATTTACTTGCCTTCCAAAGAAGATTTCAACAAATGGTGCCATTTCTGCACGAGTCAAACTCTTAAATTGATTAGGTGGAAATGCAATAAATGATTTACTGCAATTGTTTATGTAATTTTCGTTGATTCTGAGCTTTTTCGCAATTGCCCAATATGCATTACTTGCATTTTTATCAGAAAATATTAACTTAAAGAAATATCCAAATACTTCTCCTATCGTCCATTCGATATTTATACTGTTTTCTTGTAGACGTTCTGTGTTATTTCCTTCTATTTGCCTAAATAAATCTGTACGAATAAAGATTTTAGGAAATATATTAGAATATTTTCTATAATTATTTCTCCAATACTCAATAAGAGGAGATACTGCTTTATTCCAACGCAGCGGATTTATACAATTATCCAATCGATCATATAAGAGGAAGATTTTTTTGTTATTCTTGCAGAGCAAATTATTAACTTTATCCAAATCTTCTTCTATCGTAACAAGAACTTCTATACCCTTACTTATTAATTCTTCAAAACGTAATAAGGCTTCATTGCCACCAATTGGTTTTATATAGCTTGACAATCTACTTTCTTTTCTAATAGTCGTAAAGATGTCATTACATAAAATAGAACTCCAAGTATATATTTGCCAAAAGCAATTAAAATAATATTCCGGCTCATCAATAGCCTTATAACGTATGTTTTCAAATGGAAACGCTCGAACATTACTGTCTGGAGTATCAGGTAATACCTGTATGAAAATGATTTCATTAGGGTCTGATGGATTTGTCCAACTTTGAATTTTTTTGGAAATGACAGGATCCGCAAGGGCGCGATATAGATAAGTTTTACCAGTCCCTTTATATCCTTTTATTATAAATTTATCTGGTCCAAAAAAATCTTGCATACATTTTCTATAGAAGAATTGTCCTTCCTCTATTTTAGTGTCTTCCGCAAACAATTTAATATTGGAAAACACCGTTTTAAGATGCCGCAAGATAACATTCCTTAATATTAATGATGGAGTATCTTCAGTGTAATTAATGTTTAAAGTTTCAGTCTGCTTAGATTCTACATTTATATCGTATTCAACATCAGCCTGAACTTGTTCCTCTTCTTTTGACTTCTCCCAACAAATATCGCTAATAGCTTCAAAAATTGAATTATAATCATTAAATTCCTTATCTCTTACTAGTTTAACAAATGCTTTATCGTTTGTTTTTTTACCAATACCAATTTGCTCCAAACAATGATTTCTGTGGAGAGAAAAGGACATAGGCTTCGCCTTTTCCACTGTACCCTTACGTTCTATCATGTTGTTTACTTCATGATAAAGGTCATCTTCTAAGATTTCACTATCTTTATCCGTTGGAAGTATAGAAAACACCAATATCATCTTAAAGGAATTTTCTTGTGAATAATAATTGTTCACAAGATTAATAAGTCCCGGTTGCGTTTGTCTACTAAAACCAAAGAAGCCAACTACACAAGAAGATAAATAAAATGCAGCAGTGCCAAATATATCATTAAAACCAGTACGTGAATCGAGTAAAATAATATCAGGATTGATTGATTTTTTTATTTTTTCAATCAGAATTTTGAAATTGCCTACAACCTCGTTAACATTGGATAAATTGATTTTTGATAATCCTTCTAAGTAATCCCTAAGATTAATCTCTTCTCCTTCTCCTACATAATTCATATTAAGGTTACCTGCAGGGATGAGCCATATATTGTTTAAAGCAGGTTCTTTAGTTGAATCTCCTACATTTACGATGTAATCACTTAACTCCAATTTTTCTTTCCCTTCATCATTAAGCACTTTTAAATCGCTTATGAGCTCAACAAGTCCATTTTTTTTACCTTGCCTTAATTCTTTATTCGCGGAAAGGTCAAAAAAGTTAAGATATCCGGGAGCCTCTAAATCGCAATCAATAACAACAACTCTTTTATTATTATGAATTGCTAAATCCATAGCATATGAGACCATTGTTGTGGTACGTCCCATTCCCCCCTTGTAACTATAAAAAGTAACAATAGGAATATCTTTAGTTAAAGATACTCTGTCTTTATCGCCACTGTTTAACAATGAGTCAAATCTATATCTTGGTCCTATAACAATTTCTTCATCATAATTGACGATGCTGGCATAAAAAGGATCTTCTTTTTCGTCAGATGGGATGATTTTAAAAGATAAATTCAAGAAGTCTTTTCCTGCGTGATAAAAACTGTCATTCTCCACACGATATTCTATCTTACGAGGATTATTGTTCTCATCCAAATCCTCTGTGTCATAGTATTCCTTCTTGTAAAGATTATCCTTGTCATCTTTAAGACTTCTGAGGAAATCATCTTTAATTTCTTGTTCAGAGATTGTGACATCGGAAAAGACGAATACATCAATTGAGAAATTGAGTCTGATGAATATTTTAAAATCATCAAATTCCTTCGCACGCAAATATGCTTGAACTTTATTGGCTAGATCTATAACATGTATCATACAAATATCATTTTTTTATAAATATCATTACACGTTTCAATAAGTTGTTTCAGGAGATCGAGTGTTAGTATTGGTATATTGTTTTCCTTCATTTGTTCTTCTTTATACCAATACCTTATATCAGGTTTCCAGTTATCCACAAGTATTTTGACATCATTATCTATCGCACCAGACCCCAAAATAGGAACATCTTTAAATATAGGTTCTTTAATCAATAATCCTTCTATTATTGATTGATAATCATGTCCCTGTACAAAATACTTTATTAAGCCAGAAGGGAATACAGGCTTACCCTTATATACCCTGCAATAATGAAAATCTAAATGAGTCTTATAGGAGAAGGGCTTATCGTATTTTAATTTGATATCTTTCACCCCATCTTTACTATTTGGATTCCAACCATTAATTTTGTATGCAGAATAGACGGTAAACCCTTCTATGATATATCCGGATAAATACCATATATCTAGACAGGCTTCTTTATTGTCTGCGTTTTCTTTCAGACCCTCAAGAAGTTGCCGGCAACTTTTTAGATGTTTTCTAGCACATTCTAAATATTCTTCGTATATCATTATAATAAGATTTATCAACGACATTAAAATATATTCTTTCTGATAATAGAAAAGCTATATAGCAGTTGCAAAAATAACATTTTTCTTATTTATATTCAATGTTTTACAATAAGTATATTGCGATTCATGTTTCTTTCTCCCTTCTCTCCTTAACCTTATCCAATCCCGGCATCTTCTTTGATACCGAAGCCTCACCAGCAGGAAAGTATGCCTTAAAAACCTGACATAAGAAACTCACGATGTCACTGCGCTTTTTGCCCATATTGGAGAAAGCGGAGTAAGCGTAATACATGAGTTCTTGCTGACTGCACATCTCGTTTGGCTGGATTGTGATTGAGGGCGGAAGAATCAAGTCATGTTCTGTAAATGCGTAGGCACTGGCAAGAATAGCTTTTTGTTCCTCTTCGCTGAACATCTTGATTTTCCCGGCAAACCATTCAAGTTCTCCTTTTTGGAGTGCCTGTTGCTGCTTGCTTTGACGTTCCATCAGAATGGATACTTTTTCTTGCTCTTTTTCAGTAAGGGCTTTTTCAAGCACGCGGTTCTTACGCTTTAGGACATTGTACTTTTCCATACAAGCAATGGCAATGCAGAGATAACCTACGGTTACGGTAAGCACCAATACTGCATGAAATCGGAACTTGGACGGAAAATCCAGCAAAGCGTCAATATAGTCACAGACGATAAGAGCAACTACGAGCATAAGCGCAGCTCCGACATACATTGTCCGGACTTTGACTTTTTGGCTCGCAGGAGAAACGCCCATAAGCAAGGCTATTGCCAAAGCTGCAACCAATAAGATGGAAACCAAGATAAAGATTGTCATGTGTCACGCCCTCCCTATTATGGTTTTACGATGATGCGCCAATAGCCTGCCTTGTCAGAACCTTCATGGACGAGAATGCCTCTCTCACGCAACTCTTTGATGTTCTTTTCAACTGCCCGCTTGGACACGCCAATTTTTACAGACATTGCTTCTGCTGTTATAGAAGGGTCGTAAATAACTAAGTCTATTATTTTTTGCCCTGTCCTGCTAACTCTTTTAGATGCATCCTCTCCTTTTACGCCGAACCTTTTCTCCGAACTTTTTTCGTTTACACCGAACCTTTCAGCATTTACACCGAACCTTTTCTCCGAACTTTTTTCGTTTACACCGAACTTTCTCTCCGAAACTCCTCCGTTTACAGGGTACTTTTTGATGGTACTGTTTACCCTGTCGGCCACCTCTTCTACGGAGATTCTACCATTCTCGCCCCAATTCAGATTATAGAAAGTGGTGAAGAATGAGGATGCTTCGGTTTTATAGAGAGGTTCTTTGCCGGGTAAAAAGTTGGGCAGCTTCTCGGTCAGTTCACGCATCTTGCGCAGACCGGAGCCACGTTTCTCCATGTAGTCGAGTTGGGTAAACATATCGGCAATGACGGGGTTGCGACGTATGGACGGAACATTGTAAATATCGCGGTCTTGAATCTGTGTGCCGTCGAGCATCGCGCCGGGCGAAACTAATTCTACACGGTCATCATAGATGTCGATATGTACCTCACCGCCCATCACCGTGTAATCCCGATGGATAAGGTGGTTTACCAACCCTTCAAAGATAGCCCGGTCAGAATAGTCGGGTAAATTGAGGCGGTAGTTAGGCATCTTGACCCAGCCGCTCATGGTGTAGTTCTTGATGAAATCCATGCCATATTTCAAAAGCAAAACGAGGTTGGCTCTGTGTTATACTGAACTGATAGCGTCATCCTTATAAAGCCCCGTCCAACGGGTACAGAATATGCGGGATTGAAACACGGTGCAGTTATCCACAAACAGCAATCCGGCATTGGTCAGCTTACCATCAGATGTGACAAGTCCGAATGATTCCAAATACTTATCATTCCATTCCTGATGGGTTTGCTCGCGGAAAGTGTTGGCAAGGATAACGAAAGAATGTTTGTTGGCGTCTACTTGTGTAGGTAGCGAATCCCATGTCATGTGCGTACCCTTTAATACCAATGAAAGTAGTTGTTGCGAATTGCACTCTACACTTTCATTACCAACTCGTGTATAAGCAGTACGTGTTCCGTCTTGATAATAATAATATGGTGTCAGCGTTCCAGCCTTTACTCTCACTTCAAGCAGGGTACGTCCTTCGTGTTCAATCGGGATAAGCTGTACATCCGGAACTGGATCAAGCCTTACCTTTATCATTTCACTGATAAAGTCGACGTCTGCTTGCGGATTCTCCAAACCTACAATCACTCCGTCATCGTTTACTCCATAGAATAAACTGCCACCTTCCGTATTGGCAAAAGCCGATACGGATTTAAGCCACGACTTTACTTTCTTACGCTCCAGCATTTCCTTGAAGTCGTAAGACGAGCATTCTGCTATCAATGTATTGTTATGAATCTGCATCGTTTTTTTTCGTTGTTCGGGTATTCCCCAAGTACTATAACAAAGGTAAGGATAAAAGCTGATATTCTGTTAAAATTGTCCCATTGATTTGATTATTATGTGTTTACATCACGATTTTTTATCAAATACAACCTTATTATTCACATAAGGGAAAAATGAGACTCCAACAGTTTCACAACTTACACAACTTTCATTTGCCATAGTCTTCATTATATTTTTTCAGCCAATCGCGTTCGTTAGGGGTCAGTTTTTCCAAGTCGACTTTATAATCTGGGTCTGGTATGTACCACCAACGTGAGGTGAAGAAATCATTCAGATACTTGTTCTTGAAGATATAGCCACGGTAGGCATAGGGCATATTGCGGACTATACGGTGGATGTCATCATAATGAATAGAGCCGCTTACGAGGCTGTAGCGCCAAGAATAGTATTCTGCAGGGTTACAGATAACACCGGTTTCAGTACAGTCAGCTGAAAAAATATGCAGTTCTGAGCTTGGCCTGAAATTCGTAGCTTTCCACTCTATTGATGCGTTGCGCATGAATACTTCATATACAGACATTTTCCGGTCCATCTCGTTAATAATTGTCCTTACGCGCCACTTTCCTGTACCGTCTATAACCGGACTATCTGACTTTTCGAACAGACTGTCTTTCATCATGAAATGCAGAGGCACGTCTTCTGTTTCAATACGAAGTGTGAAATCGTCTATCTGATGATTGGCCCATCGCAATGCAGGAGACAGTTTGTAATCAAAGAGATAATGCGTGCAGACATTCACATTCATTTCATAACGGTAGCGATGGCGCACAACATTGATGCCTGACTTGAAGTCAGCGTTGAAATGATATACATACGAAATAGGCACAGCGTCATTGCGGTCAGCTGTAAACAGATAAGAACCTATATTATAATCATCATTTATGGAATATACCGACAAATCTACCGGTTGCACTTCGCCATTGACAACGTAAAGGGTATCAGTCTCAACCACCGTAGTTGATACTGGAATACTCCTGCCGTTCATAATCACTTTAAAATCTGAAATATTAGGATGGGCACTGTTACGACTTATCGAATCAATGTACATAGGAGGGTCTGCCTCAAATCCCATAAGTACAGTTTTCGGCTTACCGGGATTATAAAATTCATAATACACATCAACCTCGGCAACGTTGTCATCACTCCATCGCAATGTCAGAATCTCTCGTTGCACACGTATATCAGTCTCGACAAGTGGAAGCAACTGATTACCCGAAGTGTAATACTCTCCATCGTTGGCGTGAGTCAACGTCACGGTTAAGAAAACAAGACATAAAGTCAAAACCGATCGCAACATACAGAATTTTAAAGATGGCAAGTTCATAGTACTGATTTTATTTATAAATGATTACACATTCACAAATGTAACAAAAACTGGCAAGCCGAACTAAAATACGACATAATAAAACTTTGATTTTCAGAATGCAACGGACATACGAAATTAAGGATATAAAAGATTTATGCATGAAATGTTGTATGTATTGCCAAATTAGAGTAATTTAGAAGTTAACAAAAGGTTATTTTACTATCATCACATGCACAGCCAACATGCTACACACGCAAAAAAGTCAACACAAACAAAGAAACACATCTTCCTAGTGCATTGATGAAAAACTACAGAAAAAAGTGTAGAACCAGTCTTGATTCTACTCCGCAACAATGGACAAAGAATCCATCTTCTGAAATTAACTAAATTATGATCAAACACGACAAAAATGATTTGGTTTCGGGAAGCATAACAGGCAAAATGCTCCGTTTTGCCTTGCCGCTAATGCTGGGCAATCTGCTGCAGCAATGCTACAACATTGCCGACACGCTGATTGTAGGGCGTGTGCTGGGAGCAAATGCTCTGGCGGCAGTAGGTTCATCTTATGCACTGATCGTTTTCATTACATCTATATTCATCGGGCTAAGCATGGGGTGCAGTGCCATATTTTCCATGCAGTACGGTGCACGCGATCTGAAAGCCTTGCGTTTGAGCATTTTCTCGTCCATGCTCATCGTCGGCGGTGTTACGCTATTGCTCAACATCTGTTCTTTAGCTTTCCTCACTCCGATAATACATATTTTGCAGACTCCGCCGGAGATTGAACAGATGGTCTACGACTATCTGTTTGTAGTCTTCCTCGGTATGATACCTGTCAGCGTATACAACTTCCATGCATTTCTCTTGCGCTCTGTCGGCAACTCGTTTGTTCCACTTATGTTTCTGATAGTGTCAGTAGTGCTCAACATCGGGCTCGACCTCGCACTGATGCTTTGGATGCACATGGGAGTAGAAGGTGCAGCTTTGGCCACTGTGATATCTCAAACAGTCGGAGCAATTGGACTGTACGTCTATACACGAAGAAATTTTCCAGAACTCAGCCTCACGCGCACCGATTGTATCATAAATTCACATTCCATAAACAGAATAGCATCATACTCCTTTCTGACATGCATACAGCAGTCCATAATGAACTTCGGAATTCTGATGGTACAGGGATTGGTAAACAGTTTCGGAACAGCCGTTATGGCGGCATTTGCGGCAGCGGTGAAAATCGACTCCTTTGCATATATGCCGCTTCAAGATTTCGGCAACGCCTTCTCAACCTTCGTCGCACAGAATTTCGGTGCGGGACGCCATGACCGCATACGTCGGGGCATACGCAGTTCGCTGGTGACCACTACCCTATTTTCAATCCTCGTATCAGCGCTGGTGTTTGCGTTTGCCCCACAGCTGATGTCACTCTTCGTGTCTCCGCAAGAAACAGAAATCATTGCAATCGGAACAGAATATCTGCGCATCGAAGGCAGTTTTTATATCGGTATTGCATACCTGTTTATGCTGTACGGTTTCTACCGTGCCGTTACCATGCCGTCAATGTCAGTAGTCCTGACAGTAATATCACTAGGCACACGCGTACTGCTGGCCTACATATTGGCTTCAATTCCTGAAATAGGCTACACCGGAATATGGTGGTCCGTACCAATCGGATGGGCACTGGCTGATATAGCAGGCATTTGGTACTACAGCTACAGGCGCAACAAAATTCTGTAAAAACATTCAGCCAATTTACAACTTACAAAACACATGATGGAAACAAAGGCATCCGCCTTATCCTTCATGTGTTTTTTTGCATTTTCATGTGGTCAACTTATGCCATTTACACACCAAAAGTGTAAAGAAACTTTACAGTGGTGTAAAGAAACTTTACACTTTTGGGGAATAGCCAAATTCACAATCAGCTGATAATCTTACTTTTACATTCTTGGCATGAAAATAGCTGTAATAAAAGTGTAAAAAACAGGAAAAATGAAGAAAAAATTCATCTCTATATTCGCATTGGCCATGATTTTCAGCGTTGGCACAACGGCGCAGGTCGACAGCACAGCGCATGTTCGGCAGAAAGTCATGACACTGAAAGAATGCATGGAATACGCTGTCGACAATTCCACAAAAAATAAGGTACAGCAGTTGGACAACGCTGACGCACGCATCAACAAGCGTGAAGCCATACTCAAAGCCTTCACGCCAAGTATATCTGCAAATACAAACGCATATTATAATTTCGGACGTACGGTAGACCCGGAAACAAACACATATACCAATATCACATCATTCAGCAACGGATACTCCATCAGTGCAGGCATTACCCTCTTCGACGGTTTTTCGGCCATCAACAACATCAAAATTTCGCAGACGGCCATAAAAATCGGAATATCTCAGGAAGATAAAATCCGCGACGAACTTTGCCTATCAGTCATGGAAGCCTACTGCAACGTGATGTACCACTCAGAAATGGTAGAAGTACTGAAGAAAAAAGTCGAGACAGGAAAAAAGAACCTCGAACTTATAAAAAAACAATACGACTTAGGACAGAAAAGCTATCCGGACGTAGTGCAGACCGAAGCCGACCAAGCAGACACAGAATATCAGCTCATAAATTCTACAAACAACCTCAACAATGCCATGCTGACTCTGAAATCGCTGATGCTTTGGCCGACAGAGAAAGAGCTCAACCTTGATCGCTCAATAATCAATGACAGCATACCACCGTACGACGACACAGAAGATGCAGTCAGCGAGATCATTGATTTTGCCGTGAACACACAACCTGACGCACTCATTGCCAAAGGAGAACTGCGCAGCGCGAAAATTTCGCTCAATACGGCCAAGTGGCAGTTTCTGCCGACGTTGTCGCTCAGCGGAGGATGGTCTACAAGCTACTACAGTTATCCGGGTAACGACAGCTACATTTCACCTTCATTCGGTTCACAATGGCGCAACAACGCCGGCGAATACGTACAGCTGAACCTTTCCATACCTATTTACGACCGGCTCTCGCGCCACTCCGATCTATCGCGAAAGAAAAATGCGTACAGACGTGCGCAAGCGCAATACGAACAGACCAAGCTCGACATCGAGGCTGAAGTGACACGAGCCGTACAGGACAAGCAAGGTGCCATGAAAGCCATGATTCAAGCCGAAAAGCGAGCCGATTCACAGAGCGAGACATACAAACTGCATGAGAAAAAGATGCTTCTCGGCCTCGTCTCGCCGGTTGAGTTTCAAACCATCTCAAACACCTACCTCAACGCACTGGCCGAACGTCTTAACGCACGCCTACAGTACTTTCTGAAGAAGAGCGTTGTTGAATATTACAAAGGAATCAGTTATCTCAATCAATAAAACACATCATAAAAGAATAAAGCAAAATGGACAAGATAATAGAACCTAAAAAAGGATGGGCACGAGTATTCAGCAAAAAGGCACTACCCTACTGGGGAATAGCAATTCTGATAATACTGATAGCCTCCATGCTTCTGCGCAACAATGTCAGCACCATGCGCGTCAACACCGAAACCATCACCATAAGCGAGGTTAAGTCAGGGCTATTCAACGACTACGTCCGCGTCACCGGACAGGTCCTGCCGATAACAACCATGCAGATAAGTCCGCTCGAAACAGGTGTCGTAAAGGAAATCTACATCGAAGAAGGCGCCAAGGTGAAAGCCGGCGACCCGATACTCCTGCTTTCAAACGAAAACCTCAACTTGCAGATTCTCAACGCCGAGGCAGACCTGGCCGAGAAGGACAACATGCTGCGCAACACTCTCATATCCATGGAACAGCAGAAGTTGACCAACCAGCAGGACATACTTCAGCTGGAGATTGATGTCCGACGATACCTGCGCACCTACAAATCGCAGAAACAGCTCTACGCCGACAACCTTATATCAAAGGAAGACTATCTGAGAGCAGAAGAAGACTATTCACTGGCCAAAGACCGCTTGAATCTTGTGAAGCACCGCGCCGTGCAAGACAGTCTGTACAGATCCATCGAAGTCAAGCAGATGCAGGAAAGCCTCGACAACATGCGCCTCCACATGATGATGATTCGCAAGAGAAAAGACAACCTGCTGGTAAAGGCACCTATAAACGGAGAACTTGGACTGCTGGATGTCGTGTTGGGGCAATCAGTTGCTGAAGGAAGCAAGATTGGACAAATCAACAATCTCAGCAGCTATAAGATTGAAGCACAGTTCGACGAGCACTACATCGACCGCATCACGACAGGATTAGAGGCCGATTTCGAACGCCAGAATGAGAATTTCCGTGCGGTCATCCGAAAAGTCTATCCAGAAGTAAGAGACGGAAAATTCAAAGCCGACTTCAAATTCAGCGGCGAACAGCCCGACAACATACGTTCAGGACAGACATACTACATGAACCTGCAGCTTGGACAGCCGGAAAAGGCGATACTCATACCGCGCGGTTCATTCTATCAGAATACAGGAGGTCAGTGGATATACGTCATATCTAAAAACGGCAAAGAAGCCTACAAACGCGAAATACGCATAGGACGCCAGAATCCGCAATACTACGAAGTAATCGACGGACTCAAGCCTGGCGACAAAGTCATCACATCAAGCTATGACAATTTCGGCAACAACGAAAGGCTGGTGCTTGATTGATGAAGAGATATTGAAAGATTATGCAACTAAAACAACGAACGATATGAGAAGTTTGATGAGACTGCTAAGGGGAGCCGGCCTGCTCAACATTTTAGGTATGAGCATAGCTTTCGCAACAATATATGTCATTCTTGTGCAGGTCAACTATGAATGGAATTTCAATCGAGGCATCAAGGATTCCGACAGGATTTTTGCACTAACCCAACCCTCTTGGTTTGAAGAAGGCAAATTCACACAATTCATGCTAAGACCTTTTGCAGAATCAATCATATCACAGTCACCTACAGTAGAATCATACGGCATGCTGAAAGAGCTGTCCACAATCACTGCATACGCAGACACTGACGGAAATCAGAATAAGTTTGAAATGAATTACTGTGGCATGACGATGAATGCTCTCAATTTGTTCAATTTCAAGGCCATAAGCGGTTCGTTCGAAGGCATGGACGATGAAAACAATATAGCAATAAGCAGAAGTGCGGCAGAAAAATTCAATCTGAAAATCGGAGACTTCATCAAGTTCGACAAAAAGTCCAACAAAAGAAATTCTATTGTTGCAATATTCGAAGACTTGCCCCAAAACAGCATTTTAGGGAACATCGATATGATAGAATGCTATCTTACAGAAAATATAGACATAGACAATTGGCATCAATTCAACTATCCCTACTATGTGAAACTGCACTCTGCAGATGACAAAAAAGCTTTTGAAGAGAACGCCAAAAAACTGTCAAAAAAAATTTATGCAAAAAATAACATAGACAACAAAAGCTACATATTGAATACAGTCGTACATCTAGAACCTTTGAACGACATGTACTTCACCCAGAATCTTGCAGACCAGCAATATAAAGGCAACAAGACAACAACGCTGACGCTGTTTGCTATATCAATACTGACACTGATTATCACACTGATAAACTACGTAAATTTCTTCATGGCGCAGGTCCCTGTAAAACTCCGTTCTGTAAATACACGCAAGATACTCGGATCGTCAAGATTTACCCTCGTCATGTCATTCGTTTGGGAATCAGCCGTTCTGGTCACACTCTCTCTTGCAGTCGCAGCCATAATAGTCACATTGTTTAAAAACTCCACTTATGCAGACCTAGTCATCTGCCCAATAGACTTCTACAGGCACATTCCTGTATGTCTTACTACAATTGCAGTTGCACTTGTCATGACTGCAGCATCAAGTCTGTATCCGGCGCTGTACACAACTTCGTTTCCGCCGGCAATGGCCATCAAAGGCTCAATGAGCCTCCCGACACACGGAAAAATTTTCAGATATGTACTGATAGGAGTGCAGTTCACAATATCTATGGTTTTCATAATCTGCACAATCTTCATCAAGAATCAATACGACTACATGATGAACTACGACATGGGATTCAACAAATCAATGCTGTTCACCGCCGAGATACCTGTTTCAAAATCCAACCATGAGGCATTTACAGAAGAACTGCGCAAAAGGCCGGAAATCAAAGACATCACATGGGGACAAGGCCCACTGATAAAAGACAGCAGGATGAAATGGGGAACAGAAGATAAAGGAGAAAAAATAAGTTTCATATGCTATCCTGTCGCATACAACTTTCCCAAGTTTATGAACATCAAGATTACCGATGGCCGCAACTTCACCGAAGCAGACGAGAAATGCGAAAAAGGAATTTTCATATTCAATGAAACGGCAAAGAAGAAATTCAACTTCACGCTTGAAGACAAAGTTTTAGGTCACATTGACAATACAGACATTGCAGGTTTCTGCAAGGACTTCAAGTACCGCTCACTGCAATTTGGGACAGAGCCATTTGCATTCTATGTATATGGGAAATTACCACAAGCCTTTTGCTACTATTTGTACATAAGAAGCAATCCGAACACGACATACAGCGATTTGCTTAAGGCTGTAAAGGATGTAACAGCAAAAATAGTGTCTGGATACAACCTCGAAGAAGTTAAACTGAATTTCTTCGATGAGGAACTTGGCAACCAATATGAGAAAGAGCAGAAACTCATAAAGCTCGTATCCATCTTCACGGCCATTGCCATTGCCATATCCATCATGGGTATTATAGGAATTCTGATTTTCGAGACTTCGTTCCGAAAGAAGGAAATTGCCATAAGGAAAGTGCACGGAGCGACCATATCAGAAATTCTGCTGATGTTCAACAAAAAATACTTAATCATACAGCTGATATGCTTCGCCATTGCAACACCTGCAAGCTACCATATTATGGATTACTACTACAGCACATACGCCTACCACACACAGCTCTATTGGTGGGTGTTCGCAATGTCGCTTGCCGTCGTTCTGCTGACAACATTCATTGTCGTAACGCTCTGCTGTCTGAAGACAGCGACAGAAAATCCGGCAAAATCCATCCAAAACGAATAACAGATATAGAACATTAAATAACAAAACTAATAACACTTTAAAATAAAACGATTATGATTAAAGTAACAAATCTCAGCAAAATCTTTCGTACAGAAGAAATAGAAACAACAGCGTTGAACAATGTGTCCTTCGAAATCAACGAAGGAGAGTTCGTGGCAATCATGGGACCTTCCGGATGCGGAAAGTCTACACTGCTGAACATCCTCGGACTGCTGGACAACCCGACCGAAGGAAGCTACGAACTGCTCGGAAAAGAAATGGCGAAACTGAAAGAAAGCGAAAGGACAAAGTTCAGAAAGGGAAAACTCGGATTCGTATTCCAGAGCTTCAACCTGATTGACGAACTCAATGTATTCGAGAACGTCGAACTGCCGCTCAAATATCTACACATCGGTGCATCAGAGCGCAAGCGTCGTGTCAACGAGATACTGAAGAGGATGAGCATAAGCAATCGCTCCAAGCACTACCCTCAGCAGCTCTCAGGAGGTCAGCAGCAGCGTGTGGCAATTGCACGCGCCGTAGTGTCAAATCCAAAACTGATACTGGCCGACGAGCCGACCGGAAACCTCGACTCCAAAAACGGCAAGGAAGTGATGAACCTGCTCTGCGAGCTCAATTCCGAAGGCACAACCATCGTCATGGTTACCCACTCGCAGAAGGATGCATCGATGGCACAGCGCATCATAAACCTCTTCGACGGACGCATTGTCGGCGACGTGAGAAACGAACTCTGACTGCAACATCTGTAAAACTTAAATACAAGAAATAAAAAAACAAACAAGATGAAAAGTTTGACTAAATTATTCAAGGGCGCCGGCCTGCTCAACATCTTGGGCATGAGCGTGGCCTTCGCCGCAATATACGTCATTCTGGTGCAGGTCAACTATGAATGGACTTTCAACAGAGGCATCAAGGATGGCGACAGGATTTTTGCCATCACATACCCGAGCATGTATTCAGAAGGCAAATTCTCACAAAACATGTGCAGACCGTATTCGGAAGCAATTCTTCAGCAATCTCCTACAGTAGAATCATACGGAATAGTTAAGGGTCCGTGGACGGCAAGCACATACGCAGGAACAGAAAAGAATCTGAATGAGATTGAAATCAATTTTTATCAAATGACGAAGGAGGCTCTTGACTTGTTTGGATTCAAGCCAATCAGCGGTTCATTCGACGGTATGGACAAAGAAGCCAAAGTGGCCATAAGCAAAAAAATTGCTGAAAAATTCAATCTTAAAGTCGGCGACTTCATCACACAAGACAAGGAATCCAGCTTCAAAGTTCTTATCGCGGCAATATTTGAGGATATGCCTGAAAACTGTTTCTTAAGCAACATGGAAATGATAAGATGTGATGGACTAGAGATGTATGACATTGACAACTGGTCGGAATGGAGCTACAGATATTATGTAAAACTTAAATCGGCAAACGACAAGACGGCCTTCGAAAACAACGCTTACCAGCATGGCAAGAAAATGCTCACAGACCAAATAAATAGGGTGTCCAGTTCTACGTTCCTAAAAACGTAGTACAAAACGCCCTCGTTATTGTTAATACAATGCTCTTAAATTCAATGCTTTAATAAGC
>MNQS01000190.1 GCA_001915545.1 Bacteroides sp. 43_108 | reverse complement strand
TTATCCGATCGGTTTCTGATCTTGTCTATCATCAGTACGGCATTTGCCGTATGTATTCCGAAGAAGATCCAAAGGATTTCCGTCTTCCTGTTCCTGGCCGTGTGCAGTTCTGCAAGAGGTAGAGTTTAGAATATCTAGTAATAACGAAAAATGCAATAAATCTTCGGATTTCCGTCCTCTTGATTTATTGCATTTATTTTGTTGCGCTTCAGGATGGGCTTGAACCAACGACCCCATGATTAACAGTCATGTGCTCTAACCAACTGAGCTACTGAAGCTTTTTTATGTCCGAATATGCAGTTGCATTTCGTTTTCGGGTGCAAAATTAGTGACTTGTTCTCAGATATGCAAAAAATGGAAGGGAAAAATGTGGTTTCTTATTGAAATATCTGCTTTTTTCTTTGTTTTGGCGTGGATTCTTGGACTTTTGAGATGTATTCAGATGCAGATTAATGGCGATGTATGCGAGATTTGGGCTGTATTTTATGTGTGGGGGTGCATGGCTTTTTTTCGGGTGTATGCTCTTGCGGTTTTGATTGCGAGGGCTCGCGATGAAAGTTCCGAGGGCTCGCAGTGTTTGTTGTGAGCGCTCGGAATTTCGGTTGCGGGCGCTCGTGCTGTCGGCGGTTTTTCGGCATTATGGCGGTCGTGAAGCCAATTATTTTGCGTTTGTGGCTGTGTTTTAAGTTGAAAAGCGGTAACTTTGCCGTATATAATGCTGTCTATGAGGGTTCTTATAATAAATACATCGGAAAGGATAGGAGGTGCGGCCATTGCGGCCAACAGACTGATGGAGGCCTTGAAGAATAACGGGGTCAACGCAAAGATGCTTGTTCGCGACAAACAGTCGTCTTTGGTGTCTGTCGTTCCGTTGCCGTCAAGTTGGAAACTGCCTGCCAAATTTATATGGGAGCGTTTTGTGATTTGGCTCTCAAATGGTTTCAGCCGCAATAATCTTTTTCAGATGGATATTGCCAATACGGGTACGGACATTACTTCAATGTCTGATTTCCGCATGGCCGACGTTGTGCATCTTCATTGGGTGAATCAAGGTTTTCTTTCGTTGGATGATATTACAAAGATTCTGCGTTCGGGAAAGCCGGTTGTGTTCACCATGCACGATATGTGGTATTTCACAGGCGTGTGCCACTACTCGGGCGACTGCCAGAAGTATCGTACCGGATGCGGACTATGTCCGTTCATACACCGTGGAGGTGCGCCGAACGACATGTCGGCACGTGTGTTCCGACGCAAGCTGAAGATGTATTCAGACAGCAAACTCCGTTTCGTGGCGTGCAGCCGTTGGCTTGAGAACCTTGCCAAGGAGAGCCGTCTGCTCGAAGGACAGTTCGTTACAAACATTCCGAATGCAATAAACACTAATCTTTTCCGCCCGGAGGACAAGGCTGAGGCTCGCCGCAGGTGCGGTCTGCCGGAGGGTAAGCGTCTGCTTCTTTTCGGTTGCCAGAAGATTACCGACGAAAGAAAAGGATTCAAGTATCTGGTCGATGCGTGCCACATATTGAAGGAGAAGTATCCTGCCGAAGCCGACAATATCGGTCTTGTCGTAGCCGGTGCCGAGTCGGACAAGGTGCAGAACTACGTGCCTTTCACCGTTTATCCTATCGACTATGTGAGTGACGAGGCCCACATGGTTGACCTTTATAATGCCGTCGACCTATATGTCACTCCGTCGCTTCAGGACAACCTGCCCAACACGATTGTCGAAGCAATGTCGTGCGGTGTGCCGTGCATCGGATTCGCCATAGGCGGCATCCCGGAGATGATAGACCATCTGCACAACGGCTATGTGGCCTATTACAAGGATGCGGCAGACTTTGCAAACGGCATACACTGGGCCCTCGACGGTTCCAACTATGCAAATCTGTGCGAGATGGCCCGCAGAAAGGCCGTCGATACGTATGCAGAGGATGAGGTGGCCCGCAGATATATTGAGATTTACAATTCGGCTTTGGACGGTTCTGTTTCTTCAGAACACAAAGCTGTGAAATGATACCTTTTTTATGACGATGAACGATATTACAGTATCTGTCATAACCGTGACTTTCAATGCGAAGGACTGCATACAGCGCACGCTCGACAGTGTGCTCATGCAGACTTATGCTGATGTGGAACACATAATTATGGACGGTGCGTCGTCGGACGGTACTGCTGACATTGCACGCCGATACCGGGATGCTCATCCCGACAGGCGCATTGTGGTGGTCAGCGAGCCCGACAAGGGGCTTTACGACGCCATGAATAAGGCCATGGACATTGCGTCCGGCACCTACTTGTGTTTCCTCAATGCCGGCGATAAACTGCACAGCGCTTCATCTCTTGAAGAAGTTGTAGGTGCGGCTGCAGGCGATGGCCGACACGGCTTGGCAGGTGTGGTCTACGGCAATACGGACATCGTCGATGCCGAAGGAGTGCGTCTGCGTGCCCGCAGGCTTGCACCACCGGAGAAACTTACCAGCCGTTCGTTCGGCAACGGCATGCTCGTGTGCCACCAGGCTTTCTATGTAAATAAGGAAATCTGTCTGCCTTATGATCTCAATTATCGCTTTTCTGCTGATTTCGACTGGTGCATCAGAGTGATGGAGAAGGCTGAGTCGAAGGGTATGCCGTTGGTGTATACTCGAACTGTTCTGGCCGATTATCTGGCCGAAGGCATGACTACTGCCAATCATAAGGCTTCGCTCGTAGAGCGCTTTAAAATAATGGTGAAACACTATGGCTTGGTTTCCACTGTGCTTCACCATGTATGGTTTGTCGTAAGAGCCGTAGTACGGCGCTGATTTGTTGCCGTAATATTTTTGTTTTGTGCTAACAATCAACTGAATCTGTTCTCGCAATGCATCGGCTGATTGTTAAGTCGGTTGACAGGTGTTTGTTTGAATCGTTCCGTTTTTTGCTTCCTACGGCCGTCGGGTTTTGGCTGTGAGGCTGTTTATTATTCCTCGTTTCTCATTGCAAGCGCCTTGTTTTCAGCCGCTTCCATGATGGCTCTTTCGCCTTCACCTTTGTCGTTTATACCGCATAGGTGCAGTATGCCGTGTATGATGACCCGGTGGAGTTCCTCATCGTATCCGGTGCCCTGTTCTTCAGAGTTCGACTTTACGGTGTCGAGGCTGATGAATATGTCGCCGCTGATGACATCGTCTTCCGTATAGTCGAACGTGATGATGTCTGTGTAGTAATCGTGATGCAGATACTGGCGGTTGACCTCAAGAATCTTGTCGTCGCTGCAGAAGATGTATGCAATCTCTCCAATCTTCTTTCCGTAGTCGGCCGCGACCTTCTTTATCCATGCGTTGTTTTCTCTCTTCTTTATGGCGGGCATCTTGACGCCTTCTGTCTGATATGAAATCATATTCGGTATGTATTTCTGATTGTTCTTTATTCTGATATTTCCTTGAAGTATTTGTCGTCTTTTATCACTTCGACGGCTTTGGTGTATATCGGGTTGCTGACATTGATGACGTGGTAGTATTCGTTCATGTCCCAGAGGTCACGGGCAACGAGCGCTTTCAGCTGAAGCTTCACCATAGGCATGGCTTCGTTGAACGCACTGTCGGTATACTCGATTTTTTCTTTTTCGGCATAGTCCTTGAGAATGTCTATCATGTCTTCGGGAACTTCGAAAGATGAGTTGAACTCGTCGAAGCTGCTGTATGTCTTCATGAGCTTCTTGCGGTGCTTGTCGACATACTTCAGGTTGGTATTGATGATGCATCCCTTGACAGCAAGTTCCTTGTAGAGCTTGGTGAATCTTGTCGTGTCGAGCGCAACGAATATGTCCGGCATGATGCCTCCTCCGCCGTATACGGTGCGTCCAAGGCGCAGTGTCTTGAATTTCAGCGAGTCGGCAAAGTGTATGCTGTCGGCGTTGGTCAGCTCGCCGTTCTTGTATCTGTTGATTACATCCATGTCGTAGCTGAGCTTGTCGCCCATCTTGTACGGCTTCTGTATGCATCGTCCGGAAGGAGTATAGTAGTGCGACACGGTGAGTCTTATCATCGAGCCGTCAGGCAGACTTATCGGTCTCTGTACCAGTCCTTTGCCGAAGGTGCGTCGTCCGATTACCAGTCCTCTGTCGTGGTCCTGTATGGCTCCCGTGAGAATTTCTGCCGCTGAGGCTGAATATTCGTCTACAAGCACCAGCACCTTTCCGCTAGTGTATATGCCGTTGCCCTTGGCTGTGAAGTCTTGTCTCTTTGTACTGCGTCCGCTGGTATAGACAATCATGTCGTCCTTGTTGAGAAACTCGTTGGCTATGTCAACAGCGGTCGACAAGTATCCGCCTCCGTTGCCCTGAAGGTCGAGAATAAGGCTTTTCATGCCCTTCTCTCTGAGTTCTTTGATTTTCTTTGTGAACTCATCGTGCGTGGTGGCTCCGAAGTTGTTCAGACGTATATATCCTGTGGATTTGTCTACCATGTAGCTTGCGTCTACGGAGTTTACAGGTATCTTGTCTCTGACAACAGTGAAATCCTGTATGCCGGCTATACCTCTTCTGACGATGCCCAGCTTCACCTTTGAACCTTTAGGGCCTCGCAGACGTCGTACAATCTCGTCGCGGTTCATCTTCACTCCGGCAACGATTGTGTCGTTCACCTTCACGATTCTGTCGCCTGCCAATATGCCCTTTTTCTCTGATGGACCTCCACTGACGGGTTGTATGACGAGCAGTGTGTCGTCGGCCATGTTGAACTGTATGCCTATGCCCTCGAAACTTCCTTCAAGCGGTTCAGTGAGCTTCTTTACTTCCTGGGCCGATGAGTATGAAGAGTGTGGGTCGAGATTCTTAAGCATTCCGTTTATGGCGTTCTCAACGAGCTTGTTTTCGTCGAGGCTGTCCACGTAAAGTGCATTGATGGCAAACTCTGCAATTTGAAGTTTGCGTATAGGGCTCTTAGGCCCAAGGTCGATTTTACCTTGTGCGTAAGAACTTATGATGCCTGACATGGCAAGAGCCAATGTCAGAAAAATTTTTCTTCCAGTCATTTTCCTTTATGATAAAAAACTTGTTGTTGTGCTTTTCATGGTTTCAGGTCTATGTTCATGCCTTCGGGCAGGAACTGCGATACATCCTTGCCGTATCTGATAAGTTCCCTTACAGCAGTAGAACTGATGTACGACAGTTGGTGCTCTGTTATCAGCAGTACGGTTTCGATTCCTGTAAGGCGTCTGTTTATGTCGGCCAGACCGCGCTCGTATTCAAAGTCGGCGATGGTGCGTATGCCTCTTACGAGCATACATGCTCCAATCTCGGAGGCGAAGTCGGTGGTCAGTCCGTTGTATATTTCCACTCTTACGCAGTCGTTGCCTTCGTATATGGCACTGATCATTTCTTTCCGTCTTTCGGGAGTGAACATCATGTGCTTGCCTTCGTTCTTACCGATGCCTATGACAACCTGATCCGTAAATTCGAGCGTTCTTCTGACAATTGAGTCGTGTCCGAGCGTGAACGGATCAAAGCTTCCGGCAAAAAGTGCAATTTTTCCCATTCCTAGAGATTGCTTGTGATTATTCTGTGTAAACGATGTCTTCTTCAGGTTTGTCTTCTTCAATGACAAGGTTGTTTATGATGAAGTTCTGACGCTCCATGGTATTCTTTCCCATGTAGTATTCAAGGAGTTCCTTGACTTGGTCGGTCTTTTTCAGAGTCACCTGCTCAAGTCGGATGTCCGGACCGATGAAGTTCTTGAATTCGTCTGGCGATATTTCTCCTAATCCTTTGAATCGTGTGATTTCAGGATCAGGGCTGAGTTTTTCGATAGCCTTGTTGCGCTCTTCCTCGCTGTAGCAGTAGAGCGTGATGAAATCTCCCTTGTCGTCCTTGTCCTTGGTTAGTTCCTTCAGTACTTCTTTCTTTATTCTCTTTTTTCTATTTCTTACTCTGAAAAGAGGTGTCTGGAGTATGTACACGTGGCCTTTCTTCACGAGTTCAGGGAAGAACTGCAGGAAGAATGTTATCATGAGCAGGCGTATGTGCATACCGTCGACATCGGCATCTGTTGCTACGATGACTTTGTTGTAGCGCAGTCCGTCAATGCCGTCTTCAATGTTGAGCGCAGCCTGCAGAAGATTGAACTCCTCATTTTCGTACACGACTTTCTTTGTCAGTCCGAAAGAGTTGAGCGGTTTTCCTCTGAGGCTGAATACAGCCTGTGTGTTCACGTCGCGGCTCTTTGTGATGCTTCCGCTGGCTGAGTCACCCTCGGTGATGAATATACTGCTCTCTTCTTTGTTGTCGCCCTTTGCATCGTTGAGGTGTATTCTGCAGTCTCTGAGCTTCCTGTTGTGCAGGTTTGCCTTCTTGGCTCTTTCTCGTGCGAGCTTTGTCACTCCGGCAATGGCCTTTCTGTCGCGTTCGTTGTCCTGTATTTTCTGAAGGATTATTTCGGCTATGTCAGGATTTTTGTGCAGATAGTTGTCCACTTCGTTTTTCACGAAGTCGCCTACAAACTTGTTCACGCTTATACCTCCGCCAGGTTCCATCGTAAGTGAGCCCAACTTGATTTTTGTCTGGCTCTCAAACTGCGGCTCCTGAATGTTTATGGCTATGGCGGCAACGATGCCGTTTCGTATATCTCCGTATTCGAAGTTCTTGTTGAAGAATTCTTTTATTGTCTTGGCAATATGCTCTTTGAATGCACTCTGATGTGTACCGCCCTGAATGGTGTGCTGTCCGTTTACGAAAGAGTGGTATTCTTCGCCATATTGCTGGTTGGTGTGTGTAAAGGCAATTTCGATGTCTTCTCCCTTCATGTGGATGATAGGGTAGAGAGGTTGTGTTGTCATTGTGTCGGTCAAGAGATCTTCGAGTCCGTTTCGCGAAATGATTCTGTGACCGTTGTAGAATATTGCCAACCCTGTGTTCAGGTAAGTGTAGTTTCTGAGCATGGTCTCTACGAACTCAGATCTGAATGCATAGTTGATGAAGAGCGTGTTGTCTGGTTCGAACGCGATATATGTTCCGTTTTCCTCTTGTGTGTCTTCTGTGGTATCATATTGCAGTATGCCTCGTTCGAATTTTGCAATTCTTACGACGCCGTCTCTGTAGCTTCTCACTTCGAAATGTCTGCTGAGTGCGTTTACTGCCTTTGTACCCACACCGTTAAGACCCACACTCTTCTTGAATGCCTTTGAGTCGTATTTACCTCCAGTGTTGAGCATGCTTACGGCTTCGATCATCTTTCCCTGCGGTATACCTCTTCCGTAGTCGCGTACAACAACTCTGAGATTATCTTCTATGTCGACTTCAATTCTTTTTCCAGCGTTCATCTTGAATTCGTCGATAGAGTTGTCTATAATCTCTTTCAGAAGGACATATATTCCGTCTTCGGCATGTGAACCGTCGCCCAGGCGTCCGATATACATTCCGGGGCGTGTCCTCACATGATCCATGTCGGATAGATGTCTGATGTTGTCGTCGGTATATTCTACGGTGTTTTCAGTGTGCAGTTCAAGTTCGTCTTCTGCCATAAATATTATTGCCTTTCTTTTTTATGTGTGTATTCTTGTTTTTTATTTATGTTGTTTAGTTTCAGATGCATTATTTAAGTTCCTTTTTGAAGCATCTGCGTCTCTTGTGCTGTCTGCGCTCGAAGTAAATCCACTGCGACTGCACTTTCGTATTGGTTTCCAGTTCTACATTTGTTTCTACGTATTCATATCCTTCTTCAATGTATATAGGCAGAAGGTCGTAGAAAAGGATGGAGTTTACACCTTTGTTCTGATACTCTGGCTTTATAGCAACTAGCATGAGGTCCAGATCCTTAGGCTTTTCCCATTTTAACGCTTTCAGAAGATGGAACCATCCGAACGGGAACAGTTTTCCTTTTGCCTTTTGAAGTGCTCTTGAGAGTGAAGGCATTGAAATACCAACTCCGATAAGTTTTCCGTCGGCTTCAGTTATCAATGAAATAAGTTTCAGATCGAGGAACGGCAGGAACATTTTGATGTATTGGTCTATCTGCTTCTGTGAAAGCTCCGAATAGCCGAACAATGGTGAAAAAGCTTCATTGATAAGCTTGAAGATGTCCTGTCCGTAATCTTTTGCAATCTTTTTTGAAGAAGTATATTTCTTTATTGAGAGATTGTATTTCTCCATGACAATCTCTGCTATGCGCTTGAGTCTTTCCGGCAGTCCCGTTTCACGTGGAACTGTAAGTCTCATTTCTATCCAGTCGGCATCCTTCTCGAATCCGAGTTTCTCCATGTGAACCGGGTAGTATGGGTAATTGTAGATGGTGGCCATTGTGCTCAGTTCTTCGAAACCTTCAATGAGCATACCTTCTGCATCCATATCTGTGAAACCGAGAGGTCCCTGCATTTCGGTCATGCCGTTTTCGCGTCCCCACTGTTCCACTTTGTCGAGCAGGGCCTTGCTGACCTCAATGTCGTCTATGAAGTCTATCCAACCGAATCTAACAGTTTTTCTGTCCCATTTCTTGTTGGCCTTTTCGTTGATTATTCCGGCCACTCTTCCTACAATCTCGCCTTTCTCATTGTATGCAAGGAAATATTTTGCCTTGCAGAATTCCATAGCGGCGTTCTTGTCGGAGAACGTATTGAGCATATCTTCGTAGAGATCTGGAACTGAATATGGATTATCTTTATATAGTTCGTAGTTGAATCGGATGAACTTCTTCAACTCTTTTTTTGTTTCTACTTCCCTAATAGTTATTTTAGCCATTTCATTACACTTTAGGCCAGCAAATATACTACTTTTTACTTTTATACACATTTTAATTTATGAATTAAATGCTCTGTTGTAAGGGCCGTAATGTTCCTACATGCTTGTATGCCATTTTTTTATGTGAACCGCCAGTCTTGTATGCGTCGGCTTTGTCTTGATACGTGTTTTTCCTTTTGTGGAAGAAATGATTTAACTTTGCTGCATGAAATATTTATTGGAAGAAAATAAGGGAATCCCGGCTTCTTTGTTGTGGATTCTGGCAACCGTATCCGGTGTTTCGGTTGCAAATCTGTATTATTGTCAGCCGTTGCTGAATGTTATGTGCACCGATCTCGGCATTTCGGAATTTCAAGGTAATCTCATTCCTATGATCACGCAGATAGGTTATGCCTTGGGACTTCTGTTCATAATACCATTGGGCGATCTTTATGACAGACGGCGTATCATAGTTCTTAATTTTGCGGTTCTCACTCTGTCGATGTCTGCTATAGGTTTTTTATCAGATATAAGGCTTATATATGTGGCATCGCTTTTTACCGGTATCTGTTCTGTTATGCCGCAGATTTTCATCCCAATCGCTTCGCAGTTCTCCGAACCACGCCATAAAGCGCGAAATGTAGGTATACTTGTCAGCGGATTGTTGACCGGAATTCTTGCGTCGCGTGTTGTCAGCGGTGTTGTCGGCGAGGCATTCGGCTGGCGTACAATGTATCATTTGGCGGCGGTATTTATGGTAGGAAGTATTTTTGTAGTCCTACGCACTCTTCCAGACATGCCTTCGAACTATAGTGGAAGTTATGGCGGACTCATGCGTTCGCTTCTTAAATTGTATGTTTCCATGCCTAAATTGCGTGTGGTTTCCATCCGTGCAGGTCTGTGCTTTGGTAGTTTCCTCGCTTTATGGGCTTGTCTTTCATTCAAGTTGAGTGAAGCTCCGTTTTTTGCCGGCAATGATGTGATAGGTCTTTTAGGGCTATGTGGTGTAGCTGGTGCCGTTACCGCCTCTTATGTCGGCTCATGTGTGAGTCGTTTCGGTGTGCGTCGTCTCAATTACGTCGGATGCGCTCTTATGCTTGCCTCATGGGCTGTAATGTTTGTTTTCCAGTATTATTATCTAGGATATATCGTCGGTATAATTCTTTTGGACATAGGTATGCAGTGCATACAGATAAGCAATCAGACTTGCGCTCTTTCGCTCAATCAGCATGCTTCCAATAGGGTAAATACCATATTTATGACAACGTATTTTATAGGAGGTTCATTCGGTACGTTCCTGTCTGGCGCCATGTGGGATTTTTCCGGTTGGGCAGGAACGGTCATGGCCGGAGTTTCTTTGGTTGTTCTTTCGCTGTTCATTACTTTGTTTACGAAAGATTGAGTTTAGCGTCCAGCACTTTATGAGAGCTTTGTTGTTGCTGGACAAATCCATAAGAATGACGGAGCCAGATTCCTGACCTTGCAGGTTTCTGGCTCCGTCGTGTAAAAAGAGTATTGTATTTCAATTATTGTTATGTCAGTTTGAATGCTGTATGATCAGTCGTCAACGTCTATCACCTGATAGTATTTGTTGAACTCCAGTTCAATTCCAGAAGACAATTTTACTTCGGTTTTTCCTTTCTTCAAGTCTCGGCTGATCTTTTTCACTTTTGCATTGTTGTAGTGCTGCGAGATAGTGCTTTTGATTTTAGCCGGAACTATTTTAGCCGGAACCTCAGAACGCTTGCAATCAACCTCTTTCCAATCTCCGTTCTTGTTGAACTCAATCTTGTTGCCGTTTACGAAGATAACTTCATAGTCTACGTCAAAAAGTTCTCTGTCGGACTTTGCAAATGAGATGTCCTTCTTTGAGAAGTGGTTGTTGATGAACTGCTGAGCTTTTGCAGGAAGCTGCTCGAATGTTATCGCTCTGTCCTTATCTGTTGCCGCCAATGCAGTGATTGCTGTTACTACCAATACTACTGCTGTCAATAATATCTTCTTCATAAGCTTCTTTTTTTTAGAGTTATACATTGTTCTTTTATTTTTGTACTGCAAATCTATAACCACATTCTGAAAAGAATCTGAAAAATCAATCATTTTGAAAAATAAATTGAGAAAACATGCATTTTTTCTTCAAAGCTGTATCTCACATCGAATTTGTATATGTCTGCGATGGCCTTTACAAGAGCCAGACCCAATCCTGTTGACCCCTCTCTTTCCTTTTTCCTGTTCTTGTAGAATCTTTGGAATATCTGTGATGCCTGCAATGGCTCTTCATCGCCGGTGTTGGCTATTCTGATAGTCTTCTGATCTATTGTTATTGATATACGTCCACCTTTTCTGTTGTGAATGAATGCATTCTTCATAAGGTTTATGGTGAGGATTGATGCCAGCGTAGGATTCATTTCTGCATAGAGGTCATTGTTTTTCTTGAAATCGGTACTGATTTCCATTTCTTCAAAGACCATTTTCAAATCTCTCAGATTTTTCTCCACAATTTCTGATATGTTGATTGTTTCTCTTTCGGTGAACTGTCCTCCGTCTATTTTTGTAAGCATCAGCAGTTCTTTGTTCAGTTTCACCATATAAGATATTGTCTGCAACGTCTTTCCTATTTCCTCCATCTGCCGTTCGTCCAGATCTGTATCCATAAGCAGTTCCAATCTGTTCTGGCATATTGCAAGAGGAGTCTGCAGTTCGTGTGACGCATTTCCGGTGAACAATTTCTGTTGGGTATAGAGCTGTTCGCTTCTTTTTGCAGAACGGACAACAGCGTCGTTCAGTCTTACGAACTCGCTGATTTTTGTCGGGTTGTCCAAAGGTTTCACTCCAGAGGCAATGTCGTTGTCGTCCAGCCAGCGCAGTATTCTGTACAGCGGTTTCATGCTCCTGCTAAGAACCCATAGGCATACGAGTATGGCCATTATTGTCAGAGCGCCGTACAGTATTATAAGCCAGATGGTTATAGCGCTCAGAAGGTCGTCGTTGTCTACTGTTGGTGTGGCTACAGTAAGTTCATAATATATTCCCTCACTGTCTCTGAATATTGTTTTCTGAACTCGTGAAGGTTCCTCGTCATCCTGTTCCATAATGTACACCATTTCGTTGCTGTAGCTTATTACAGGATTTTTCTTTGCATATTCTTCGCTTACTGTGTGGATGAAGAACGTGTTGTTGGTTCCGTTGGCCACCTCAGGAAGCGATTCTCCGCTGAGTTTTCTTTTTATCAGATTGTCTGAGAATGAGCTGAGCGAATCGTCAATTTCATCGGTAACTTCTTCCATTACGGCATTGTAGAATATGTATGCCCATATACCCATTATCAGCGACAGCAGCAATGATATGCGTATGACAATTTTCCAAGTCAGTTTCATTCTTTTTCCACCATTTTATAGCCGAAGCCGTATATAGTCTTTATTTCTATGTCGGCCCCAGCATCATCTATTTTCTTTCTTAGATTTTTTATCTGGGCATACACGAAACCGTAGTTGTCGCACTGGTCGATGTAGTCGCCCCATATAGCTTCTGCAATCTGCTCCTTCTTTATCATGTGGCCCCTTCTGTTCACGAAGTACAGCAGAATGTCGTATTCCTTGCGGCTCAGTTCCAGAGGCTTGCCTGCAATCTTCACAGAAAATGTGTCGGTCGATATCGATACATTTCCGAAGTCCACAGTCTTGCTCCCAGAGTTGTTCTTGCGTCTCAGTACGCTTCTTATTCTTGCATGGAGTTCCGACAGATGGAACGGTTTGGGCAGATAGTCATCTGCTCCTAGTTCGAGTCCGTTCACCTTGTCGTCCAGTGAGTCGCGTGCCGATATGATTATGACGCCGCTTTGTTTGCCGTCCGCCTTAAGCTGTTCCAGCAGTTTAAGGCCGTTGCCGTCGGGAAGCATTATGTCCAGAAGAATGCAGTCGTAGTCGTATACGCACAATTTGTCTTCGGCAGAAATGTAGTCTTTGGCTTCTTCAACTACATATCTTTCTGCCGTAAGCGATCTGACGATGATTTCCCTAAGCGAAGGTTCGTCCTCTATAACAAGAATTTTCATGGTTTGTTCTGTTTTTGTATGATTTTCAGAGGTCTAATTTAAGGTGTATTTTTGAATTCTTTCTGAAAAGACTAAGGTTTAAGTCTGTTTTGCATTCATTTTCCTGCATTTTATTATCACGTGTCTGCCGTCTGCCATCGTAGTGGCAAACAGATAAATGTCGCCTCCTTCCTTTAGCTTGCATCTGTTTCTTATGTCTGCCACAGTTGCAGGAAAGTTCCTTACCGTGATATTGGCTTTCTTTTCACCCTTCATCATTGCCTTCATGTCCTTGGGCGAGAATGCACATTCGTCTATGATTTCGAATATACGTCCCTGAAAATCTTCTACCGGAACATCCGACGTATATAGATGGCTGTTCTGACTCAACTTATATACGCCATACTTCTGTGCGGCAAATTTCAGACCACCCCCTTTAAGTATTGAGGCGTTAGGTTCGTAGAGATAATGTCCAAGCGTGCTGGCATATCTGCATTCTGCTTCCAGCTCCTCCTTTCGCCTGAAGCTTAATTCCTGTATTTCACCGCGCACAATGTTGGTGCATACTATTATAGGCTCTTCGCTTGAAGACGTCTGGTGGCCTTCAAGAACGAACAGTGTTTCTTTGCATTCGCCGTCAACGCTCACCACGTGTATCTCCTTTATGCCTTTCAATTCCTTTTCAGCACTCTTTATCTCTAACATAGGAGACAACTTTATCATTGCAAACCGGCATTTGTTCCTTATCTGGTCGTTAAGTGCTGAAACGTCTGGCGTACAGTCGCATATCTCTACTGTCTTGCCGCCATTCTCGTCCCTTCTTGCGGGATCAATGAATATCAGGTCTTGCGATTCCATCTTGTTCAAGACGTTCTCGCTGTCGTCGCATACGATGCGTATGTCGCTTATTCCCATTTTGGGCAGATTGTTTTCGGCAGCCCTGCATAGTTCTTCATTACGCTCTACATACACAGTATGTCCAAAATTCCGGCCTATAGCCGCTGTGTCTGCACCGAGTCCGCCTGTGAGGTCTGCAAATCTCTCTCTCTCTTCTCCGCATAATCTTTCTGCCAGAACAGCCTTATAGTGTGAGGTCTGTTCTGACGAACATTGTTCCATAGATATGTGTTCGGGATATATTATGCCTTCAGTCTCGGCCCATTCCGGCAGTTTCTTTCTGGCAATCTGCCATCCTCTTATCTGTACAGCTGCGGTTCTGGCATCGATGTCCTGTCTGTTGCCGTATTTCAGCATCAGATCTCTTACATCGTCCGTCTTGTGAGCTTCAATGAATTGTGCGGTCTTTTCGTCAATCATACGCCATCTGTATTCTTGACGACAAAGTTATTAGATTTTTCTGTCTGTCCAGCAGTTTTATCTGATAGGTTTTCTCTTTTCGGCTTTAACTTGAGCTCTGGTTTTCAGATTGAAGTGCCACCATTCGGTTTTCAGCACCCTGAATCCACCGGCGCTCATGACCCTGCGGAGCAGTTTGCGGTTGTTCACAGCTTCTTTGCTTATCTTCCCTTTTGCAAGCATTGATGTCTCGTATTCGGGATGAGCCTCTTTACCCATGTGGTCGATCAGTGTTCCCATAGGAATCGTGTCGCCTTTTTCATCGCAGATGCTCACGTCCACAGCAAATCCGTAGTTGTGCAGTCCGCCTCCGTTGGCAGGGTTGCTTACATAAATATTTTTCGATGTACCTTTTACAACGTCCCACATCTGCTGCTGTATCGACATCGGTCTTGCTGCGTCAAAGACGATGAGGCTGAGGTCGGGCCTTAATCTTTTAAGCTCTTTTTGTGCCTTTGCTAAAGCTTTTGCCGCCTGTGGATGCAGAAAAGCTTCTTTCAAATCTTTATATAGAATTTTTCCTGTGAAGTTGTCAGGGCGCGAATACATGAGGCTTACTTTAATTGTAGGATCTTCGTCCTGCACGTCCACGTAGCCCTGTTGCTTTATGCTGACGGCTGTTTTACTGAGAGTTTTCTGCTGTGCGTATGACTGTGATGCTGAGAATAAACACATTGTCAAGCACAGCAGATTTATAAAAATATTTCTATTCATGTTCTTTGTTATTCGTTGTTCCGCGATTTATATACAATATATCAAGCCGATGTTATATTCGTAGCTCTTGGCGCTTACGCTCTCGTAGTATTTATAGTTGGATTTTCTGTAATATATGGCATGCTCCAAGTTGAGTTTTACATTTTTGAGAAACTCCACCTGCAGGTATGTCTTGTTGGTGATGATAGAGTGGCTTCCGCTGTCGCCCTGAGTGTTCAGCTTGATGCCGTTTTCAAGCCTGTGGTTGAGCTCTTCAGGTGAATATCCCGAGGAGTACAGTTGACCGAAATAAAATCTGTTTCCAATTCGGAATTTGTCAGCAATATTTATCTGAATATTGTCTCGTATGCTGAAGCCGCTTCCGAAGTTGTACTTACGTCTTTTATAGTAGTCTGTTCTGCTTCCTCCCAATGCTATTCCGCCGATAATCAAATCATTGTTGAAGTCTGTTTTTCTTCCTTTGTATTCGCAGAAAAGTCCAGGGCCGGCACTTACTGCTTCTGATATTATAGGAAAGTCGCTGTCATTGCAGTCTTTTACAGGATATGTTTCGACGTACTTTACCATTTGGTATATGCCGAGATCCATGGCAAACTTGTCGTTTATGAAAAACTTTTTGTCCCATAGACGTCCCCATATATCCATGTCGCCTATGCTCGATTGGTCGCTTGATATGTTGGCAAGCAGGTACAGGTAGAACCAGTCGAACGGTTTGTGTTCGTCGCTTTCCATTCTGTCGCCGTAGTTCATTGTGAATTCTACGTAAGGAACGTTCATACCTCCTTTAAATCCGCTTTCAGACGAAATGTATCTGTTTCCGGCACCAACCTCCAGTTTAAATGGCTCTTTTTCTGTCTGTCGTCCTTTAATTGGACCGACTTTCCACATTTCACCTGTAAACAGACGATGTATTCCTCTTATAGGGTTAAGCAATGATCCTCCGATTTCCCTTATGACACGATTGAATCCTCGTGCACGGTTGTCAAATATCAGGTCTGACGAACGGTGTGTCACTTCGCCTATGGCCGATCCGCCTATACCTGTCGACAAAAGGTCGTTGATGGCCGGCTCGTTGGTTTCACAAAAATATTCCCAGGTAAGGCTTCCGATGATAGGGTATGCCAGCGACTGCCAGTAGTTTAGTCCGTTTTGTCTGGCCGCGTTGTAGAACATGCTTCCGTGATATGGGTGTGAAAACTGATTGCCGGAGAAGCTGTCGTTGTCCCAGACAAAGCCGGTGCGGAAATTGTGCTTTATTGTTGCTCCTGTTACTCTTGCATAACTTCTGTTCTGCACATAGCGGTCGAAAGCCAGTATTACAGCATTTACTCCGAGATCTTCAGCCAGTGCCTGCCATGGTTTTACTTTCATAGGCAACACCGTGTCTGGATTGATCATCAGGCTGTATTTTGTATCTGCAATCGTGTCCGTGTCGAAATGTATATTTTGCCGGCTGTATGCTGAAACAGGAATGCATGTAGCTAAAAATAGAGAAATCAGTTTTGTTTTACCCATATATAACTTTTTATGTCCTTGCTTATAAGTATCCGCAAATGTAGTATAAATCCTCAACCCTCGCTAGCTTGAAAAGTTGCATTGTGTGGTCTATATGTCTTCCTTTGCATGAGATTTTGCGTAAATATATATCTTTTTTGTCCGTAAAGTGAAAAAAACTGCATGAAATGTGTAATGTTTTATCTTTTGATGCGTATAATAGTCAGAGGAGGCAAAGAACAGGCCTGTTGCCTTCATTGGAACGGAGTATCAACTTGTATAAAATTATTGTATGATGGAAGAAGTTTTTATAATTGGTATTATTTTCTATTTCACTTATCTAGTATTTTCTCTTTTTGCGCGCCGCAGGGAACGTCTGATGCTTATTGAGAAGATTTCAGAACTTAAGGATGTCAAGCTCGGCAATATCCAGCTTGGCGGTGCAGGCAAGTATGCTTGGCTGCATGTCGGTTGTTGTGCATGCGGAATAGGTCTGGGGCTATTGATAGCATTTTTTATAGAGCTTAATGTGCGTTATACAAATATAGATATATATATGGGTGCATGCTATAGTGCCTGTTTATGTCTTTTCGGAGGACTCGGTCTTGTCGTTTCTTTCATTATAGCCAGCAAGCTTGAATCAAAAAAGGACAAAGAAAAGGATAAAGAATAGAACTGTAGGTCATGAGTCTGCATGAAAAGGATGAACGCAAGATTATAGAAAGAATTTTGTGTGGACATGCAGACGAGTTCAGCTATTTCGTTGAACGTTACGGCGACTGTATATTTTCGTTGGTCGCAAAGATTGTGGCGATTCAGGAAGACGCTGAAGAAATTGTCCAGGACACATTCTTGGTCGCATATACCCATCTTGCGGATTACAACTCTTCCGCTTCTTTTTCCACGTGGCTCTACAGGATTGCCTACAACAAGGCTGTCAGCCATCTTCGGAAGGTTCGTCCGAAGGTCTATCTTGATGACACGGCAGTTGACTTGGTAGACGATTCGGATGCCGATAGGGCTTTGCGCATAGAGACGGACGAGCGTCTGAAACTGCTGGAGCAGGCTGTCGACAAGCTTCCTCCGGACGACAAGATGCTTGTGGTGCTCTATCATTTGGAGGAACGTACTGCAGGTGATGTGGCTTACATCATGGGTATGACGGAGCAGAATGTGAGGACACGTCTGCATAGAGTTAGGAAAAAATTGTATTTGTTGATGAAAGAGAATATGAATGATGAAAAAAGATGATTCTGAAATGCCTAAGTATGCATCGCTCAATAAAGTGATGTCGAAACGCGGACAAGAACTGCAGTGCCCTCGAAACCTCACATTTTCTGTAATGCAGAAAGTGTACGAGACTGAAGAGAAGAGGCAGTGCCGCACTGCATTGTACGAGAAGGTCGCAATTTCAGTGGTATGTGTCTTTTCTCTCTGTATTCTTGTCTATGTCTTGAAAGATGTGTTTATACGAATACCGTTTGACTTCTTCGATTGTTTCAGCAGTGGAGCTGTTGTTCCGGCTTTCTTTATAGTTGCTTTCTTCATTGTGCTTAAACATATTCTGCAAAAGCGCTTCGGCAATATCTGATAAGAGGGTATATTGTACGACAAGGCCCAAGCTGTATTTTTGTTTGCTTGGGCCTTGTCATTTTTATATGTTTTATGTTGAAGACTCACCGGTCTACTGCACGGCTTCCGGTTCTGTCTTCTTTTTTGCTAAAAGTATGGTGCTTTGTCCGAACATATATCTTGTCATGTGCAGCTTATCCATTGCAAATGCTATGGCAAAGCATCCTGCTATACATAAGGCTGTACTTGAAATCATGAAAAGCATGCCGCTGGGATCAAAGTCGAAGTATTTCTGATATACTTTGGCCAGCATGGTGAATGCAGGCGAGAATACCAGGATTATTAGAGTGTTTCTGCCTATTGTACAGCATATTTTTCTTATTGCAGAGCCTGTTTTTCCCCATGTCCACAGCATGAAACTTATGGCCAGCCATGTTATGATAACTCCAGCCACTGTGCTTTTGCTTAAATGTGTATGGTCGAAGCACATCACAGTTATAGCAAGGATGGACCATCGCGAAGGCATGAAAGCCTTGGTAAATGGTATTTCGGTCTGTTTTAGTGCAGCTCCTGCCAGTATATAAAGTGCGTTGTCTATGCTTATGCCTTTTACGGCCAGCGAAACTACATAAAGTGCTATTCCTGACAGTATCAGGCGAGAGGTTACTGACAATCTTCGGGCCATCTTGAATACCAGGTAGTGTACGGTACTGCAGATTACAAGCGTGTGCAGATACCAGTATGGACCGATGGGTGCAAACAGTATTGTCTGGATTGACGACCATACGGAGAGGTTGTCTGTTCCCCCTGTTCCTCCTCTTACAGGCATGAAGGCGGAGGCAATGATGTATGCGGCTTCCATTATGGCGTATGGTATGAAGATCCATATCATGCGGTGCTCGAATTCGCGTGCGGGTTTGGAGACGTTCAGCAGATAGCCGGATATGATGAGGAATGCCGGCATGTGGAATGTATATACTATATCCTTTGCATAAGGATATTTGTCGCCGAAATAGGCCAGATGGAATATAACCATCAGTATAATGCAGAGACATTTGACGTAGTCCAGTTCTTTCAGCCTTTCAGTCATATTTCTGTTTTGTGTCTATCAGTTATTTACTTGTATTTGTTTATGCTGGTAAAACTGCATGTGGTGAATTTGTACCAGCATTGCGCAAATTTAAATCTTTATTGTGCAACTGCAAAGGCAGAACAGCGTGTTTAATGGTCTAAAACACATTGTACTGATTTCTGAGCGCTCAGGAACAAGGGCGCGAGACCTCGAAATATTATTTCTGAGCGCTCGCGTTTACTCGAAAGGTGCTCTTTGGGTGACTTTATGGCTTTAAGGCGTGCATATTTTATTTCCGATTAGACATTATATAATGCCGTTTGGACATCAGGATTTTTAGTTCAGGCATTTGTCCCATTTTGTGCATTTTTATTTGGGTAAAAACGAGTGTATTTTTGTGGTCTGAACAATTAAATTTTTAATTATGATCAGAAATGTATTATTGTCACTTATTTTTGGACTGAATAGCTTTGTTTGTGTAAATGCTGAAAAGATTGAAGTTGACGGGATTTATTACGTGTTGAATAATACCATTGCTGTCCCGTTAAAATCGAGAGAAGTTCTTTGAAGTTATTGAAACATAGTTGATTACAGAGGTTTTTCAAGTAAACGGACTTGAAATTGTAAATT
>MNQS01000189.1:20640-20977 GCA_001915545.1 Bacteroides sp. 43_108 | reverse complement strand
TTTTAGTAGATCCGGAAGGTAAAATTGTAGCGAAGGAGTTGCGTGGAGATGATCTTTATAATACCGTCGAAAAGTTTGTAAACGGAGCAAAATAAAGAAATGTGTTTTTTAACTCATAAAGCAGTAGGCTGGGAATGTCCGGTCTACTGTTTTTTCTTTTATGGAATATGGTTTTTTTTTGAAGGAATGATATGGTTTTATTATAGGTAGTGATGTTCTGTATTGTATTTATTTTTTAAATAAATCTAATGTGTGACCTGTATTTCTTTAATGTTTTCCTTTTGAAGAACATATTGTCTGTCGGATAAGTTAAAAGTTTACCTTTGCAATATAATCA
>MNQS01000189.1:0-20546 GCA_001915545.1 Bacteroides sp. 43_108 | reverse complement strand
GTTCAGATTTAAGGCGAGGTCACCTTATTCTCGTAGAGAATTTAGATTTTAATTTGAATGATACTTGCTCGCGATGAGTAGGTATCATTTGTTTTTTAGTCTATTCTGTATGGAAATGGCTTGTAAGATTATACATAGAAGATAGAATAATTAGATCACTCTGCCGTTGAAATGGAGGATTTGAGCGGATTATTTTAATTATTGGAAGAATTGTTCTATCCTTTAAAGCATATTGCTTCTATCTTTGCCATACTGAGAAAAACATTAAATTACACTATTATGAAGAATTTTCTTATCTTATCTCTGTTGTTAGCCTTTTTGACTACGGAAGTATGTGCGCAGTGGAAACCGGCTGGTGACAAGATCAAAACACAGTGGGCAAATAAAATAAATACCTCTGCCGTATTGCCTGAATATCCACGTCCTATAATGGAACGTAATGAATGGAAGAACTTGAATGGTTTGTGGGAGTATGCTATCACCGATTTGGGAGGAAATGTTCCGGCGCATTTTGACGGGCAGATTTTGGTACCTTTTGCAGTGGAATCTTCTTTATCAGGTGTGGGACAAAGAGTCGGTGCAAAAAAGGAATTATGGTATTCCCGTTCATTTGAAGTGCCTGTTGCTTGGAAAAATAAAAATGTATTACTTCATTTCGGTGCTGTGGACTGGAAAGCAGATATTTGGGTAAATGATGTGAAGGTTGGTAGTCATACTGGTGGTTTTACTCCGTTTTCTTTTGATATCACTGCAGCGTTGTCTGGTAAGGGAAATAATAAATTAGTAGTAAAAGTTTGGGACCCTACGGATGAAGGGTATCAGCCTAGAGGTAAACAGGTGAATAATCCGGAGGGTATTTGGTATACTCCTGTGACTGGCATTTGGCAGACTGTTTGGCTGGAACCGGTTACTGCCAGACATATTGAAGAACTTCGAATCACACCGGATATTGACCAACACTTACTGACTGTAAAAGCCCATTTGAATATGAGGGCACCTTCCGATCTGATTGAAGTAAACGTATATGACGGCAATCAGTTGGTTGCCACTGGGAAAAGTATTAATGATGAGGCTGTGGTCATACCTATGCCGGAAGATGCTAAATTATGGAGTCCTGATTTTCCCTTTTTGTATACTTTAAAGGTTATGTTGAAAAGCGATAATAAAATATTGGATCAGGTGAACAGTTATGCAGCTATGCGCAAATACTCTACGAAACGTGATGCTAATGGAATTGTACGTTTAGAACTGAATAACCAACCTTTGTTCCAGTTCGGACCATTGGATCAGGGATGGTGGCCTGATGGATTGTATACCGCTCCTACTGATGAGGCTTTAGTATATGATATACAAAAGACTAAATACTTAGGATTCAATATGATACGTAAACATATTAAAGTGGAACCGGCCCGTTGGTATACTCATTGTGATCAATTGGGAATTATTGTGTGGCAGGATATGCCTAGCGGTGATCGTAATCCGGAGTGGCAGAACCGCAAATATTTTGAAGGTACGGAAAAAAAGCGTTCGGCGGTTTCTGAGGCTTGTTACCGTAAAGAATGGAAAGAAATTATGGATTGCTTGTATTCTTATCCATGTATCGGAACATGGGTTCCGTTCAATGAGGCATGGGGGCAATTCAAGACTCCGGAAATTGCAGAATGGACTAAAGAATATGATCCGACCCGTCTGGTAAATCCTGCAAGTGGAGGTAACCATTATACTTGTGGCGATATGCTTGACTTGCATAATTATCCTGCTCCCGAAATGTATCTGTATGATGCCCAGCGAGCTAATGTTTTGGGAGAGTATGGTGGTATCGGTTGGGTAGTGAAAAATCATATTTGGGAACCGGATCGTAACTGGGGATATATACAGTTTAATTCTTCCAAAGAAGTAACTGATGAGTATATAAAATATACAGATATGCTTTATGACCTGATAATCAGGGGATTCTCGGCGGCTGTTTATACTCAGACTACGGATGTGGAGGTGGAAGTGAACGGACTGATGACTTATGATCGTAAGGTGATTAAAGTAGATGAAAAACGAGTGAGAGAAGCCAACGCACGTATCTGTAAATCATTAAAGTAAGGAATATGAATAAGCTGTTCTTTTGGGTATGTGCAGTCCTTATGACTGCATGTGCTTCTTATAAAAATGATGAGGTCTTGACTGAATCCGGTTTAAGTAACAGTCGTTTTCAAACGGAGATAAATGGTGAGAAAACTGATCTGTTTGTATTGAAGAATAAAAATAAGATGGAAGTTTGTATCACCAACTATGGCGGTCGTATTGTTTCTGTTATGGTTCCTGATAAAGATGGAATAATGAGGGATGTAGTATTGGGTTTTGATTCCATACAGGACTATATCAAATATCCGTCGGATTTTGGAGCAAGTATAGGGCGTTATGCCAACCGTATAAATCAGGGACGTTTTTCATTGGATGGGATAGTATACCAATTGCCTCGAAACAATTACGGACATTGTTTGCATGGAGGTCCTCAAGGATTTCAATATCGTATTTATAGAGGTATTCAAGTGAGTGACAGAGAGGTGAAACTGACTTACTTGTCTAAAAATGGTGAAGAGGGTTTTCCTGGAAATTTGAATTGTACTATTATAATGAAATTGACGGACGATAATGCTATTGATATTCAGTATGAAGCAGAAACGGATAAACCGACTGTTGTAAACATGACTAATCATTCTTATTTTAATTTAGATGGAGATCCGTCAAAAGATAATTCTGATTATTTATTGACTTTGAACGCGGATTATTATACTCCTGTTGACAGTACTTTTATGACGACTGGAGAAATTGTTCCGGTTGAGGGTACTCCTATGGATTTCAGACTTCCTGCTGTCATTGGAACTCGTATTAATCAAGATTTTGAACAATTAAGATATGGGAATGGCATTGATCATAATTGGGTATTGAATACTAAGGGGGATATTCATCAAGTTTGTGCCACATTGGAGTCACCTGTTACGGGGATTGTACTCAATGTTTATACTGACGAGCCGGGTATTCAGGTTTATTGTGGTAATTTTCTAGATGGGACATTGACGGGTAAAAAAAATACAATATATAATTTTCGGGCCTCTGTGTGCTTGGAAACGCAAAAATATCCCGATACACCTAATAAGGCAGACTGGCCTACGGCAGTAGTGAGACCAGGAGAAAAATATCAAAGTCATTGTATTTACAAGTTTTCGGTACATAAATAATGTATGTTAAGGTAGAAGGAATTGTGGAATATAACATTTGGGATAAATAAGATTCAGAGAGGAAGAGTCCTGAAAGAAGCGGTGAGAGTAAACACTGGTTCTTTTGGGACTTTTTCCGGATAATTATTGATATGGAGAATTTAATCTTTAATTTTGTACTCTCTAAACTAAATTGATATACTATGAAAAGAATATTCATAATAGGACTTCTTTTTTTATATGCATTTACTCTTTACTCTCAAAGTAATATCCGATATTATTTCAAAACATTGGATATTCAAGACGGACTCTCGCAAAACACGGTGAACGCTATTTTGCAAGATAAACAAGGTTTCATGTGGTTTGGAACAAAAGATGGTTTGAATCGTTTTGATGGCCTGAGTTTTCGTATTTTCAAAAAAGAGAATTCTGCTTTAGGAAATAATTTTATCACTGCACTTCATGAGGATAAAGAAGGAAATATTTGGGTTGGAACAGATGCAGGCGTTTATGTGTATAATCCTTTATTAGAAGACTTTACAGTATTTGATAGAGTTAGTGACACAGGTGATATGATTAGTCGTGCTGTGACTCGTATTGAAAGTGATGAAGATAGTGATATATGGATTTCCGTGGATTATCAAGGATTGTTTCATTTTGATCGTGTGCAAGATCGGTTAATTAATTGTCTGCATAGAGATAAGCGTAAGAACCAATTGGCCAATGTTACGCGTTTTTGGTTTGAGGAAAAACTATGTTGGGTCAGTTTATATGACGACAACCTATATTATACAAAAGATAATTTTAAGACATTGTTTCCCTTTCAGGATTCTGAAGGAAAAGAGCCTTTTAAAGATGATATCATTAATACTTGGATTATGGGTCCCCATAATTGTTGGTATATCGGTTCTTCTAATGGTTTGACTGAAATTAATCTGACAACAGGGCGGGTAAGGCGTTTGTTGAATTATTATGTGCGTGATTTAGGCTTTAAATCGGATAAGGAATTATGGGTAGGTACGGAGTCGGGGCTATATATTTATGATTTGGAAAAAGGTGAAATAGCTCATCTCACTGTTTCAAACGGGAATGATTCTTATGCTTTAGCCGATAATGCTATTTATTCTATATGCCGTGATAATGAGGGAGGAATGTGGATCGGATCTTATTTTGGCGGGGTCAATTACTATCCGCGTCAATGGACTTATTTTGAAAAATTCTACCCTCGTGATGATATTAAAAATTTTGGGCGTAGGGTACGTGAGTTCTGTGAAAGTAATGATGGTACTGTTTGGATTGGTACTGAAGATAAGGGATTATTTCATTTTTATCCGGAAAGTGGAAAGATTGAAAAATTCTCACATCCTGCTATTTATCAAAATGTTCATGGTTTATGTTTGGACGGTGATGATTTGTGGGTAGGCACTTTTTCCGGAGGTTTAAGCCGTATTGATTTGCTTACGAAGCAAGTAAGACACTATCAAAAAGATATAAGCCCAAATTCTTTGGATGCCAATAATGTATTCTCTATTTGTAAAACTACATCTGGTGACTTATGGATTGGCACTACATCTGGATTGCTGCGATATAATCGTGATACAGATGACTTTACTAGGATGCCGGAACTAGCTAATATGTTTGTTTATAAAATATTGGAGGATTTTAGTGGGAATTTGTGGCTGGCAACTTATTCTAACGGTGTTTTTCGTTATGATGTGAATAAGAAAGAATGGAAGAATTTTATTTTTCACAAGAACGATTCCACTTCATTACCTTATGATAAAGTAATCAGTATTTGTGAAGATAGTCGTAAGCGGTTATGGTTTATGACACAAGGGGCGGGTTTTTGCCGTTTTAATCCGGAAAATGAAAGCTTTACTCGTTTTGATATGTCGAAAGGTTTTCCTAGTAATATCATTTATCGGATGGTAGAGGATAATCGGGGGAATTTATGGTTGACAACTAATAATGGTTTGGTTTGTTTCAATCCGGAAACAGATGATAAACGAGTTTATACTACAGCAAACGGATTGCTAAGTAACCAGTTTAATTATCAGTCTGGGTATAAAGATAAGATGGGACGTATCTATTTAGGTAGTATAAATGGTTTTATCACTTTTGATCCATCTACTTTTGTAGAAAATACTTTTGTTCCACCAGTTGTCATTACAGATTTCTTCTTATTCAATAAACGAATGCAGATCGGCAGTAAGGATTCTCCATTGAAAGAAAGCATCGTCTTTTCTGATGAGGTCGAGTTAGAATCTGATCAAAATTCTTTTTCATTGCATGCGGCGGCATTAGGTTATCAGGCACCGGAAATGAATCAATTGGTTTATAAAATGGAAGGATTTGATAAAGAGTGGTATAATGTAGGGCGGAATTCGGTAATCAATTATTCCAATTTACCATATGGAACTTATATTTTCCATTTAAGAGGATCGAATAGTGACGGAAAATGGAATGAAAAAGAGCGTATATTGAAGATTCATATTTTACCTCCGTTTTATTTATCAGGGTGGGCCTATTTTATTTATTTGCTATTAGGAATTCTGTCTGTGGTAGGTATCATTTATTATTTCCGGAAAAGGAATGAGCAGAAACACCAACAGGCCATGGAGAAATTCGAACGGGAAAAGGAACGCGAACTCTATACTGCAAAAATAGATTTCTTTACGAATGTGGCGCATGAGATTCGTACTCCTTTGACATTAATCAAAAGTCCGCTTGAAAATGTGCTTGTTTCTCCGAATGTATCTGCAGATATCCGTGATGATTTGGAAATAATGAATCTGAATACTACCCGTTTACTGGATTTGGTTAATCAGTTACTTGATTTCAGAAAGACTGAAACACGTGGGTTTCAACTGAATTTTGTAGAGTGTAATATTTCGGATATATTACAGCAGATTTATATGCGGTTTACTCCATTGGCACGGCAAAAGAAATTGGAATTTGTTATTGAATGTTCGGAATCTATCTATGCGTCGATAGATCGTGAGGCGTTGACTAAGATAATTAGTAATCTGTTTACTAATGCCATTAAATATTCTGAAACTTATATTCATGTCCGGTTGTGGATGGAGGATACTTGTTGGTTCTTGTCTGTCTGTAACGATGGCAATGTAATTCCTATGGAAATGCGTGAAGAGATTTTTAAGCCTTTCATACAGTATAAGGACGGATTTTCCCGTAAGGTTTCGGGTACGGGAATTGGTTTGGCATTGGCAAGATCTTTAGCTGAGTTGCATGAAGGGAACTTAATTATGGATGATTCACAAAAGCAGAATTGTTTTATTCTTTCATTGCCAGTAAAGCATGAACATACTATTGCCATTTCGAAGAGTGAGATTAAGTTGAAAGAGGATCCGAAAGAAGAGGATCCGGGACAATTGCAACAGAAGCCGCGTTACACTGTATTGATTGTGGAGGATAATGTTGAAATGTTGGCTTTTGTTGTCAGACAATTGTCACCTGTTTATCAAATATTGACTGCAACTAACGGAGTGGAGGCCTTAAAGGTGTTGGAGGGGCATACAGTGAACTTAATAGTATCGGATATAATGATGCCCGAAATGGATGGGTTGGAATTATGTGACCGTATAAAATCAGACTTGGATTACAGTCATATTCCTATTGTACTGTTGACGGCTAAGACCACTTTACAATCAAAAATAGATGGTTTGAAATCTGGAGCGGATGCTTATATTGAAAAGCCGTTTTCTGTGGAGTATTTGAAAGTGTCTGTTGCCAATTTATTAAGTAATCATGAAAAGCTGCATGCGGCTTTTGCACATTCACCGTTTATACAGACCAATTCTATGGCTATGACGAAAGCGGATGAAACTTTTTTGAAAACCTTGAATGAAGTGATTGTTGCCAATATGCAAAATCCGGACTTCTGTCTGGACGATATGGCGAGTTTGCTCAATATGAGCCGTTCCAGTTTGAACCGCAAAATAAAAGGAGTGTTGGACATGACCCCTAATGACTATATCCGTTTAGAGAGATTGAAAAAAGCTGCTCAATTATTAAGGGAAGGAGAATGTAAGGTAAATGAAGTATGTTATATGGTTGGCTTCAATACTCCTTCTTATTTTACTAAATGTTTTCAGAAGCAATTTGGTATTTTACCAAAAGATTTTGTGAAATGATTTTTTTCGGCGCATGAAATAGAATAATAGAACTAATCGCCCTCAGGAACTATTCTGAGGGCGATTTTTGAATGTATTATTCTATTAATTGGTTGAATAGTTCTAGCACATTCGGGGAGTTTGGAATACATTTGCATCACAAAAAGTTGAGAATATGATTCATGTAATACTGTGAAAAAAGAAATGCCTATGACATAACAAGAATGTGACCTTTAAATTCTATCTGTTGTATGTATATTTATGAACATACTTGTGATTAATTAAAAAGCGGAACTGAAATCTCCGCACAATTTTACAAATCTAATTCTATAAAAAATGATTAAAAAATTATTAGTCTTCTTTCTGACTATTTTTACGATGACTGCTTATGCGCAGAACGTAACAATGACCGGAACCGTAGTAGACACAGACAACTTGCCTTTAATTGGTGTGAATGTGGTTATTAAGGGTACTTCTACCGGTACTACTACTGATTTGGATGGTAAGTTTACTCTTACTGGAGAAAATGGACAAACATTGGTTTTCTCATATATAGGGATGACCCTCCAAGAGATTGTTTACAAGGGAAAACCTTTGCACGTGATAATGAAGGATGATTCCAAGGCTTTGGAAGAGGTGGTTATAATTGGTTATCAGACTGTGAAGAAATCTGATCTGACGGGTGCAGTAGCAGTAGTTGATACCAAAGAGATGAAAAAAAGCTCAGCTGGAACACTTGTCAGTCAGATGCAGGGGCTTGCTACAGGTGTAAACGTTCGTAGTAGTGGTAGAGCAGGTGAGGATGCTTCTATTCAAATTCGTGGTGTGGGTTCATTAAGTAATAATGCTCCGTTGTGGGTGGTCGATGGGATGATAACTGATCCGGGAGTTGACTTTAATCCGGCTGACGTTGAATCTATTCAGATCTTGAAAGATGCTTCCGCTGCCGCTATATATGGTTCTCGTGCTGCTAATGGGGTGATTATTGTTACTACTAAGAAAGGGGTGAGTGGTCCTATGAAGGTGAATGTGAGTGTGAAAGAAACATTGGAGTGGAGTCCGAAGTTTGATTTGATGAATGCGGCAGAGTACATTAAATATAATGATATAGCTTATAAAGAAGCGATAAAAGATGGTATAGCCTCCATAACAACAACTCAGAAGCATTCCGAATATGATACCAATTGGCAGGATGAGGTATTGAAGACAGCTTTGGTACAGGATTATAATGTATCTTTATCCGGTGGTGGAGATTCGGGTAGTTATTTTGTTTCAGCTGGTTACTATAATAATGATGGTGTATCTTATGGAAATACGTTTGATCGTTATAGTTTCCGTGTTAACACACAGGGGAAAAAAGGTTGGTTTTCATTCGGTGAGAACTTGGCCTACTCATTAACTAATACAGATCCGAACCAGACAAATACTTATAATGACTTTTTACGTATGATGCCTACTATTCCGGTTTATGATGAGAATAATCCAGGTGGTTATGGATATGGAGATGCGGCTAAATATAATACTTTCGGTGTAAATCCCATTGCACGTGAAAATTTGGAAAAACGCCATATGAGACAAAATCGTCTGAATGGTTCATTGTGGTTGGAGTTCAAACCTTTCGAGTTTCTTTCTTATAAGTTCAATGGGGGCGTTGACTTGTATTTCTATGAAAATTCATGGTTTCGTGGTGAAGGTAATTGGCAACAAAATCAGGAACATCGTGATCCGGAGAGCCAGAAAGCACGTGATAATACTTATAATATGCTGATTGAGCACACGTTGAATTTTAACAAGGATTTTGGAAAACATCATGTCGATGCAGTATTAGGTACTACTTACCAACATCATGAGTGGGAGGGGTTATGGGCTTCCCGTCTTAATTTTCCTATGTTAGGTAATGGTGATTATCTGACAGTGTTAAATGCTGGACAAAGTAACCAACAGAATACTAATAGTATTAGTGAGAATGCCATGATCTCTTATTTGGGACGTGTTAATTATATTTATGATGACAAATATTATCTGACAGCTACTTTCCGTCGGGATGGTACTTCTCGTTTAGCTAAGGAAAATCGCTGGGGTAATTTTCCTTCTGTTTCTGCTGCCTGGAGAATTTCTAAGGAAAGTTTCTTTAAGGTACCTTGGATTGATGATTTGAAGATCAGGGGAAATTGGGGGCGTTTGGGTAATGCTTCTATCGGTGATTGGGATTATGTTGGTACTATTAATCAAAGCATTGTGACGGTATTTGGTGGAGCTATTGTACCTGGAGCCACTCAAGTAAAATTAGTGAATACCAATCTTGTTTGGGAAACCAAAGAAACCGTAAATATTGGTTTTGACGCTAGTTTTCTCAATTCACGTTTGACTTTCAGTGCCGAGTATTATCATTCAAAGACTAAGGATGTTTTGACGGAAATGCCTATTGCCATCTCTACCGGTAATCAAGAAGGGGCACCTAAAGCAAATGCGGCTAGTTTGCGCAATCGTGGATTTGAATTGAGCTTGGGGTGGAAAGATCAAGTTTCAGATTTCAAATATGGTGCATTGTTGAATATTACAACTTTGAGTAATAAAGTATTAAGTTTAGGATATGAAAAACCTTTTATTGATTCAGGTCAGGCAAGAACGAGGTTGAATGGTCCGTTGGCAGAATTTTTTTTGTATAAAACCGATGGGATTTTTAAAACACAAGAACAAATAGATAATTATGTAACTCCTGATGGCGAACCTATTATGATTTCCGGGAAACGTCCGCAATTAGGTGATGTGAAATATATTGATACGGATAATAATGGACAGATTACGGCGGATGACCGTCAATTTTGCGGAAGTCCGTGGGCAAAGATGCAAATGTCATTGGTCTTGAATGCTGAATGGAAAGACTTTGATTTCAGTATGATGTGGAATGGGCAATTTGGTAATAAAATTTATAATGTATCCAAATGGCAAGGACGTTTGTTCTCGGACAATTCCAATTATCTTCGCTTCAAGAAGGGAGAAGAACCTTATCAGGTAAATCAGAATTCTGATACGCCACGTATAATTTATGGTGACCAACGTAATTCATGGGATGCGGATCGTTTCCTTGAAAACGGTTCTTATTTCAGACTGAAAAATATTTCTATCGGATACAATCTTAAAAAGGAATGGTTGAAGAATTTGGGTATTGACAAACTTCGTTTATATGCTACCGGTAGTAATCTGCTCACTTTTACAGGCTATTCCGGGCTTGATCCTGATTTTATAAACACTAATATTTGGAATAGTGGAACGGATAGTTTTTCATATCCTAATACTCGTTCTGTTATGTTTGGCTTGGATTTGACCTTTTAACTTATAAATTAGTATACTGATATGAAGAAAATATATAGATTTTTATTTGCTGGTGTCTTGGCTTTGTGTGCTACCGGATGCAGCTCAAGTTTATTGGATATAGAAAATCCGAATGAAGTAACCAATACTACTTTTTGGAAATCGGCGGATGATGCAAAAGCTGGAGTAAATGCTTGTTACAGTTTCTTATATAAAGAAGGGACTTGGATGCGTTGGTTGTCTTTTCGTTACGATCTGTCATCAGATGAAGGATGGAGTTCGTCTCCTTGGATAGAATTAGGTGACTGGACGCGTTTTCTTTATAATAATTATGATTTCTATGAGGGTAATAAGGTACATTGGGAGCATTTTTATGTAGGGATCTTTCGTTGTAATCAGGTTTTGGCTAATGTGCCTGCGATTGAAATGGATGAGGTTCAAAAGAACCAACTTTTAGCACAGGCTTCCTTTTTACGTGCTCTGTGGTATTTTCAGATAAATCTTTTGTGGGAGAAAGGGACATTAGTTCTTGAACCTCAAAATGCTGATTACATACCTAAGGACGCTTCAGAACAGGAAATTTGGGATCAGATAGAAAAAGACCTTACGTTTGCAATGGAGAATTTGCCGGAGGCATGGGATGCGGCAGATTTAGGCAGAGCGACAAAAGGTGCTGCTAAAGCTTTGTTGGGCAAGGCTTATATGCAACAACATAAATATGATAGGGCCAAAGAACAGTTGCAATGGCTGATTGATAGGGAAGGCTCTTTGTATGGTTTGCTTGATAACCGTGAAGACAATTTTACCGATTTGAATGAAAATAATCAGGAGGGAATATTTGAAATTCAGTTTGATGATCAAAATAAGGGGGGCACAGGCAATGATGCCAGTATGGCCTTTGGTTTCCAGCGTACTCAGTTTTATGCACCCGGTGGCACTCATGGTACGGGTTGGGGCGATGGTAAAGCGCGTCGTTGGCTAGTAGATGAGTTCTTGAAAGAGAGAAGGGTTGATGGCAGAAATGACTTGCGTTTATACAATAGTATTCTTTATAAACATTTTGGAGATGATTTTCCTGATCAGTCAAAAAAATACTATGCCAATGAAGATGCGTCACAATGGTTTGATGAGTGGGGACAGGACACAGAGGATTGTTATATTCGCAAATACAATACTTCTTACTATCGTGAACGTGAAGACTATTTCGCACGTAATAATTATCGTATTATGCGGTATGCTGATGTTTTATTGAGTTATGCGGAGTGTTTGGTTGAAACTGGAACTTCGGCTTCTGATGCGGCTGTTTATGTTGATAAGGTAAGAGAACGTGCAGGGTTATCCAAACTGAAAGATAGTCGGTGGAAGGATTGTTTAAGTTCAAAGGAGGTCTTTATCAAACGTCTTCAGATGGAACGTGCTTTGGAACTTTGTTTCGAAGGCTGGCGTTGGGCGGATTTGAAGCGCTGGGGATTGCTTGATTCACAGGCTGGTATTGACGAGCTGAAAGCTCGTGACAAGGACTTCAACAATTTTGTGATTGGCAAACACAAACGTATGCCTATCCCTACATCGGAAGTTGAAATCAGTAAGATTGATGATGTTCCTCAACTAACTCAGAATCCTAATTATTAATAAAAAAGAAAGACTGTGTCGGAGTGTTTTTTCTTTTTATAATACTTCCGGCATAGTCTTTATTTAACTAGTATCATTTATGCTTGTCTGCAAAAAAATACTGATCTTCTGTGCTTTTGCTTGTTGCGGTACTTTATTCGCGCAAAACATACAGAATCCGGTGCTTCCCGGAGTAGCGGATGCCGGTGTGATGAAATATAATGGTAAGTATTATATAGGTGGAGTATTTACCAATGGGGATTTTTATGTTTCCGACGACTTGGTTCATTGGGGTAAACCTGTTCATGTCGTGACTATGGATAATGGCTGGAGTAAAGGAAGTGGTGCCGGTAATGAGCAGATTCACGCCAATGATATGTTTTGTTTGAATGGTGATTTTCACTTATATTGGTCTGTCAATTATTGGGGTAAGGATAAGCATGCTGTTCACATTGTACATGCTCAAAGTAAAAATGTGTTGGGGCCCTATATAGAGCCTGATAAAAAAACTTGGATGGATAATCGCATTGATCCTAAGGTTTTTAAAGATGATGACGGACAATTATATATGTATATGGTGCGTTTTACTGATGGAAATACTATTTGGGGACGTAAAATGAAGAATCCGGCGGAATTTGCCGGAGAACCAGTGTGCTTGTTTGCATCATTGCCGGATACATGGGAGACCATGGATAACAGAGTGGCAGAGGGACCTTGGGTGATGAAATACAGAGACCGATACTATTTGATGTATAATGCCAATCATACCTCTACTGAGTGGGGGAATTATCAATTGGGGGTTGCGGAGGCAGACTCACCTTTAAGTTTTCAAAATGGGAATAAATATAGCTATCCGGTAGTAAATTCTAATCAAATTCTACTGGAAGAGAATTATGTGGATCTTTTACGATATGGCATCACTTATGAGCCATTGTTTGATTATACAGAAAATAATCCTGGAGTCGGTTGGATGCTTCCGGTATATCAGGCTTCCGATTGGAAGAAAGGAGAATGTGGATTCTCATCTAAAGAGATAAAAGGATCTACCACTCGTCATTTAGGTACTTGGTGGACATCTCCTTCATTGTGGTTACGTAAATCTTTTTTTGTTGGCAAACAGGTGGGAAATTTAGCACTCAGGGTTGCTCATGACGGAGATACAAAAATATATTTGAATGGAACATTGATTTACGAAAAACAGGGACGGGATTATTGTATGGTAAACCTTGATGAAAAGCAACGAGAGCTTCTGAAAAAAGGAGAGAACTTGCTTGCTGTAGAAACAAATAAAGGGCGTGCCCAATTTTTTGATGTTTCTTTGTTTGATATGAGGAGTGAAACAGCAGATGATATTTTGATGACCCCGGGACAACCTAATATTTTAAGGGGGCCCAATGGATTTGAATGGTGGCTTATATATATGGCTAATAAAAATAATGAGTGTAGGGGGCAGTATATTAACCGTGTTCATTTCTTTAATAAAACATTATTTGTTGAAGGAATAACCGGTCCTTGTACAGATGGCTATCATCCGGAACCTTCTTTGCCCACTTTTTCAATGAAAGGGGAAACACCTTCTTTTGGAGTGCTGCAACAAGTGAAACCTTCTACAACTTATATGTTTGAAACAGCAGTCAAAACAGATGGAGATGCTGGTATCATTGCGTGGTGGAAAGATGTGGATAATAATGCTTATATCGGTTTCGATACAAAGAACCACAATTGGTATTTGCGTACCATTATTAATGGTAAAGAAAAGGAGGAATATTTCACTTTGCCTAAAGATTTTCGTTGGGGTGTTTATCATCATTTACGTATTGAACGTAATCAGGATTGTTTGAAAGTATGGTTGGATGAAATACCATCTCCTCAAAAACATCTGTTTACAAAGATTATTCCTGTGACGGAACCCGGTGTTCCCGGAGTGTTTGATCGGACTAAAAAAGCTTTGTTCGAAGGGGTGACTTATACTATCGGATTTGATGATGACCGGATACAGTTAAAAGAACATTCAGAAATATTGAAAGGTGATTTTCTTGATCATTATGAATTTAGTTTTCAACTTTCAGGTTTGTCCGATTGTAAGATGTCAGGAAGCTATCCGGTTTATGTGGATAAAGATAACTATGTAAAAGCTCAATTTAATGGTATCACGCGTATGCTGGAAGTGGTAGTTGTAAAACAAGGACAACAGATACTTGATAAAAAATATCCGTTGGAACATTTACAAATGGTTTATCCTGATGTGAAGTATACTGATTTTGTCGAAAAATGTTATCGTTTTATATCGCCTTCATGGATAAATGCCCTTTACCTGAACCGTCATGAAGTAGGGAATAAGGCGGAGTTTGTAGACGATATGTTTAGTAAATTTACAATAGAATATTTGAATGAGGGAAAATGGTATCCATTGAATAACAGCGGGGCGACGGTGGCAGAGCATCTGGCTTATAATCGTTTGTCTTTTACTCCGATAAAAACGGAAGGTATTCGTTTTATTAATAAAGACGCTCAGGATTTGGAACGGCATATTTATAAGTTGGGAATTCAAGAACAATTAAAGGAATCTTATAATTTCCGTGCGGTGAGAAGGGGAAATAAGCTCTATCTTTTTGTTGACGGAAGAGAATTAGGGAGATTGGATATTCATTATCCTGCTTCTTGTGTAGGATTTTGTTCTGGAAATTATTCTCCGGTATATAAAGGAATATTGTATTATCATATAGGAAACTGACTAGTATTATGAAAAAAAAAATGATTTTTATTTGGTTATTGATGTTGGGGACATTGACTTCTTGTCAGTCATGTTCCTCAGAATATAAGAATGTGAATGAAATAATTGTGGAAGAGCTGGAAATACCTGTTCCACTGGGTGACCCGTTTATATTGTTGCACAATGGGACTTATTATGCTTATGGTACTCACTCGGATGAAGGAATAGAGGTTTATATCTCGGATAATTTAAAAACGTGGAAATATAAAGGGCTGGCTTTGAATAAGAAGGATTCATGGGCAGACCGTTGGTTTTGGGCACCGGAAGTATATGAAGTGAATGGTAAATTTTATATGTATTATTCGGCAGATGAGCATATTTGTGTAGCAGTGGCAGATTCCCCTGTAGGACCATTTATACAAAATAAGCAAGAACCTATGATTGTTGAGGAGAAATGTATTGATAATTCTTTTTTCATGGATGATGACGGTACTCCTTATTTGTCATTTGTCCGTTTTAATGATGGGAATAATGTATGGATAGCCGAGTTGGAAAAAGATTTGATAACCCTTAAGAAAGAAACGATGCGTCCTTGTATTCATGTTTCACAGGCTTGGGAGGAAGTGTGGCCTCGAGTCAATGAAGGTTCTTATATTCTCAAACACAATGGAATTTATTATATGACTTATTCTGCGAATAGTTATGAAAGTCCATTCTATGGTGTAGGTTGTGCTACAGCTACCGATATAATGGGGGAATGGGCTAAATACGACGAAAATCCATTATTGCAAAATCCTGGTGGGTTGGTAGGTGTAGGGCATAGCGCCATGTTCACTGATAAAGAGGGAAAACTTCGTATTGTATTCCATGCCCACAAAGATAAAAGTAATATTCATCCGCGTGCTATGTATATTGGTACGGTAAATTTTGAGAATGTGAATGGAACAGACCGTATGAGAATCAGTAAAGAATATATAACTCCTAAATTACTGCAATGAGAAAAAATTTGATCCTGTCTATCTGCTTTTGTTTGGTGTCTTGCTCATCATCGTCTGCGCAAGAAGAAATATCTGATGGTGATAAAACCAGCTATTACTGGAATCCGGTGATAGATTATAGTCTGCCCGATCCTACTATTATAGAAGGTGGTGATGGTTATTATTATTTGTATGCAACCGAAGATATTCGTAATTTGCCGATCCATCGTTCCAAGGATTTGATTAATTGGGAATGGGTAGGTACAGCATTCACGGATCGAACGCGTCCTGATTTTGAACCGGGTGGAGGCTTATGGGCTCCGGATATCAATAAGATAGGTGATACGTATGTACTTTATTATTCTATGTCTAAATGGGGAGGTGAGTGGACCTGTGGTATCGGTTGCGCTACGGCAGACAAACTTTCGGGGCCATTTAAAGACCATGGTCTGATGTTTCGGAGTAACGAGATTAATGTACAGAATTCTATTGACCCTTTCTATATAGAAGATGCCGGAAAGAAATTTTTGTTTTGGGGCAGCTTTCGGGGCATTTATGGCATTGAATTAAGTGAGGACGGTCTTTCAATAAAACAAGGGAAGAAGCCTCGGCAGGTGGCTGGTACAGCTTATGAAGGAACTTATATTCATAAAAAAGAAGGTTTTTACTATTTTTTTGCTTCCATAGGGACTTGCTGTGAAGGATTGAATAGCACTTACACTACTGTAGTTGCTCGTTCAGAAAATTTGTTTGGACCTTATGTTGATAAGAACGGGAGGACAATGATGGATAACCAACATGAAGTGTTGATTCATAAGAATAGTTCGTTTGTGGGAACAGGACACAATTCGGAGATTGTGACTGATAAAGTGGGTAATGATTGGGTATTTTATCATGCAGTGGCCACAAAGCATCCTGAAGGGCGTGTTTTGATGATGGATAAAATAAGTTGGAAAGACGGATGGCCTGTGGTAGCTACGGATTCTCCCTCATTGAAATCGGAAAAACCTGTATTGTAATTAATAAATACATAAAAATATGAATTGGAAAAACTTTGTATGTAGTGTGGTGTGTCTGGCAGGAATGACTTGTGCGGAAGCTGTGAACTATACACCGGAAAATGTTTCGGCTTCCATTGCTTTGAAAGTGCCTGGTAATGATGCGAAGCGGTATCCGCTGACTTTGCAGCAATTGGATAATAGTAATTTTGAATATCAGTGGGTGGCGGCCGATAAATTACCTGTGGTGATTTATCAGAATGTTGAAGAAAAAGACGGCAACCAGCGTATTGTCATTTTTATGACTGCATTGGATGATGTTTATTTCAATTTTGGTGAGCAGGTAATGACTGGTTGTCATCATGATGATTGTTTGTTTTATATGCCTGGATTTTGGTATCGTCGTAACTTGCGTTCTCCTCAAGAAGCGCCGTCTTTTCATACCTCGGATAGCTGGTTGGTTCGTGAAGACCGTTTAAGTACTCCCTTGACTGCTATTTTTGATGAAAAGAATAGGAAAACATATTCTGTTATCCGGCTGGATAATATGGCTTCGGATGCTTTGACTACCCATAAGGAAGGGGAAGTGATATTGTCTGGTAAAACCTCTATAGGTTATACAGGATTTGAAAACCTCTCGGGTATCGCTTCTTTGTCTTTTGGGTTTCCTTACAAGGAAGCTCCTAAAACTTATATTCGTAAATTGACATTGGCTCCTTCGGTTGAGGCCTATCAATTATTACGTAAAGGTGAGAGTCTTTCTCTGACTTGGGAATTACATGAGTCGGAAATTGCTGATTTTTCAGAATGTGTGCAGCATATTTGGGAATATTCTTATGATACAAACTGTCCTCAAATTGTAAATACACCTTATTCTCCTGAGAAAATGAAGGAAGTGATGAGTAATTTCTTCGTGGAAAGTTTTGTCGGAAATACTCCTACTCATTATTATTCGGGGGTGGAATTGCGTACAGCTACTTGTGACCAAACGGATGTTGCCGAAGTGGGTTTTGTGGGACGTACTTTGTTGAATGCTTTTAATGCATTGGAATATGGAGAACAGCAGCGTCGTACGGATTTGGTGACGAATGCTTATAAAATTTTTGATTCTTATTTGCAGAATGGATTTTCGGAAACGGGTTTCTTTAATGAAGTAGTACATTATAGGCGTAATTTTGTAGAGTCTGTTCATAGTATCCGCCGTCAGTCTGAAGGGGTATATGCCCTGCTTCATTTTTTGAATTACGAAAGACTGCAAGGTCGTAAACATCCTGAGTGGGAAAAGCGTATAAAAAGTATGTTGGATATGTTTCTGCGTTTACAAAATAAGGACGGTAGTTTTCCTCGTAAGTTTAAAGATGACTTTTCTATTGTAGACAAGAGTGGGGGAAGTACCCCTTCGGCAACTTTGCCATTGGTTATGGGATATAAATATTTTAAGGATAAACGGTATTTGGCAAGTGCAAAACATACGGTGGAGTATTTGGAAAAGGAATTGATTTCGAAGTCCGATTATTTTTCTTCTACTTTGGATGCTAATTGCGAGGATAAAGAGGCATCTTTGTATGCGTCAACTGCCGCTTACTATTTGGCTTTAGCTACAAAAGGAGCTGAACGAGCCCATTATGCTGGGTTGGCGAGGAAGGCAGCTTATTTTGCATTGTCATGGTACTATACATGGGATGTCCCTTTTGCCCCCGGTCAGATGTTGGGTGATTTAGGGTTGAAAACTAGAGGCTGGGGAAATGTTTCTGTAGAAAATAACCATATTGATGTCTTTATCTTTGATTTCGCTGACGTATTGAACTGGTTGGCAAAAGAATATAATGAAAAGCGTTTTTCGGATTTTTCTCAGGTAATCAGTACATCAATGCGTCAGTTGTTACCCTATGAAGGGCATCGATGTGGTATTGCCAAAACAGGATATTATCCGGAGGTTGTCCAGCATACTAACTGGGACTACGGTAAGAATGGTAAAGGCTATTATAATGATATTTTTGCTCCGGGATGGACAGTGGCTTCATTGTGGGAATTATTTTCTCCGGGACGTGCCGAGAAGTTCTTGAAAAAATAGTTTGAAAATTGATAATTTATTATGATGTTAAGTGATTAGCATTTCATTTAAAACTTGATTTTCTTTTCTTTTGTAGGGAAAGGTATGTCCTTTTTCAGAAAATCAGCTTTCTCTTTAAGGAAGGATACCTGAAGTATATTAAAAAGCCGGGGATTGTCTTTACAGATGTTCCCGGCATAATTTTTTACCGTCACTGGCATTATTGTTCTGACTTTACATCTCTTATTGAATAAAACAAGTAAAAGAAAGAATTTCTCTATGTTAAGATAACAGTTTACTTTAAATTCTTATCTTATTGACAGATTGATTTGAAAGACAAACGCTTATAGAAGTTTTAAAAAGTTTCGGGTAACGATTTGGAGATTGTGCTAATTTCAGTATTTTACAGCCTCCTACTTATGGAACAACCCTCTTAGGATACAAAGATACAGATATTTTTTGAATAAGCAAATATTTTTATTCATAGAGAAAAAGGCTTCTTCTTATGGAGCATGTTTCAACAGATAAGAACAAGAATATGATACAAAATATTTGCAATAAAAATGAAGGTGTGTCATATACGCGATGCGCCTTCTTTTTTTTCGTTGACTATAAAAATCGGCTCATTTTTTTAAGCTGCGATATTTTGAGGATTTCTTTGATTTATGTGTTCGCAACATCTAAATATAGCTACTGTAAGCTCATAAAACAGTCTAATCAGTCAATCCATACCTTCTTTAGCCATTTTTGCACACATCTTTTTTATATTGAAGGCAAAGAAGGCAAAGTCCATGAAGATCTTATCCTTTCCAAAATGGCGGAAACGTTTGTAGTTCATATTGTATTTCATTTGTTCGAACACAGCTTCCGGTTCTATGCATCTCTGTCCTCTGTGTTTCAGTCCTTCCTTGGAACACAGCAGCTCTTTGGCTTTCTGCCTGTATCTTCTGAGTCTGTGATTCTGTTCTATCGTCCTGTTCCCCTTTGCCTTAAAATATCGGCATCTTAGCGGACAGTCTTCACATCTGACGGCTCTGTATTTGGCATTTTCGCTGACATATCCGAATGCTGTTTTCACATGTCCGGTCCCTATCCTTTGCATCTTTTGTCCCATAGGGCAGATACAAAAGTCATGTTCTTCATTGTAGTAGAAGTTTTCCGCCTTGAACGGGGCCGGTTTGAACCTCGACCGCTGTTCCACGTGGAAGTAGTTGTACTTGACGCCATAGCACATAATCTTGCAAAAGTAGCCTCTTAGGAGGTTTATGGCAACGAAAAAACAGTTTGAAAGGATGAAATCTTCAAAAGCAAGCTTATAAATTCTTCTTTTGAGAACAATACAAATGACTTCAATCTGAAATAAAACAAAAAAAGACCATCTCAAGTTTATTTTGAGACAGCCTCTTCATGAGTGGTGGCACCAAATTGATTTCTAGAAATCCGGTATAGTGGTTTGCCACTGCTATAGCGTATAAATTGTTTTGCCGATATTTTATCGGCAGACAGTTTGTATAGCCTGTGGTATATTTTTTTA
>MNQS01000099.1:2244-3088 GCA_001915545.1 Bacteroides sp. 43_108 | reverse complement strand
CATCATTCAATGCCAGATTCAGGCGTTCGCAAGTTTCATCCGTCAGATTTTCCAGCATGACAGACACTTTATTAGGACATTTCTCAAATCTTTGCTCGAATAGTTTTTGAAAATACGCAACCAGTACATTCAAAATTCGATCTGAACCAATATTAGAATGATTCCTTCTTGCACCCGCATGTACCTTTGAGTTACAGCTCAACAAACCCTCCATGTCGTTGATACCTTCCATCAGCCTGTCTATGGAGTGCTTGCCTTGGGCAATGATGTCTTCCTCGGATACGTGAACAAGGTTGTCGCTATATAAAACCGATAGTACAGATATAATGACAAACAATTCTTTTAGATTAACGCTTTTATCCGCAAAGTAATACCGTACCGTTTCCTCGTAATGTTTCTCGTATTCTTCGTTATCCAGTCTCCAATAATCATACAGATAGTCCCAACTATTCAAACTTGCGTCTTCGGCTGCAAAGTATTGCTGCAAATAGGTTGTGTCAAAATACCCGCTTTCCAGATAGCAGACAATTTCATTGACGATAAAATCACTGAAAATATCCAACCGCTTGCCTATCTCTATAAAATGGTATTTGGAGAGGATTTTTTCACGCTCCTCATTTTTCTCTTTATCTGGGAACATATTGTACAGGCTGTTGAACAGGCTCGCAATTTCGGTATTTCCACCCTTATACTCGCAGTAAACGGCGACAAAATTTGCCAATAGTGATGTTATGATAAGTTTGTATTTGGGAGATTCATGATAATGTTCCGGCAAAGCCATGATTATCCTGTGGTAATCGTTCAGACATTGCCGAAGGACTCTTAAATTATCGAATTTAGAGGC
>MNQS01000099.1:0-2141 GCA_001915545.1 Bacteroides sp. 43_108 | reverse complement strand
CTCTTTTTCGGAAATCTTGTTCTCATCGCCAATGATGATGACCTTGCATTTACAATGTTCCGAAAAGTAATTGATGTATCCCAACAAGGTTTCCAGTTTTATATCACATCTTTCAAGGTCGTCAAAAATCAGAATCTTGTTTCCTTTTATTTCTGAATTTTCTTCTTTCAACAACAAAATGGAGTCCAAGTCACAGGTTACACTTCCTTCATCCTTGCCGTCACTGTCGATGTCATATTTCAAAGCGATTTTCGAGGCGGCTTTTAATATATTCTTGGCAAGTTTCATTCCCTTGCTGTACAGCCACGGGGATATTTCCTTGTTGATTTGTTCTGTGATTTGCTGGGTAGTGGTCAAACCGTATAAAGAGACATAAATAGGCTGCCATTTTAACTTGTCCGCATCTCTGTTGCTTTTCAGTTGCTCCATCCATTGGCGGATGAAAAACGTTTTGCCGCATCCCCAAGCACCTCGCAACATGATGGCATATTGCGGATCGGGTATTTCCGCATATTCATTTAAAAAGGTGAGTATGTTTCTATTCATAACCATATTCATTAGAGGTTTCAAAGTTACGGAAAAGAGTCAAAGAGTCGTAATGTTCGGCAACCTTCCGCTTATTCAGTCGGTTTGCTGTTTGTTATAATCAATCATATCACCGAAAAATCATTAATAGGCTTATAAGAGTATTTCACCCTAAAGCCTTCATCATCCCAGTTTCGGGCGGCGATAATCGCATGTGTCAAATCCAGCCGATATGTTTTAAGGCATGATTTGATTGCGGATACAGCCCGTTCTTCCTCCACGACTATACAATAAATATTCAATTTGCCGTTATCTATTGCAAAACTTTCGACTACACCTATACCTCGCCAGCCCAAATGTTCTTTTAGATACTCTGAAACTTTGTCTTTTAACCATTTATCCCGTTTGTTCCCATCCTTGCTTTTCAATAGATATTGAACTACTATCGTACATAATTGATTTTCGGACAACTTTGTATATCCTTCACTCGCACATACATTACTAAAATCCTGTAAACGTATAGCTGCTTCTTTCTCTGTCATACTTGTTTTCGCAATAGTTCCAACATATCCAACTTTTCCTGAATGCTCAATTAGAACCTTATCGGCATTTTCATACCACATTTCCTTGTAGTATAGACCTTTTGTTTCAATTTGTTTATATAGCGTTATCATGATATGATTGGTTATAATGTTTTGCAGCGTTCCGCTTTAAATGTTTCATCTGTTTGTCAGCAATCTTGTTTTTTTACCATATACCAACTTCACAAATACCCTTGAATCTATCTAATACCATTCCGTTTTTTTTATCACTTCCCAAATTTACACTTATATGCTTGAGGTTAGGAAGATTTTCAGGAATTATATTATCCAATACATCAAAAGGCAATTGCAAGAGTAAGTTTTTTAAATTCTCGTGGTATAAAGGAAAACTTTGTAACCGTTTCATATTGGCAAGAGACATACCGGTTAAAGAATGAAGGCTGCTTAAATCCGGCATTTCTTCAACATTGCTAAGTCCGTCTAAACCAATAGATCTTAGTTCTTTCAAGTCCAATAAAAAATTAAGATTCAATATTTTCGGAGAACGGTATATATCTATGCTTCTTAAATTTGGTGCCTTAATACCTAAATGTGTCCCATCCTTTAAATTAAAACAAGTTAATGTTTCCAAGTTTGGTAAGCAGGACAACATGTTCGAATCTAACCCTTTTATTTTTAATCGTTTCAGTCTGTTCAGCTTGTTCAATGTAGGATATTGATATTTCGTTATAGGATAAAAACTCATACAGAGTTCTTCCAGTTTCTCCAATGAAACAAGTTCGTCAATACAGAGTTTATTATCATATAGTGCATCAATAACTATACTCCTCAAATTTCTGAATATTGAAATTCCTTCAATTGTTTTCAGAATATTCTCGGTGTAATTATACGATTCAACTCCTATTATATTGTCACTTATACATTCAAAATAGGAGAAAGCAATCAGATTGTTGTTATTTGAACGCATTACCAATGTTACTTCTGTCGTTTCATTGATTATAGCTTCTTTTAGAAGTTTCAATTTCTCTATGTCAGGTTGTTCTTCTATCAACAATCGCAACTTATTATCTTCAT
>MNQS01000188.1 GCA_001915545.1 Bacteroides sp. 43_108 | reverse complement strand
AAGCTTCGTTTGCTTTCGTTAGAACCGTGTTCCTTTCCGAAAGCGAGTGCAAAGGTAGAGCTTTTTACCATACGCACCAAATATTTCAACAACTTTTTTCGAGAAATTTTTCAAGAAAAATCATAACATACTGAAAATCAAATATTTTTCAAATAGACTTTTTAAAGGTCTTTTAGCGCAGGCAAAAAAAATAAAACGTGCTTCCACCCAGAAAAGGCAGAAGCACGTAAAAACAAACTGAAAAAAAATGTTATTGAGGTATTACCTCCTGCATATACATAGCCGTCAAACTCCACAATGCCGCGTCATTCGTGGAAATTCTAGGATTTTCATCAATATCAGCAGGAACTTCCGGAACCGCAACTTTATAAGATGTAAAGTCCTTGTCCATTTTTTCTCCTCCCCTCCACAGTTCTTTCCAAGCCTCGCCAGCCAACGACGAGTCATTATTCTTATACGCGGCATAAGCTTTAAGATGAGGAACCGCAAACTTATTGGTCGTTACTTTATGATACATGGCCGCATGCTCCAGCCAAACCTTATTCCACGATGGAACATCAACCATCTCCATCATTTCATTCATAATCTGGAATCCCCCCATTATTGTCATAAGGTGATTTGTATTCGTTATAGATTCATCTCCCTCATAACTTACAATTCCTGTAGCAGGATCATACCCCAGAACGCCAGGTCCGCAGAATAATCCATTTGGAAGCGAGGCCATGCTCTTCATACCAACCACAATTTTATCACGATATTTTTTATTGCCGGTTCTCTCCCACTCTGTCATCCAATTGCCAGCATACGCAATCCAATCAGGACCGACTCTCAAGCGTGCCGGAGCAGAACAAGGGTATTTGCTTCGTGGCAAAGCAAGACGCATAGGATCTATTGAATATAACATTTGGTCCGCATCACGAACTTCAGACATAAGATCACCGCATCGTTCATCAGTGGAAAGATAATAATAAAAACGGTTCCACGCTGCCTGGCTTATACGTGCCTCCTTTGCTCCGCATCCCCAATGGCTAACATTGTGCCTTGAACCTAATCCTGCATACGGACCGATATGATAAACATCACATTCAGACGTATGACGTGTCATAGCTACTGCCAGTTTCCAGACTTCCGCATCTCCCGTTCTAAGGAATGTATACCACAGCCACATATTTGACGCCAATTCAGTATTGTCCCAGGCAAAGCCGCCGACATCATATTTCCACTCATGCCTTACCGGATCATAAGAATGCATGAAATCTCCATAATTCCAAAATCCGTACCACTTATGCTGCTCAACCATTTTTTTGTAAAAGCTCACATACGCATCAAGCCTATCTTCAACACGAGCTCGCATGTCATTACTTCTATCAGGCAAGCTCCAAATACCGAAAGCTTGCTTTTCATGGAGGTATTCAGGCGTACAAGCTAACTGATGCTGTGACGACAACTGAGATGCCAAATTTGCAAAATTTCCCTTGCCTTTATATCCAGAAGAAGGCATCAATACAAAAGAGTGTGTACGCGCTACACCGTAAGGAGTACTCATGCCTTCTTGAACATCCTCATAACTAGCTTCCAATCCATGAGCAACATAGTCATAGTGGCGCAAATCCATAGGTTCTGCATCTGGGCTCCACATCCATGCAGTAAGATAAGCTACGTCAGAACAAGCACTGTCTACCTGAAGGGCAGAAGGATAAGACTCCCAGAAATCATTCATAGCAAGATCTACTCCTCCGCTGACATCTCCAACAAAGACACATCCAGGAGCTCGTTTTCCCGAGTAAGTTCCTACCCAAGGACGACCTTCATGTGTGCGCTTGCGCACTGTAAAAGCATCAGCTGAAGTCTGGCTTAATCTGAATCCACTCCATGAAGCCCAATCATCAAGATAGCCACGATTCTTTTCATCAAAACTATTATAATCAGGAACTCTTTCGCCTTTCATCTGCGCCTCCTGCCATCCCTGCTTTCCATCAAGCGACAAAACTCGACGTCCAACAAGCGGCTGAACAGGTTCAGCCCACACACCGTTGTCGGCAGCAAATGCAACATGTCTGTTATACAATTCCTCTCTCATAGGAACCTCAAATCTCATTCCAAGCCCCTTGATGAAGTCTTTGTCCATATTGCCATCATAAATAAAAGAATGCACAATCTTTACCTGTTCACTACCTGCATAGAAATACATTCTTAAAACAAAAGGCAACCATTGGCGTCCTTTAGAAGAGACATAACGTCCTTTAAGTTTTATCAAAGCACGAATATCACCAACTCTTTCAACTTCCGCACTTTCAACTACTCCGCTATAGTTCTCAAAAGAAATTGCTGAAAGTCCATCTTTGTAAGGTGTATCTTGTGTTGTGCAGACCAAACTAGCCTCCCCCGCAACTTTCTTGCCTTCTAAAGAAATACTATCTATAAAATGGTCGCGACCAGGAGTAATATATACATCAATCGGCCCGGTTGAAACTTTATAGCGGGATTCATTGTTTTCAATTTTCACAGTCTTAGCTCCGCGCTGCATTTTTGCATCATCGGAAGCCTTTACCTTTTCAAAAGATAGTTGGCCTGTACTCCCTGGCACAACAGCTGCAACGCCCAACCATTTAACCGAACCGTCAGGCCACGAAGCCAGCGTCCACTTATCAGACGCAACAACATTACCCGAAGCATCACGTAAGATTACAGAATTATTCTTTTTCAATTCTCCCTTTGAGAAAGGTATTCCGAAGCTCACAGGAGCAGGACCTTCCGGTTCATTGCCGATCCATCTCAAAGCTTGCGCTTTAATCGCAACCACACAAAAAACGTTGAAAAGTACAGCCAAACATAAAAGGCTGATAAGTCTAGTGTTCTTCATTATTTATAAGTGCTTTTATATATAAGTGTTTTTTCAATGCAAAAATCAATATATAATGTGAAAAACACAACTATTTGAAGCGAAAAACTTAATATGCAAATAAAAAAAAGACATATTCAACCAGTAATAAACAAAAAAACGTCCAAGAAAAGCTCTTACTACATACATCATCAACACCAGATCAACGACAAAATACTAGAACTATCTTAGGTAACAAAAAGGACAAAATGAAAAATTCAAAAACTACAAATGCGACAAATACAAAATACGACATTTTGAACAAAAATAATAATAAGTCCAAAAATTATAATAATTGCACTTTAAAGACAAACGCGAAGCGGTTAACATTAAAACCACCAAAAGTAATAAACAAAAATCCACTTATTACAAAATACAAAAAAAACATATAATAAGCATACTTTTCTCAAACCAAACCAGACTGATAAAATAAAAATAAAAATGGCCACTCATTTCGAATGGCCAAAAGTCTCATAAGTTCCGTCATCAAAAAATATGCGTATTTCTACAATTTTTCTTTGCTGGCGCGAAGGCACATCATATACATCCCTTTGTGATGCAGCCGCACCTACATTCCTAACATTCCGCTGACGCGATTCGATTTCCGAATCTAATCTTGGACGACTTGAGGATGACGCCCTCTGTGGAGAAGCAGGCTGCGTATCTCGTCCTATATTAGCAACCGCAAAAAGATCACCCGTTGAATAAACAGGCGCTCCAGATTGAACATGACTACCATCGGAAGATGAATCCTCATCATCACCTCCATCATCATCATTCTCCAACACCTGATCAGACGATCCATCATTACCACAATTCCGATACATATCACCTGTACCGAGCATAACCCACTCAGGATTCAGCTCTGGAAAACCAGCAACAATGTTTCTCAATATAGTAAGAGTAGGTTTACTCCTTCCTGTCAAAATATGTGACAAAGTTGCAGGTGACAGATTCGCCTTTGCTGCAAAATTATTAGATGTCAAATTAAATTTAGCCATGATAAGAGCTACACGATCCTTGTCCTCCATATCAATATCAGTATAAAAAATTCAGAAAAATTTCATATTACAGACCAAATCCTATCAAGATAGGCCTTTTACAAATCTACAATGCAAATATACATACTAAAAACGTTATATACAAATTAAAACTATACAAATACATATGCAAATACGATTAAATACAAATGTATCAACATTTCTATATTATACAATTTTATACAATAATAAAGGAATCATCAAAATACAGAAATAAAAGGCTGAAAACAGTCATAAAGCTTAGATAAAAGTAAAATTTTCAAATTATTGGGTTTAAGAATCATATTAAAACTGATTTTTCATGCAACACCACAAAATTTACAACAATATATGCAATCAGAAGGTATTTCAAGCTAAAAAAACTGAACAAAACAGCAGTTTAGTTTGATATACAACCTATTATATTATATGCATAAAGATTGCATATATATTAGTATACATATATTATTATATAATTCAGTTATGTATTTTTATTACGCAATAATATATACATTTTTACACATGGCATACTATCCTATTCAATTGTATATTCTATATCTACAAATGTATCAGATATACAATGGTAAATGATACAGCTGTAGTGCTAATATGTGTTAACATGCAACGTAAACTGATACATTCTATCACGAAATCGTAAAAAAAGCCCATTTTCCATACCAGAATACAGTAATGTCACAAATATTCAAATCTCAGGCATTAATATTCAGTGTAACATTCTGATTAATAAACAAAAAACACATAAAAATCCCCTATCGTTCAAGAACGAAATAATAAAATAAATACCATAAATACCCTATTTCAAGTTCAGAAATCCACGATATTTGATAATAAACCACCAAAAAACAAGTCTAAAAAAGCCTCTAAAAACGTCATTATACATTTATTTGAGCCAATTATATGATCAAAAAAGACATTCCACTATAAACTGTGACATATCATATAACACCCATCGCCCGTCAACAATTACATATATAAACAAACCATCCCTTTACCACTGCAACACAAACTAAAAAGGCGCATCCTCAAACTGCCAATATGACAGTTTGAGGATGCACAAGTTATAGTATATTTACCACCTATTTTATAACAACATCAATGCAGAATAAAGAATACCATATCAGCAAGCAGTTCTCCAGGAGTAGCAGAAGCATTACCTACTCCCTTCAACTTTGCATCAGTCTCACGAATCTTGTCTATAATAAGCAAGGTTTTCATAGCCGAAAAAGACCTCATAGCTGCAACATAATCGCGAACCTGCCAAGCCGATTTCATATCAAGCTGGCGACACAATCCGTCCTCTGATTTATCAGGAGAATAATGCGCCAGCATAAGGTTTGAGAAGAAGCCGAAAAGCATTGCAACAGTCACAACTGCAGGATTTGCTTTTTGGTTCTCATCAAAATACTTTACAATTTTGTTGGCTCTAAGCACATCCCTATTTATTATTGCAGCACGCAGTTCAAAATTATTGTAATCCTTACTTACACCTATATTCTTTTCAATCACTTCGGGTGTAACAACCTTAGTAGAACTACCGACAATAATGGAGAGTTTATCCAGTTCACCTGCCATTCTGTTCAGATCAGAACCAATAAATTCCACCAGCATCTGTACAGATTTCTCATCAATGCCGACACCTTTCCTTCGCAAATAATCTGTAACAAAACTTCCAAGCTGAGACTCCTTCAGTTTCTTGCTCTCAAAGACAACACCGACTTTTTCTATAGCCGGCACCAACTTCTTACGTCTGTCAATAGTTCCGTTTTTGAAACAAATTACAAGAATTGTCGAATCCAGAGGTTTTTGAACATAATAGAATAAATCTTCCGATTTTGACAAATTCTGTGCCTCCTTAACAACCACAACCTGATAGCGGCTCATCATCGGATAACGCTTAGCGGCGTTAATTATAGTCGAAACTTCTGTTTCTTTGGTACAGTATATAACGGACAAGTTAAAACCCTTTTCTTCTTCCGTCAGAACATTGTCAGCTATATAGTCAGAGATACGGTCAATATAATACGACTCATCTCCCATCAACAGGTATACAGGTTTGTATTCTTTTCTTTGAACAGCCCGTATCACTTCCTGATATGTAATCCCATTGCTGTTAGCTTTTGCCATAATCTGATTATTTCAAATATTAGTACACAAATTTAAAAATACTGCAAGGATTTCGAGACTTAATATATACAAAATGTACATTTATGTCGGTAAAAAAAGGAGTATGGCTTCATAAAGCAAACAAATGTCATCAAAAAACGCTATTTTTGTACATAAAGGAGTAAATCTGCGTGACATGAAATATATCTGTAAATACCAATCAAACAGAATGTCGCCTGCATACACTCCTTAAGTATACAATATTCAAACTACAATCATTCAGATTAAACAGTATCAAACAAGCAAATCAATGCAGAAACTCAACTTACCGCCATACAATGCCAACATCAAGAGCGATAATGGACGCAATCTCATATTCGACGTACTTCGCGGAAAATACGTTGCACTTACTCCAGAAGAATGGGTCAGGCAAAATTTCGTACAATATCTTATAAATTACAAGAACTACAGCAGAAGCCTGATGAACAACGAGATTCCGTTAAGACTCAACGGCACATCTAAACGTTGCGACACAGTTGTCTTTTCAAACACAGCAGTACCTAAAATGATTATAGAGTACAAGGCACCGGAGATAAAAATCACGCAGAAAGTATTCAATCAGATTACCAGATACAATATGGTCTTAAAAGTCGATTACCTGGTCGTAAGTAACGGCCTTAACCATTATTGCTGTAAAATGGATTATGAAAACCAAGGCTACATCTTTCTAGAGGACGTACCAGACTTTTCCGTCCTTCTGAATGAATAACAAAAGCCGTCACACAACCGCAAAAAAAACTAAAATGCCTATAACGTCACATCCTCAAAATCTACAACGTTAACGACATACATTTTGTGAACAAAGTCTACAACATGCATAATGCAATTATTTTATATCAATACAGCCATTCTTATTTTAAAGCATACCCACTATCAATAATATAAAATCTTTGCAATAATCATCGGCCATACAATAAATCTCTGTAACTTTAGGCACTGAGGACATAGTAGTAATCGTTTAAATATTACAATCATGTGCTATAAAGCCAACACTTTTACCGCTATTCCTAAAAATATAAGCGAACTCCGTTTACAATATAGCTCACATTAATCTAAACTTAACCATATAAACAAAAACTATGAACAACAAAACGCTAAAGAAAAGTATGCTTCTATGCACTTTCAGCATATTGGCATCATCAGCTTTCTCACAAGGAAACCATGTTGAAGCCCCTATTATGGGATGGAGCTCATGGAACACGTATAGAGTAAACATCAACGACAATCTGATAAGGAAGCAAGCAGACGCGATGGTATCCAGCGGACTGAAAGATGCAGGATACAAATACGTAAACATCGATGACGGCTATTTCGGATATCGAGACGAAAATGGACTACTTCACACCCACCCTGAACGTTTTCCTGAAGGTCTAAAATCAGTAGTAGACCACATACATTCACTCGGCCTAAAAGCTGGTATATATTCTGAAGCCGGTACGAATACCTGCGGTTCAATGTGGGACAATGACAAGAACGGAATAGGCGTCGGCCTGTACGGTTACGAGCATCAGGATGCAGATCTGTTTTTCAACAAATGGGGATTCGATTTCATAAAAATAGATTATTGTGGAGGTCAACAGCTCGAGCTCGATGAGCAAAAGAGATACACAACCATAGTAAATGCCATACGCGACGTATGTCCAAGAAACATATCTCTGAACATCTGTCGTTGGGCATACCCAGGCAGATGGGCAAAAGAGCTGGCAAGATCATGGAGAATAAGCGGAGACATAGGACCGAGCTGGGAATCCATAAAATACATCATATCAAAAAACCTATATCTTTCAGCATTTGCAGGTGACGGCCACTACAACGATATGGACATGCTTGAAATAGGAAGAGGTCTCAAGCAGGAGGAAGAAGAAACACATTTCGGAATGTGGTGCATAATGAGCTCTCCCCTGTTGATTGGATGCGACCTGACCAGCATTCCAGAGCAATCACTCAAATTACTGACCAATAAAGAACTTATAGCTCTTAATCAAGACCCTTTAAGTCTCCAGGCATACGTTGTTCAGCACGAAGGAAACGGTTATGTCCTTGTAAAAGACATCGAGAAAAGGCGTGGCAATATACGTGCCGTTGCTCTGTATAACCCTTCAGATGAAACATGCAGTTTCAATGTTCCGCTATCACTTCTCGAACTAGAAGGTAAAACCAAAGTGCGCGATCTCATCAATCGTAAAGACGAACGTTCTGTAAACAAAACGCTTCAGTTTGATGTTGCCCCACATTCTGTTAAGATTTTGCGTTTGGAAAGTGAAAAACGTATAGAACAAAGCATATACGAAGCAGAACAGGCCTTGCTAAATAAATACGACGATCTTGGAAAAAGAAAAAGGCCTGTAACCTACAAACCGACAGAAGAAGCATCAGGAAAAATGACAGTAAGCAATCTTGGCGCCGATAAAGACAATTTTGCTCAATGGAACAATGTTTTCAGTGAAAACGGAGGAACATACAAGATGAAAATAAAATACATTCCGGCAGAGCTTCAGGACAGAGAAATCAACGACCACAAGATAGAAGTTACGGTCAACGGCACAACAACAAGACTCTCAGAACTCGAAACAGACCGTTCCAAAGGCATAGCAACAGCAGAACTTGACATAAATCTCGACAAAGGATACAACACAATAAAAATAGGAAGTCGCAAGACATGGGTTCCAGATATCGACTGTTTCGAGCTTGAAAAAATCAGCAACAAAATGTAAATCAGAAGTTTCACGTAATATACACTTCTAAAAAACTAGGGCTGTCTCCTTTCGGAGATAGCCCTAAAATATTTATCGAGACATATTATAATATACAATCATATTACACATTTGTCATTCCCCAAATCAACACACAACAGTAGTCTATACAGATCTTATAATGCGGTATATTATCCTCTACAGGAATGATATATCAAATCAATAGTAGAATCCTATATCTTCACTAGCCAATCTGAGTTCACCATCATGAGTCCTCACACTGATTTTATTCTCGCGCGCCAACCAGCCTATAGCAAGCAATGTGTTTTGCGTTGTAAGACCCGTTTCGTTTGCCAACTCTTCCAATGTAAACTCTGACCTTCTGTTCTGGATTGCCACCCATACTTTTCCGGCATTAAATCCAATCTGATATTTTTCCATAATCTTAGATGTATTAATAAATCAATTTTTACTTTGATATAGAGCAAAGGTAAACAAAAATATATTACATTTTATTGTCAAAAATGAGAAAAATATAGTCAAAAATCGCTTTTTGCGACCAAACTTGAAATTTTCAAAGCTGAACCATACATAAACGAAGAGGTGATAAACCTTGTCGGCAATGTTCGCATATAAATAAAAATCAGGATCATTCTGCAGATTATATGCAGAATGGTCCTGTTGGCATATTGTGATATTTGCTTTACGCCTGTATTCAAGGGTTGCTCGCTTCTGCCGAATATCATTCAGCAGAAGACTTCCTTATTCCGCGCCTGCGCTTTGGCTTCTCCTCAACAGCTTCATTAGGTTTAACTCCAGCCAATTCAGGATCTATAAGAATACGTCCGCAGTATTCACACACGATAATTTTCTTGCGCATACGTACATCCAGCTGTCTCTGAGGCGGAATCTTGGCAAAACATCCACCGCAAGCATCACGCTGAACATATACTATAGCAAGTCCGTTACGACTGTTCTTACGAATACGCTTGAATGCAGTAAGCAGACGCGGTTCAATTGTCAGTTCAAGATTCTTAGCCTTTTCACGAAGTTTCTCCTCTTCAGCCTTAGTTTCGGCAACAATTTCATCAAGCTCGTTTTTCTTCACTTCGAGATCCTGAGTACGCTCCTCAAGCATCTGATTACTCTTTGCAATAAGCTCTTCCTTTGCCTTTTCCGCTGCTGTATTCTCGCGTATACGCTTATTGCAGAGTTCAATTTCAAGGCTCTGGAACTCTATTTCCTTATTGATCAAGTCATATTCACGGTTGTTGCGGACATTGTCCAACTGCGACTTATATGACTCGAGCTTTGAATTTGCCATATCGATTTTGCCCTTCATTTCATTTATTCTGGAACGAAGTTCAACAATCTCAGCATTGGTATTCTCTATACGTGTCTTGAGGCCCTCTATTTCGTCCTCCAAATCCTGCACTTCCAGTGGAAGTTCACCGCGCAACGTCTTAATCTTGTCAATTTCAGACAACATTGTCTGTAGCTGATACAACGATTTGAGCTTTTCTTCAACAGACATATCAGCCTGTGCCTCTTTCTTCTTAACCATAATGCTGTAAAACAATTATAAAAGTTATATTCTACAAATAATTTATCGGATTTGTTTCAAGTTCCGTTCTGAAGAGCGGAAGTTCCGGGAATCGTTTTCTCAAAATAGTCTCAATCAGTTCCACTGTGTACTGCTCGCTCTCAAAATGCCCGAGCTCCATCAGAAGAATGTCATTTTCCAGACCGAAAAACTTATGATATCCGATTTCTCCAGTGATAAAACAGTCTGCGCCAGCCTTAACGGCTTCAGGTATAAGGAATGCCCCTGCACCGCCACATAGAGCCACAGTTTTCACTTTCTCACCGGTCCAGCTGTTGTATCTCAGACAAGCCACATCGAATGTCTCTTTGACAGTTGCCAGAAAATCTTCTTTTTCAACAGCTTCCGGCAGAACCCCGACAAGACCTGCACCTGTTTCACCATCGCAGTCCTTCGGCTCCAGAACTCTTACATCCTTGAGTCCCAGTTTCTCAGCCATCTTGAAATTAACGCCGTTGTGTGCATTGTCAAGATTAGTATGAGCGGCATAAAGCGATACACCGTTTCTTATGGCCTTGATGACACACCTCTCAACGTAATTCGCTCCCGTAATGGTTTTACACGGTCTGAACATCAAAGGATGATGACTTACAACGATATTACATCCTTTTTCAACTGCCTCGTCTATGACATCCTCAGTAACGTCAAGACACAATAAAGCCCCTGCAGCTTCCGCGTCATCTGCTAATCCAATCTGCATTCCAGCATTATCGAAGCCGTCCTGCAGGGACAGTGGCGCAAATTCTTCAAGGGCGTCAACTAATTCCCGTATTTTCATAATTGTAGCAAAGATAAGGCTTTTTTGCCTGACAACACAAAAATAATTCATTTTTTGAATACATAGTATACAAATACCTGCATTTTTCTACTTCAAAAGGCTATATCAGCAAATATACCCAGCATCGTCATTACATATCGTCAGAAGCCGACATAAGCTCTTCAAAGCACTAATAATAGCTATAAAAGCATGCCAAATCCTTATTTTATACACCTTTTGACCGAAATATTTGCCAACATTGCACAAATATTGTATTTTCGTGACGAGATAACAAACATAAAGATTTTTTTATAATGACTCACAATTTATTGAAAGGTAAGCGTGGCGTTATCTTCGGCGCGCTCAATGAAGATTCCATCGCATGGAAAGTAGCAGTAAAAGCAGTTGAAGAAGGGGCAACAATTACATTGAGCAACACTCCAATGGCCATACGTATGGGTACACTCAACGAGCTGAGCAAACAGCTTAATGCACCTATTATAGAAGCCGACGCCACAAGTGTTGAAGACCTCGAAAACGTATTTACAAAATCTGTCGAGCTTCTTGGAGGCAAGATCGATTTTGTACTCCACTCAATCGGAATGAGTCCAAATGTGCGCAAACACCGCACATACGACGACCTTGATTACAACTATCTCCAGAAAACTCTTGATATTTCAGCAATTTCATTCCACAAGATGCTTCAGGTAGCCAAGAAGCAGGATGCCATCGCCGAATACGGTTCAGTTATAGCTCTCACATACGTTGCATCTCAGCGTACATTCTTCGGTTACAACGATATGGCTGATGCAAAGAGCATGTTGGAAAGCATAGCTCGCAGCTTTGGATACATCTACGGACGCGAGAAACACGTACGTATCAACACAATCTCACAGTCTCCAACTCCTACAACAGCCGGAAAGGGAATCAAGGACATGGACAACCTCATGGACTTCGCAAACAAGATGTCTCCACTCGGCAACGCTACAGCAGAAGAATGTGCAGACTACTGTGTAATGATGTTCTCTGATTTCACACGCAAGGTAACAATGCAGAACCTCTTCAACGACGGTGGATTCTCATCAATGGGTATGAGTCTCCGTGCAATGAATCAGTATGCAAAAGATCTTGCACCGTACGAAGACGAAAACGGAAAGATCATATACGGATAATCAGTATTATCTGAAAGACCAATACATATTTATATAAAAACTCACCTGCATCAAACGTAAATTACACGTTCCTGCAGGTGAGTTTTTTATTTTGATATATTCATCAGAAATGTTTCAGCTTCTGAACACGTCAAGCATTCTTCCATATTTGTCGAAACTGCGTCTCATAGCCAATGCTATTGTAATCATAAGCGACAACATCGAGGCCACAAACGTAATCACGACAATCATCATCTGATACTTTATAGCCACCCCCGGGTCTGAACCTCCCAAAATCTGTCCTATCATCGTACCTGGAAGCGCCACCAGTCCCATAACAGCCATATTTGCAATACAAGGATTGAAAGCCTTTCTTATAGCCCCTCTGATAAAAGGAGCTGTTGCCTCCCACAACGTAGCACCATTTCCCAGAAGATAATAAAACATCTGCCTCTCTCTCCTTATACCTTCATAATATGTATTAAGAGCCACAACATTAACTCCAAGCATATTTCCAAGAAGTATTCCGAATATAGGAATGAAGTATCTGGCAGAAAAAAGCGTATCAAGCGTGAGCCCCAGATCAGCCACCCTACCGACGTTAAGCACCAGTGCCAGGAAATATATACTCACAAACAAAGCCGTTGACAAAAAACCCACAGTAATCGGCATAAGCAATACCTCGAGTTTCATGTTGGTTCTCTGAAGCGCCGTACCCGTGGCCACGCCAACCATTATCAATCCCCAGGCCAGATTGACATACCAAAGATCATAATAAAAAAGATACCTCAGATACAAGCCTATAAGAAACAGCTGTACGACCATTCTTATCGTACCGTTCATGGTAGAACGTACAAGCTTCGTCTTGTATAGACTCAAGAAATAAAGCGGTATAACCATGAGCATCATGCCGATACCCAAACCTAACGGCGACAAATCTTCTGTCATGAAAAACAAATTGTTAGCAAAAATGACTATCAATAAAAAACATGGGCAACGTCCCAATCTGCGTCTCACATCAGCCTACAGCCTCAACACTTTGTCGCATCCGTCCACCAATTCACGCGCATGCGAAACGACAGCAACGGCCATGCCTCTTTTGTCGGCCAGCATCCTGAAATAGTCCAACACATGATGAGCCGAATCTCCGTCGAGAGCCGAAGTTGGTTCATCTGCAAGAAGAAGCGGTTTACGCAGCATACCGCTCACTCCTAGCATAATTCTCTGTCTCTGTCCGCCAGAAATCTCATTTGTATACTTATTTAACAGCCCTGGTTCCAATCCAAGCCACTTCCATTCCTCCATCAACAGGTCATAAGAGTACGGAACATGTTTGTTGGCTTTAAGTTCAAACGGCATCCTGACCATTTCCGCAACAGTTTCTGCAGGCAGAGCCAATTCCTGCGGCACGTAGGCAATATTCTTTCTGATGGAATACACCGTAAGAGGAGAAAGCACCTCGCCGCAGACAGCAATATATCCGTCTGCGTCCACAAATCCCAGCACGGCTTTGAGCAGAGAACTCTTGCCGCACCCCGATTCGCCGCAAACACAAGCCGTTTCTCCCGGCATTACTGTCAGCGAAACATTCTTCAGAATCTGTTGGTCACCATATTTAAGAGAGAGATTTTCAATCTGCAACATCAGAAAAACATTTTTATTCTGCAAACATAATGAAAATCGCTGTAATATACCAGAGTTTACGCCACTCCTGCAAAATCCACTACGCAAAACCCTAAAGTTACCGGCCATAGCATATTTGTCACCAGCCGGAAACTTTAGGGTTGCACATATCTTATATAATACAGCATTGCATCTCAAGCACATCGGCAGAAACGACGCCTCTCGACATCACCAAATCATGCGAGAGCTTCCCTTCAGTTCACTAGTCATCACCTGTCAGGTTTGCTTACTTCGTCAACGCTCTGAATACTTCCAATTCTTGTCATCACAGTCTGAAGCTCATCAAATGAATGTACAGAGAAACAGATATCACAGTCCACAATCTCGTCCACCGTAACAGTATTAAGACTGGTAATAGACAAATGAAGCTGATTTGTTATACAATCTATCAAATCGCACAGCAGATGAAAACGATCAACGGCCTTCACGTGAATCCTTACCGGGTACAGCATGTCTAAACTCTCTTCAAACTCTACTGCTTCAACAGAATCTCCGTTTTGCGATACCTGACTGATAACATGCGCACAATCGCGCTTGTGAACATACAAAGTACCGTCGCTCTCCCTGAATCCTATCACCTCATCGCCAGGCAGAGGATTGCAGAATTCACACCTCATCATGGCATGGCGGCCTTTTTTCAAGAAGAAGCTTTTCAGATACCTTTTAGCCTTGTACGTATGAACAAAATCCACCCAATCAAGCTTAGGCTGCAAGGCATTGTCAGTACCAATTTCTACACTGTCGCCCCTGTTAAGCAATGTCTTCACAGAGCATAGCTTGCCGTTTATCCTTGCATACTTCGCATGATGTCCTATACTGCTGTGTATTTCAAAAGCGAAATCAAGCGCTGTAGATCTCTGCGGCAAGGTCACAGGTCGTCCCTCCGGAGTAAAAACTGTTATATCATCATTATAGAAAGAAGTACTGATGCCTTCCATGAAATCTATTTCATGGCTGTGGCAGGCCATATCCTGAAGAATTGATTTCAGCTTTTCAATCCACCTTCTCGAATTGCCGTCTTCCCTCTCTGCAATATATCCGTACCATGAGGTCAGAAGCATCCTGTGAGAACAAATATGAACCTCTTCCCAAGCTCCCGTGTCCGACAGCAGCTTGACATGCAGCGCCTGGTATCCATTTTCCTTAGGCGCATCTATGTAGTTCGAAAGTTCGCCGGGTTTTTCCTTGAACATGTCCGTCAAAAGCGAATATATCTTCAGACTCATATCCTTCTCCGAAGAACCCTGCCCGTCATCGAAAACTATACGCACAAAATGCCGGTGTTCAATATGACCGAAATCGCGTCCTGTACGTATCATTTTTCTTCTTAGGCTCAAAGGCATACGAAATTCGGCATCAATCTTTGCCCTTATTCCTGCAGCTTCAAGCTTGGAGCTTATACGTCCGGTGAAGCGCTTAAGGGCTTCTTTCTCAGCACACTTGTCATCCTCTATCATCCTCTCGATTTCGGCATATTCACGTGGACATCTGTATTTGAAGCTCAGATTTTCAAGCTCTATCTTCACGCCGAACAATCCCAGCCTGTTTGCCAAAGGTGCATAAAAATAATCCGTTTCTCCAGCTATCTTCATCTGTTTTTCAGGCCTCATGCTGCTCAACGTACGCATGTTATGCAGTCTGTCTGCCAATTTTATCAGCATTGCCCTGATGTCGAACTTCACCGAATCAATCATCTGCTTGAAGTTGTCCACCTGTTTCGATTTCTCGTAATGCTCCTTTTTCTTCTTCGTAACCACACGTACCAGAAATGCGACATCATCGCCGAAGCGCTTTTCTATATCGTCTAAAGTATAAGAAGTATCCTCAACGACATCATGAAGAAAAGCTGCACAGACAGTATTTGCGTCCAGCATCATCTCCTCGCCTACTATACGCGCCACAGATATTGGATGTACAATATAAGGCTCACCGCTTTTGCGCCTCTGCTTCTTGTGAGCCTCACGTGCAAAAGCAAAAGCATCTTTTATGCGTTGCAGTTCTTCATCTGTCACACGGACTTTCATGCTCTCGAACAGCGGAGCGACCAACGCCTCAACGTTGGTATTGTGGCCAGAATCATCCATAATAAGCAAATTTTAGGTTCCTTCAGTCATCTGCATCCCCATATGGAATGCGGAAAGCCTACAAGATAAAAACGTTAAAAAATATTTTTCACAGTATAAAAATGCCGGCAGTTATCAGAAATATGCATCTGCCGAAAAACAGACATCAACCGATACATAAACCCCAAACCTCTCAACAGGTTCATCTGCAAATGCGAATATACATAAAACATCAGAACATTTATCAAAAAAACAACCATAAAATTTCAAAAAAATAAATATTTCTATAAAAATTTAATTGGGCGGAAAACACAAAATGCAATGTCGGTATTGCAAAAGAAAGTTCTACTACAACTATCAGCAATACATTATGTTAACAATAATCAAAAAGTGCACCGCAGAGTACAAATATACGAACAAAACGCATCTTCAAAACGTTCTATATGTAGCAGGGCTATATTAAAAAAGTATATACGCACTGCACGAGATAAATTCCGTTCCTTGAATCTGCACCAAAGACCACATCCAAACTGTAATCCTTAATGCAGCCGCTCAATGGGACAATTCTATAAACAAAATGGGATTCTGCCAGACTTTTGTCAACACAGTATTTCAGTAAAAAAATCAAAACCATGAAGTACTTTTTGAAAGAACAAATCAAGCGGAATGCGGGAATTGTATGGAAAACCCTATGCAACAACTCCCTTTGGAGCCTCAACGAACTGAGGAGCAAGACATCCCTCAGCGAAGATGATCTTATGCTTGCCATCGGTTGGCTGGCGAAGGAAAACAAAATCGGTCTGCACGACATCAATGGAGACACACAAGTCTCACTTGAAGTCAACGTCTACATATAAATAAAGACACAAAAATGACAGCTTGCATCAATGCTCCACAAACAGAGCTTCATGCAATACATCCTTGATGCCAAGACCACCTCTAGATCCACTTAAAAAAACACTTAAAAATCACCCTATAAAAACGGCACAAAGCTGCAACCGCATGAAGGATTGCAGCTTTGTGCCGTTTTACTAGAAGCTGATTTGATTTTTATAATAAATCTTTCAAAAAAATCTTCAGGAAAATCATAAAACACAACAAGAAAAATCAACTTTAAATTAATAAAACGACATGTAGAGCTAAATATACCGGCGAAAACATGAAAAACTACATAAAAAGTTTAAGATTATGCAATTTATGATTTACTTTGCACATATACACAAGATTATATCAAAAAGACACGTGCCCAACACTTGTACCTTCCAATATATGTCTTGAAGTATATACCGGACTTTCATGAGACTAATGCACTTATATAAACTATAATCTTAACTATAATACATATTATATAAATACATACCATCTTATCCCTACAGACAGAGAGATCCACAAAACAGCAATCCATCAAGCAAGATTGAATACAGATTCAAGAACGAGAAAATTAACCAAATAAACTTATTCTTTTTATGAAAAAACATTTACTTTTATGTATGGTGCTTTTATCGACAAATGTTTATGCGCAAGGCATAAAATTCGGCAGGCACTACATGGAACAGAAGCAGAGGGCAAACAGTACTGTTCTTTCAAAAAGCAAAAAGTATTCATCACAACCGCAACAGAAAAGCAGTGCATTGATTGAGGAAATGTCCGAAATCATAGACAATCGCTGTTATCGATTTGTCTATGCCTACAACAAGGACAAGGTGCGTTCTTCCGAAACAATCTACATGCGCGAGAAAGTTGACGGCAAATGGGGACCAGAATCTCTCTATGACGTCGGCACATACAGCTATGAGTATGATTCCGAAAATAGAATCAAAATAAAAGCCGTTGATTACGGTAAGAGCGATGCCGGTGGCATATTCACGTCATATTATATAATGGTTCGATACGAAGAAGGTGTCACATATTACACAAAATATGAAGACTACGGCGACGAATATGGTTACCTTATTGTAGAAGACTGGAGCTATTACGACAATGGACGTTTGGCATCACATGCCTTCTTCGACAGCTACAGCGGTAATTTGGAAAAGATGACAACATTTGACGCAGAGGGCAACATAACCGGTATACAGACTAAGTCTGATAAACTTGAATTAAAAGGTTCTCTCAACGATTCCACCATCATTAAATATGCATCATATTGGGATTATGGAAATGAATGCAATGTATTTACAGAACCGGCGGAAGCAGAACATTATAAATATGACACCGAAGGCAGACTTGTAGAATACAGTTGCTATTCACTTAACGGGCACGAAGGCTCTCGCGATATATGCAAATATGTTTATACGTACGATACACATGGCCGTATCTCAAGCATTGTCAAATACAACACCGGCGATGATGAAGAAATCGGAGGAGTCAATGATGACCAAATGAAATCAGCACAGCCATTCTCCGAAAGCGAACCAGAGTGGGTGCTCGATTACGAGGAAAAGTACACATATTTCAACGATGACGTTTATGGCATTGGCAACTCATGGCATGATGTATTCGGCTTAGACGGACCTCTGACAAGCATGACTGTAATAGAAGACGAATACAAATCAGCCATGACAATGACTCGTGATGCCTCAGGCAAACTCACTGCTGTAAGCTTTAAAGAAGAAGGCACAAGCCCTTACGGCAATATTCCAACTTACACATTCACAGTTGATGCTTATGGACAAATCACACAATTCAAAATGAGCATCACAGAAGATAATGGATACTATTATCATAGCGAAACCACATCAGACTATATTTGGTCAAATGGTAAGATGATAAGAGAAGAATCCACTGAAAGCACTGTCAGCGACAAGGACAACTATGAGTACAGCTGGAAAACAGAATATGCATACGGAAATAATTCTGTGACAAAAACAGCCATAGACGAATACAACACCGTTAAAACCTACATGGAGAAGAAGGGCAACCGTTTCTATGGCTACCAGACCGACAAATACTCTACAGATCGTGATAGCTGGTGGATAAACATACGCGAGATACAGACTGAAGATGTAAGATTCGTGCGTCCTAATGTCATGAAGGACTACGACGGATTCTCAACAGACACTACAATCGTTGTTTCCGTTGCAGGTCGCGTTGTATGTGTAAACGAAAACGACGGCAACAAATACGACGACTACGGGTTCACAGAAGGTATAGACAATAACGTCACATACTTCAACGTCACACGTGATGCATACTTCTCTGTAAGCCATGAAGATGGAAATACAGTCTGCAAAGACATAGAAAACCGTCCTATATACATCCTGAATGGCGACCGACTTATAAAAGAATACATCTATTTCGAAGAGTATGACAACGTATCTCCTATCGATCCGTCAGAAGATCCTAAAGAATCAGCCAAGGCAACACAGCTTTCAGAATCGGACCCTCAGATTGTATGCGAAGAAATCACTTACCACTATGCAGACAACGGCCTGCCAACTGGACGCACTGTTGTAGCTGTAGATGAAAACGGAAAACGTACAGAAGAAATAACTATCGAATACAAATACGATGAATCTACAGGCATCACTTCTCCTGAACTGAATGCAACACAGGGCATCAATCTCAACGGACGCAACCTTGGCATTGCCGACGGTGTAGTCTTCAGTGTATACGATATGCAAGGACTCCTCATTGCCGGCAACGTAGCATCACACACATTCGAAACTGCCGGTGTATACATCATCACAGTCAAAGGCGGAAGCTTCAAACTGAATGTCAAATAACCAAAGACATATTTTGTAAAACTAACCTATACACACCAACGCGGGGCGGAACTTTTGTTCTGCCCCGCGTCGTATATACTAGTACAAAGAAGTGAAAACGCAATATTCCAACAGAATACAATTCATTTCCAATCACCTACAATTTCATAAGCTATACCTTCACGCGAAAGAAGCTCCTCCATCCTACTCCTGTGTTTCTCTCTTGCAGGATGCGATTTTTCCCAACGATCAAAAATGAGAAGTTCGGGATTTATGTTTACATATTCTGGATGCGATGCAGGAACAGGCAATCCGAGGTTGGATTTTATCTCATACAGCATCTTATAATAATTCAGAATATCAGATTTATGCTTATCAATAAACTCCGAATATCGAATCATCTGTTCGACAACCTCTGGACTTTCATCCGTACTTTTCAACATACGTGCATCGTCAAGTCGTTTCAACTCAACAAACGTGACAGCCCCATCCACAACCCGCAAAAGGTCAATACGAATATCCGTATCTCCTTCTTTATAAGCAAATTCAGAATCCAGATGAACATCCCTGGAATTCAATATTATATTTCCTTGAATATATTTCTCAGACCATTTTTCCTTCGGTACAACACCATTCACAGAATGTTTTTGTGAATATTTCTTCTTGACAAGTTCAAGCACAGACGCAATCTTGTCACCAATAATATCACTGCACTCAACATACGTCCTATCAGAACGATCAAGTCCCAGATACTTAGGGATATTCAGTAAATAGAATAAAATTAGCCAACTAATTCATACACAAAGTGTTGCGAATTAGCTGGCTTTTTTGTATCTTTAGGTATTCCCCCGA
>MNQS01000187.1 GCA_001915545.1 Bacteroides sp. 43_108 | reverse complement strand
TTTTCGGGGGAATACCTAAAGATACAAAAAAGCCAGCTAATTCGCAACACTTTGTGTATGAATTAGTTGGCTAATTTTATTCTATTTACTGAATATCCCAACTTATACATACAGAAAATGGACCAGATGACATTATTCACATAGTCATCTGGTCCATTTTTTATGTGGTATATAAAGGCTGAAGCCCCCTACTCTCACTTATTTCTTTCTATAACGAAATCTACGTATGCTTTCAATGCGTCCTTTATATCGTTGTCTTCATATTCATCCAGGATTTTGTTGGCATCAGCGGCATATTTTTTCATAACATTTTCGGCATATTCAATGCCTCCGTTCTCTTTTGTGAATTGAATGAGTTTTACAATTTCATCATGAGTAACGTTTCTGCTCTTTACCTTGTATGCTATGTCGAACATTTCGTTGCTTCCTGTAGTAAAGAGTGCATGAATTACCGGCAATGTCAGTTTTCCTTCCTGCATATCGTTGCCGGTTGGCTTTCCTATGTCGTTTTCGTCGTAATAGTCAAATATGTCGTCTTTTATCTGGAAGCATATTCCAATTATTTCGCCGAATCTGCGCATGTTCTCGCGGTCCTTTTCGGATGCTCCTGTACTTACGGCACCTCCTTCAGCGCAAGCTGAAAACAGCGCGGCGGTTTTGTTTTTTATGATTTCGAAGTATACGTCCTCTGAAATCTTCTCATATTCAACGTTTTTGAGCTGCAGGAGTTCTCCATTTGCCAGTTTCTGCGCTGCGGTAGATACGATTTTTACTATTTCGGAATTACCAGCGTTGTATGCATTCAGAAGCCCGCTTGCCAGAATGTAGTCGCCCACAAGTACTGCAACTTTGTTGTTGTAAATGCTGTTTACCGACGGAAGTCCCCTTCTCTCTTCGCTTTCGTCTACTACATCATCGTGTACAAGACTGGCTGTATGGGTAAATTCGAATGTAGCAGCTGTAAATATTGAAGATTCATTGATGTCGCCGAATAGCTTGGCGGAAAGCAAGGTCAATATCGGGCGCATCATTTTGCCTTTCCGTTGCCCAATGAATTTCAGTACTTCTCTGAGAATCGGGTTTGAATGAATCAGATATGAATCGAAAACCTTCTTGTACTCTTCCAATTCTCTTCCAATAGGTTTTCTTATTAGGGATAGTGCGTCCATTTGTTATTACAAGCTATTACAATACAAAATTAGCAATAAAACGGTTATAATAATATTTTTTTTGTAACTTTACGTCTAAAATATATCATTAATTATGCCAAAACTCTTTCTTCTCGACGCATACGCATTGATTTATCGGGCATATTATGCACTTATAAAGTCTCCGAGAGTTAATTCCAAAGGTCTTAACACTTCGGCCATCATGGGGTTTGTAAACACGCTTGAAGAGGTTCTGACAAAGGAGAATCCAACTCATATAGGGGTTGCTTTTGATCCTGCGGGACCTACATTCCGTCATGAGGCTTATCCTGAATATAAGGCGCAGCGCGAAGAAACACCCGAGGCTATAAGGTTGTCGGTGCCATATATCAAACAGATTCTTGAGGCGTACAACATTCCGATATTGGAGGTTGCAGGATATGAAGCTGATGATGTCATAGGTACGCTGGCCAAGAAAGCCGGCGCTATGGGTATAGAAACCTATATGATGACTCCTGATAAGGACTATGGACAGCTTGTCAGTTCGAATGTCTTCATGTATCGTCCGAAATTCGGTGATAAGGAATTTGAAGTCATGGGACCAGACGAGGTCATGAACAAGTATGGACTCTCCTCTCCTCTTCAGGTCATAGACATGCTCGGACTTATGGGAGATGCGGCCGACAATATTCCTGGCTGTCCAGGTGTGGGCGAAAAAACTGCCGTCAAGCTGATTTCACAATATGGGTCTATCGAGAATCTGCTTGAGCACAAGGGTGAGCTTAAGGGAGCACTTAAGACCAAGATTGAAACAAATGAAGAAGGAATAGTCTTTTCAAAATTCCTTGCGACGATAAAGACCGATGTTCCAATAGAGCTTGACATGCCGCTTTTGGAGCGCAAGAAGATCGATGAGCAGAAATTGCGTTCTTTGTTTGAAGAGCTGGAATTCCGTACATTGATCAACCGAATTTTGAACAAGGATAAAAAAGTATCCAATCAACCATCTTTGCAAGGCGATCTCTTTGCCGTGAAATCTACGGAGGGCAAGGAAGAACCCGTATCTTCAAATCTGAAGACACTGAATGATATTGAATATGATTATCAATTGGTTGATACAGAGGAGAAAATGAATGAGCTTTGCGGAAAAATATTTACATCTTCCGCAGTCAGTGTAGATACGGAGACCACCAGTACCGATGCAATGAAGGCAGAACTGGTCGGTTTGAGCTTCTCAATAGAAGAAAACAAGGCTTTTTATGTGCCTATTCCATCAGAACGCGAAGAAGCGTTAAAAATAGTAAATATATTTAAAGGCGTTTATGAATCACCTGATTTGATGAAAATCGGACAGAACATTAAATATGACATCATAGTCTTGGCAAATTATGGAGTCAAGTTCAATGGACCGATTTTCGATACAATGATTGCCCATTATGTGCTTCAGCCCGAGTTGCGCCACAACATGGACTATATGGCTGAGGTATATCTCAACTATAAGACTATACATATCGACGAACTTATAGGTCCGAAGGGCAAGGGACAGAAAAATATGCGCAGCCTCTCCCCTTCCGAAGTTTACAAATATGCTTCTGAAGATGCTGATGTGACTCTTAAGCTCAAGAATATTTTCGAGGTTGAGTTGAAGAAAAATGGACTTTACAGTCTTTTTGAAGAGATAGAAATGCCTCTGGTGCCTGTGCTTGCACGTATGGAGATGAACGGTGTACGTGTCGATACAGAGTCGTTGGCCGAGACTTCCAGGCAGTTTGCCGAGCGTATGAGTACCATCGAAAAGGAAATACACGAGATGGCTGGCATGGACTTCAATATTTCTTCTCCAAAGCAGGTCGGCGAAGTGCTGTTCGACAAGCTGAAGATTGTAGATAAGGCTAAGAAAACTAAAACCGGACAATATGTAACTTCTGAGGATGTGCTTCAGAATCTGAAGTCGCGCCACCCTATTGTGGAAAAAATTCTTGATTATCGCGGATACAAGAAACTTCTTTCTACTTATGTGGATTCTCTGCCGCAGCTTATAAATCCAAAGACCGGACATATACATACGTCTTATAATCAGGCAGTAACATCGACGGGAAGACTTAGTTCCAGTGATCCTAACCTGCAGAATATTCCTATTAGGGACGAGAATGGAAAGGAAGTTCGCAAGGCATTTATTCCTGATGATGGATGTGAATTTTTCTCGGCCGATTATTCTCAGATCGAACTTCGAATAATGGCTCATTTAAGCCAGGATGAGAATATGATTGAAGCATTTACCCAGGGATATGATATACATGCCGCTACGGCTGCAAAAATCTATAAGATTCCTATTGAGGAGGTAACTGCAGATCAGAGACGCAAGGCAAAGACTGCCAATTTCGGTATAATATATGGAATAACAGTATTCGGACTTGCTGAGCGTATGGAAGTGAGCCGTGCAGAGGCTAAAGAGCTGATTGACGGTTACTTTGCTACGTATCCTAAGGTTCGTGAGTATATGGACAGATCTATACAGATGGCCCGTGAAAGAGGTTATACGGAAACTATGTTCAGCAGACGTTGCATGCTTCCGGATATTAACAGCCATAATGCTGTTGTGCGCGGATATGCCGAGCGCAATGCCATAAATACGCCTATACAAGGCAGTGCTGCTGATATAATAAAGATTGCAATGGTCAGAATAGATCGCAGAATGCAGGCCGAAAATATGCGTTCAAAAATGATACTTCAGGTACATGACGAATTGAATTTCAGTGTTTTCCCTGAAGAAAAAGAACGTCTTCAGAAGATGGTCGTCGAAGAGATGGAGTCTGCATGTCAGATGAGTGTTCCGCTTATAGCTGACTGCGGTTGGGGCAAGAATTGGCTGGAGGCTCATTGATACTTGTTCTAATCTGTTGACAATTAGAGTATTGTAGGACGGGTATGGCCTATTGCAGGTTGTGCCCTCCTACCCGATTTAAAATTTTATAATGTTGCCATATTTAGCTGAATTTGTTTAAACTTTTGTTTGTCAGTAAAGTTTTGTGGTCGTATGGCATTATTTTATAAGATGTTAACATGCTTGTCATTTGATGCCATTTTACCTTGCTGTTAATTTGGTTTAATTTATGATAATTAATAAATCTGATATATGAATAAATTATTTGTAGCTTCTTTTTTAATGTTGACTGCCGTGTCTTCCGGTAGTTCTTATGCACAGAACTCTAGTGGCTATCCTATTGATCCTGTGCCGTTTACAGATGTAAAAGTCCAAAACAATTCTTTTTGGGGACAGCGCCTTGATGCAAGCCGTAAGGTTACAGTTCCTTTGGCATTCAGCAAATGCGAGGAAACCGGACGTTATGAGAACTTCGTAAAGGCTGCACATCCTAGCAAGGATTATAAGGTTGAAGGATTTTCTTTCGACGATACAGACGTTTACAAGACCATTGAAGGTGCAAGTTATTTGCTTCAGACTTATCCTGACAAAAAGTTGGAAAACTATATCGACAGTGTGCTGGATATAGTTGCAAAAGCCCAAGAACCAGATGGTTACCTCTATACGGCACGTACGATGAACCCTTGGCATCCACATGGTTGGGCAGGTTCGAAGCGTTGGGAAAAGGTAGAGGATCTGAGCCATGAGTTTTATAATCTAGGACACATGGTTGAAGGTGCGATAGCTCATTATCAGGCTACCGGAAGCCGTAAGTTCCTGGATATAGCTATAAAGTATGCAGACTGCGTTTGTCGCGAGATTGGTCCTGGAGAAGGTCAGCTCAAGCTTGTTCCTGGACATCAGATAGCAGAAATGGCGCTTGCAAAGCTTTATACGGTTACTGGTGACAAGAAATATCTTGATCAGGCCAAATTTTTCCTTGATTATAGAGGAAAGACCCAGCGCCGCGATGCTTACAGCCAGGCGCATAAGCCTGTGTTAGAGCAGGATGAAGCTGTCGGACATGCTGTACGAGCAGGGTATATGTATTCAGGAATGGCCGATGTTGCAGCTCTCACAGGTGATACTGCATATATACATGCCATTGACAGAATCTGGGACAATATTGTTTCAAAGAAGTATTACATAACGGGTGGAGTAGGAGCAACCAGCCAGGGAGAAGCCTTTGGTGCAAATTATGAACTTCCTAATATGTCTGCATATTGCGAAACATGTGCGGCTATTGCTCAGGTGTACATGAACTACCGTCTGTTCCTTCTTCACGGCGAATCCAAGTATTATGATGTGCTTGAGCGTACCCTCTACAATGGAGTACTTTCAGGAGTAAGCATAGACGGAGGCAAGTTCTTCTATCCGAATCCGCTTGAGAGTATGGGCCAGCATCAGCGTCAGGCATGGTTCGGATGTGCATGCTGTCCTTCAAATGTAAGCCGTTTCATTCCTTCTGTTCCAGGATATGTGTATGCGTCGAAGGACCGTGATCTTTATGTAAATCTGTTCATGGCCAACACGGCTGAAATACCGGTTGACGGCAAAATTGTTACACTTCAGCAGGAAACTTCTTATCCATGGGATGGAAACATAGCCATAAACGTCGTTAAAACGCGCCAGAAGAGCTTTTGCCTCAAAATACGTATACCAGGCTGGGTTCAGAATAAACCTGTCCCTAGCGACCTTTATTATTATTCTGACAAAATTGTACCTGGATATAAGATCAAGGTCAATGGGGCTGAAGTTGAGAGCAAGCTCGACAAAGGTTATTTCTGCATAGACCGCAAATGGAAGAAGGGAGATAAGGTTGAAATAAGCTTTGATATGGATGTTCGTATGGTCCGTGCAAACAATAAGGTCGAGGCTGACAAGGGTAGGGTGGCAGTAGAGCGAGGCCCTATCGTTTATTGTGCTGAATGGCCTGACAATGATTTCAACATACGTACGATGCTTCTCAATCAGCGTCCGCAGTTCAGTGTTGTTTCAGACCTCAAGTCTCTTGACGGTACATTGCTTGACGGAATAAAGTCTATTTCTGTTCCAGCACAGGTGCTTTCGTTCAGCGAAGACGGCAATCTTTCAACACAGAGCGTATCTCTCAACCTGATTCCGTATTATGCATGGGCTCATCGTGGAGCAGGAAACATGATGGTATGGCTTCCTTATGATGTAAAAGCAGCATCTCCTGCTCGTCCTGCGTCAGTATCTTCAAAGAGCAAGGTAACTGCTTCTGTGAAGTCTGCTTCGCTCAGTTCTGTAAACGACGGACTCGTACCTGCAGGTCCGGACGACCGCTCTATTCCTTACGTACACTGGTGGCCTAAAAAGAACTCTACTGAATGGGTATGCTATGAATTCAGTAAACCTATTGAGGTCAAATCTTCAACAGTTTACTGGTTCGATGACCAGCCATGGGGTGGATGCCGTATTCCTGATTCTTGGAAAATCTATTACAAGGATGCTTCTGGAGACTGGAAACCTGTAAAGAATACTACCGATTATCCAGTTTCAAAGGGCACAGGCAATATGGTTAGCTTTGAACCTGTCACCACTTCAGCGCTCCGTCTTGAAATCGTTCAGCCGAAAGATTTCTCTACAGGAGTTTTTGAATGGGAAGTAGAGTAGGGAATTGCTACATGTGATTTGAGTTTTTAATTTGTCTATTAACTTTGCATCATCGCTCATAATGCTGTTGGATGCAGACATGCTATATGAAATACTATCTTGCAGGAGAGGCTTACATACCGGAAAATGGCTGTTGGATGCAGACACGCTATATGAAATACTATCTAAAATCTTTTACAAGACATTTTAGGGGCAGTGATAACGCTTAAAAAAGGAGGGTCAAGAAATAGACAATGAACGAAAGGAGCGCAAGAGGATTTTTGGTACTCGGAAGAGTGGCATTCCGCAGGTTGAGAATTTATATCGTTGCACAATAAATGTGTGGCACAACTACAAACCGAAAGCGCGTTCCCATTCCACCAAACTTGAAATGAACAAATAAAAGTATTGAGCTTTTAGCTCTTGTTCTCTTTGCTTAGAATACCGCCAAATATTCATCATTCGAGAGCAAGCAGGCTGAAAGTTCACGCTTTATAAGGCGTGGACTATTCTATGCTTGCAGAATGACAGGTCGCTTGGCGGCAACCATATGCAAAGGCAAGCGAAAAGAATGATTCACGCTTTCTTATAAACCAATAAACAAAAAATGAAAAATTTAATGATTGCATTAGCCATGCTCACTGCAGCAGGAGTCCAGGCGCAAGTTATAAACAATATAGTGACGTTGGGTAACGATGATGATTACTTCATTCCAGCAGAATACTCTGCTGATGGAAAATCACATATTGTATCAATAGAATTTTCCGGTGATTTTTCAGACAATGATGATGATTCTAATAGTTTCAACAAAGTAAACGTATATGATGATGACCTTAATGTCATAAAGTCTTTTAATGTTCCTTTCAATCCGGGAATAGACTGGGAAATCCGTTACTTCAACTACAATACGGGATTAAGCTATGGAGACCTTTACATAGCAGTGACCCAGACTTTGTTCAACAACGATGAAAACTATGAATATATAAGCCCGATATATTCTTCTGGTGAGAGCTATGAACAAGACCGAATAGGTTTTAATATTGTTTCAGAAACCGGAGATGTGTTGCAGACAATAACTTATGATGGAATGCGTTTGTCAGATTTGGAAATTGTTACCATCAATGAAAAAAATTTCTTAAGAGCCGTTGTGGATTCAGATGATGGAGTATATCATTATTATTACAGCATCAATTCCAACTCGAGCAGTATCAAGCAGATAGGAGAACCAGTAAAAGCAAACGTGCATCCTTCTTTGGTCGGTCGTAACGAAACACTTACCATTGAGTTGAGTGGCAATGAAAGCAACAATAGAGTAGTAACAGTACATGATGCAGGTGGTCGGACGGTTTACCGTACCACTGTTCCTGCTGGACAGAATACGTTGCAGATAAATTCGTCCGAACTCAGCCAAGGACTGAATGTCATCTCCATAACTGGCAAAAATGGCAACGTCAAAGGTTCCAAGATTATTGTAAAATAAAGATGATTCACTCATTGTATAAATTTTTACATTCATAAATTATCATGAGTAACAACTTTTTTACAAAATTGATGTGTACAATGTATTTCTGTATCTTTGGCACATCTGCAATGGCGCAAGGATGGTCTTATCCTACTGAAAGCATTCAAAGATTACCATATGAGTATGGTCTGGGGACAGAAGATGCACCGTATGTTATTACGAACGCCCAACAGCTGGCAGACCTTTCGTGGTATGTGAATAATGGTACGACATATAAAGGGGTATACTTTAAACTGGGAAATGACATAGATCTAAATCCATCGGTCAAGTTTAACTCGGACTTCACAATTACTTCTGCTAATAACAAAGAACCGCAGCAATGGATTCCTATTGGATTTGGAATGTCGGGGCAGTTTTTTGCTGGTAATTTTGATGGAGACGGGCATAAAATTTCAGGTGTATATCCCAAAGTTGTTATTGGAGAAAGATATAATTCATATGCATGGGGTGTCGGAAATGATAAATTCTATGCGTGTGGTTTATTTGGTGTTGTTAGCAATTCGGTCATATCAAATCTTACTATCGAAAATTCTTTGATTATATTAAAGGATACTGAACTCACTGAAAATGTATTCGAAGGATATTATACGCACATAGGTATGTTTGCGGCTGCAATGAAAGGTGGCAGTATATGTAACTGTAAAAATTTCGGCCATATTCTTGTAGAAAATACAAATTCAACATTAATAGGAGGACTTATTGGTTATGCACAAAGTGGTAACAATTCACCTTTCAGCATGAAAGATTGTGAAAATCATGGCAACCTAACTTATAGAGGCATACCAGAATATGCATATTATAATTCAAATGTTATTGGAGGCATCGCGGGTAAAGTTATCGGAGATAGCTTTTCTAATTTGTTGAATACAGGAACGATAAGAAATGAACAGGTTGTCACGGATGGACACTATGGTTCTGCAAATTCATGTGGAGGTGTTGTGTATGAATGTTCTGCAAATAAGCTTTCCAATATTATAAACACTGGAGATATTTACAATGGTAGTGGATTGTTTTCGTCATGTACGGCTGATAGCTTGATGAACAGCTATAATGTAGGATGTGTGACGAATGGATGCGGAATAGCGCATTCTGCTTATCTAAATGTCATGAAAGAATGCTATAATAATGGAGACATACAAGCTAACGAAGAATATTCCGATTACATTGCAGGATTAGTGAGTATACTCATGCATAAAGAATATAGCACCTTGTCAGAGTATCATATGGAAAAATGTTGGAATACAGGAACTGTAAAACATTTGAATGGTTATGCTGCAGGTTTAGTTGTGGAATTTAAGAGGAGCCTTTATGGTGAATATGAAAACGATTGGGTCGTAAATGAGTGCTTCAATATAGGATCCGTTATGTCAACATCTGTTGGTATGAATGCGGGTGGACTTATGATTTGGGGACCCATGAAAATGGTAGATTGCTATAACGCAGGAACGCTTTCCGCAGATATAACTTATGGCCTATGTTATACTGTTAAAGAACTTGAACGTTGCTTTAATTATGAAGCTAAAACCTATAGAGCTGTAGAAAGTGGTTCTGGCATATATTCTGAATATGATTGCGTGTTTGGCGATTATTATGCCCCATCTGTTAATAATGTTTATTATTTAAATATTTCAGAAGATTCCGAATCACAGGATTATGAAACGAGGATGGGGAAAGCTATGACGATTGCCGATTTTGCCGATGGACGTGTTCTTGGCCTATTGCGTGAAGGTGTGCAAGACTCGCCTTGGCATCAAGACAGAAATGATGGATACCCAAAACTAAATGATGCAGACAATACTGTTTCGGGTATATCTGATATTGTTGTAGACAAGTCTTTGCAGACGCATAAGATCTTTAACTTGCAAGGGCATTTTGTAGGGACAGAGTTGAAAGCTTTGCCTATTGGTATATACATCATGAATGGAAAGAAGATATTGGTTCGATAAATAATTGAATCCTTGATCTCCTCTGTGAAGAGGCACGTCGCATGCTCCGTGAAGATGTAGAAACTTTCTTCTGCCGAAAATTTGCTACGTTGCCTGGAGTCGTAGCCATGTATGGCGTGGGGACAGTCGATGGTGTTGTATTCGTTAAGAAGAGGTTGTCTCAAAATATTTTGAGACAACCTCTTACTTTCGTTATTTCGATGTATTGTTGTCTTTGTCATTACTGCTCAGAAATGAATGGTATACCATTCCTGCCAGTGCTCCCAATGGAATTCCAACTCCAATATTATGCATGACAATTCCCAACGGCAAACCTATTATGATTATTCCCCATAAGATGCATGTACTCAGAGATTTGCTTTTATGCTTATCTTCTTTGCTGTTTTCGTCTTTTTCCATTGTTGACTATCTGGTTTAATTTACATAGAGTATTTATTACTTAAAATTGCTTCTGTAAACAGGTTTGCATCTTGAAATGATAACGTATTTTATTTTTTGCAGGTGCTTTATGTCATATTCAGAGAATGTTTCCTGCAAATACATTGTTGTACCGTCAAAATCTACCTGTATGTAACCATAATTGCCTACATCACCTCTGTAGCGGTATCTGAAGATTTTGTTGGTCGGGTCGCTCCATTTCCATTTGCCGATGCTGTTGGTCTTTCCGTCTTTGTCTATGCTGGCGAACGTTCCGTATTCAGTCATTATGAGATACTTACTGTAGTCTCTGGACATAGTTTCGCTGGAAAAGGTATGATTATCCAGTTCCTTTTCATCCTCGTCATATATGAACGTTTCCACTTCGGTCAGCTCCCATGTACGGCATACAGATGCATTAAGCTTGTCCAGGGAATTTCTTTTTATGCTTGCGATGCAGTCCAGTTCATAGCTCTTTCCTTTCTCTGCCGTTAATTTAAGCTTGTTTCCGGTTTGGTGCTCCAGACTTCCGTAATTCTCAAGTGTAAACGCACCTTTGCTTCTTTTTGTGAATCGTCCGCATATTACATTTTCAGCACCGTTGACAGTTTTCTTTCTTAATAAAGTGTTCACTTTGTTTATCGAAAACTGTTTTCTGGCATTGTGCAGTGCAATGCTGTCCATAGTAGGAATTACCATGTAATTTCCTGCAGATGTGATTTCAATTGCCGCAATGTCGTTTCCGGATGTAGTATATTTGACAGCTTCTCTTCTGCATGGCGGAGTCTTTAATGTATCTCTTGATGCAATTGAAGGTATATGCGCACCGTTGCCTTCTCCGCATGCCAGTGTTGCGACAAGGCAGATTGTGCTGACTATTATTTGTGCTGATTTGCGCAAGGCTTTATTTGATGCGATATTCATTATCTGAAATTTTTTGTTTTGACTTGGCAGTAGTATAGGGAGGAGTTTGCCATTGTTAAACACTTTTTTGAATGTTTGATGGGCACATTCCGCCCTTTAAATATTTATAACGCAAAAATATGCAAAAACTATATTGTATTAAAAGAGTTTAGCGTTTTTTTTCAAATTTAAATAAGCTTCGGGCTTTTTTGACAGAAGCTGCAGGCTCAAACGAAATGTCTGTTTATCAAATAGCTGAAAAAATTAGTATCTTTGCGCACCTTGATGTTTTTTACGGTATGACAGCCTATGCTTTTCATTCCTGGACATCAGATTTTCATGGTATAATCAAACATTAAGATATATCTAAATTTATGGCTTTACAATGTGGCATCGTCGGACTTCCTAATGTAGGCAAGTCGACGCTTTTCAACTGCCTTTCCAATGCTAAGGCGCAGGCGGCAAATTTCCCTTTCTGTACTATAGAACCTAACGTGGGCGTGATAACCGTACCGGATGAGAGACTCACAAAACTTGCTGAGCTGGTTCATCCAGGACGCATCGTACCTACAACCGTAGAGATTGTCGATATCGCCGGACTGGTCAAAGGTGCCAGCAAGGGTGAGGGACTCGGAAACAAGTTTTTGGGCAATATCCGCGAAACAGACGCCATCATACACGTGCTCCGCTGTTTCGACGATGAAAATGTCACTCATGTCGACGGTACTGTCAATCCGGTGCGCGACAAGGAAATCATCGATGCTGAACTTCAGCTCAAGGATCTGGAAACTGTAGAGGCACGCATGGCCAAGGTCAAGAAGATTGCAGAAGTAGGCGGCGACAAGGATGCAAAGATGGAATACGGCGTTCTGTCGGCCTACAAGGAAGCTCTCGAGCAGGGTAAGTCTGCACGTACGGTACAGTTCGACAGCAAGGAAGAGCAGGCATATTCGAAGAGTCTGTTCCTGCTGACCACAAAACCTGTTCTTTACGTGTGCAATGTAGACGATGCAAGTGCAGTAAACGGAAACAAGTATGTTGAGCAGGTACGCGAGGCTGTAAAGGACGAAAATGCGGAGATTCTTGTTGTTGCTGCACGTACTGAGGCTGATATTGCCGAACTCGACAGCTACGAAGACCGTCAGATGTTCCTTGCCGAACTCGGTCTTGAAGAATCAGGTGTAAACCGTCTTATCAAGGCTGCATACAAGATGCTCGATCTGGAAACATTCATCACTGCTGGTCCGATGGAAGTAAAGGCATGGACATACCGCAAGGGATGGAAGGCTCCACAGTGTGCCGGAGTTATTCACACAGACTTCGAAAAAGGCTTCATACGCGCAGAAGTCATCAAGTATGAGGATTATATCAAGTATGGGTCTGAAGCTGCCGTACGCGAAGTCGGAAAGCTCGGAATCGAAGGAAAAGACTATGTTGTTCAGGACGGCGACATCATGCACTTCCGATTCAACGTATAAAACGGCGTTTTCTCACAACTTTCCAAAACTATTTCAGTTATGGTTACAACGGCATTCATCGACTGGGCTCCCAAGCTGGAGGCTTTCAACATCTTCGGATATTCCGTACGCTGGTATTCTCTCTGCTGGCTTGTCGGCATTTTGTTTGCCTATCTGATAGTTCAGAAGCTCTACAAGCAGCAGAAGATTGAAGATGAGAAGTTCGATCCGCTTCTGTTCTATTGCTTCATCGGCATACTTATCGGAGCGCGTCTGGGCCACTGCCTGTTCTACGAACCGGATTACTATCTTACGAGTTTCACACATTTCATTGAGATGATTCTGCCTATACGCCTGCTTCCCGACGGATGGAAATTTGAAGGCTATTTGGGACTGGCGAGCCACGGCGGAACGATAGGTCTTTTTGTGGCTCTTGTGTTCTATGTGCGCAAGACAGGAATAAACTTCCTGCGTGTGCTCGACAACATAGCCATAGCAACCCCTATGACAGCCTGCATGATACGTCTGGGCAATCTCATGAACTCCGAAATCATCGGTACGCCGACAGATGTGCCTTGGGCTTTCATTTTCCATACGTACGATGCCATGGTCGACGGAATGCTTGTTCCGCGCCATCCGGCACAGCTCTATGAAGCCATTGCATATTTTGTGATATTCATCATCGGAGCTGTCATCTATATGAAGCACCGTGAAAAGGTCGGCACAGGATTCTTTTTCGGATTCTGTCTTGCCACAATCTTCACATTCCGCTTCTTCGTGGAGTTCCTGAAGAAAGAGCAGGTTGATTTCGAGCAGGGCATGCTTCTCGATATGGGACAGATTCTCAGCATTCCGTTCGTTATCATCGGCATATACTGCATGATTGGCAGTCCGTTGCTGCGTCGTTTTGCCGACAGTAAGAAAGATTGATTAGCCTCTGCAATATTATTGACGGAGTTGAAATAAAAAAATGACCGGATCTGACACAATCCATCGTCAGATCCGGTCATTTTTTTATTTTGCCAATATAATCTTGAGCTTAAAACTTATTTTCCTCCCACGATTTTCTTTATCTCGTTGAGCTTATTGAGAGCTTCCATCGGAGTCAGGTTGTTTATGTCGAGATTTAGAATCTCGTCGCGTATCTGGCACAGCACAGGGTCGTCCAGCTGGAAGAAACTGAGCTGCATTCCTTCTCTCGATTCTGCAATTTCGGCAGTAGGGCGCGACACTCCGTTGCCCGAGTTGTTGCTCTCCAGTTCTTTCAGTATCTGATTTGCCCTTTTAATGATGCTGGGAGCCATTCCGGCGATTTTGGCTACATGTATACCGAATGAGTGTTCACTACCGCCAGGAACGAGCTTACGCATGAATATGACCTTGCCGTCGACCTCTTTCACCGATACGTTGAAGTTCTTGATGCGCGGAAAAGATTTCTCCATCTCGTTCAGCTCATGGTAGTGCGTGGCGAAGAGCGTGCGTGCCCGTCCTCGTGTGTTTTCGTGAATGTATTCCACGATGGCCCATGCGATGGATATACCGTCGTAGGTTGATGTTCCTCGTCCAAGCTCATCAAACAGCACCAGCGAGCGCGGAGATATGTTGTTGAGGATGTTTGCCGCCTCGTTCATTTCAACCATGAAGGTCGATTCGCCCACTGAAATGTTGTCGCTCGCACCTACACGGGTGAAAATCTTGTCGACGAGCCCTATGCGTGCACTCTCTGCCGGTACGAAACTGCCTATCTGCGCCATGAGCGTGATGAGTGCCGTCTGGCGCAGGAGCGCCGACTTTCCGGCCATGTTGGGTCCGGTGATGATTATAATCTGCTGTTTCTGCGTGTCCAGATATATGTCGTTGGCCACGTAGCTTTCGCCAATCGGCATCTGCTGTTCGATCACAGGGTGGCGTCCCTGTCTTATGTCGAGCACGTCGCTGTCCTCTATAACCTGACGTATGTACTTGTTTGCCCTTGCCGTTTCGGCAAATGAGAGCAGACAGTCGAGTCTTGCCACCTGATTGGCATTTATCTGTATGGCCGGGATGAAATCGGCTGCATTTATTACAAGTTCGTTGAAAAGCCTTGTTTCGAGCGATATGATTTTTTCCTCCGCTCCGAGTATCTTTTCCTCATATTCCTTCAGCTCCTGTGTGATGTAGCGTTCGGCATTGACGAGAGTCTGTTTTCTAATCCAGTCAGGCGGAACATTCTCCTTGAATGTGTTCCTCACCTCCATGTAGTATCCGAACACGCTGTTGAAGCCTATTTTAAGGCTCTGTATGCCCGTTGCTTCGATTTCGCGCTGCTGTATCTGCAGAAGATAATCTTTGCCCGAATAGGCTATCTTTCGCAGTTCGTCGAGTTCGCTGTCCACACCGTCGGCAATCACACCTCCCTTGTTCACCAGGAAAGGCGGGTCGCTGTTTATTTCCTTGTCTATTCTGTCGCGCAGGGCCTCGCAAAGATCCAGTTTTCGGCCTATGGCCTTCAAACTGTCGTTGTCTGCAGCCTCACACGCTTCCTTTATCGGTTTTATGGCCTGCAGAGCCACCTTCAGCTGTACCATTTCGCGTGGCGAGACACGTCCTGTTGCCACTTTCGAAATGATTCGCTCCAGGTCGCCTATGCGATGCAGCTGTTCCTCTACCGTATTGCGGAAATCCGGTTCGCGGAAGAAGTATTCGACAACGTTGAGCCTCTCTTCGATAGGTCGGACGTCCTTCAGCGGAAACACCATCCAGCGTCGCAGCATACGTCCTCCCATCGGACTTATGGTCTTGTCCATCACCTCCAGAAGGCTCTTTCCTCCGTCGTTCATCGAACCGAGCAGTTCGAGGCTTCTGATGGTGAACTTGTCCATGCGGACGTATTTATCCTCTTCTATGCGTGAAATAGAGCGTATATGGCTTATCTGCGTATGCTGTGTCTGTTCCAGATAGTAGAGTATGGCGCCTGCAGCAATGATTCCGTTCTTCAGATGGTCAACGCCGAATCCCTTTAGATTCTTCGTCTCGAAATGCGACAAAAGTTTCGAGTTGGCCGACTGCTCGGTGAAAATCCAGTCGTCGAGCTCGAATGTGAAGAATTTGTTTCCGAAGTTGCCCTCGAACATAGGTTTGCGTCCTCTTTCGAAAAGCACCTCCTTAGGGGCAAAATTGCCGAGAAGTTTGTCGATGTAGTCTGTTGTGCCCTCGGCTGTGAGAAATTCTCCCGTCGATATGTCCAGAAATGCCACTCCGCATGCCGATTTGCCGAAATGTATGGCCGCCAGGAAGTTGTTTTCCTTGTAGTTGAGCACGTTATCGCTCATGGCAACACCCGGTGTGACAAGTTCCGTGATGCCTCTCTTCACCAGCTTCTTTGTCAGTTTTGGGTCTTCAAGCTGGTCGCAGATGGCCACACGCCTTCCCGCCCTGATGAGTTTGGGCAGATAGGTGTCGAGTGCATGGTGCGGAAATCCTGCCATCTGTGTGGCATCTTCCTTCTTTCCAGCACCTCCGCTGCGTTTAGTGAGCGTTATGCCGAGAATTTCCGACGCCGCGACAGCATCCTCGCAGTAAGTCTCGTAGAAGTCGCCGCACCTGAAGAGCATCAGCGCATCCGGATGCTTGGCCTTCAAGTCGTAGAACTGCTTCATCATCGGCGTCAATTCGTCTTTTGCCTTAGCCATATAGTCTTTTATGTCTTTTTCTGATATATTTAGTCGAAAAACTCAGCTAAGATAATGTTTTTTCGGGTAATTCCGAAACTTTGCTTGACGTCTATTTCTGCGCAGGCCCTTATCGGTATTGCCGCGGGGGCTCGCAGCAGCGGCTGCAGGCGCCCGGAGTAATGTGCGCGAGCCCTCGCAGTGCTCAAGATACTGCGGTACGGGATTTTTTTTTGACAAAAAAGATGTGCTTGTTACGTCTTTTGGAGCTTTTGTACGTATTTTATGGCAGAAAGGCACGGTGCACCGTCCATTCAGTTAATACAGCAATTGATTGTATGAGAAAAGAAATAGTTGGAATAATGGAGAGCGAAAGGGCAAATCTTCTCAGATATGCTTGTTACCACATTGGTAATCTGGATGATGCTGAGGACATCATCCAGAACGTATATTCGAGGGTTTGCTTCAATGACGACTTAAGAGCCGATGCAGATGCAGTGCGCAGGTATCTGTTCCGCTCTGTTTACAATGCTTGCGTTGACCACGCCAGAAGTTCACGCTCGTTTCTGTCCATACCTTTGGGCAGTGTGCGGGAATCGGAATTTCCGTCGGAAACCATGGACAGCAGCGATGACTTTGAAAGTGAATTCAACCGCATCACGCTTCTTCTTGCAATGATTCCGGAGGAACAGGCAGAAGTAATCCGTCTGAGAACGATAGGTGGGCTTCAGTTCGGCGATATAGCACAGATGACAGGTCTTCCCGAGAGTACAGTGAAGTCGCGCTTCAAGTATGGCATAGAGAAGGTCAGGAAACTGCTCGACCTGAAGATGCCAGAGAGTCATTACTTTAAAGCAAAAGAAAGGAAACAGTATGGATTGCATCAGATTTAGAGAGATGGTTGTCGAAATAACCGGAAGCGGTTCTGCTACGGCAGAAATGGAAGAGCACATGAAGGAATGTCCGGAGTGCAGAGCTTATTACAAGCGATTTGCCGAGACAGTAGATTTGCTGACACCAAAGCACATGCCGGCCACTCATGCAAAGCGCAAGCCCGCGCGGAGCAGATTTGTGAGGACAGTGGGCTCTGCGGCCGCCGCCGTAATGATTTTCATTGCCGGTGCCGCGGTAGGATACAGCGAATTCATGTCTACAGGAGCCAAGGCCGACCCTATAGGCGTTCTCGACAACGGCATTTACAGTGTAGGCAACGTGGGAAACATGGAGATTGATATGGCCGTACGCACTTATCCCAATGAGAATTTTGAATCTTTTTTCCCTGAGAGCGGCTTCATAAGCCATAAGCTCAAGGTTGTTCATCAGGGCGATTCGCTTTATTGGCGTCTTGACCGTGAGGGCGGGCGTCATGTGGTATTCGATTCGCATAGGATGTACATGTGGCCGATAAGCGGGCATTACGGTGTCATTGCCGGCAAGGATGGCAACATTGTCGACGGAGTGTTCAAGGACCTTATTCATCCGGAACAGATACTTGGACGTGAAAAGAAACGGGTTTCTTCTGACAACGGCGACGGATGTCTTATGGAGAAGACCGGAAATGAAATAAAGCTTGATGTTTCTGAGAGTCCTGAACAAAGCGGAGAACCGGCATTCAGACGCGAGTATGTATTTGATGTCGCTTCCGGTCTGCTGAAGAGTTTCAGAATGTGGCAGAACGATGGAGAAAAAGACGTTCTCGTCATGTATACAGTCAGTATAAGGTATAACATTCCAATCGACCTGGACAGCCTGAAAAGTGTACCTTTCGCCTCTTACGATTGGCAGCATTGCGGACAATGGAATGCACCTCATGCCGGACATGCAGGAGAGAGTGCCGAGGATGCAGCACGCCGTATGATCAATGCATTGATAACAGGTGAGAAAAGCGGTATTGACGAAATGATATCATCGGAAACTTTTTCTACTCTGCACGATATTTATGCTTCATACACGATTTCGTCTGTAGGAACGCCAGAGCGTGATGAAAGCTACTGCGGAGTAAAAGTTCCTTTCAAGCTGAAGGACGGAAGCGGAAATGTGAAGGAACTGTACATCATGCTGAGAAACGACAACGATAAAGGTATCTGGATTTTCGACGGAGGGTTGTAGCACATCGCACATATGCGCCTATGTGCAGTGCAAAGTGCCGCGTGCAGGGTTAAAAATGATGAATAATCGGACGTTTCGGATTAATTTATCATACAACCTTGCAGGCGGCACTCTTTAAATTTTTATCTTTAAGCAATCACAGAGAATTTAATACCGACATGCTTATGGATAATAAACTGCAGATATATTGCGAGAACAACGGGGCGACCAGGGAGTTTGACTTCGGCTGCACGCTCATGGAAATTTACGAAGGCATAAAGCTGAATATGCAGAACCGGCCGTTGTGCGCGCTAGTGAACAACAAGATAGAAGGATTGCGATTCAGAGTGTTCAGCAACAAGCATATATGTTTTCTCGACATAACCTCTGCCGCCGCCCGTCGCGTGTATGTGCGTTCGCTCTGTTTTGTATTGTGGAAAGCTGTCGATGAACTCTATCCCGGCGTTTCCATGCTTATGGAAGCACCTGTCTCGAACGGTTACTATTTCACTCTCAATCTCGGACGTGAGCTCGAACTTGAAGATGCCATCAAGCTCAAGGAGCGCATGAAGGAGATTGTCGACAAGGATATGAAGTTCCATCGTGTGGAATGTCCTACGGCTGATGCCGTAAAGCTTTTCCGTGACAAAGGAATGGAGAACAAGGCACGTCTGTATGAAAGTCTCGGCACGCTCTATTCGTTCTATTATCGCTTGGAAGACACAATAGACTATTATTATGGTTCGCTTGTGCCTAGCACCGGATTCCTGAAGCTTTTCGACCTTGTGAAGTACTATGACGGCCTGCTTCTGCGTGTGCCCGACATCAAGGAACCTCATAAGCTTGGAGATGTCATAAAGCAGGAAAAGATGCTGGGTGTGTTCCGTGAAGATCATAGGCTTGAGAAACTCTTGGGTGTAAGTACTGTGGGCGATCTCAACTTCTGCTGCAAGCGCGGTATGGCAAGCGATTTGATAATGGTGTCGGAAGCTCTTCAGGAAAAGAAGATAATACATATTGCAGATGATATATGCAGTAGGGAGAATGTGGGAGTAGTGCTTATCTCAGGACCGTCCTCGAGCGGAAAGACAACGTTCAGCAAACGTTTGTCAATACAGCTTATGACATCAGGAAGAAAGCCTTATCCTGTGTCGCTCGACGACTATTTCCTCGACCGTGAAGATACTCCTAAGGACGAAAACGGTGAATATGATTTCGAGTCTATATATGCCCTTGATCTCGATTTCTTCAACAAACAGCTCAATCAACTTCTTTCGGGTGAGGAAATAGAACTGCCGCGCTATAATTTCCAGACAGGAAAGCGCGAGGCGAGCGGACAGAAACTGAAGCTTGAGAAGAACATGATTCTTGTGCTTGAGGGTATACATGCGCTCAACCCGATGCTTACAGAAAAGATTCCTGAGGACAGGAAATACAAGATATATGTTTCGGCGCTTACAACCATCAAGCTCGACGACCACAACTATATTCCTAACACGGACAACCGTATGATACGTCGTATTGTACGCGACTACAAGTACCGCGGATGTTCTGCCGAAGAAACCATAAGACGATGGCCGAGTGTGCGTCGTGGCGAAGACAAATGGATATTTCCTTATCAGGAACGTGCCGACGCCATGTTCAACAGTGCACTTCTTTTCGAGCTTGCCGTACTGCGCAATCAGGTGATGCCTCTTCTCGACAATGTACAAGAAGATAAGCCTGAATACGCGGAGGCATTCAGGCTTAAGATGTTTTTGAGACTGTTCTATCCGATTTCTAGCAGAGAACTTCCGCCTACATCGCTTCTGCGCGAGTTCCTCGGAGGAAGTTCATTCAGATATTGACAGTATCTTTTATTAGGGATATTCAGTAAATAGAATAAAATTAGCCAACTAATTCATACACAAAGTGTTGCGAATTAGCTGGCTTTTTTGTATCTTTAGGTATTCCCC
>MNQS01000186.1 GCA_001915545.1 Bacteroides sp. 43_108 | reverse complement strand
CAGTATTTCAATGATCTCTTGAATATAATTTTGAACCGGATTATGCCGATTCTATGTTTAATTTTAATTTATCGGTAAAAATTTACCGAAGTATTGAAACATCAAACAAAGCAAGTAATTCAATTTTTGCTAAAGGATGAAACATCGTATCTTTTTCATTGATGTTTTTATCCGTTATTTCTGTTCTTTCACCTTGGGGGAGACTTTGTTCAAAAATTCGACCAAGGAATCCATATTCTTGACCTTCAATAACGATAAAACTGCCAACAGACCCACCAAAATATATTTCCCCATTAAAATAAAATGAGTGTAAAAGTTTGGCTGAAGGTATTTGCATTCGGACATATTGTGGAGTTACTTCACAAATATATCCTAAAAACTTATTATGATCAAATGGTTTCATCTTGATTTGGTAGATTGATGTTATATGAATCGTTGTCTGGATAATTCTCTACAAAGGCTTTGAATTTAGAGAAAAGGACTGTAACATTAGGCATAACTTTTCCATCTTCAGAAACATATTCTGGTACTAACTGATGAGTAATCCCACTATCAATCAATTCTTCTTTTTCGTTTTTTTTCATTCCATAGCATACTATGAGTAAATGGAAATTGGGATTTTGAAATACAGCTTCTTTTATTGCATTCTGAATATGTTTATCTTGGAATCCAAAACCGGCAACTATTAATAATGTCCCTTCTTTTCGCAATGTGGTTTGCATATGAGCCATCATTTCAAAATAAGGTTGTTCGTAACTGCTTTCATACTTCTCACTAGCTGGATAGATAATACAAGGATGTTCTGCTTCTTCTTTTTGATATATATTATCACCTATTTTTTCCCAATCTATGCTTCCATGCAACTTAAATAATTGTATCACATTAGGAACAAAACTTTCTTCTTGCTTAATTCGTGTGTGTTCTCTAAATACAATGTCGTGGTTAAAGTTTGCTCCATTGAATATACGTGGATATGAAAATGAAAAACCGTCAATTATAGTATAATTCATTTTTTGTGCTGCTTGCTCAAATAGAGTGTCATAATTTGTTGTATATAATTGTACTCGTGGGTCTGAAGGTTTGCGAGCTGTCAACTTCCTAATGAAATCTTGATGATGCTTATTTGTTATATCTAATTTTAATCGACAAGCGTCTGCTATTTTCTTTTCCAATTTCTTCCTTAAAGAATCACCATTTGTATCTTTTATTTCTCCATTCAATTTTTCATATAGAATTGTGAATGATAAAAAATCTTCTATATTCTTGGATTGAATTATTGCAGAACATTTATTTTTTAAGCACCCTTCATTTGCCATAAGAACTTTTCCTATAGCTTCGATTTCATCCTTATAACTATCCCATAGCTCTGTTCTTGTTTTCCCTCCATTCGCTCCATTTTCCATGGATGTCCCTGCTGCTGTTAAGACAGCTATATTTTTAAAATGGCTTGTGTAACGAATGATATCATTCGTCACAATACGGAAAGCTTCCGCAATTGCGTTTGATTTGAATTCAGCGATTCCGTCACTATCTTTTTGATGTTGAGGCTCATCGTTTATGTACCAATGAGTTTCATCATATGAAACAGATTTTGTAGCAGTCTTATATAAATAAATTTTGTCCATACCTTAATAATTTGTTTAGTAGTTCTATAACTTTATGAATCTCCGAATACGCCATTAAATCCTCCGGTGATTCCTTACATAATTGACATAACTTCTCTGAATTTAACATTGCCCGTTCCAAATCGCCGTTCTCTGTCAGATATTTATAAAGATTGGTTCGTATGAAGTAGCGTTTGGTCTTTTCATATCCCGGCATATACTTCTGTAACTCAGGAAGCAGTTGTTCGTAACTCTCATATCGTCGGCAAGCTACATTAGGTAAGAAATGAAGCAGGAACCAGAATTCTGTACATGGGTTTGTTTCTACGAACATCACTTTGCCGGCATATTTCTTTGCGTCATACTTTTTCTTTGCCCGTTGATATAATTGCATTTCGGTGGGAAACTGCAATAGTCTATCCATGTCAAACAGGCATACGATATAATCATATTGCTTGTTTAAATAGGATTCAACTAATTTCAGAATATGGTTGATGTCGCTATGCTGCGGAAAATCAGGCGCTACTTTGAAAGGATAACGACACGCCACCCTCAATGAATCAAAATAGAACCACTCTGTTTCTCCCTCGCCTATGATGGCGATACTTTTTGTTACTGTCCGCCTCATATCATTACTCGTTTAGGTTAATGTATTGACTGCCAAGGAACGGCAGCTTTACTAATTTACCCTGTTTGTAAGCATTATAAGGGGAGAGGTTTTTATGAAGTCCCAAAGATGAAAGACGTACTATTTTAGTTTCTCCGTATTCGTCTTTGTCCGTAAACCATATCGTGTCACGGCGAATGAAATCCTCATTAAGAAGATTGATGTCGTGTGTTGTAAGCAGTATTTGGGATGTTCCTTCGCTGTTCGCTAAAAAGACTTTTATGAAATAAGCCAATAGTTCATAATGGATGCTTGTCTCTACTTCATCAATAGGTACAAAACGGTTAGTCTTTAACAGGAAATTCAGAATTACCGCCATTCCCAAAAATCTCATTGTACCATTCGATTCGTATTCTTCCGATAAATCATATAGCTTGTCACCTACCTTGTGCTTAAATGTCAATTCTGCATTTGTGATTTTCCCTTTTCTAAGCATTTCGGCTTTTGCTTCATCACCAATAGGGGCGTTCTGAATCAGTTGTTCCAGTTCCGGGGTAATCAATTCCTCCTCTTCGTGTAATACGACATCTTCTATGTTGAAATCGGATGCTTTCAAAAAGTTTAATATGAACTGCTTCAAGTCGCCCGATTCGTCTTTGTCCAATTGTGATTTGACATAGCCTGAAAGAAGCATACCTGGCGAAAGCACATCTTTTACTTGTTTGGCGAAGTAATCGTACACCTCATTTAACCTAGTCCGTTCTACATTGCTTTTGCCAAATGCGGCAAGCACACTGCAATTGTTGATTGTGTTGCCGGAAATCACATCCTGACTCTTGCGTGGCATTTTCAAGTTTACGCCGAAATCAATTGTCGTGGAATCTGTTTCCGGGTCATAACTGCGGCTGTATAGTTTGGTAGGACGAATGGAATCGTAAACAATCAATGTCTCGGAATGAATATAGTTTGCATCCAATTCAAAACTAAGGATGTACTTCGACCGATTGATATAGAATACCATAGACATCTTCGTCCTTTCTTTCCTGGACGTGTCATCCAGCATGAAAGGAACGACTCCTGTTTTTTCATTTCGGTTTTTGGGCATCCGTAACACAAGCATCCTGAAAAATTCAATGGCATTCAGGATGTTGGTTTTGCCGGAAGCATTGGCACCATAGATGATTCCAACTTTCAGCAACTTTACTCCATCCTTAATTTCATAAGAATATTCATCAGACATAAAAGTATCTGATGAAGGCTCAAAACTTATTTTTTGCGGAGATTTTATTGAGAAAAAATTTTCAATGACGAATTCTGCTATCATATTCGATAAATTTATCTATCACACTGTACAAAGATAGGAATAAAATCGCATAAACAAAATTATAACATGTATTTTCGTAATAAAACTACGGATTTCAGATATAAAGAATGAATTCAAGTATTTTTATAACAATAAAATAAGATTACGTTCCTCTTAAATGAAAAAAGAGCCAGACGGACTGACCTTTGTTTTTATCCAATACTCCTCACAAATTCAAAAAAAGTCGTATATTTGAAGCAACAATTCAAATATACGGCTTATGAAACGAACACATTTTTTTCATGGAATACTTCTGATTGTACTCATCCTATCTTTTATGGCATGCAAGGATGACCACGGCCCCATTTACCTGGTAAGTGCTACCGACCATCAACAAATAACTGACGGCCAATTGGAAATCAGCCCATTCAGTAAAGGCGAAAAATTTTTAATCCGTGGAGGAGAAGGAAATTATACCATCAAAAATGAAAATAAGGAAATCGTAGACTATCGCTACGACGGCGACACCCTGACATTCATTCCGGTCAGCATCGGAGAAACCTCTACCCTTATTGCCGACCGCTCAGGCAACAGTTACACACTGACGATTGTTGTCAATAACCCGCAAAGCAACTACCGGATAGAAAGCATCAGCGCAGAAGTGGAAGGTGATAATCTAACCAAAGGAGAAGAAGCGGAACTGCTTGCACGAATTGCCGAAGACGCTCCGGTTCAATCAGGCGGACGCTTGCTATTCACCTACTCTGACGCATCTTTGTCATACGGCGATTTGAAAATTTTCCCTAACTATACCGGAAGCTATCAAATCGGACTTTTTGAACGTACATTAAAGTACACGGAAGATACCGGTGAACCTTACCAGCAGATTCAGGCAGAAATGGCAGGAAGCACCAAGAGAACATACACTTTCATGCTGTTCGAAAACGAAACCTCTTCTACCCAGACTACTGACAACACTTCTTCTACAAACGAAGAAGGAGCTGCCACGACCAACTGCTTTATCAAAGAAGAGGTAACCGCACAATATAAGGGAGAGTTCAGCGGACTCACCAAGGCGTATCGGATTTATCACCTGACCAAGCAGCCCTAACATTCTGCCGATACTTTTTTGCACATGTCTCGTATCGAACTTCAATCCTTCGATTTGTTCAACCGCATCGAACGGATTCATCATCAGCCGACGGCTGCCCCCGACAATTTACAAGCTAAATATATCCTGCTCCACAAAGTGCTGGAGCAGGCTTGTTATGAACTGACCACTGGTGTCACGCTTTCGTTCGCCAACCTGTTTTCCCGTCTGGATTACATCTGCAAGGAGAAGAAAATGACTCCCTCCGACCGCTATGCCATCCAGACCATGCGTCGTAACTGTAACGCAGCCATGGGCGACCGTTTTCAGGCCGACATGCAGGAATACCTTTACGACCTGCGGGCACTGGTGCGCTTTGTCTCACTGGGTTTTGAAGAAGACATTCCGGCTTCCATCCTTCCGGAAATCCCCCACTCCAACCGTCCGTATCAGGGTACACGCCTGTCGCACATCCCGTACGTACGGGCTTCGGTGACCAGCTGGAATGACACACAGATTTTTGCGGCGACCGACAGCGAAACCGACCCGTTCATCATCATCAACTATGCTAAAGGAGGATATGACGGCGACCTGCTCTACCTGAAAGACCTGCTTTCAGAAAATTTGCCGCTGAACTTGCTCGATGTACGTGTGGACGAGGAGAATCACTACATTCCCAGCCTTATTGTGATTCACCCCGATTACCTGATTGACATCAGTTCGCTGGCCGCCTGTTTTCGGGAGTACGGTCACCACCCGCTCAACTATTTCATGAACAAAATCAAGCCGAGAGCCAATACGGCCCCCATCCTGATGGGTAACCTGGCCAGCCAGTTTCTCGACGACTATATCAACGAGCAGCCGCAGGAGCCGGTGAGTTACCCCCGCACCATCAAGAAATTCTTTGCCGCTTCGGCCCTCGACTTCTGTACCTGCTCTCTTCCGGCCGACTTTCACGCACAGGCACAGGCGCAGATGATGAACATCCGCTCGTTTGTTCACGACGTGCTGCCTCATAACATACGGAACTTCAACAAGAAGAATACCCTGCTCGAAGCCTCTTTCATTTGTGAGAAACTGGGATTGCAGGGACGTGTGGACATGATGCAGAAAGACTTCCAGGTACTCATCGAACAGAAGGCCGGAAAGCGCGACGAATACCATCGCCGCCATAAGGAAGACCATTTCATTCAGATGATGCTCTACCAAGGTGTACTGATGTACAATTTCGGACAGGAAACCGCCAATATGCAGACCTTCCTGCTCTATTCCAAATATGCCGACGGATTGCTGATAGAACACTTTGCCGAAAATTTGTTCCGGGAGAGCATCAAGCTCCGCAATTATATCGTACACAACGAGATGCGGCTGGGCGACGGAGCCATCGGAGAAATTGTAGACTCACTGAGCACCGATTTGCTGAACGAATTGCAGATTGGCGGAAAGCTGTGGAACGATTATCAGGAACCGCAACTGCAGACGGCCATCAATACGCTAAAGCGCTGTACACCGCTGGAGCGGGCTTACTTCAACCGTTTTTTCACGTTCGTATCAAAGGAACAGATTCTCAGCAAGACCGGAGGAAGCAACGATGCGTCTCACGGATTTGCCGGCAACTGGCATATCCCGCTGCACGAAAAACTGGAGGCGGGCAATATCCTGACCGGACTGACCATCCAGGAGAAACAAAGCAGCGGCCCCGGCAAAGGATACGACCTTATCGAACTGCACATTCCGGCACAGGACGAGGACTTCCTGCCCAACTTCCGTACGGGCGACATGGTGATTCTCTATGCGTATAAAGAAGAACCGGACATGAGAAAGCAGATTCTCATGAAGGGAAACATTCTGGAATTGCAGCCGGACCGCATGACCTTAGTGCTGCGCAACGGACAGCAAAATAAAGACATCATCGGCGGCAAAGAAGAGGTATTTGCCGTGGAACACGATTTTTCGGACACTTCTGCCAACAACGGCTTCCGCGGGCTGTATGCTTTTCTGTCCGCACAGGCCGACCGGAAAGAACTGCTGATCGGTGTACGCCCGCCTGCACAACTGGAGGGCGTCAAACTGAACGGCGATTACGGGCGTTTCAACGAACTCATCCTGAAAGAAAAACAGGCCAAGGACTACTTTCTGTTAGTGGGGCCTCCGGGCACCGGAAAGACCTCGTGTGCCCTGCGCTTCATGGTGGAAGAAGCCCTGAGCGAACCGGATACCTCCATCCTGCTGTTGTCGTACACCAACCGGGCAGTGGATGAAATCTGTACCATGCTCACGGATTCCGGCATTGCCGACCGTACCCCGTTCATCCGTATCGGCAACGAACTGTCGTGCGACAAACGCTTCGTGCCTTACCTGCTGAAATACAGCCTGGATGACTGTCCCAAGCTGAGCGACATCCAGCAGAAAATGGCACGCACACGCATCTTTGTGGGTACCACGACCGCCATCAATAACCGCCTCAACCTGTTCACGCTGAAGCATTTCCAGCTGGCCATCATCGACGAGGCCTCACAGATTCTGGAGCCTGACCTGATAGGCATCTTGTCTGCCCGTCATCAGCAGCATAACGCCATCGACAAGTTCGTATTGGTGGGCGACTACAAACAGTTGCCGGCCATTGCTCAGCAAAGTGCGGAAGAAGCTGCTGTGACCGACCTCCTGCTGCGGAACATCGGGCTGGAAGATTGCCGCAACTCGCTGTTTGAACGCCTTTACAAATCGAGTCCGGACACCTGCCGGAGCATTCTTCACAAGCAAGGACGCATGCATCCGGCCATTGCCGAATTTCCGAACCAAACGTTCTACTATCGGGAGCAACTGGAGAGCGTGCCTCTTCCTCATCAGCTGGAAGAAACGCCTTACGAAGCCGGCCTGACTCCGCAAGACACCATCGACCAGTTGCTGCTGGAACGCAGAATGGTGTTCATTCCCGCAGAAGCTCCAGACCACCTGACCTGCTCGGACAAGACCAACCCGAACGAAGCCCGGATTGTAGCCACTCTGTTAGGGCATATTTACCGCCTGACGGAATCCCGTTTCGACCCGAACCGGACGGTAGGTGTCATCGTGCCCTACCGCAACCAGATTGCCATGATACGAAAAGAGATTGCGCGCCTACAGCTGCCTGCCTTGCAGGACATCTCCATCGACACGGTGGAACGCTACCAGGGTAGCCAGCGCGACATTATCATCTATTCGTTCACCATACAGAATTTCAGCCAGCTCAACTTCCTTACGGCCAATACGTTTCAGGAAGGCAATTTCCTGATTGACCGCAAGCTGAATGTGGCACTGACCCGCGCCCGCAAGCAACTGCTGCTGACAGGCAATCCGCACATCCTCGGGGCCAACATCACCTTCTACAAGCTGATGGAGTATATCCGCCTGCACAACGGATACCTGGAGACGGATGCCCTCTCGTTCTGCCGGGGGGATTTCACCCTGCCTTCGTACCGGAAGAACTGGGAAGTGACAGACGGTACCTATTCCCTGCCAGCGCATTTCAAGCAGGTATTCTCGGAATTGATAACCCCACCGGCACAGCTGGAAGAAAACGAAACTTACTACCGCGAAGCCACTGCCTACGGCCGGAGTGACTTCCGCACCCTGCCCGAAGAGATGTCCCCATCTGACTTCTGCCAGGTATACAACTATTTGTACATGCGGAAACAATATGCTGCTGCCCAGGCTCTCTTTACCGGAAGCGGCAACTGGCTTCACGACCTCATCCGTAAGGTATCAGGACGCGTGGTATTCTGCGATCTCTCGTGTGAGGCCGGAGCCTCGGGACTGGCTTTTACCGATGTATGCCGTTCTCTTCCCCATCTGGACCTGACCTACATGGGCATCTATCCCATGCAGGAAATGGGAGAAACAGCCGAAGCCTTTTTCCGTTCACCAGCCTACAAGCACATTCAGGCAAGCTGGTATCCCCGCCTGAGTGCCGTGCCTACTGCCTTCTGGCAAGCCCATGCCGTACTGACCGAACTGGTGATTTTCAATCTCTCCAGCCTGTTCGACCGCATCGCTCCGCGAGAAGCACGCGACCTGGCTCTGCAAATCAACCAATTGGTGCATGCCCGCCCCCTGAATCATTACGTACTGGTGTACCGTGACGATGCGGGGCCTTGCATGCACAACCATTCCTACACGGCATTCTGCAACCACCTGTCAGCAGAGCTGAAACCGCTCCAGCCGCAGATGCCTCTTTTCGGAAAAATCCATTGTGAACCCACCGAAGGAGTTCCTCTTTCGCAGGAATTCCTTTATGAAATACGTACCAACTGATGAATAAGAAACCTATACAGCGTGCCCTCATCGTAGGGGCTACTTCCGGTATCGGAAAAGAAACGGCCTTGCAACTGCTCCAGAAGGGATGGATACTCGGACTGGCAGGCAGGCGTGAAGAGAACCTGAAAGAACTGCAGCAACTGGCTCCGGAGCGTATCCACATCCGGGCCATTGACATCTGTCAGGAAGATGCGACCGACCGCCTGCAGGAACTGATTGAAGAAATGGGAGGCATGGACCTCTACCTGCACTGCTCGGGCATCGGCCACCAGAACTACCAGCTGGCACCGGAAATCGAGCTCCGCACACTGGAGACCAACGGCACCGGATTTGTACGCATGGTGACAGCCGCTTTCCGCTACTTCGCCCAACAGAAAAGAGGACACCTGGCGGTCATCAGCTCCATCGCGGGAACCAAAGGACTGGGAGCTGCTCCGGCCTATTCTGCCACCAAACGTTTCCAGAACACATACATCGATGCGCTGGAACAACTGGCTCACATCCAGAAACTTTCCATCCGTTTCACAGACATCCGTCCGGGATTCGTGGCCACCGGACTCCTGAACGACGGCAAACACTATCCCATGCTGATGCATACGGAGAAAGTGGCCCGACACATTGTGCGTGCCCTGGAGAAAAAGAAACGCATTGTCGTGATTGACTGGCGCTATCGCATACTGGTGGCTTTCTGGCGACTGATACCCCCTTTCCTCTGGAAGCGGATGACTGTCAGGAATTAGCCACCACCCGTCCTTCTTTCACCACAATCCGTTGCAAACGGCGGTACACATAGATAAATGCCGGAACCAGGAACAGGTTGGCAAACAGCCAGGCTGTCGGGTCACCGAAGCACACGCCCCAGAATCCCCACAACGGAACCGCAATCAGACTGACCAGCACACGGGCCACCATTTCCGACACACCGGAGAACATAGCCAACCGTGTGTAGCCCGCTCCCTGAATGGTATAGCGCAGAATACTGAGCATACCCAGCAAGAAGAAGAAAGAAGTATTGATGTGCAGGAACAAAGCCGTATCGTCAATAATCTCGGTCTCATCCGGCGAGATGAACAGCAGGGCAAACTTTTCGGCCAGTCCCCACATCAGGGCACCAATCGCTATGACATAGACGGTCATCATCAGCGTGGCCGACTTGATACCCATCCAGATGCGGTCCGGCTTTCCGGCCCCGTAATTCTGTCCGGAATACGTTGCCATGGCCATTCCCAAACTATCCAGCGGACACATCACAAACATCTTGATACGCATGGCCGCCGTGAAAGCTGCTACACAGGCCGTACCCAGCGCATTGTTCGCACTTTGCAGCATGATGCTGCCGATGGCCGTAATAGAAAACTGCAATCCCATCGGTACCCCGATGTACAGCAACTGACGGGCCAGGTCGCCACGGAAACGACGGTCGGCAGGCTCGGTTTTCAGAATGTCAAACTTGCGGTACATATAAATGTAGCACAGCAAGGCCGATAAGCCCTGCGAGAATACCGTAGCAATGGCTGCTCCGGCCACTCCCCACCCCAGCGTAAGGATACAGAACAAATCGAGCACAATATTCAGTATGGTAGAGAAAAGCAGGAACCAGAACGGAGTCTTGCTGTCGCCCAGCGCACGGATGATACTGGACAACAAATTATAGAAGAACGTACACGGCACACCGATAAAGGTAATCAGCAGATAGAGGTAAGCCCCTTCAAAGATATTCTCCGGCGTGCGCATGGAACGCAGGATAAATCCGCAAAGCAGACTGGTGACAATGGCCACCGCGACCGACATCACCGCCGCCAGCTTCAGGCTGACCGATACATAGCGCCGCATCGTCACATAATCGCGGGCTCCGAACTTCTGTGCCACCGGAATGCCGAAACCTCCGCAACACCCGTTGCAGAACCCTAAAATCAAAAAGACGACCGACGTACTGGCACCAACAGAAGCCAGCGCATTGATACCCAAGAACTTTCCGACAATAGCCGCATCCACCAGCGAATACGTCTGCTGGAGCAGGTTGCCCAGCAACAATGGAAAAGTAAAATTCAGAATCAGCGGCAGACTCGGCCCTGATGTCATCTCTCTAGACTGTGCCATAATTTCCTCTCGTTATCCTTAAAATCTTAATAAGCGTGCAAAAGTACACGAAAGTCACGAAACGAAAGAAAATCATCCCGTTAAATAAGGTAATTCGAGTAGTATTTTTGCCTTAAATCAAGTACTAAAAAAACGCACTTGCGTTTCAAACCAAACACAAGTACATTTTATCTGAAACGCACTTACGTTTTACTTCAAACGCAAGGACGTTTTGAATCAAACGCAAGGCGGTTCACTCGGAAAAAGACACGCCCGTCCAGCTGCTCTTCCAGCTTGCTCAACGGCAGGTCGACCACGTGTGCCTTCCCGTCCTTCGTCACAGCAAAAGTCACCTTATCCAGCGAATAGAAGTAAGCAATATCTCCCACCTGAATCGTATAGAAACGTTTGGCTCCCGATATCAGGAAACGGGTGCGATACTGTTTTTCCTGCCTTTCGGCAAAAGAATGCAGCAACTGTTCAATGCCCAGCAGTTTGTTCAGTTCGCCCTTCCCCATACCCGAAAAACGTTCAAACTTCTGAATGGCACTCTCCAGCCGTTCCTTATGCACAGGCTTCAGAAGATAGTCGATGCTGTTCACCGTAAAAGCCCGTACCGCATATTCATCGTAGGCCGTGGTAAACACAATCATGCTCTGCGGCCGTGCCTGTTCGATAAAAATAAACGAATTACCGTCGGTCAGCTGGATGTCCAGGAACAGAATGTCCGGATGAGGATGTCCAGCAAACCATTTCACCGAATCTTCAATCGTTCCCGGAAGAACCGTTACCTCCCATTCCGGACGCAGTTCCCTGAGCTGCTTGTCGAGAAGACGCGGCCGGAAGTTCATCTTCAATAATCACTGCCTTAATCTTGGTCATATAGCAAAGGTAATTTTACGATAAATTCTTTTTCATTCTGTTCAATCACGATTTCTTTTCCACAGAGCAGGCGATACCGCTGGGAAAGGTTTTCCAGTCCCTTTCCAGAAGTCACTCCTCCCTGCTTCGGACGTACGGCATTGGCCACACAAATCCAGACATCGTCTCCCTGTGGTTCCGTCCACATCTTCACCGTCATGGGCTTTTTCATGCTGATGACATTGTGCTTGATGACATTCTCCACCAGCAGCTGAAGCGACAAGGGCGGCACCGGTGTCTCGCCAAACTTATCGGCAATCCGGTTGTCCACCTGCAAGCAATCTCCCAGACGCACCTTCTGCAACAGCACATAAGTATCCAGGAACTGAAGTTCTTCATTCAGCTCCACCGTATGCTTATCCTGACAATACAGGATATACCGGTACGTATCGGCCAGGTTACGGGTAAATTCAATGGCATTCACAGGGTTATATTCAATTTCTGAAACAAGGGTATTCAGACTGTTAAACAGGAAATGCGGATTCAACTGGTTCTGCAAGGTGCGGTAGCGGGCCTCCGCCGTGCTTTCCTCCAGTTCTTCGGCACGCTTGTAAAGGCGTACCACGTCCACATAGAAACGGTTCAGGATAAACTGCCCCACAATCACCAGCTCCACCAGCCAGACCAGCAGAATCACCGTCAGTCCGCTGCGCTGAAGATGAAAGGGAGAAGCTACACCTGCCAATGCTTTGACAGACACCAACAGTAGGTAATTAGACAAAAGCAGGATAACGGCTGCCGCAATCAGTCCGGCCGACAGCATGCGTTTGTTCCGCAGAAAATAAGGGTAATACGTCAGCAACCGCTCATTAATGTAGCGCATGCTCAGTCCCACTCCGCAAAACGACACAATGACAGCCAGAAACGTATGGAAGGTCATCAGCCTGTCCTGTAACCGCACGGGAATATCGGCATAGTGCACCAAAAAGAAGTACGAAAAACATCCCATGCAGGCATACAGCAGTACGTCCCACAAATACCGGTTCACGGAATTCATTCCTTGTTTCATGCTTTATGTTTACTTTATTATTACAATCCCTTCACATCAGTACTCGCCCAAACGGCCGGCAGCCCTTTCCAGACTGCTCTTTGCCAGTTGCGCACGGAGCTTTGAACGAATATGGTTTAACTCCGCCTCCTGATGATACATCTGCGCATTGAGCACCTCAACAATAGAAATGGTACCCTCCTTGTACTTGTCCATGGCCAACTGCTCACTCGTTGCCGCCTTGGCCAGCGAGCTTTCCGTCAGGCACACCTGACGTACGGCCTGCGTATAAGTATAGTAAGCAGTCTCCACTTCCAAGCGAACGCCATCGGCCACCTTACTCTGGTTCTCCAGCGCCCTGTTCACATCGAGCTTGCCGATGCGCCGTGTATTCTTCCGCTTTCCCCATTCAAAAATCGGTACGCTCAGTTTGGCATACACCATGTAATTAGGGTCCAAATCTGAGTTAAAGTCATATCCGGGCGAAGAATAACTTCCGTCTACCCCGACAGACAGTTTGGGAAGATACCGTGAGTTGGCAATACGGGCAGCCGACTGCTGGATAGCTACCTGATTGGCTGCAATACGTAATTCCGGACGATGCTCCATGGCCGTTTCCAACGTTTGTTCATACACCTGGACTTCAGTCAACGGAACCACGAGCGAATCGGTCTGTATCACCTTGTCAGAAGCCTCTCCCGAAAAAGAGTTCATCGAAAGCCGGGCCACCTCCGCTTCATTGCGGGCCTGCTCCAGCCGGAACTCGGCATCATTCAGCTTGACTTCCGCCATCAGCAAGTCGTTGCGGTCGGTATACTCCTCCTCCACACGATACCTGACCACTTCCACCAGAGCTGCCACCGATTCCTTGAAGCCGGCAGCCACCTCCACCATTTCCTCACAGGCCACCTTATTCCAGTAATACTGGTCTGCCTGATACAGCACGTCGTTCGTCACCCGCTTTTCTTCGTACAAGGCACTCTCCTTTTCCTTTCGGGATTTCTCCAGTCCGGCTTTCAGTGCCCCTCCCGAATAGACAGGCTGCAACAAGGTTACGGAAGCCCCGTACTTGGTATCACGCCCCTGAAAATACAGCGGAGTTTCTATGGACGGTAGTTCCCTGTAGAGTTCCAGCGGGTTGCCTGTGTAACTGGCATTGGCATTTCCGCTCAGCGAAGGAAGGAAATCAGCCTTAGCCGATTTTTCAGCCTCCTGACGGATGGAAACGGCATATCCTGCCGACTTTATATCCTGATTATAGGCCTTCACCTTTTCACGATACTCCTGCAAGAATATACTCTCCTGGGCATGGACTCCCAGCGCCAGTCCCAGCATGCAGCACATCATCATTCTTCTATTCATCTCAATATAGTTATAAAATTAGAGAAACATTTTTTATCGGGCCACACATTTCTTCTTTTTATTCACCCCGTTTGGATATTTTATAGAAAACCGTGTACAGGGCCGGAGTGACAAACAGTGTCAGAAGGGTGGCAAAGGAAAGTCCGAACACAATGGTAGCCGCCATCCCGCCAAACACAATGTCGAACAACAACGGGATGCTTCCGAACACCGTGGTCAGAGCCGCCATCAATACCGGACGGGCTCTGGAAACCGTAGCCTCTATCACAGCCGTATAAGGCTCCACACCAGCCTTCTGCTGGATATTTACCTCGTCAATCAGCACAATCACATTCTTGATAATCATTCCCAGCAATCCCAGCCAGCCTGCGATACAGAAAAAGCCAAACTGAAATCCGGTGACCCACAGACCAAAGACCATCCCTATCAAAGACAAGGGTAGAATGAGGAAAATAATCAAGGGCTGACGAAAGTTGCCAAACAGCATGACCAGAATAACCAGCAGCATGATAAGTGCCAGCGGGAAATACTTAGTCAGTGCAGCCATGGAAAGCTTCCGGTCGTACGTGCGCACAAGGGGATATTCCCATGCCAGTCCGATGCCGTTGGCCACCTGCCCCAGCGGAGCAGAATTACGCCCGTTCCATATCGGCAAGTCCTCCACGCTTTCCATGTCCCAGGAACCTTTGACATCCGTATGCAGCAACACCGGCACTTTCTTGTCGCGGTCACGATATACCCCTACGGCTGTACCGTCATTGACGGCTTTCACGGCATTCATCATGTCATGCCGTCCCACATTCAGCCTTCCGGCCTTTACCGGATCATAATCGGCCTTAATCATCAGTGCCATGCTTCCCCACTCATTGCGGGCATTCAGTACCTTGGGATTCTTCCGCATGATTTCCAGCGCCAGGTTGGTCAAAGAATCGAGTACCTCCGGATCATCTCCGCAGAAGCGTGCCTCAATCAAGGCCTGCGGGATGGAGTTTATCTCGAAACTGTTCACGCGAACCAGCGCGTCCGGAAACATGGCCGGCAGACGGTCGTACAGCATAGCCTGAAGCTCACGTGACTTCTCCGGCGTGTCAGCTTCTACCAGACATTGCGCATAATTAGGCTGCGGACCATAAGCCGCATTGGCCAGGTAATAACGGGGCGGCGTCTGCCCGACAAACGACGACACCTTTTTCACTCCTTCCAACGAATTCAGATAGGCTGTCATCTCCGTCATCTGACGGTCACTTTCTTCTATACGTGTACCCTCGGGCAACCAGACGTCGACCGAAAAATACTGCTTGTTGAGCAAGGGCATAAACTGCTGCGGAATAAAGCGGAATCCCCATCCGGCAATGACCAGCAACAGCACCATCGCTCCTAAAACCACATAGCGTCTCTGTATGGTCCATCTCAATGCCTGCCGGAACAAGTCGTATGCACGGCCACTGAACAGTTCGCCCTTCAGCTCATCCGGACGCGGACGGCGCACAAACTCCTGCACAAAGAATACATTCTGCGTAATGGCCAGTACCCAGCTCAACAAAAGGGATACCGCAATGACGATGAACAATGAAGAAAGGATTTCACCAGTGATATGCGGTGACAGGTAGACCGGAAGAAAGGTCAGTACCGCAATCAGGGTCGCTCCCAACAGCGGCATAGAAGTGCCCGACACGGCATCCAGTATAGCTTTTCTCTTTCGCATGCCCCGCTGCATGTTCACCAGTGCGGCATCGTACACCACAATAGCATTGTCCACCAGCATACCCATAGCAATGATAATGGCTGCCAGCGACATACGCTGCAAGGCTATGCCGGAAAACTGCATGTAAATCAACGTACCGAAAATGGAGAATATCAGTCCGCTGCCAATCAGGATTCCATTCTTGAAGCCGATAAAGAACAGCAGTACGGCCACCACGGTCAGGACCGAAAGAATCAGATTCCACACAAATCCCTCGTTGGCCACAGCCGATTCGTGCCCCTGGTCATAGATAATATCCAGCTTATATCCGTCCGGCATTTCCTCACGCAAGTCTGACACACGGTTTGCCACCAGTTCCGCCATCTCTACCACATTTCCATCGGACACCGTAGAAATGGCTATACCCACCGCAGGCACATTCCCGACCTTCATCAGGTTTCTGGCCGGACGCACATAGCTCTCGCTAATATCCGCAATCTCTCCCAGTCGGAAATATTCTCCCTGCCGGGAAACGACTGTCAGATTTTCCAGTTCTTCCAGACTGGAGAAACTGCCGGAAGCTTCCACCCGCAAACGATGAGAAGACGTCTCCAGTCCTCCGGCATCCACCACCTTATTCTGACGCTCAAAGGCAGAGGCTATATCGGCCATGGTCACACCGGTGCTGGAAAGCAATGCCGGATTGACCGTTATATCAATCGTGCGACTCTGCACGCCGAACAATTCCACTTTGGCCACATCCTTCACGTTCAGCAACTCGTTCTTGATTCGCTTGGCCTGATCCTCCAGCTCACGATAGGTATGCGTTTCGCTGCTCAGTCCGTAGAATACGCCCAGCACATCGCCAAAATCATCGTTCACCACCGACGGTCCGGCTCCAGCAGGCAACTTGGACTGCACATCCCCCACTTTCCGCCGCAACTTATCCCAAAGCTGCTGCATCTCGTCGGCACGGATTTCCTTTTTTACATATACCGTGATTTTAGACAGACCGGCCCGGTTATCCGTTTTCAGATAATACAACTCACCCAATGACTGAATGGCTTCCTCCAGCACATCCGTCACCTGTTGTTGCACCTCCATAGGAGAAGCCCCCGGATAAGAGGTAGTGACCACTGCCTGCTTAATCGTAAACGGCGCATCCTCCAGTTTCCCCATATTGTAGTAAGAGAAAATACCTCCTCCCAATATCAGAACCAGCAACAACCAGTCAAGGCCCTGTTCTGCAAAAAGAATTTCGCTAATCCTTTCATTCGTCTTCCTCCTTTATTCTTCGATGGTCACTTGCTCCTGTTCCGACAAAAACGGCAAACGTGTAGCTATCACCCGGTCGTCCGGTGAAACGCCCGACAGAATCTCTACCCGGTCCTCCTTTTTCAGCTTGCCCAACATCACCGCAACCCGTTTCACCCGGCTCTGTCCGTCTACGCACCACACAAATGCCCCGTGTTCCGGGTCATGGCAAACCACTTTCTGAGGGAGTGTCAGATGACTCTTCTCTCCATCGGCTGCATACGACACAGCGAGTGTACCCGACATACCTCCCAACAAACGTCCGTCCTTGTTATCCAAGATGGCAGTCAGCAAATAAGAAATGTTGTTCTCCGTAGCAGTCTGCGTCAGGAAATATTCAGAAGGCACAAATTCCCTGTCAGGAAGTGCATTGAAGCGGACCACACACGCCACAGAATCTTTTTGCCGCATCTGCAACGCCATATCCTCGGGCACATAAGCTTCTACCTTGATGCGTGAAAGGTCGATAAACGTCACCACCGGAACCGACGGTTTCACATCCTGGTAGCGCTCGATATGCGCCTGCTGCACATAACCGTCGAAAGGCGCATACAGACGGCTGTCTTCCCACGCGTTGACTGCCGCTTCATAATCCGCTTTGGTGCGTTCGTAGTTTGCCTTTGCCTGCTCATAATTCATGCCGGAAATGTTATCTTTGGCATACAAGCTGGATATACGAGCATAATCGACCTCCGCCTGACGATACAATGCCTCCGTGCGCTGCTTCTGGATGACAAAATCACGTTCATCAATGACCGCAATCAGTTGTCCTTTCCGGAAAAACTGTCCCTGCTGCACATCAAATGCATGTACAGGTCCTCCCACCCGAAAGGACAGTTCCGACAAGCGGTAAGGCTGCGAAATAAACGTATAGCACCGTGAAGAGGGAGCCTCCATGACTTCGGCATGAACTACCTTCACGCTGGGAAAAGAGGCCTGTTCCTGTGGCGTACGACTGCATGCGCACAAGCACATCCCTGCAAGAAATAAAATCTCTGTTTTCATTCTTCTACAATATTATCATTCTACGTCACAAAGATAGCAGGCCCCATCGTCCCCTTTCATAGGAATTATTCCCAAGCCGCGCCTGAAGTGACTGAACCGTAGAAACCAGCCACCCAAACCTTTTTCGGTGCATTTGCAGGAAGAGACTAAAAAATGATTTATTACCATTTGTGAATTTTTTAGTGTAAGAATTGGCTTACCTTCGCAGCCAAATGCAAAAAACAGAGAAAAGACATGAAAGACAGTATTGACTTCGGAAGTATGGACATTCCGAAATTATTCCGGAAATTACTTATCCCTACGGTGCTGGGAATGATTTTCTCGGCCATCTTCATCATTACCGACGGCATTTTTGTGGGAAAAGGTATCGGCAGTGATGCCCTGGCTGCCGTCAACATTACGGCTCCGCTTTTTCTCATCAATACGGGAGTGGCGCTGATGTTCGGTATCGGTGCATCGGTTGTAGCCTCCATTCACCTGTCGCAAGGAAAGGTAAAGGTCGCCCGCGTCAATATTACGCAAGCAGTAGTGGTTTCCTCCTTATTGCTCATCTCCTATGCCGCAGTCATCCTCTGCAACGTGGAGAAAATTGCCTTGCTGCTGGGAAGCTCTCCCCGCCTGCTGCCTCTCGCCACGGAATACATGCACTGGTTTGTCCCCTTCCTGGTCTTCAGTGCCCTGCTGAGTTCCGGCATGTTCTTCGTGCGACTGGACGGCTCGCCCAACTATGCCATGGTGTGCAACATAATACCGGCCCTGCTGAATATCGGACTAGACTATCTGTTTATTTTCGTTCTTAAATGGGGAATGTTCGGTGCGGCCTTAGCTACCAGCCTGGGATACATCGTAGGTGCCCTGATGATTCTGATTTACCTGATGCAGCCGCACCGGGTACTGCACTTGTGCAAAGTGAAATTATCATCCAAGAGTCTGCGTCTCACCCTCCGCAACACGGGCTATATGTGCAAATTAGGATTGTCCAGCTTCCTCTGTGAAGCAGCCATTGCTACCATGATGTTTACCGGCAACTACGTATTCATTCACTACCTGGGTGAAGACGGAGTGGCTGCCTACAGCATCGCCTGTTACTTCTTCCCCATCATTTTTATGGTATACAATGCCATTGCCCAGTCGGCACAGCCCATTCTCAGCTACAACTTCGGTGCCGGAAATCCAGAGCGCGTACGTGCTGCCTTTCGCCTGGCCCTGCTGACCGCCATCTCCTGCGGTGTCGTGGTATTTGCCGTTACAACCCTGTTCTCCGCTCAAATCACCTCGTGGTTTATCGACAGTTCCTATCCGGCACACGACCTGGCCGTTAAAGGACTTCCCCTGTTTGCTTCCGGCTTCGTGTGCTTCGGCATCAACATTGTATCCATAGGCTATTTCCAGAGTGTAGAACGCGACCGTCCGGCCATGGCTATTACCCTGCTGCGTGGTTTTATCCTCATCCTGTTCTGTTTCTGGCTGATGCCCATCCTGTGGGGAGTACCGGGAATCTGGCTGGCTGTCCCCGTTTCCGAACTGCTGACCTTTCTTTTTGTCATTACCATCTATTGTCGCAGGAAACGAAGCTAAAGATTTATTACCTTTGTGCCTGCATAAACGCAAAAAGGTATGAAAGCTTTTATTGAGATACTTCGTGAAAAATACGGACTGGCACAGCCGGAAGCCGAAAAGCTGCTGGAACAGATGGAACTGCTAACCTACCGGAAAGGGGAACATATCGTACGGGAGGGAGAGCGTAACTCTTCCTTCTATCTAGTAGCCGACGGTATCTGGAGAGGACATTACCTGCGCGACGGAGTGGATGTTTCGCTCTGGTTTGCCTTTCAAGGTGACAGTATCTTTTCCTCCTGGGGATATGTGGCCGGACTTCCTTCTCTAGTTTCCATCGAAGCTATGAGCGACAGCCGTGTCTATCGTATCTCTAAAAGCAAGCTGGAGACTTTTTTCTCTTCTTCCGTCTTGTTCGCCAACATCGGAAGAATCATCTTTGAGCGCCAGTTTCTGGACATGGAAAACTGGATGATAAACGGAGGTGCCGCACAAGCCAAACAGCGTTACCTGACACTCCTGGAGCAAAATCCTGAATTGTTACAGCACGTACCGCTGAAGCACATCGCTTCTTATTTGTTTATTACACCTCAGTCGCTCAGTCGCATACGAGCAGAACTGAGCAAGAAGAAATAACGGTATGAATGCTTATCGTGACGGACAGTCAGCTAAAGGCTGAATGGAATGACTCAGATGAGTTCAGGTAAAAATCAGTAATAAATTTTATAAATCAAGCAGGAAAAAAACAAAGCTGTTTTCCTCCTACTTGATTATAGGTTATATTATATCAATACTTCGGTAAATTTTTACCGATAAATTAAAATTAAACATAGAATCGGCATAATCCGGTTCAAAATTATATTCAAGAGATCATTGAAATACTGTC
>MNQS01000185.1 GCA_001915545.1 Bacteroides sp. 43_108 | reverse complement strand
GCCGAGCTTGCACCTCCCTCCTCCGCCCTTTCCGCTACGCTCCAAGGGCGGAGGAGGGAGGTGGAGAAGTTGCACTTCTAACTTGACTGTAGCATTTGCAGACGATTATACAACTATTTGTTTAACTATAAAATTTAACTGCAAATGAAGAAAAACTACCTTTTGATGTGTGGATTATTAGCGACAATGTGTGCAAATGCTCAAGTTTGGGACGGTACTTCCGCCGCATGGACAAAAGGAGACGGTACTGCTAGTTCACCTTATCAGATTGAAAATGGACAGAACCTTGCTTATCTAGCTGAACAGGTCAGAGCCGGAGAGACATATGAAGGTAAATACTTCATTCTGACGTCAGACATCGACATGGGAGCTTCTGATAATCACAAGTTCACACCAATTGGTTTCTTCGACGAATATGTTGACACTGAGAACGGCAATGTGCTCGTTGATGAGTCTAAGTATTTTAAAGGAAATTTCGACGGCAACTACAAGACAATTGACAATGTCGATATATATTTTGTAGACACGCAGAACGAAGTTGGCGGTACAGGACTATTTGCCTGCATCACAGACGGTGCCGTTGTGAAGAATCTGACAATTGGAGCCAACTCTAAGGTTGAAGGGTCCTTTGCTACAGGTGCTATCGTTGGTGCAACTACCGGCGGACGCATTGAGAACTGCATGAACTCGGCTTCATTATCTATTCCGGACGGCGCCATGGGTACTGGTGGAATAGTTGGCGCCCTCTACGGAGGCACTATCTCAGGATGTGTAAATACAGCTGACTACAAAGGTGCAAACAATGTTGGCGGTATTGTCGGCTTTGTTGACAGAAACGGTGTGGTTGAGAACTGCTACAACACCGGTGACATAAGTTTCTCTGGATTCTACGCAGGCGGTATTGTCGGCTACCTCAGCGTTGGTACATGTACAAGTTCATACAATATCGGAAGTATCCTGAATGATTTCTCAGGAAGTGCGGTTGTAGGAACAACAGATAACACAGCAGTCATTGAAAACTGCTACTACCTGACATTGCCTGACGGTGCTACAGACGAAAACAACGGCACTGCAGCAAAGACAGAAAGCGAAATGAAAGAGGATGCGTTCCTCACAGCCCTCAATGGAGACAAAAGTGTATGGGTTGCTGATGCTCAGAACATAAACAACGGTTTCCCAATCCTGAGCTGGCAGGCAGACGTTACATCATCTGTAAACAAGACTGAGCTCAAAGATGTTGAGGCTTACGTGGACGGCAACAGCCTCTATGTACAGGCTGAAGACGGAAGCGAAGTTACTGTAGTAGATATGGCCGGCCACGTTGTTGCAAAGACAACTGCAAACGGACAGGCTATCAACCTTGCAGGTAAGGGTGTTTACATTGTTGCTGTAAGCAACGGCACAAGCAGCAAAAGCTTTAAAGTTGCTGTTAAGTAAGTAAATCATCAATTTTAAATAATGCAGGCCACAGAACCGGACGCAACAGTTCTGTGGCCTTCTATTTATCTGAACAAATGAACATAAAAGCGATTTTTACAATGATGGTGTATGCGTCGATATGCCAAGGCATAGATGCACAAATCATTCACAAGGTATACAACGGAAAACTGTCTGTATCGACCGTGGAGCTGCTGAACGGAAACAGAAGCACACGCAGTGATACACAACCAAAGTACGCCAATGTATACCTTAGATTTGACGACCAGGCCGACATCAACGAACTGAGCAAGAAATATGACATAAAACTCAATACTGGTGACGGAAGACTGTTCACAGCCTTGGTACCGATAGCAAACATAGCAGAAATGACTAAGGAGGCAGGCATCACGCAGATAGATGCCGGACAAGACGTTAGAACAATGATGGACTCAGTAAGATATTTCACTGGGATTGACGATGTATATTCTGGCAAGAACCTGGGACAGGCTTATAGAGGGAAAGGTGTCATTGTGGGAATAATAGATGCCGGACTTGACTTTCTGCACCCGAACTTCAGAGATGCCGACGGTAAGTGCAGGATTAAGACGGTTTGGGATCAGAACAATTTCTTTGGCAGCAACTCAGCATACGGCTACGGCATGGTATACAATTCAACAGAAGAGGTCGTAAATGCAAAAAGAGATTATGAGATGGCTGGAGATACTCACGGTACGCATGTGGCTGGAATAGCTGCGGGAAGTTATGACGGACCTTATCGTGGCGTAGCTCCAGAGGCAGACCTTGCCATTGTGTCTACAAACAAAACAGAACAGGGCATTGTTGACGGAATAGATTTTTTGCTGAAATATGCTGAAGAAGCTGGTCAGCCGATAGCCATTAACCTAAGTATCGGCACTGTGCTCGGATATAAGGACGGAACGGACAACTTCACAGAACTTGTTGACGGACTTATGAAGGACAAAAAGGGTCAGATACTTGCAATAGCTGCAGGAAACGAAGGCGACAGACGGTCTACCCTATTCGGGAATTTCGGAGAGGGAAAAAATGAGGTAGCATCAATACTTGTTCCACCGAACTACAACCGCGACAATCTGTTCGTACAGGGTGTCAACGGAAAAGAATACACACTGAGCATCACGCTGGCCGACACACTGGCCGACAAGATTGTCTTCACCGAAGACTTCTCGACAAAAGAGCAGACAACTCAAAGCTTCGAGAATTTCGGTTCACAGGAAGGCGACAATGGGAAATTGGTCGTTTCCTCGTTCTTGAATCCAGAAAACGGAAATCCCGGATTCAGAGTATCAATGACATACGAAAAGCCAGAAAACGAGGCATGGATAATCAAGCTCTCAGGACAAGACGGGAAATATATGATTAACAGTGACTACGGTGAATTCACCAATAACGGTCATGCTGAATATGCTGACGGAGTAAAAGACTATACCATTGCCGCAACTGCAACAGGATTCAACACAATTTCAGTCGGTGCTTACGTAAGCAAGACTTCATACACTGACCTTGACGGGAACATGCATCAGCAGAACTGGCAAAAAGGAGAGTTGTATCCACTGTCAGGAAAGGGTCCGACATACGACGGTCGTATAAAGCCTGAAGTCACCGCCCCTGGTGCTGCAGTCGTATCATCTTTCAATTCGTATGCAGGTGCCACATTTGTTAAACCTGAGATGAAAGTCTTTCAGATTACAGATGAGGACTCTGGCAGGAAATACAGCTGGGGAGTCGAGAGCGGGACTTCAATGGCCACACCTGTTGTCACAGGTACATTGGCACTGTGGCTCGAAGCTGTGCCAGACCTTGATGTTGAAGACATTAGAGAAGTTTTGAAAAATTCATCTACGCATGATGAAATTACCGGAGAGTCTGCCAACGGTTACTACGGAATGGGCAAGCTCAATGCTGAAGCCGGATTGAAATATCTGCTTGAAAATGTTGGAATCGGCAGTACCGCTGATAACAGCGGAATAAGGTTCGACTACGACAGACAGGCAGGACGTTTGTCACTGTATACAACAGACAACATATGTGAGGCTTCTGTTTATGATGTTTCAGGCATACAAGTGATGAAGGTAAAAAATCCGTCAAAAGATATATACATGAACCTAAAGCAAGGAAATGTATATATCATAAAAATAACAAGCGACTCGACATCGGAGACATTCAAACTTGTTGGATGATGGAACATGATGCAATAAATTCCGAAAAAACTCGGTCTCGAATAATTGCATACGCGCATACATCTGCGAAATAAAAATTAATACTACAAACCTACGCTTTGCGGACATACTTGCACTCAGAATAGCAAGTATGTCCGCATTTTTATATCCGAAAATAACCGCAACAGACAAAAAACAAGAAAAAACCATGTATGCAGCATTATTTAACTACATATATTAGTTTTCAAACTGTATATTATAGTTATTTGCAGATGCAGAAAGAATACAGGTATGCGAATATGTGGGAAATGGTATAAACCACAAATTGGTAAATCCGGCCACAACAGCACGTCAGCACCATATATACAGACACAAAAGATAAAAAACAGAATGGCCGAGGCTCTACAATGCGACCAACTGCTATAACTATAATTCACTAAAAAACGTATCGCTATGATTAACAAAAAAGATTCAGGACGACGGAGCTTATGCAACAAATATCAATGTAAAACAATAGCATTCATTGTTTTCATGTTAGTTTCATTACATAGTATCGCACAATGTAATATATCTGGTATTGTTAATCTATCTGATGGAGCAGGTATATGGGGAGCCAATGTCTTTGTGGCACATAAAAGTTCCCCTAAAGCGATAATAGGCTCAGCATTTACAGCAGAAGACGGCAGTTTTAACTTGAATTTGAACACAGACAATAATAGCGACAGTCTTATTCTTGAAGTTTCAGGCATAGAAATAGCTTCAAAACAGATAACGATACCAAACCGTTCTGGTAGTTATAATATAATCGTGGAAAACAGAACCATGAAACTTAAAGAGATAGTTGTCAAGGCAAAAAAGATATATTCGCAAGGTGACACCATAAACTATAGTGTAAACTCTTATCTCTCACGCTCCGACCAGTCCGTGGCAGACGTACTGCGCAAGATGCCAGGAATAACGGTATCAGAAGCTGGACAGGTGTTCTATCAAGGTAAACCTATAAAGAACTTCTATATTGAAGGACTCGATCTTATGAAAGACCATTACGGAATTGCCACAAACAATATTGATCCCAACGATATTGCGACAGTGCAGGTTCTGGAACACCATCAAGACATCAAAGCCCTTAAAGGACTTCGCCCAGAAGAACGCGCTTCGATAAATCTTCGACTGAAAGAAGGTGTTAAAGGTGTGTTCAACGTCATAGCCACCATTGGCGGTGGATATAATGATGCCGCTCTCTGGAACAATTCGGAAATCGTTACATATTTCCGTCGTAACAGCCAATACCTTGCAACTTATAAAGGCAACAATACCGGCGAAGACCTGTCGCAAGAACTGTACTCTTTCGACGACGATGACTACTCGCGCACCAATAATATATCTTCAATTACAATGCCATCTGCACCTGGCATTGACCACAGGTTTTACTATTTCAACCGTTCGCATAGTGCCACATACAACAGTGTTTATCGTGTAGGCAAATCTGGGGATTTCGGCATAAATGTAGCCTATCTCAATGACCGTGACAACCGCAAAAGCAGTTCTACTACAGCCAATACTTTGCCAGACGGTTCACAGAACATAGTAGATGAACAGATGAACGGCGTCGCCCATACGCAGAAAGCATACGGCGACCTAACTTACATGAACAATTCAGAACAGAATTATCTGAAAGAGCAGTTGAAGTTTGACTGGAGCAAGACCAAAGCAAACAGCATCATACTTGCCGATGATGAGGATATAAGCCAACAGGGCAATACAGACATCTTCCGTCTGCTGAACAAGTTTCACATGATACATCGCAATTCAGATAGCCGAGGCTTCGAAGTGTCTTCATTGTTGAATGTGGAAAAGCGTCCGCACAGCCTGTCAGTGTCGCCCAACCTGTTTCCGGATTTATTTGAAGGCGATTTGCTCAGTCAGAACGTGGATTACCGCAATATCTCTACTGAAAACAGATTTGCCTTTCTTTCGGCTTTCAAATACTGCAACTTTTCATTGCATCCTACGGCGATTATCAACTTTAGCCACAATTCGCTTGAAAGCAGGCTTGAGCATTTTAACAACAACCTTGCCCTTAACTATTTAGATGCTGGAATTGGCGCAGAATTTGTTTACGACATCCGAAAGTTGCATCTTTCACTGTTAATACCTATGAAATATAAGCTGTTTAATCTTGACAGACGCAGTGACGCCGGCGTGACAAATAAAAACCGTTTCAGGTTGGAGCCTAATCTCAATATATCCTACAACATCAATTCAAGCCATCACCTTTCGGTGAAATCAGCATTGAATTATATGATACCATCGGTAGAAAACCTCTACTCAAACTATATACTGACTTCTTACCGTTGCTTGTCAGTATTTGATGTTGCCGGACTGTATGAGGGAACAAACTTCTACAACAATTTGTCATACAATTTCAAAAATATTCTCTCCATGAGTTTTGCCGGCTTTGATTTGACTTGGCAGAGACAATCGCCAGAGATACTTTTCGGTTCATATTACGATGGAATCGTTCAGAGAACTATCAGTCAACGTACTTCTGAAACTGGAGATATTATTTCGGCAAAAATCCATGCAAGCCAGGGATTTGACTGGAGGCGTCTTAAAATTGGTGCGTCAATATCATACTCATATTATGACAGCCCCTTGCTCGTGCAGAATCAGACCGTGCGCTACACATGCAATTCCATAGGAGTAAATGCAAACATAAGTTTTTCACCTTTCAGCTGGCTCGAGTCATCATGGGAAGGAAACTACTACCAGACGGCCAGCCGTCAGAAAGGCTATGACCCGACGCAGTGGCTACGCACAGTCGTCAACAAGGCATCGTTAGACTTCACAATACCAGGCGGAATAACCATAAAGACCTCAGTGTATCATTACTATAATAACTTCAACGAAGGAGACAAATCGTTTGTACTGCTCAACGCAGAGGCCCGCTACTCCATAAAACGTATAAGTTTCTCTCTTGCATGTAACAATCTGCTGAACAGTAAAACATATCTCTATTCAAGTCAGGCTGCACTCACAGAGTCGCGCTCAGCCTACGAAATACGCCATAGAAGTGTGTTGTTTAAAATAAGATATCGAGTGTTTTAAAAAACAATTTAACATGAAAAAGACAATACTTTTATTATCAGCTATTAATATAGCTGTTTCCACTAATGCTCAAGTACCATATTCACAATCTTTGGAAAAGGGTATTGCCATTGACACGGCAAAGTATAAAGTGACCTATCAACTTACGTATAAAAATCATCCTGACGACAAAAATGTCATGGAAGATATACGCATTGTTCAGATAGGACGCAAAACGATAAAGGATTACAGCGACATACTGTTTCATTTTGATTCGCTGAGGACTGAAGAAGAGCGCAGAGGTGCAGAGACATATTCTAATGCTTCAGGCAAATCCATGGCCTATTGAAATTACGAACTATGTCTATGACAAAGTATCTGATATAAAATACCGCCTGCCAATCATGACCGGGACTTTGCATTATTCTGATTCCATTCCTTCTTTGGCATGGAATTACATTAATAGTCAAAGTGATACAATTTTGGGTTATGAATGTCAAAAGGCAACGACCACATTTGCAGGACGTACATATACGGCATGGTTCACAACTGAAATTCCATTGCCATACGGACCATATAAATTTGGCAAACTGCCTGGATTGATTCTCAGAATCCAAGATACAGACAAACAATTTTTATGGGAGTGCATTGGATTTGAACATTCCTCCTCTCCCATCATTCAATATGAATACGACAATGAAAAGAAATGCTCACTGGACGATGCAAACAAGACTATTGCCCGCTACTATAAATCTCCGTACTCGTTCCTATCTGCCGGAATGGGAGGAGCAAGAATCATGGTCAAAGGTCCGGACGGCAAATTCCGCAGCTCAACAGATATTGAAGAACAATCAATCCCATATAAACCATTAGAATTAAAATGAAAACTTTATATCTCTTAACTCTTACGATGCTATTAGTCAGTTGCGCTAAAGCACAACCGAATATTGATGCAGTCAGACTTGACTGCATTGGACAACCTCTGCCCAAAATCCGTCACATGATTGAAATGAAAGTTTTGTCCGATACTCTTTTTTTCGTATATGAATGCGATGAAGGTTTCGGACAACGTATCCTGCGCCGTGCAACGATTGATAAACAAAATCATCGGCTTGTCATCGGTCCTGAAATAGGTAGACGGGGCAACGGCAGCTACGTTTCATTTATGCCCTACCCTTTTGTCGGTGAAGGTGGCAAAATGAGCGTTGCTGGTCAGGATGATGGAGAAATATATAAATTAGCTGATGACAGTGTTTTGGTGAGAACAAAGACCAATCTGTTTAATGCTAAAGTTCCTTTAGCAATATCACAATATGCACAAGACATATTCTCTGTTTCACCAAATAAATACGTCTTTATCGGACGTGAACCGGCAGGTGGAGTCCAATATGCTATGTCGGTTGATATGTATTCGGCAAGAATGGATACTATGCGTCGAATCAGCATTTCTTCCACACAGACTGCCTGGATGCCTAATGCCGGAGAGATGGTATATTCAAACAAATACAACCGCATGGCTTTTGCTTATCGACTACATCCGATTGTTGATATTTTCAATGCTGATGGAACATTGGTCAATAAAGCGAGAATCGGTAAAGACACTTTTAATCCGAATACTCTCAACGAAGCAGACTTTGAAGAATTGAACACACTGCATACAGTAGATGCGACATATACACAAGATTACATATATGCTCTAAATTGGGCTTGTAAATATTCTGAAATTTCAACAGTATCACCAATTATCTATAAAATAGACTGGAATGGCAACATTATTAATCGATATGTTAGTGATTCTACATTTTTATATGGCATTGCAGCAATTGATGATTCTAATTTTATAGGATGGACAGGAAAGAAGTTTGTTATATTTACTATACCTCGATGATATATACAATTTTTTAACAAAAAGAAGAGGATGAATCGCATATTACGATGCACCCTCTTCTATGTTTTATATGGATTATTTATTTTTCAATCTGCCAGGCAAAATAAGTTCTAAAACAGAACCAACGAGACAAATCCACCAGATAAAAGGACTTGACATGTTGTCGGTGAAATAATAAAGTATCAGACCTACAACGGAAAGTATCAGTATAAATATGTTCTGCTTCCTATTGCCACGCCAGCAAGACAAAGCTTCGGTCTTATCTATCTTGAATAATTTGAAGTACAAGACAAGCCACAAAATGAAAATTAATATAACAGCACTTCCTATTGCAATATATAACCAATCCAGACTATATGTAAATGGCATTACAAGCCAAAGAAGCAACATTAAAATAGGCAGACGCGAAACTGCAGATTTTAACCTGGATAAAGAATCATTCATAACCATACTGTTTTAAATTTCAAAATATTCCTTTCAATTACAATCAAATATTTCTCTATATCAGAGATTGTAGAATGCAGTGAAAGCTTTAACAACATATTCGAGGTCTGCAACACCGGCTGTCTCGCGTACTGAATGCATGGCCCACATAGGATTGCCTATATCAACACCGCGTATATCCATCTGAGAGAGGAAAACATTGCCAAGAGTAGAACCTCCTGCCATATCGGAATGATTTACAAATGTTTGATAAGGAACACCAGCCATCTTACAGATAGTCATGAACACAGCGGCAGAATCGCTGTCGGTGATGTACTTCTGATTGGCATTGTACTTGATTACAGGGCCACCGTTTATAACAGGATGATTGGTCGGATCCTGCTTCTCGACATAGTTAGGATGAAGAGCGTGCGCCATATCGGCAGAAATCATAAAACTGTTGCTTATGGCCCGATAAAGGTCTTCACTGGTTCCTCCAAGCCCGAATACAATTCGTTCAATGATGGTACGTAAGACTGGTGAGCCTGCTCCTTGCTTTGTTCCACTGCCCACTTCCTCATTGTCAAAGAGTGCAAGTACTTTCGTCTTTGCACATGGCTTAGAATTGACAAATGCTTTAAGGTCGGCAAAAGCCATGTCCAAGTCATCCAGTTTGCCGGAGGAGATAAATTCTTCGTCTGCACCAAGAAGGCACCCTTTCTCAAAATCGTAAAGCATAAGGTCGAAATCGAGAATATCGTCTGCACTAACCTTCATTTCATCTGCTATAAGTTTCAGAAGATAGTTGTCCTTTTCAAAAGTATCGTTTATCATGGCAATGACAGGAAGCATGTCTTTCTGTCTGCTCAACGGATTGCCCTGCTCGTTGATGGTTCTGTTGAAATGAATGGCAATATGCGGGATGACAAGCATCGGACGATTGAAATTGACCAAGTGTGCAACCGGCTTCAATGGATCTGAACCTTTGAGCATGACGCGTCCAGCCATAGACAGAGGACGGTCGAACCAAGTGTACATGATTGGGCCACCGTAGACTTCTGTGTTAAACTTCAGATACTTTCCACCAACAGGCATTTCTGCATTAGGCTTTATGCGGAATGTAGGCGAGTCGCCGTGGGTGCACACCAACTTGAATCCTTCTGTCACGTCGCCTGAACCAACCTCAAATGCAAACAATGATGAATGGTTCTTAGTGACGAAATACTTACCACCTTTCTTAATGTCCCATGCATCACCAGCATACAGCTGATTAAAACCGTGTGCAAGCAGTTCTTTTTTCGCATTCAAAACTGCATGAAAACTTGTAGGACTCTCGTAGATGAAATCTATTAATTCGTTGGCTAATTGTTTTCCCATAATTTGTAATTTTTATTGTCACAAATTTAAAGAAATTATTGTTTTGAATAATTACCAACGAATGTTTTTGTGTGCTGATACATTATTGGGGCATACAAAACGTTCTTATAAGTATAGAAACGATTGACAAAAAAACAGGCAGGGCAATGGTTTTCCTTAAAACGAAAACCATTGCCCCACCGTATATTAAGTATGCAGTGATAAAGATTATATCTCAGGCTAAACCGAATTTTTTGATATCTGCATCCACCGTGTCAATACCAGAAATACCGAAGTTCTCAACCAACAAGTTTACCACATTCAGAGACAGGAATGCAGGCAGAGTCGGGCCGAGATGAATGTTCTTGACACCGAGGCTGAGAAGTGCAAGCAGAACTATTACCGCCTTCTGTTCATACCAAGCAATATTATAAACTATAGGCAATTCGTTAACATCGTTGAGCTGGAAGACTTCCTTAAGTTTCAGTGCTATGAGAGCCAAAGAATAACTGTCGTTGCACTGTCCTGCATCAAGAACTCTCGGTATACCATTGATATCTCCAAGCGGAAGTTTGTTGTATCGGTACTTGGCACAACCAGCTGTAAGTATGACACAGTCGCCAGGAAGAGCTTTTGCAAACTCTGTATAGTATTCGCGGCTCTTCATGCGACCGTCACAACCGGCCATGACAATGAACTTGCGTATGGCTCCACTCTTAACAGCATCAACAACCTTATCGGCCAAAGCAAAGACCTGCTCGTGTGCAAATCCACCGATGATTGAACCAGACTCGATTTCAGAAGGAGCTGCGCAACGCTTGGCATGAGCAATTATCTCACTGAAATCTTTCTTGCCGTCAACCAGCGCGTCAATGTGTTTCCATCCTGGATAACCTGTACTGTTGGTTGTATATACACGGTCAGAATAGGTTGATCTTGCAGATGGCGGAACGATGCAGTTTGTGGTGAAAAGAATTGGGCCATTGAAAGTTTCGAACTCTTCGCGCTGCTTCCACCATGCATTTCCGTAGTTGCCCTTGAGGTGGCTATATTTTTTCAGACGCGGATAGTAGTGAGCCGGAAGCATCTCTCCATGCGTATATATATCAATGTCACTGTCCTTGCTTTGTTCAAGGAGCTGTTCGAGATCGTTGAGGTCGTGTCCACTGACAAGTATGCCAGGACGGTTGCCAACACCTATGCTTACTTGAGATATTTCAGGATTTCCGTATGCTGTGGTATTCGCTTTATCGAGCAATGCCATAGCCTTTACTCCCCACTCTCCAACTGTCAGTGTAAGAGATGTAAGCGATGAAGTATCATCGTTAAGCACCAGTTCGCTCAAAGCATACAAGATGAAATCATTTATGTCGGTGTCGTTCATCCCAAGACGTGAGGCATGTTCGAGATATGCAGCCATGCCTTTCAATCCATACATGATGAGCTCTTTGAGTGAACGCACATCTGGGTCTTCACATGTGAGAACACCAACAGTCTTGGCCTTTGCTGCATAATCCTCGCGACGGCCATGCCACGTAAGGGCGTCTATTTCAGGAAGGCTGATGCCATGTTCACTCACATGTTCAATCATTTTATCTCTGAGCACTATGGCCTTTTCGATTTTGGAATATATGCTTTCAACATCAAAATTGACATTCGTTATTGTGGTAAACAAAGCATCATTGACGAAACTATGCATTTTCTGTCTGTTTGAACAGCAGGCTCCACCATTATGCTGGATACATCTTGATGCTATGACGCCTATACCCTTAATAATATGCAGAAGAAGGTCCTGGGCATTGGCTACTTCTGGCTTCTTGCCACATACACCTACAAGTCGGCAACCAGTGCCGTTGGCTGTTTCCTGACATTGATAGCAAAACATTTTTGTGTCCATATCCATGATTATTTAGTCGTTATTAAAAACCGATATGCCGGCCGTTTTTTAATGTTCAAGGCAAATGTAATCATGGATTATGAAGAAAGGCGTAACATATGTTACACCGGACAAAATGCTTGTAGATGATTATACTTTTTTAAGAACTATGCTACCAGAAGTGCGCTCTATCAAACCGTCATCGGCAAGCTCGGACAGGACACGCGAAAGAGAAGGTCGTGCAACGCCGAAGATGCGTGATACCCATTGGATGTTATCGATACTTCCATTGATACGAAGATATTCCACGACTCGTTCTTTAAGAGAACGGAGATTGTCCTCGTGTACTCGGCGGGACAAACGACAGCACCTGTCTGACAGTATTCGGATAAAAGCTGTCATCATATTCTTGTCCTTACTCAAAATGTCAAGGAAAGAGGATTTGTCGATATAAAGAATGACACATTCTGTTTTTGCAATGATGTTTACCGGCAGGCGGTTGTCCTCGCCGTAGACAAATGCCGGTGCAAGAATAAGCGGACCTTTTATGGTCTCAATTACGACTTCTTTGTCGGCATCGTTTGTCATGTTAGTGTAGACAGTACCTTCAATCAGTATCATCACATCGCTACACTCATCGCCCATGTGCGCAATAGGCAAATCTGCAGATTTACGGCGGAGCCTATAACGATTCCCTTCGAGAAAACACCTTAAAATTTCTTTATTGCAACTGCTGAAAATAGGAGCTTTCTGCAGTATGCTCATTAAATCTTCCTGCATCGGTATATAAGTATATATATTTTAAAATCTATATATGAAACGGCAAAGTTCCCCGCAGGAATCTGATGGGTCTTGCAGGGAAAATATGATTTACTTGAAAGTCAGTTTGACTTCAGCACCTTTGAGCCATGGGGCAGAAAATTTTACTTCTGCATCACACTCCTGCCCTGTAGCCTGAATGTAGGCTATCAGATGGCCGCGAAAAACTCGCTGGCGGTTGTCATTGTAGTTGCCCATATCTGAATTATTGCCGGACTCCATGCCAAGAAGCTTGGCTGGTCCGCTTATACGGCATGTTACTTCGTCGTCGGAAAGATAAACGGGGTTGCCATCTTCATCGACAATCTGCAAGATTATCTGAGCTACACCACGTTGCTTGTCAATTACAGAACCTTCGAAAACATCGGCCTTAATGGCATAAGGACGACCTGATGTGCTCACGGTATATGTGCATACGGTCTTACCGCTATTGTCCAAACCTTCGACCTGCAATTTTCCAGGTTGGAAAGGTATATCCCAAGATGTGATGAAGGTATTGTCGTCCAAATCCTTAATCTCGCCCACTACCTTACCGTCAAGTAGAAGGCGCGACTTAGGTGTGTTGCAATATGCAACAACTCGGATAGTCTGACCTTCAGAGTAGTTCCAGATTGACCATGCATCGGCTGAAAGGCGTTTGCCACGAGCCGGATAAGTACCTAAATATGCCACAGGCTTCTCTGACCATAAAGCTCTTCTGAAATATCCGCGAGGCTTGATGAAACCGCCAAGGTCAATTAGACCTGTATAAAGACCGCGTGAAGGCCAACGTCCTGCTTCACCTAGATAATCGATGCCGGTCCATATAAACTGTGCAAAGATGTTCTTGCTATCGCGAACTTTCTTCCAAGCATCAAGGCCCTGTCCATTCTCACTTCCGTATATTACTCTATCAGGATATTTGCTATGATCTTCGTCATAACGGTTCTCTGTATAATTATATCCGCAGATATCAAGATTGAACGGATAATCTGTCTCGTTCGACATAATCACACCAGCAAGAGCTGCGGTAACAGGACGTGTTGTGTCATATTTCTTCACTGTTGTTGCCAAACGCTTTGATATTTCTCCAAGACGCTCAGCATTTGGAGCATCTTTCTTATATCCTCCGTACATAGGCTGATTGATTCTACCGTGATCAAGGACCGGATGCGAATAAGGGTCATTTGGATAGTCAACCTCATTGCCAATGCTCCACATAATTATTGATGCGTGGTTTCTGTCGCGCAACACCATGTCACGAACATCACGCTCACACCACTCGTTGAAGAAATCGGCACTGCCCTGGAATCCTGGTGTACCTACGTTCCATCCACTTACCCATTTACGTTTAGGATATTCCCACTCGTCAAATGCTTCATCCATGACTACAAATCCCAACTCGTCGCACAAATCATAAAGCACAGGAGCCTGAGGATTATGGCTCATTCTTATGGCGTTGCATCCTATTTCCTTTAAAGTCTGCAAACGTCTGCGCCAAACCTCAACAGGAACAGCCGATCCCAAGCAACCTGCATCATGGTGTATGCATACACCTTTGAGCTTCATCCATGTGCCGTTCAGAGCGAAACCGTTGTTTGGATCAAATGTCAAAGTTCTGATACCTACTTTACGGGAATTCTCTTCTGTTTTCTTACCATCAACATACACAGTAGTCTTGAGAGTATACAACTGCGGCGATGATATAGACCAAAGTTTAGGACGAGCAATTGACATTTTCTGAATCTGCGTCAGCGAATCGCCTGCATCAAGTGAAACACTCTTTGAAGACTCTGTTACAACTTTTCCGCCATCAACATCATAAATAGTCTGCACAAGCTTAACTTTTGCCTGCTTTGAACTGAAGTTGCGCAGTGTGGTCTCTACTGCAACATCTGCTTTTCTAGATGTAACCTTGTCGGCATGAAAGAATATGCCCCACAAATCCACATGCACAGGATTTGCATACACGAGATACACGTCGCGATAGATACCAGAACCTGTATACCAGCGAGAATCGTTTTCGCGTGTATGGTCAACAGTAACTTTAAGCACATTATTTTCGCCATAACGAATATACGGAGTCAAATCATAAAGTGTAGACATATACCCATTTGGACGATTACCAACAAGTTTTCCATTAAGATATACAGTGCTTCTGTTATATATACCTTCAAAATAAATGTAGATTTTTTCTCCCTTTTTCTCAGCAGGAACGACAAATTCCTTTGCATACCATCCCATACCTCCAGGAAGGTAGCCCGTTGCGCTGTATTTATCTGGACTGTAGCGTCCCTTAACGCTCCAATCATGAGGAAGCACAACTGTCTGCCATTTTGAAAAATCAGTTACTTTTAAAATGTCATCATCTACAGATGCAGGCTGAATGAATTTCCATCCATCAACAAAAAGCTGACGGTCACCGAACATCGGATCAGCCTTGACACTTGTGAAATGAAAAAAAACGAAAAAGAAAAACAATGACGCTACGACTGATTCAGCATAACGAATCATTTTAGCATAAGACTTACATATTAGATCCATAATATTTAGTATTAAGATTAATGAGGTTAAATATTTATGATTTCCGAACTTGCAAAAGTTGAAAACATTTACAGAACTGCCCTTATAAAAATGAAGACAACCGGCACAAATATAAATCTTTATAACATTATATAGTAAACCGGTTGTCCTCAATAGACAGTTTTATTATGTTGCTCTATAAAAACAGAATTACCAAGCAAAAATTGGATAATCCTTCATGAGATCATTTACATGACTACGTACTGATGCTATAACAGACTCATTCTCTGGAGCATTAAGAACCTTCTCAATCATATCGGCAATCTCGTACATAAGATCTTCTTTAGCACCTCTAGTAGTGATTGCAGGTGTACCAAGACGTATACCAGATGTCTGGAATGCTGAACGTGTATCGAATGGCACCATGTTCTTGTTGACTGTAATGTCGGCAGCTACAAGAGCCTTTTCTGCAACCTTACCTGTGAGATCTGGATACTTAGTGCGCAAATCAACAAGCATAGAATGATTGTCTGTACCACCAGAACAAATGTAGAATCCCTTATCCATCAAAGCCTGTGCAAGCACAGCTGCATTCTTCTTAACCTGTGCCTGATAAGTCTTGAACTCAGGCTGGAGTGCCTCATTGAAGGCTACAGCCTTAGCTGCTATAACGTGTTCGAGCGGACCGCCCTGCTGTCCTGGGAAAACTGCACTATTGAGTATCTGAGACATCATCTTAACTTCTCCCTTCGGTGTCTTGAGACCCCAAGGATTCTCGAAGTCCTTACCCATGAGGATGATACCTCCTCTTGGACCACGGAGTGTCTTGTGGGTTGTGGATGTGACTATATGAGCATACTTGAGCGGATTGTCAAGCAGACCTGCAGCAATGAGTCCTGCAGGGTGTGCCATATCAATCATGAGCAAAGCTCCAACCTCATCGGCAATCTTACGCATTCTTGCATAATCCCACTCACGACTGTAAGCAGAACCACCACCAATAATAAGTTTAGGCTTGTGCTCGAGAGCAAGCTTCTCCATCTCATCGTAGTCAACACGACAAGTTTCCTTGTTCAGATTATATCCAATAGGATTATATAGTATACCAGAAGTATTTACATGCGAACCATGGCTGAGGTGACCACCATGATCAAGATTGAGTCCCATAAAAGTATCACCTGGCTTAAGCACAGCCAACAATACTGCTGCATTGGCCTGTGCACCAGAATGAGGCTGAACGTTGGCATATTCTGCACCGAAAAGTTTCTTTACACGCTCTATGGCAAGATTCTCAGCAATATCTACTACTTCACATCCTCCGTAGTAACGCTTACCCGGATAACCTTCTGCATACTTGTTGGTAAGGCATGATCCCATTGCCTGCATAACCTCATCGCTCACAAAATTTTCCGACGCAATAAGTTCAATGCCCTTCAACTGCCTCTGGTGTTCTCTCTCAATCAGTTGGAATACTTCCTCATCTCGTACCATTTTTCTTATATTTAAAGTGAATAAAATGTCAAAAAGCTACATTAAATCTCAATTGCACAACCAATAGGTCTTTAATGTACAACGCAAAATTAATAAAAAGTTTAACATACCAGCATATTTGCTTACATTTTAGTGATTGCCGGCATTTCTAACGACTCTTTATACATCATAATGAAAAGCCAACATATCACAGGAAAGTGTCTGATACTATATTCTTCTACTGTGCAACTGTTCCGGCTTCAATCTCTGCATCAACAGTTCCACCTTTATTCGTATAGGTTCCCTCAACTTTTATTCCTCGGCTTTGGTCACCGGTATTTACAACCTTTATATGACCGGCTTCTACGGTCATGTTAAAGTCAACCTTTATTCCCATGCAATACTTGGTATCGTCGGTCTCAGGATCCACAAATGTACCTCCGCCAGCAGTAATATAAATATCCGTAGGAGCTTCGTTTTCATTTACAAAAAGATGCACATTTGTGCTTATGCCTTTGGAACCGCTGCCAGGTACATCTATATTAATGTCGCCACCGGATATTGTGATATTCCTATCAGCCTTCAAACCTTTGACATCGTTTCCAGCAACAGTAAGATCCAATGTTCCTCCGTTTACAATAAGTTGTCCATTAAGCTCATCCAACGGATTTTTTGTCAGTTCGGCCTGAATACAGTCCCCCATATTTCCCGATATAGAAACAGAACCACCGTTCATCTGAAAATACTGGCCACAATGAAAACCATCCTTCACAGCTTCGGTAACAGTAATAGTACCTGTTGTCTTTTTGATTTTCATATATTCATTCGTAGATATAGCATGTCCGGTCTTTCCAGCTACAGTTAGATTTCCACCCTGCTCTATTTCCAGGTGACCATCACAGTACAAAGCCGCCTTATGCGTGCCTCTTGCGCAATCTTCCAATCTGTTTTCTGTACCTTCGGGAAGAATTAGCTCTATGCGCTTGCCGCATTCAAGATCGATCGCAGGGCCTGACGATGAAACCAAATCGAGTCCATTAAGATAGAACTTACATTTGTAATCGCCATTATACAACAATGAACCATCACCTGAGCTTCCTTCGAGAACATACTCAAGTTCATCTGTCACATTTGTTGAATTAAGTGTCACATGTGCACCTTCAATACTGTATGTCACACCCTTTACATTCGACGGAACATGCACAGAAGCCTTTCCATCAGAATAACTTACTACGACCTTTCCAGACTTGTCAAGTGCCGGCGGAAGAAAAGTTATACTGTCAATTGACGAAACGTTATAAATTGTACCACCGATGTTAACATTGGTACCTTCCATACTGAACACCATATCACCAACTTCGGCACGATCGTATTTTACGTATCCTCCATATTGCCATACGTACATATATTCTTGGGCTGTTGCACAGACTGCTGATATAAGTGACAATACAACGGCAAAAACAAGCTTCTTCATAACTTCATGATTTTAATTGTTTCTACTCCTAAACGTAAAACATACATGCCTTTAGGCAAAAGACTCAAGTCCAGATTATGCGCAGAACTGTCTCCTACATATTGCGATGAAACCTGTTTTCCATCAGCACCAAATATCTCTACAAGTCCTACATAGCCACGAACAGAAAGCATGGAAGCAGATTGATTCCACACGGTCAACAATCTGCTGTTGTCCTCCGAAGTATTTATTGAAGCAGACACATCTGAAAAATACACTTTCTGCATGTCCGCCAAAAAATATTCATCGCAACTTCCATCTGTCATGTGCGCCTGCAGTTTGCCTCCTGTGAAAGTTATTTTCTTAAGCTCCGACAAAGGAGTTTCATAAATTTCACCTTTTACAACAAAGACCACACGGTCGGAATCGCCTGCAAAAGCAGAAGTATACAATGTTGCCACAAGGGTAAACAAAGTACAAAGAAAATACTTCTTCATATACTGTAAATTTATGTTTTCAGAACTGGAAATAAGTTTTTCTAAAATTTATATGTATAGCCCAACACTATTACGTGGCGATTTTCGCCAGCGGAATCTTCAATGTTGTGATTGAAGAGATATGACAATTTAACCCTGTGATTCTTAGAAATCTTGTAGGATGTTCCTGCCATTATCTTATACTCGTCCATATCCATGCTGTTCTGCAAATCGTTATACAGCTCAAACGACACAAATGGACCCCAATCGCATTTTTTCTTGTCCCACTCGATTTCAAGACGCGAACGCAGATAATGTGTATTCTTCTCATGCTTCACATCAGGATCCGACTCTGGATAACCAGGGCGCAATTCATCAAGAAAACCGCCCTCAGGAAGAGGTGTACGCACATATCTGTACTTAAGACGATAGACCTCCATTTCTGGTCGATGTGTATATTGGTAACGCTCACGTAACGAGACCTTTATACATTTAAAAAACTTCTTATCAAAAGTTACGTCAGCCTTAAATCTATGGCGCAGCGACCAATAGCTGTCAGTAATATTATATCCTTCCCAATAGTATTCCTTGTATTCATCATCAACATCCTGGGCAATATCCATATATTTCTCCTTACGCTCAGTTGGGTAATAGGAATATATCATAGCATAGCCAACTTTCACTTTCATGAATTTGGAGATTTTATACCCGAGACTTAATGTCGCACCAAATCTGTCAACCTGCTTCATACAGTCTTCGGTACGGAACTCGCCTTCAAATGACAAATCAAAATTATGCGGAAGCGATTTTTCCACTTCCACTTCGGTCCAAAGACCAAAATCATCATCAGCCTTAGCTGTCAGTATGCCGATTGCAGACAAAGCTATAACGGCACAGTATCTTATACTAAAAAATTTCATGACTACACTTATAAACCGTCAAAAGTTCTGGTAATTCTAGTTATATTCTCAATAGAGTTGTCTCCTTCTTCGCCGTTGCAATTTTCACTATTATAATAAATGCGGATTATCGCACTGTCACGCAGAAAATCAACAGTACCAACTTCTACACGTAAGATCTTAAGTCCGAGTCGGCTTTCGATGTCGGCTATGAGTTCTGCACGCTTGTCGGGAGCTATAAGGTTTACATTATCATAGAATATTATCTTGCTTGCCTCATGCTTGACTAAAATTTTGCTTTCGAGTACCCATACGGACAAAATGAAAATTATATTCGGAATCAGCAGCTCCAACATCGTCAACTCTTCTGACATACCGTTTACAACTGATATAGCTACAAGGAAGAAAAGATATGTCATTTCCCTGATAGGTACAGCTTCTGTTCTATAGCGTATAATGCCGAAGATGGCGAATAATCCCAAAGCAACTCCAGTCTTCAGCTTTGAGTCGCCCATGAAATACACAAGCATAAATATGCTAACAGAAATCATCATGAACGTAAAGTAATAGTCGCGTCTCTTACTCTTGGAATAATAGAAGACATGAACAATTAGCCCGACTACAATTATATTTATCATAAAGCGGAAAAGCATAGAGGCTATCCCACCTACAAAATGCGGTGCGTCAACAAAAATGTTCAGAACACCAAGAAGATTTTCCATAAGATTAAATTAGGGTTATGTTTTTAATACTAGTTTAAAGGCAATGTCGCTTTTTTATGCAATGTCCGCATTCGTATCCTGAAACGGTTATCCTTCAGATTGCTGTTGGTAAGAATTGAACCTATACAAGGGATATTCAGTAAATAGAATAAAATTAGCCAACTAATTCATACACAAAGTGTTGCGAATTAGCTGGCTTTTTTGTATCTTTAGGCATTCCCCCGAAA
>MNQS01000184.1 GCA_001915545.1 Bacteroides sp. 43_108 | reverse complement strand
GAAAATGGGCAATAATAATGGCACATAAAGTGATTATACTCTATCGACTTTATATGCCATATTACTTTTTAGGGACATTTACTGAATATCCCTATTTAAAGGACTGACCAGAGCTATGACGAATCAGCCTCTCAAGCAATGGATTTCGGAAGCCGGAATCAAAAACACATAACCTTCCACTGCTTTAGGCATCACCATTTATCCTACACGCTAAAAATAAGCAGTTTATACGAATCGCTTTATTAAGCAGGTAACGATTTAGAAACGAGCAGAATTCCCTTATCCGTCCTATTTTGCATTATCGAAAAAGAACGCTCTTATTCCAAGAACAAAGATAGGATTTTTTTAGTTATTGCGTTATCCCATCTTTAAAATAATTGTAAATGTAGATTTCAAAAGACTCTAACTTTGAACAAGAAATTATATCCTCATCATTTAATGTATTAAATTTTGATATGGCAGCACTCAAAGTTAACCCTTTATCTTCAAAATCAATCAACCCAGAATTCTGAATCTTTTTTGCTATCATTCTAGGAAGACCATATTCTTCCAATTGATAAACAACTGTTGGTAGAAATACGGATGATAGTTTGGAAATAAATGGAGATAAATCAAAATCAGATTTTAGAATTGCTTTTTGAAGTATATTTACATCGCTAATTAATGAAGATAATTTAAAAGACACATTACGCTCTAATCTAAAAAAAGTATCTAGACCAATACCTATATCATCTAAATCTTGTAATAATTCAGGAATAGTTTTCTCCCAATTTCCCGACAATATTTTAACAAATTCAACAAACGTACCATATTTAGCATCCCAAGCGCCTGGCTGTAGGTTTAATATTTTATAAAGAGCAGCATCCCAATAATCTGGATTTGAATAATTTAAATATTTCAAACATTCCCAAGCTTCTGGATTGCTGGACAATTTATGAGCAATGGTTTTGAGTAAATTAGAATCTTGAGCTTGCAGTATAGAATCATTTTTGTACTCTTTATATGCGTTTCCAACAAGGTTTAGCATTTCCTTATCATGTTCGTCTATTTTAGCAACTTGTTCGCGAGTTAATATTTTCTCATATTTCTCTTTATCTAAATCTCCTAATATTTCTTCTGGAAAAGGTATTGCAAGCTGAGTTTCTGTATCATTAGGTCTTTTAGCCAAAACATAAATATTCCCTATAAAATGTTTAAACATTCGCCCTGCTCTTCCAATAAGATTTTTATATGCAAAATTACTAAATTGCAAACCTCTTCCAGAGGTCATCCATACAATAACATTTTCTGCAGATGTGTTAACACCTTCGATTATTGAGGATGTCGATATTAGACGATTCAAACCTTCATTTTCCTCAAACAATTTAATCTGAATTTGACTTAATGAACGATGTAATGAACCATTATGCACACCGACTCCTCGTTTAGCTAATAAAGTAAGATTCCAATTATAATCGTAATTCTTTCCCAACCAATCAGAAAAGTCATTTAACAATACTGAATCAATTTTAGGAGAGGTTTCTAGTATTAAATTTGATAAAGACGTTATATTAGAGAAAGATCCAGCATATATTAAAGTCTTACCTTTCAATGTTCTATTTAGATTTAAGAAATATTCTCCTTTTTTTTGAGTATCAGTACCTATTTGAGGATAATAATCTGTAACTTTAAGAAAAACAGTATTAAAGTCCATTTTCATGAACTCCATATCTTTAGTAAATTGATTATCCTCTATTTTAGTTATATTAGGAGCTAAATAATATTTTTGCTTTGCAATTTGACCTAGCTTTATAATGGCCTTTATCAATGATGCAGATCTTTCTTTCTCAAAATCTTTACTTGATTTGTAAAATTCATCAACAATTAATATGTCTAACGAATCAATCTTATTTACATAGCATAGTGCTCGTTCTTGTGGAAATATAAAAATATTTCTTTCTGCTAATGGAATATCGGTTGTAGTTATTATATTATATTCATTTGCAAATTTCTTATATATTCGTCTACGCGTTTCATCAGTTAATGCTATTGTTGGGACAATTATTGCTACATTTCTAGGCTTCCGCAATTTAATAAAAGCATCAATAACAAAACTTTTACCAAAGCTAGTAGGTGCACTTACAGCAATATTCTTACCTGCTAACAAAGAACTTAAAAGTCTAAACTGTTCTCTATGCAAAACTTTTTCTTCGTTCAAACCGATGTCTGCCCTAAATAGATTGTAAACAAATGCATCTTCCCATTCAGAAGAATTAACATCCATATAAGGATACAATCCAACTTCTCTAATTAGAGAATTCAACAGAGGAAAGTATTGAATATTATTTCTACCAACATAATCTAATAGTTGAATTAACAAATCTCTTGCCTTAGGCTCATCTCCATCTATTAGATAATCATTTATTTCTGAACACTTATAAAACAAATCTTCATTCATAACTATTATTAAAGTCTAAAAATATTAGCACGATTCGTAAACATCTCAACAATTTTAGATTTCTTTGGAACAGGAAAAATCATTAAATGAAATTTGATTTCAGAATACATATACACATCTGTAGCGCATTTTTCAATTTGTTTCTTAAAATAAGAATTAACCCGATCAATATAAAAATCCCGCATAGATTTTATATAGCTTTCTTCGAGTCGTGTTGCCTTGATGTAATGTTGCATTCATGTAATATAAGAATAGGTATATGTAATAAAGGCTTTATTTTGTCAATGGAAATATCTTTATTTAAAAGTTTCTTTATGTCTAAAACTATATTATCGGGTATATCTAATGTAGATAATTCATTAATGCCAATAATAATAGAATTTTCTTTTTTTATTTTGTCAGTAGACAAAGTATTATAAACAGAAGTAACAATTGATGTCAAGCGTGTATCGTCTATAGAATCATAAAATTTTGCTTCTCCTAACCACAATGAAAATTTATCGCCTGGCTCCAATACAATATGGACACTATCTGCGCCCTTTGCATAATCATTAACATTCTGCTTATAGTAAATTTTGGGCACAACAGGAAGCGCGTTATAATAATTACGCATTATAGCATACAACAAAATTTCTGCTATTTCTCCACCGGCGATGTCATTGTCTGTAATTCTAAGATTCTTTGCAGCCCGAACTAACATAGAAGAAGGACGGCTACCTAATGCCATTCGTTCTGCTTGGTTTAGTGCAGTTTGAGCAACATTATCCCAAATATAGTCTAGAAAATCATTAATTCTCCATGCACCATCTTCGAAATCCTGCACCATACATAAGGTATCCTTATTCTCAATCGGAGAGATAGACGTATCTGATAATATATCTGCAAATGGGCAAGATAGCACAATGTGAAACGGCCTATACATACGTACACTATTTTATATATTTTGATTTTGAATATAAAGGTACGGATTATTCCTCATATGTTTTTACTATCAAGACATAAAATAGTATCTTTGCTTAAAAATATTCACAATGATAATCACTATCGTATCTCTTATTGATCAATTTTTAAATATTAATATACCAACATACAAAGATTATAGGTTTTTCTCTTACTTATTTGAATCTAATACTAAAGGAGATATTTTGAGAGTCCAAGTGGCAAGCAAAAAATTCAAGTCTCGTTTGAAAATATTTGACGAACTAAGCAGGGCTAATAGAAAGTATTTAGCAATAAAAGCTGTATTTGACAGGATACCTGAGGATAGCAAATTTATTGTTGTACCTGGAAAAATAGATGATACTATTTTACTATATCATTTAAGAAATGAAGTAGATAAATTAAATGGCATAGAAGATACGACCTCTAATTTGGATAAAACAATTAGTCAAATAGCATCTTTGTACTACACTCAAAGTTTTAATGGTAATGCTAAACGAAGACAATATATAGGTGAAACAGATAAATCTAATCGAAAATGTAGATTTTGTGGTCAACAAGTTCCAATAGTTTCATTTAATAATACAGCTCATGCTATTAGTGAATCCCTTGGGAACAAAAGTATCATCTGTAGAGAAGAATGCGATAATTGTAATGAACGATTCAGTAGAACAATAGAGCCGGACATTGCAAATATGCTTTCATCTCTTTTAACTATTTATTCTATTCACGGGAAAAATGGAATTAGAACAACCGCTGGTAAAAATTTCAAACTATCATTAAATGAAGCAACTAAAAGCGACACTAATGTAGGGACCATAACAATACAACTGCAACAAAAATTTCCTGAGAATATAGAAGATTTTTTTAAAGAGCAGTTATCACTAGATGCTAGCACCCTAAAATACATTCCTCAAAATGTATATAAATGCTTATGTAAATATGTAGTTAGTGTTGTTAATAAACGATACTTAGCAGATTTTAGAAAAACTATTGATTGGATAAATTCGACAACAAGGTATTGTAAGTTGCCAATAGTTGCTATTGGGGATGCCCAGATAAAAATGGAAGCCCCGCATTTGATTGTATCAATACGCAAAACAAACAATTACAATTATCCATATTGTTTTGCCTTATTTGCGATAGCCAACACCATATTTGCATTTATTATACCCTTTACATCAAAGGATAAATATCATTTCACCACTCCGAAGAAATACAAAATCTTTCAAGAAATGATTCAATCTTGGTATAATGGGATCAAATGGTCTTTCAATAAATTATCATCATCTCAAAGGACATACACACGAGTAGATTTTACGCTACAAATTCCTCCAGAATGTAAATTAGGGAAAGATTACTTTGTACTTAATAAGAAAAATAATCTTTAGCCGGAATCCCCTAATTATTAGATTAATTAATTTTTGTAATTATTCCAGTTTCAAGAATCCCATTAAAAAAGCATCAGGAAAAATAAACTTCTTTTCTCCTAATGTAAATCTGACATAGATAAACTTCTCATTCTTATTGATTTTTACAACCGTTCCTTTGCCAAACTTCTTATGAACTACAGTACTGTCAACCGCTAATTTCTCAAGTTGTTTTTTGAGATCACTATCCTCTTTTGTTGATTGCACAGATGGTGACTTCGCAGTAGTGAGTTCATTTACAGAGCTAGATTGTGCAATTGGTACAGAATAAGGTTGTAAGGCCTTTGTTGTTCCTTGTTCAGTTTGTTTTTTATTGACTGTCTCAGTACCTTTTGAATAGGAATCAGAATCTACCTTTGTCATTGAGGATTGCTGATTGTAGAAGAGTTTTTCATACTGTTCCTTGCGGATGGTAGTATCCCAGCCACCTACTTCGTCTGCTATATGCCTATTGATACCAGTATATGTCAGACTCGCATCTTCATAGCGTTTGAATTTGAAGATAGCGTCGTTCATTAGCGGTGCATTAAACACACCAAGTGAACAGAGCATATTAAAGTCCTCGACACTTAAACCTGTAACTTTCTTGAACAGTCCTGGCTCTAACTGTGTAATGACATCTTTCAGGCACCTTTCACGATAGTCGGTCAAATACATAAATACGGGAATACGAGTAGCAAACTTTATCAGTTTCTCTTGAATCTGTTTGCGTTTACTCTTCATTTCCTTTTCCTCGTCAGAAATTTCCTTTTTCTCCTTTGGGGTTGGATTGGGATTTTCTTTCTTTGTCTTTTTGACGGCCTCGGATTTATTGATGATGGTAGTAAGGTCATTGTTCAGGTTACGGAACCCTTCTATATTCATTAAGGCTTTCATGGCTTCAGGACTTGCAAGCAAACGTTTCAGTGTATCATTATCTACATTTACAAGCAGGGCTGATTCCCACCGTTTTGCCAATAGCGTAGCCGAAGTTCCTGCCAAAGCGATATCCAAGATGTCTTGTGCATCAACTTCCTTCATGCTGCTTCCATCATAAGCCAATACAGGAAGGAATTTTATGAATTCACCGACTTTCGCCTCTGGGTTGGATTCATTGATATCCAGTCTGCAACTGTAATCGGATATTTGCCGTAACGCTCTGTCAAGGGCAAAGTCAAAGACATAGCATTCATTTTTCATTATGATACGTCTTCCATCCTCATCCTTTACTTCCCATGGACTTTGAACTCTAAATGCTGCCTGAAAATATGTTTCCGGACTTTTCAAATTTCGTAGCATGAATATCCCAGTCCAAGGCTTCACGGTAACACCTGTTGTTAGTTTGCCACAAGTCAGTGTTATTGTCTTTGTCCTAAGAGGATCTCCCATATTCGCCTGAACTGGATACAAAGCATCCAGACCGATTCCGGCTCCAGTTCCAGCACATACTGTTACTTTGTAATCATGGTAAAATTTATTTTGCCGTTGAGCAAGCAGATTTGCCATAGCAAAACAAGATGCGACATTAGGCAGAAACCAAATTGTGTGTGAAAGTACATTGAGCAATCGAGTATCACTGAATGGCATTGGAGGACGTTTATCCTGTCCTAATTTCATGTCATCTACACTAGCCGGAAGGTATGAGCCACGAATAAGATTCAGCCATTTCTGTACCTCGTTCTCATATTTGAATCTGGCATTTGCACCTTTGCCTTCTGCTGCAAAAAACACATTCAGGTCAAACTCATCAAACTCACCTTGCTTTGCTACTTCCTGTATTTCATCAGGCATACGGTAAGTAAGCATTACCATTCGTGGCAGAGCTATATACGGATTACCGTTACCTTTCCATTCCGTTTTAGCTCGCTGTTCATCAGAATAAGTCCAGTTAAAGATTTGCTCCTCTATAAATTCTCCGGTATTGATGGCTCTGAATGGTGTTCCTGAGAGAAACAGATAATATCGTGTTGAAATAGGAAGCCATGTTTCATTGATGGCATTGCTTGCTTCATCTTTCTGATATTTTTCCGCATCAAAATCTACCTCATTTTCTTCATCCTCCTTTTCAAACAATTCCTTCGCTCTCTCTTTCCAAGCTCCGAAGTGATATTCGTCAAATATTACCAAATCCCAATTTGTCGAATGGATAAACTCATTTTTGGTTTTTATTCCTCCACTTTCGTTTGTACCAAGCAAATCCTGAAACGAACAAAAAACGACAATGGGTCTTGATTTATCCGCACGATTAAACTCTTGGTCAATATTCAGATTATTGTTGCGTGCATCTTTATTGGATATGTACTGCCACCCTTCAAAGTAGATATGGGATATAAGATCTTCTCTCCAGGCAGGTTCTACAGCAGGTTTGAATGTAAGGATTAAAATCCGCGACAACCCCATTTTCTTTGCCAGCTGATAACTGGCAAATGTTTTCCCGAAACGCATTTTTGCATTCCACAAGAACTTTGGTGTGCGACCAGGCTCTTCTTTGAGTGCCTGATCAAAATATTTTTTAGTCTGTTCTACGGCACGAAACTGTTCAGGACGCATCGTGAAATTCTGTGTTCTGTTCTCAACATTGTCTGACCCTGTACGAAGGGATAATATAGCAGCTTCAACATCAGATACTGAACATTTGAACCACTCATCGGTTTTATCAAGAGGATTCAGTCTATGACATCCTTTGCTTTCCAGAATCTTGTGTATGTCCTTATCTGTAAAACAAGATCCGTCATTAGCCATTGCTGATTCCACTAATACAATCTCATACTTGATTTTACTCGTATGCAGCTGTTCCTCTATACGTTCTTTGGCAGTACGTTCTGTATAACCGATTTTCAAAAATCCTTTGTGTGAATCTACTCCAGGCAATCTGTAGGCATATATTGTAGGAGTAACAGCAGGTCGTTGGGGAAAGAAGTTATGTTCCATAATTTACTCCATTGATGTAATCATTGATTCAATAAAATCAATTTCATTTTGGGTTAGATTGTATTTCTCGTAAAGTTCCTTATCAGTCCAAGATTTTGAGAAATCTTGAATAGGGACAAAAGAGTACGTACTTTGAGTCATATTTTTATTTTTTCTAGCACCTACAAGGCATCTGAAAAATTTTGTCTCTATATATGACTTCACATTCTTACACTCTTGTTCACTGCCAAATGGACCAATTCTTAAGAATGTTTCTGTACAAGCAGTATTTTTACCTGCGATTTCAGACTTCCCTAATATTCTGGCTGGAACGGGATAACCTATTTGTCCTGCTGCTCCGTCTGCTTTAGAGATAAATATTTTATACTTATCCAGTTCATCTTTGTTTCTTCCAATAAATGATTTATCAATATTCTTATATTGTCTTTTTCCACCTTCTACTCCAAAAACTTTGCATGTGTTGATATTTTTTTACTTTCGACAAATGGAGATCGGAAATAATACGGATTTCTTGGACTAACAAGTTGAGAAAAACTTTCTTCATTGAAAGATGCAACTTTTCGAATAATTGAGATTACTTCATTGTACCTGATAAATACATCTGCACCTTTTTCTAGAAGAGGGCGTTCTGATATGGCTGTAATTTGGTTTTGTGAATGGGAATAAACCTTACATAATCCTTTTTGATCTCGGTCCCATAAGAAGTAACACACGCCTCCTTCAATGGAAACGCCAGGAAAACAATCATTTGCATTTCCAAAATCATGTATTTCTCTGATATGCTCATCATGAAGCATTTCATCTCTAAATTCATCCAAACCTTTTCCCCCTGTAAACCATCTGGAAGGTATAATCATTGTTAGATAATGAGGCTTTAGTTTTTTTGCATTAATTATAAACTTATGATATATTGGCATAGCACTTGAACCTGTCCCGCCTCCATCACTCATTTGATAAGGGGGATTGCCTATAATCACGTCAAATTTCATATTGAATACTTTATTTACATCTAAGTTGTGGATAAATTGGTAAGCATGATTTTCAAGTTCAGCCCCACGATCATATTCATTTTGCGAAGCCCCGCAATAGGTACATTTGCCATCTTTCCAAGTATGTTTAATACGTTGGAAAATTATATTTCCTTGAGGTTTTTCTTCAGGAAACTGATATACAGAAAACTCTCCACTCGGATATTTACTACAATAAACGCTTCGACGAGAAAGTAAACTCGTGAGTTCTGTAATAGCAATACCAAAGAGTTGCTTTGAAAATATGTGCTCTATACGTTTTTCAAGATCAGGAATTTGTTTTTCAAGCCCTTTTATCAGTCTTTTTGCTATTTCCCGTAAAAACACACCGCTTTTGCAACAGGGATCAAGAAATGTCGTATCGGGATTTTCAAATAACTCTTGTGGCAGCATATCGATAATCTTGTTAGCCAATTCCGGAGGAGTAAAGACCTCATCATTGCTAAGATTTGCTATACACGATAGTACATCTGGATTATAGGCATTTTGAAACAAACTATTCTCCATAATCCTGAACCTTTTTATAGTGAGTAATATATCTCCTTAAAAATATTCCGCCTTCCTGCTGCTCATCAGCTAAAGAGAAAAGATTTCCTTCTTTACTATTGCCATATAAAAGACTTGACATTGTATAATCGGAACGCTGCATTTGAGTACTGCCTATAAGAGTCCATTCAGAGAACACTATAGGAACAGAGGTATCATTACCTTCATTATCAACACACATTAAAGTCAGTGCATTTCCGTTAATGATATTACGACTGATAATAAATTTTGCAGCCTGACGAGTGTCATCCGAAGATTCTGTTTTGCAAAGGGCTGTATATTCTTCATCCCAGATGGAAAAAAGACGTTTTCGACATGCCAAAACATTATCGTCCATTATGTCTATTCCATATAAACTTCCTATTGCCACTATTGCTTGTCTCTCATAATCACGAGGGCTCTTCTTATATTTTCTTCTTAATTCTGCGAGTTTACGTCTGAGTATGGCAGAAAGGAAATTCCCGTCACCGCAAGCTGGTTCCAGAAATCGGGAATCCGGTCTCAAGCACTCATTTTTTACAAGATCCAACATCGCGTTTACCTCACGCTCTGCTGTGAATACTTCACCTCGTTGTGCAACTCTTTCTTTAGACTTTATCTGATTCATATTCCATCTTACTAAATCCCTCTACGTAAGAGGTAATATGACAGATGGAATATCCTGGTTATCAGTTGTTATTTAAGTCTCAAAACTCAAATCTGATAAACAATTCTATGTTTTTGAACATTGCAATATGCTTTTATTGGTTCTTAAATAGTAACAGTTGCTATATTTTGAGTAATTTCGCAGTAAATTATGTCTCTCTTACGTAGAATGTGATTGTTTTACTAAACACTTCATATGGTTCTACAAATCCCTTAATATCTGTTCGTTAGCTTTGTCCACTACGGAATTATCCAATGAGGCCAGATAAATTTGTGTGGTCGCCTCGGAATCATGTCCCATTCCTTCACTGATAACCGAAATCGGAATGTTCTTGCCTTTGGCTGCGCTTGCCCATGAATGGCGGGCACAGTACATGCTCAGAGGAACGGATATATCGGCCAGTCTGGCTATTTCTTTCAGGTTTCGGTTTATTCCGGACATAACATTCCTGTAATGCTTGTGCGTATCCTTAAAAGGATATTTCAATACCGGCAAAAGATAAGGACTGAGGCTGTCTTCCGGGTATTTGCCGACAATCTCCTGCATATATTTTTCCCACCTGATAACCAGCTGCTGCCCGGTCTTTCGTCTGCGATACGATAAAAATCCGTTCAGAAGATCTTTCTTTTTTAAGTGAGCCATATCTATGAACGACATGCCACGGGTATAGAAACTGAACAGGAACATGTCCCTTGCAAATTCCAGATTAGGCTGTAAGGACAGATCCAGATTCTTCATACGTTTGATGGCGGATAAGGGAACGGCACGCTTGACGGTCTTGTCCACTCCCGTATAGACATGCCTGAAAGGATTGCGCTGTTCCATCAATTCCTTTTCCAGGGCACGGTTATATACCGCCCGAAGGATACGCATGTAGAATGAACTGGTATTCCGTACGGCCCCTTTCCCATGAAGGTAGGCTTCATAAAGCTGCATCAAATCCGAATCAATTTCGGACAGCAGAACATCCCTGTCCCCTCTGAACTGCATGAAACTTTTCAGGGTGCAGGAATAATTTTCAGCCGTGCGTATCTTGCCCATCTGTTTGAGACGGGCTATGATGCCCTGCATGAAGTTGAAAAGCGACTGTCCCTCTGTGTTGCTTTGAAAAGAAGCGACAATATCATCTGCCGTATATCCGGCTTTCCGGTTATCCAGTTGTCGGATAATCATGTCCAGCCGCTTCAAGTCCCACTCCATGCGTTCCTGCAAGGAAAGGAGCAGATTGCCTCGTTCCGAACGATCGACAATAATGCAGTTCTCCTCTTCGTTCCATTCGTTAGTAAATATCCGGTAATCCGTCTTTAACTGACGGATTACGCGGTTCTGGATAATCTGATAATAGATGGTACCTTCCTTTCCTTCTATGGTGGAAGATCTGAATTTCACTTTGACACTGGCCATGGGCTTACTTTTTGGGTTCGTCCGTAATAGACTTGTCCTTGATGGACTTCGCCTTGCTGTCCAGTTCTCTCGCGGCCTGTTCCTTCAGCCGTGCCTGCTCGGTCAGGGTGGCCTTTCTCCGTACCGCTTCCTCGTAGGCTTCCACGTCCTCACGCATCTGTTTTATCCGTTCGTTGTTCCGGTTCGGCCCGAAGAGGTTCTCAAGTTCCAAAAGTTGTTCTGGGGTAGCCTCTCCTTTCATCTTGACATAACGGTACTTCAGATCATTATCGGCCTGCTCGTTATCTGTTCTTGCCGAAAAATAGAGCGCCACGGACAGGGCCACGATTGCCGCGAACATTACGGAAAAACTCCCAAGAATGTACGGGGATTCCAAGCTCAGGCTGAAATGATGGTTGATGTTGCTTGTCTTAACGGCATTTTTTCTGATTGTGTCATTGGTCTCACAAAACAGGGTTTCCATTTTCTCCTGGTTCTGCTGCTGTTCATTACGCATTTCCGACAAGACCTGTCCAAGTCTTTCCTGTGACGAGTTTTTCCTGTCCATGGAAACCATATCGTTCTTGATGGCGGCAAGGCCTTCGTACACGCGAGCCAACAATTTGCGAAATGTCTCATGACCATTCCGGACTTCATTCAGCACGGACTCATCCTGCGTGTTATTAACTGTCGGGCTGTTGCCTTCCGGCAAGGGGACGGACAGCCCGTTGATTTTGTTCTCGATTCTTTCCAGGCATCCGAAGATGCTCTCGATATATTCTTCCATTTTCATATTCCAGCAATTTTAATGTTCATGAATAATTTGAATGGGAAAGGACGGACTACAATCCGAAACCTTTCCTTTTTTGTCTCTTTTTCCTGCGTCTGCGCAAGAGTTCTTCCTGAGGCAACGGCTCTTCGGGAGCGGTACCGTTTGTAGGACTGAACAGTCCAGGTCCTGTACTTTCGAGGAGATGGCCTCCGTCCGGTATTCTTTGCTGCACCTTACGTTCGGATTCCTGTCGGGATTCCGAAGGCTTCCAGCCCAGCCGGGCATTCAGTCTGGCAAAGCTGAACTCCCGGCTGATCTGTGAAGCCTTGAAGGTCTGCCCGTCCTTGGTGAACCGGATTCCCTGTATGTCCTCCGGCTTTTTTATCTCCCTGGTACGCTTTACAAATTCCAGCCTGATGCCCCGGCGAAGCAGATAATCGTTGAACTCTTTCCATGTTCTGGAATACCTCAAAGCTGCCTTGACGGCATTGAAGATTTCGTATTTCACACGTTCCGAAGCATGAAGTTTCTCCACGTTAGTCTTGCCCTTGCCCTCGGCGTATGTCAGCCCGTACTTGTCCTTAAGCAGTTTCGTGGCGATTTCATTACGCTTGTAATCGCTTTGGGAAGAGATTACCTTGCCGTCATACCCGATGCGGTTGTAGACCAGATGGCAGTGCGGATTGTCCGTGTTATGGTGTCTTACCAGGATGAATTGGGTGTTCCTTATACCCATCAGCTCCATGTATTCCCGGGCTATTTTAGCCATAAACTCATCCGTCAGCAGTGCCTTGTCCTCCGGCTTGAAGCTCAATGCGATGTGCCCGACAGGCTGTCTGATCTTCGGATTAAGCTCACGCTGGTAGTTGAAACTGGCCGTTATTTCCCGGATATTTTCCAGCAGTACGCCGTCGGAGTCGATGATTTCCGCGTTGTCCTTGCCCATCACGTAACGGATACAGCCGCCGAAGGATTTCCCTTTCTTGATCTTGCCAATCATGACGGCCTCCTTTCTACGTGCCTGTACCGGACAATAATCTCCTTGAGCTTCTGCAGGAGTTCTGTCACCGTCCTTTGGGTACGATGGAATCCGGCCTGATGGGACAGCCGGGTCAGCTGGTTCAGGTTGTTCGCCATACCCGTAAGGCTGCGTATGACGGCAGTCTCCTCGGCCGAGTGCCTGGCCGTTATCGTCGTCTCAAATGCTGATACGCGGAGGAATTCGGCCAATGTGAGGTTGGCCTGTCTGCTGCGTCGGCATAACCGCTCGTAGTCTATCTTGGAGAATTTCACTGTAACGGCTTTGCTGAGTTTGCACACTCCGCTTACTCTGGGGCGTCCCCTCGGCCTGTTTTTCTTTCTGTCATTCATATTTTCTCTGTTTGATTTTTGATAGCTCTTTTTCTCACAATCTGCGACCACCGGGAGCGGATTGCCTCCACTCTTGGGGAGTGGAGCGAGGTTTTCGGGATGCCCGAAAGATAACCTCGCTAACTCCCAAAACTGAAGTTTTGTTCGTTACCCCCTCAGGGCGGCAGCTGACTGTCTGAATACTGTAATGACTGGAGTCAGTAAGCAAGTCTGTCATTCCAGAAAATGTCACAGTTTTCGCCATTGCTCGAAGTCTTCCGAGTAGATTTCAAGATGTTGCCGGGCGATGTTTTCAAGCAGTCCGGAAACGCTCATTTTGCGTCCTCCCAGCCTGCGGACAAACTCGTCCAGCCTGTCACGTACCTCACCGCTTATGAACACGGGCTTGCGGTCTTCGATTTTCGGGACCTGAAGAAAGGCCTTCCGGTATTCGTCCAGAGAAAGTTTCCTCTGCCTGTTGCTTATACGACGCTGAAACGCGGGAACGGCTTCCTCTTTTCCTGTTGACGGTTGCCGGGTTCCGGATGTGGTGTCGGTCTGTTCTACCGTTCCTTCTGACTTCTCTTTTCCGGTATCATTCAAAGATGATTCCTTGGCAGTTTCAATGCTGCCATCTGACGGAAGTATGAATGACATGTCCGTACCTGTCATAGCCTCCCATTCTTCTTTGGTCAATTTCTTTTTTGTTACCATACATTTTTGATTTTAATCGGTTTACTCACTGGTCTCGGTGCGCACCTTGACTCATTGTCGTGAGCAAAGGAAATGTGTATAGTGAACAGAATCAAGCAAATGGAGATGCTGTAGCAATTATGTTACCCTATGCACAATACTGATTGGGCGGTCGGTGCTGCCTGCCGTGATTTGCCGGAGTGATTTCTCCATACCGGATTATTCAAGCGGATTCCGTTTATGAAGAAGGCTCATTGTATGCGGTTGATATGTAACATGATGTCATTCCGGGCAACGCATCGTCACCGGCTTGAAAATCCATTGCAGTGTGATTTCTACTGCTTTTATTTGCAGTGGGAACAGGGATAAACGGTCACATTTCCTGCCGAGAATAGGACAATGAGACATGATGGAATATCGGCTGTAAAAGACCTGTCCTTTTCCGGAATTTTGAATATATGTTTAACTGAAAATAATGAAGAAAATGGAAATCATCAGCTTTGAAAAAAGGACTTTCGAGGAGATTGCCGCCAAACTGGATCGCTTCGTGCAGCGGGTGGAAAGTCTGTGCCGTGAACACGGCGGAAAGGAAACAGGTGAATGGATGGACAACCACGAGGTCTGCCGCAGGTTGCGTATCAGCCCTAGAACCTTGCAGACCCTGAGGGACAACGGGACGCTTGCCTTTACCAAAATAGGGAACCGGACTTATTACCGTCCTGACGATGTAGAGCGTGTGGTTGGTAATGTGGAGGACAAACGCAAGGAAGCCCGTTGGAAAGGCAAGACCATTTGAGAGAATTTCAAGAATAATGTATAACCCAATATCAAGAGCATATGAGTAATGAAATCAGAGAAAAGGACCACGAGTGGGTAAAGGCGTTCCACTCGAGTTTCGACAGGCTGTTGGCCCTGCTCGAAAAGTTGCTGGAGAAACGGCAACCGTCTGCCTATGGCGATGAACTACTGACGGACAAGGAAGTGGCGTACCTGCTGAAAGTGAGCCGGAGGACTTTGCAGGACTACAGAAACAACGGTATTCTGCCTTACACACAAGTAGGCGGCAAGATTCTCTACCGGGCTTCTGACATAGAAAAGACACTGATGAAAGGGTACAAGGAGGCGTACAGATACAAAAGGAGCTAATAGCCCAAGCGTCCCCGCAAAGAACACACAAGGATTTTGATTTTTCTGGAAGGAGCGCAGTTGACCGCCTGCCCATTTTATTTGTGTTTCTAAAAAATAGCCTTTCTGAATGATAAAATAATAGCATATAGAATTAGGCACTATTTGAACTAATCTATATGCTGTTTTGTCTTCTGACTTTTCCGTCAGTCGCTTGTTTCCGCTGCCGTCGGCGTCCATTGTACAGACGTGAAAGGGAAAAGGTTTTCGGGCTGAATACGCTCTGAAAGAGGAAGATTCTGCCCGAAACGGCACAGCCGCGAGACCTTTTCGCTTTCAATAGAGTCTGTACTAACTTCTATGGACGGCGAGGAAATGGGCGACTGATTTAAAAGTTACAGTAGTCCCCAATCTAACGAATTTGCAATAGAAAGCATTTTTTTAGCTTCATCTGGTTCAATAGAATTAACATACATTATTTTACCGTATAACCATTGTCTAGCATGAGCATAATTCGGCATAATGTGATTGAAATGAGAGTATGTACCAAACTTTTTACAAAAATGAAGATGCCTATAAATTTGCCTTTTAAATTTTTGAGGTAATTTGGGACTCTCACCATTAATGAGAATTCCAGTTACCATTTGTCTACTAGATTTTCCATATGTACCGATTTTCTGATAATTCAATTGTAGGCCTTCTTCATTTACAATCTTATTAACAAAAGATGTATTCGGCAATAACTCTAATTGGTTACTAGAAAATGTCAAATCATCAGCATATCTTGTATATTGAATACCGCGAGATAATGAAAATTTCCAAAATCGTTCATCTAAATGACGACAAATCAAATTTGCCAATGCAGGACTTGTTGGTGCGCCTTGTGCTAAAACAGCTTGCGGCTTAACATGAAGATATCTAAAATAATTCTTCTTATATCTTGATAGATTCTCAAATTTATAGTCAGAAATTTTTAATGTACACAACGAGGCAAGATCAAAACTCACTGCTGGGGAATATCCTAAAGATAGAAAGACGCCATAAACTCTATCAATAGTAATACTCTCAAAAAAATCTTTCAAATCAAAATTGCGAATATATTGTTTGCTAATATGTGGCTTAGCATTTTGAAGCGTATTACTACCTTTTACAAAACCTTTACATTGTGAATGAACAGGAATTTTATTTAGAATCTCATGAAGTATCCAGGTTTGAATCATTTTAAGATTTCTATATGGAGTAACAATTCTTCTTTTACCTCCGTGTTTCTTTTTAATCAAATAATAAGCATAGTAACCATCTATATTGTGAATGATTGTCTTCAATTCACTTAAATCTAAGCCTAAGATACCTGCAAAATGATTTAAAGAATAAATAACAGGCAAATCTTTTTTTAACAAATTATCAGTATATTCAATAATGACTTTTTTATACTCGACATTTGTGTTTTCCAATTCTTTTAACAAAGAGTCTCTTGAAAAATCCATAATATTAATTTATTACTCTTACAGGAACTTTCAGCCGATAGGCTGATAATTATGACAGACTTGTCTGTCATAATTATTAGTAAAATGATTCTTAATTTTGCACTCACAGCCAAGGGGCTGTAATATCTTTGGTAACTTGTGGACCTCAGACTTAGCTAATAAACTAATTTCTGGATAATCCAAGAAACTCTTGCGGCAAATATACATCATTTTGAACATTAATTTGATAGTATACTAAAGAATCTACTTTAAATTCTTCTTTTTTAATTCTTTCGTATATGGTTTTACCTTCTTCTGAAAGCAAACCTATTTCGGTTAGTAATCCTTTTTCTATAGCATTCTGTTTAAGCTGGTTTAATTCTTCAGCCGTGATTTCTAATAAAACACACGTGTAAGCAAGCGAACGATTATAATATAAACAATGTAATAAGCCTAAGAGATGCAATGTGTTTTTTTTGTAATCATTAAACAGTCTATGAATTGTACCATAATTTAACTTTTGGGAAATACTTGCCCATTGGTATTTCATTCGCTCAAAACTATCATTTTTTATTCTATCAAATAGTTTTCTAGGAAATAATGGTACCCAGTTCTCTTGATTATCAGCCCTTTTCTTACTTTCCCATAAAATTGGCAATGTATTATTAGGTGTAGTATGTTCAAAACAGACTAAGGATTGACTATTTGCATAACCTAATGGACCAATATATAATTTCATTCCTGGTGAATATTGTTTCTTTTTATATAATAACTCTCCATATTTTAAGGCAAAATTTCTAATTCTCTTCATCTTGGGTGGATACCCAAAAACAGAATGTCTGCTTGTAAAGGCTGGTAAATGTTTTTCTCCTAAAATCGTAATCCCATTTTCTGCTAACTTATTTTCTGCTTTTTCCATATAGGCTACACAAAGACAGAAACATTTACTGTTTTGAGGAATATTTACAGATATTCTTTGATAAAGGGTTATGGCACTATTTCCTGAACCTATAAAATCATCTAATAAAACAACAGCACAAGGTATATTGTTATATTTAAAATTAATATCTGCTACAAATGAATATTGCACTTTAGGTTTGCCCATTATTTTTTTTATATAATAAGCCATCACACCTCCACTTTTTCCAATACCTCCAATAGGAAGAAAAAATATTGGTAAGTCGGAACATTCTTTTAAAATAGTGCTGAGCCCATATTCTAAAATAGCACAGCACCTCTTCTCAGAATAATAACAAATATTATTGAGTAAAATAAGTGCTGATTCCCAATCTTCTTCTTCAAAATTATACAACCAGGCTAATATATCAGATTCTGATATTTGCTCATCAAAGCGATGTTTTAGTATGGAAAGATATCGAGTATTAATTTTCAGCATATATTTATACTTATTTCTTTTAATAAATTATAGTCTACTCCATTGACAAAAATAATGTATTTATTTTACAATCAGAAGATAACAAAAATAAATCTTGATCTATCTCAACTATATTTTTAGACTCCTTTTCTTTACCAGCTTATCCATATCCTCCGAAATCTTATCATCTGTAACTTTTGCGTATCCTTGTGTAGTTCTGATATTTGTATGGCCCATCATCTTTGAGATGCTTTCCATGGGAACTCCGGCAGAAACCATCAAGGTACCGAAAGTATGACGGCTTTGATGGTATGACAAGTTATGCTTGAACTGAAGCGAAAATCCCAATTCATGTATCTCAAACCAAATCATACTCCGTATGGGTAACGGGAAAATGGGCTGACTATCATCTGTCGTATTATACAAGGAAATTATCTGCTCCGCTACTGGGTGCAATGGTATAAATGACTCAACGCTTGTTTTCTTGCGGTATGTTTTGATATATTTCCGTCCTTCTGCAGTTGTACCTATATGATGCGGATAGAGATTACGTACATCAACATAAGACAAACCGCAAAAACATGAAAATATAAAGGTTCTTCTTGCCAATTCTTGTAATGGATCAGGCTTAGGGCTGCTCATTATCTCCTGAAGTTGTTTCTTGCTTATATACATAAGCTTTGCAGGTGCCTTCTTTTCATATTTTATATCATCCAAAGGATTATACCTCAAGATTCCGTTATCTACGGCTAAATAGACCAAACGTTTCAGCCAACAAAGACAATGGTTCCGGTATGATGGCTTATGAGGGTAATTTGTTTTCAGATATAAAATATAATTGATACCAAACTCTTCGGTTATATCTGTAAAAAGCATGTCCTCCTTGCCCAAAGAACGGATGTATTCGCCAAGATAGTAATGATACATTTTTGATTGCCTGTAACTGGAAGTTGAATCTATTTGAATAGAACGGATTTTCAGATTTTCTCGTTCCACTTCCCCTGCTTGTAATATATACTTCGGGATGTCGGCAGTTCCTGTCATGGCTGTTTTCAGCAGTTCAGCACTGATAACACCGTTTACTTTCAACAGTTCAGCATAAGTTTCATCTACGCATTTCTTATATTCACAAAGCATTCCGTTCAGTCTGTTGTTTTTGACTTCTCCTTTCTTGCTGTTCCACTCTTCCGGCTGGCAATATAACCCGGTCGATAATGCAACAGCCTTTCCGTCTATTGTAATACGACACATGATTGATGTGGTCCCGTCAGATTTGACTTTACCACGGTTTATATAATACAGTTGCTTATATGTACTTCTCATGATTCTTTTTTTTGATTTTATAATACCAGTTTCATATCACTCGTTGCTTCGATGAATTTGTCCATATCCTCGAAAAGTTTTTTAGGAGTTACCCTTGCATAAAGCTGGGTAGTTGTCAGATTGGTATGACCAAGCATTTTGCTGATTGTTTCAATAGGAACACCAGCCTCAAGGGTTATCAGACTTCCGAAGGTATGTCTTCCCATATGATAGACCAAATCACAACTTATGCCAGCCAGATCCCGTAAACCTTTCATGTGGCGTCTCATATTGGGATGGTGTATCATCGGGAAAAGCTCTTTCCTGTCATCCGAACGATATTTTTCTATAAGAGAGATAGCCTCCGGCAGCAATTTGACGCGGGCCAGATATTCATTCTTCTTTCTCAGATACTTTAACCATAAGTCGCCTTTATCGTCCTTGTATATATTATCTCTAGTGATTGAAACTGCATCCGCATACGGAACTCCTGTATAACAGGCAAAGAGAAACAAATCCCTGGCTATATTATGAGTGATTCTTTCCGGTGGTATTACGACATCACGGATCTTCTCAAAATCCCCACGACTCAAAGCCCGTGGTGGTTTCCGGTTCTCTTGGGGTAGTTTGAAATTCACAAAATAACGCTTCTCCGCATGTCCTTCCTTGAATGCCATCCGGCAGATTTTCTTCAGGATTGCCAGATAATGTCTTGCCGTATCTACCGCAAGTCCTTTGTCCTTCAGTATATAATCCTGAAACTCCCATGGGATGTGTTCATTCAACTGTCCAAAAGCAACATCACTTGTCTTGAATCGTTTTTGAATAAATTCGCCAAGATACCTGCGGGTGTAAATGTATGTTGACATGGAGCTTTTAGCTACATCAATACCGATTCTTGAGCGCATATCCTCTATATGCATATCAAGCCGTTTCAACAGAGTCATCTGAGTTTCTACACTTCCCTGTAAAAGCTCTTTTACAGCAGTCGCGTCAAAATCAATCTTACGTTCAACAAGTGAATCAAATGCAGAATTGACCGAAAGCAAAAGCTGGTCAATTTTCGCATTAATATCAACGGCTTCTTTACTCTTTCCATTCAGTCGGCTTTCTCTTGGATTCCATAACTCCGGAGTACATGACAGCTTACAACTGAATTGCGCCATCGTATTGTTTACCGTTATTCGCCCCATTATCGGAGCCTTTCCGAATTTGTCAAGACCGCTCTTTTTCAGGTAGAGCAACACCTTGAATTTTTCTACTTTCATACGCTTATTTTTTAATGGCAAAATTACCTATTTTATAAGCGCTCTTTAATATGCAAAATGCTGACATACAGTGAATAATAGCCTCTGTGACAGTTTCTTCATTGTTCAGCCTGTTACCTATTCGGTTCAGGTAACTGGGCAGCTAACATTCTGGTAACTGAACACCTGCAATAACCTGTCCATTTTTGCTTTCCATTATCTCAGCAAAAAACAGAACTTTTGCTCATATTCAACCAATTACGTTTTCCTTTCTCATCCCTTCATCTACTTGCTTCCTATATTCTGTTCCACTGCTTCCGTCATTCGTACGCCGTCATACAAATCTCTTTAGGCACAGACATTTACACAGTATCAAAAATGCTTACTCACAAAAATGTTTCGACAACACAGATTTATGCGGATTTGGTCAATTCCAAGAAGCGAGAGACGGCGAATAAAATTTCGTTGAAATAAGACTATAACATATATAACAGGATATATTTGATAGAATTATCAGATTGTCCTGTTATACTATATTTATCCCAAATATTATTTATGGCTACGTATAAATTTATCAATATGTATAGGAACTGAAAAACACTTGAATACAAACAAATAACTTCAAACAGTTATATATTTGTTGCTGAAAACGGTTGATATCCGTTCACCCAAAACGGGGATATCCGTTCACTTTTCCGTCTCTTTATCTTAGTGGCGATGCAAATTTATAGGTTTTCTT
>MNQS01000183.1 GCA_001915545.1 Bacteroides sp. 43_108 | reverse complement strand
GATGAAGATGCGGTCCTTGCCGTCCTTGATGTATTTACCGAACCGGTAGTTCAGGAACCACTCGAAATAGATGACCTGTGAGGTCATGCGCGCCTCGATATGCCGTTCCCGTGCAAACGTACGGAACCGTTCGTTCAGGCTTTGCAAGGGATAGAGGCAGCTCTGCACGAAGAGGATGAACCGCCGTCCCGACAGGTAGTGCGGCACGAGCCGGTTCACCGAACGGTCTATGGGCAGCTTATATCTCATGGTTTTCGACTTTGAGCGTGATGGCTTCCCGGAAGGTCGGCAGTTCCGACTCCTCGTCCTTGCGCGAGGACTCTTTCAGGTAGCCCGAGGCGGTGTATGTCATGCGGCCGACACGTTGCAGGGGCTGGATTTGCCCGTCCGTATCGTGGCAAGCAATAAACACGCCCTGCTCGGGGATTGCCGTCTCGTCGATATAGACGTCTGTAACGTGTTCGGCACGGCGTATGGCATCCGTCAGGCGGGAGACATAGACCGCAGCGTCGAAGTCGATGCCCATAATGTAGTCCCGGATACGGGTCTCGATGCTGTCGTACATCTCCGCCTCGGGAACGGCACCATCGTAGAAGACCGTAAGACGCGGCACCAGCACGTCGCCTTTGGTCGAGATGACCTCGATGCGTGTGCCGGCGAATTTCAGCTTGCCGATATAGGCATTGATGGGCACCAGCTCCTCGGCGGGAATAGCTTCCAGATGTCCTTTCGTGCCGGTAGCGATTTTCAGTACCAGCTTGCTGTCGAGGTTGCTGTCGTCCGTGCTCTCCACATAGGAGACCTGCGTAATGATGCGTTTGGTCTCATCGACCTGGGCATACCCGAAAGCCAGTCCGTCCTCGCGGACGGTCAGCTCGTCGCCCTGCTGGTATTGCAGCAGCGCATTGGCGTAGTAGTCCGGCGTGCCGTTGATCCGGTTGTTGATGGCTTCCGAGATATCCACCGCGAAGACATCAAGCAGCGTCTCGAAACTGTAGATGACAGCGGCTACGGTCCATAGGATACCGTTCATGACAGACAGCTTCGAGTCGCTGGCGAACTCCGTCAGTTCCAGCCGCCGGTTGCGTTCCTGCACGGCTTCATTGTATATCTCCTTAATCGTCCGGCTCATTCCACTGTATAGGTTATATCGTCGATAATGAATTTCCACGCGCCACCCTCATTCCAGGCCTCCTCGTGCAGGATGACCCATACGGCTTCCATGCCCGAGGCGATACGGTAGCGCCCCGTTTCGGTATCCCGGTCCGGCTCCCGATAGGTTCCCGTCGGGGCTGTAGGTAAAATGACCGTGCAATTCCGTCGGTCGCCGTAATGTTCCACAAGGGTTGTCAGGTAATGATCTATGACTGTCGGTTTCAGTCGGGCGGCGGAGAGGTCGAGTGTCATCAGTTCCCGGCATTCGGCAAGCGGTGCAAGATCGGCCAACGCGCAATTCGACAGGTTCAGGCTGTAGGTTCCGGAAAGCAGCCGCAGGCTCTCCAAGGAGAGTGTGGCGTGCGTGAGCGTCAGCTCCTCCACCGGCAGTGTCTGCACCAGTACCAACGACCGCGGTTTGAGCCCGCTCCAGTCGATACTCCGGAAGCAGGCATCGGTAAACCAACGGATACGACGCCTGTCCCTGACTTTGTTGTCGAAGGTATGGGTGAGCAGCTGCGGCGTGTCCGCGAGGAGGACGGTCTCGGTGTCGCTGTTGTCGCCCCAGTCGATTTCCAGCTGTCCCGCACCGGAAACGGCACACTGCACGGTGATGATCCCGGCAGCGAGCGTGAGGACGACAGCAAGCGGCAAGGTGAACGTTTTGGGATAGACATGCCGTTCACCGTTAGCGGGGACGATGCCGTGCAACCCGTTATAGGCGACTACATCGGCGCGGATAACGAAATCGTCCGTGTAGACAAGTTCCCGGCCGGCAGTCAATGTCGTGGCGAAGGAGAGATCGGGGTTGTTGATGAGCAAATCCACGACTCCCTCGATGCTGCCGTACAGGTACAGGGCCACATCGTAGATATTCTGTCCGGCTACGACCCTGTACTTACCCATCGTTCTCCTCCTTTTCCTCGGTTTCTAAAAGCAGCTCTCCCGTGGCAGAATCCATATAGGCATTCTTGATGACGACCTTGTCCGACAGGAATTCCGACTGCAGTTTGGCGGCAAGACCGTTGTTTTCCAGACTCGAATGCAGGTAGTCGACGAGGCCGACACCTGTCGTAGAATGTTGGTAGAGATTTCCGGCTGAAGCTTTCAGCAGAAACGTCTCGTTCTGGGCTTTGGCGGCTCCTATTTCGAAGTCGGTCTCTGAGCCGCTGTACACGGCAAGGTAACCGTCCCGTGACAGCAGGTTGTAGACTCCCTTCTCATTGAGGGAGAAAAATGCGGCCAGGGCGATATCGGCCGTGCCGGCTTCCGTCTCCGCCACGACGGGAAACCAATGTTTGCCCGTCGCAGGATTTCTCAGGTACTCCGTGCCGCCCGAACCGCTTTCCATAACCAGACGGACCGTCAGGCGGCGCATGTCGGGCGTATAGGGAATCCTGACATGGAACCCTTTGCCGTCGTTATACGTGTACACGAAGCCGACGGGGACGGTAATCTCTCCGTAGCGGAAGGTGTCGTTGTCCGCACCCGCGACGGCATCGAGCAGGCGGAAGTCGTAGAAACTCTTGCCGGCGATATTGCCGGAAGTCTCCACCTCACCGTATTCGGCGTCCATTGTTATGTCCTGTCTTGCCATGAACGATACTTCAACAAAAAGCCCGACCATACATCAGAGTACGACCGGGCACTCTTTTCAAAAGAGTAGCGGCAGAAAGAAAGGATGGTTTACTTCTCCTGAATGAAATCGTAGATGCGCGACACGGTAGCCCACATATCGTCCGGAAGCTCCTCGTCCGAGATGCGTTCGCAGGCTTTCCGGAGATACTCCATCTCGTCCCCCGAGAACTCCACGGCAAGCGGTTTCTCCTTCTCCACATCCCATTCGATGCGCTTGTCCTCGGCATTCTCGTGAAGACCGATGGCTTTGCGCTCCTCGTCCGGAATGGCGATCTTGCGCAGAATCTCTTTTTTGAGGTTGAAGTCCTTGAAGTTGCCCCGTGCCGGCAAAAAGGACGGCAGGTAAAGGCGGTCTTTGACTGACAGTTCCATATTATTTATGCATTTTGTACGTTACTCTTTTTTATTTCGTCGATCATGGTATCGAAATCATGAAACAGGGGTGCAAGCGGCTCTCCCATAGGAATGTTGCATGAAATAACGCCTTGTTCCATGTAGATGATACCTATCTGCGGAGCGTTCCCCGAGCCATCCGTATCCTTCTTGCGGATGGAGGCGTGGACGCGGGTCAGCGCGTCATTGACGATGGAATATTCCAACTGGTAGTCGGCATTCTCCGTGCTCTCTTCGGCAACCTTGGTTACCGTTACGTTGGTGATGTTCATAATTCGCTTCTGTTTTTATTAAGTGTAGGGATATTCCCAGCAGAAAAGTTTTTAATAAGAGTGATTTAATATCTGGTAATGGAACGAGGGGTAATTGGCGCACAATACCGTAATGGAGTCTCCCTTGGCTAACGTGTAACTGGCAAGATCCCCGTTGTGGTTACGGATATTGGTGAATACAAGGCTATTCCCCCAGTTGTAGTTGTAAATTAGGGTAAATATGCAGGCGAAGTCCGACGGCAGAGTCGAGTAACCGAACATGGTGGCCACGGACGATGCCGACGGCAGGGTCACGCTGTACTTCTGGTTGGCATAAACGAAAAAGATGTTGAACTGCGAGAAATCGATCGTGTAACCGCTGCCTGTGAAATAGACATTCTTGATCTTGTTGCCGATGCAGGCAGGGGCTATAACAGAGGCATTGGACCATATTCCGTAGTTACGGTTACCGTTTTTGACATCGATATAAAGCCCGTAGTTGTTATTAAAGATGCTGTTCACCTTGTTGTTCACAATACGTCCGGTGGCACATGATCCGCCGGCGGATGCCGGTATGGTGTTGCTGCCGAACAGGACATACGAAATGGTGTCCCCCACGCGGAACAGGTCGTCGTAGATGGCAAGGCCGCCGCCTGAGCCGGTTCCTGTCGCCGTCGAGCCGATGCGCCCCTGACCGATGACGAATCCCCCGATGGTGCCGGCATTGGCGTTGATGGTGCCCGTCATCGTGACATTTCCCGAGGCGTCCCATTTGATATTCTGGTTGGCCAGATAACCCGATCCGTCATTGGCAAAGGAGATTTTCCCGCACCCGAACGTGGCGGAACCGTCCGTGTTCAGCGCCCAATAGTTTACTCCGGTGGAAGGGTTGTCGTGGTAAATATATCCTGAAGCCCCCATAACGATGCGGTGCCCCGAGGCCGGAGCCGAAGCGGTCAGGGCGCTTGTTCCGAGAATCCAGCCGCCGATCTTGCCGCTCACGGCCGTGATACCGTTCCTGTCCAGCGTGACCTTTACGCTATTGTTCGCATCCTTGACGGAGATGCTGCCGTTATAGCTGCTCCCTCCGACAGTCAGGGCGGAATCCACGATAATCTGGTTGGCGCGTACGGTTCCCGTGTAAATGCCGTTGGCATCGATGGTGGTCGTGTATTTCTCCGTGGAGGTAAGGTCGAAGACCGTGGCATAGGCCACATACCAGATGACAGGCGTATCGGAAGTCCCCTGCGTGCCGTCCACGTAGAAGAAATGGGTGCTGGAAAAATCGGCGGTGCCGCACACGACCTTGTAGACGTATTCTTTCCAGTCGCCCGTGCCGGCGTTCGACGTAAGCCACCGGTGCGAACCTCCCGTGCCGACGCTGTTCGTCGCCCAACAGAGATTTCTGCCGGCGGGGATCTTGGCGATAATGCGGGCGACGAGCACCTTGCGGTAACCGCATTTCGCCCCGAAATAGAAGCCTCCGTTGCGAGGGCTGGCACTGCCGCTGGTCTGGATTTTCAGGACATACTTGCTGTCATTGGGTGCCGTGGCATCCTGCTGCCGGGTAACGGTCACCATACCGTTCTGGGAGTTGTTGTAAACCACGACACCGTTGTTTCCGTTCCAGAAAGTCGGGTCGCGGTAGAGCATCTTCCCGAACGCCATGGCCGAAGCGAGTTCCTGCGCCGTCGTGATGCCCGTAGTCCACTGGGCGGATACGGATGCGGCAAAGGTAACCGTGCCGGCGGCATTCCATGAGATATTACCCGAGGCTATGTGCCCAGACCCGTCGTTGTTCAGACTCCATTTCGTGGAGTTGGCGATAGATCCGTCGCTGCCCAGCGAGATGTTGTTTTTCCAGATATGGTTGTGGTCGAAGGCCCACCCCGCGATACGGTTGTATACCTCCTTGCTGCCGCTTTTGGTATAGTTCACCGAGAGGCAGAAGTATTCCAGATTGTCCCATGACATCATCTGAAGACCTATGAATCCGGTCTTGACACTGTTGCCGGATGCCGCCACCTGCCCGAGGACGATATGCCCTGCATTGCTGCTCTGATACCACGTAAGGCATATACCCAGCGGCTTGTAGGCTCCCGTGTACCAGTAACCGCTGCCCGTGGAGGCGGAACGGATTTGCAACGGGATGGCACCCACAGCTCCGACGTTCCCTATGGTCATGTTGTCACTGCCGATGGAGAAACCGCCGATCTTGCCCTTCGTGAACGTGCAGCTGAGACCGTTGATGTAATCGGTATTGATAATGGACGACTTGATACCCACGGCATCGAGTTTCGAGGCGCTGATGCTGCCCGCGGCGATACGGTCTGCCGAAAGTGTTCCCGTCTTGATACTGCCGGCATCGATCGCCACGGCGTTGACCTGCGCCGCGGTAAGGGTGCCCGTGTAAATCCCTGTCGAGCCGATATAGGTCAGCGGGTGCGCCGCAAGCGTGCTGTCCGTGCTTTGCGCCAGAGCAATGAACCGATGGCGGCGGATCTCCTCCTCGACGGCAGCCGTGAGGGTGCGCGGCGCGGGGGCATAGGCTTGTGTGGAACCGCTCTGGAAGATAAGGTCGTTGCCGTAAGCGATTTGCGGAGCTGCCGGAATCGGCGAAGGACTATAACTGCTGCTCTCTATCGGCTGGTCGGAGTAGAGGTGGTACACGGCACCCGTATCGCCGCCGCCACGCAGGAAGACGGCGAACATGCAGTAGTTGCCGCACAGCTGCGCCCCGGCGAACATCCGGCAGTAGGTCTCGGAAAGGTCATAGATATCCCATGAATAGGCAATGCCACCCCAACCGCCGAAGTTGGTTTTGATAAGTACGATCAGACCTCCTTTGTGCGTGGATGTGTTCCACGAGACCGGAGCCTGCTCGGCATATCCCCGACGGACGAGAATGGTACGTTTGATGTTCTGGTCGCCACCTTTGAAAACGACTGGATAATAGGTCGCTTCGTCGCCGTTGATGATGAGTTTCTTGTAATATCGATAGCCGAAGTTCGTAACCTTGGCCGCTTCGATGTCGTTCTTCCATTGCAGCGATACGGAAGCCCCGAACGTAACGTTCCCGGCAGTGTCCCATGCAATGTTGCCCGAGGCGATCTGCCCCGAACCGTCGTTGTTCAGTTTCCATTTCGTGGAGTTGATGATCGAGCCGTCGCTGCCCAGCGACACGTTGCCCTTGCGAATGGAAGTCGTGTCGATCGTCCAGCCGGCTATGCTGTTGCTCGAACCCAGCTGTGCCACGCAGTACCCTGCACTGTCCGTGGTATAGAGCCCGAAGTCCGTGTCGCTGTTGTAGTAGAGCTGCACCCGCTGCCCGCTAGCGACACCCGAATTGGCCCCGTACACCGCGATGCGTCTGTTGCCGCTGTCTATCGAGATATGCGTGGCAGTGAGGGCCGAAGCCCCGATCATCCAGCCGCCGATTTTTCCTTTGGTGAAGGTACAGCTCAGGCCGTTGATATAGTCCGTGTTGATGATGGAGGACCTGATGCTGGCGGCATCGAGCTTCGAGGCCGCTATACTGCCTGCCGCTATGCGGTCGGCGGAGATGGTTCCTGCGGTAATCTGCGAGGCGGTGATACTGCCGGTATAGATTCCGTCGGCCGTGATCTTCGTCAGCTTGGGATAGCCGCTGCCGCCCAAAGCCGTGGTGAGGGAGCCGATAGGTGCCGTCCACAAGGCACTGACCGTCGAGGCGAACGTGACGTTGCCCGAAGCGTCCCACGCGATGTTGCCGCCCGCGACCGCTCCGGCTCCCGAGGCATCCAGCCGCCATTTATAGCCCCGGATACCGTTCGAGCCGAGCGTAATGCTACCTGCGGCAGAGGTGCAGCTCCCCACAGTGTTGTTCTTCGTACCCCGGTAAAGGGAGTCGGCATCCACCGTCCAGCCGCCGATTTTCCCTTTTGTAACGTTCAAGGTCAGAGCTTCGATGTTTCCGGCGGTAATCAAGGAGGCTTTCAACGCCGCCGTGTCGATGCGTGCCGCAGCGATAATCCCCGATGTGATCTGGGAAGCACTGATGGAAATCGTCTTAATCGTATCGGCCGAGAGTGTTCCGGTAAAGACGCCGTCCTTGTCGATGTAGGTCGCACCGACCCAGTTCAGACTCACTCCGCTGCCGAACTCGACCTTGCCTGTCGTGGCGTTATACCTGACATACTGGTCGCCATAACCCAACTGGGCGTTACCGCCGTTATCTACATAGAAGGTTTTGTAGCCATCCCTAAATCCATAGATGCCGTTTACCGCCTCTGCGGCGATCGTTCCCGAGGAGGTCTTCGTATTGAGTGTAAACGAGCCTATGGCTATCCCGGAGACGGTGCCGTCGCTGTTTTTCGTGCCCGCAAAGAGTTTGGGGGTGATGACCGTGTTGCCGTTGATGAGCGTCTTACCCGTATTCCACTCCTTGACCCAGTCGAGCATGTCGGCATCGACCCCGTCCTTGCCCGGGATACCCGCCTTGGCTTTCGACCAGACGAACGACAGATGATAGACAATACCGGAAATTGTCACGGGAATATCTATTGTTCCGTGGTCGGCGAGGGTCGTCGTACCGGCGGTGATAACGTAGGTTAAGGTCTTCGTGCCGTTATTGACGGTAACGGATGAGAATCCCGCCGGCTTACCCACCGCACCGATGGTAAAGGCCGTGAGTTCCTCGTCCCCGCACATCACCCGTACGGTCGAGGTGAGAGTGACGGACGAGAGAATCTTCCCCGTGTCATCCGCGGGGAACACGTATTCACCCAAAGACTGGGTTATGGTATACCCGTCCTTCTGGACATAGATGGTCGCCTGTCCCCGGGCGATGAGAATCTTTGCCATGAAACCTTTTTCTGAAAGTATAGTGCGGAATGATTCCGGCAGGTTGCGGATTTTTTTTCGTGTAAATGATATTATTATAAAAAATATTTGTATTTTTGTAATTGGAAATGGTTCCGGGCGGTTCGCCGCCACGGATGAAAAGGGAATCCGGTGAGAATCCGGGACAGTACCCGCTGCTGTAAGTCCCCTCAAGGTTGCCGCAACCTGCCACTGGTGTAATGCTGGGAAGGCGCGACGACTGGGACGAGTCAGAAGACCTGCCATGACCGGAAAAGGATTTACACCCGCGGGAGAAAATCGGGTTGCGATCAGATACGGAATGCCGTAGGAGTCATTCTCATATTTGAAGACAAACATAATCCCGTTCGTGTAAACCTGCGCGAACGGGATTTTTTGTGTTTGTTAAAAATATGTTTTATTAAAAAACAAGTAAGCTATGAAAAGAAATTTACGCTTTCTGGCGGGAGCTTTCCTGTTGACGGCAACCGCCCTGTTCACCGGCTGTAATTCAGACGATGACTTTTTGATGAATCCTCAAACTGATTCAGTAACTCCCGAAACCCGAGCCAACTTTAATGATGATGGCACTACAACCATTACATTCGATGACTTCGATGAAACATTCATGGCGGTTTCGCCTAAAGCAGAGAACTACTACACGCTTTATGGATATACTGCAGAGAACCAAATCAGGGAAATATACGATCCCGATTTTGTGTTTGTCTCCGACATGAATACTGTAACCAATTCTTATGGAGCGTATACTGAATTTTCCAGTGGTGCCATTGCGTTGTCGAAATACAATTATCGTTCTGATTCTGCTGCCGGCAAGACTTCTGGAACTAATTGGTGGTATACTTGGGAGAATCAATGTAGTGTCTATAATACAGCATCCACAGATGGGGCCAATACAGGGGCAGGTCACAGCGGTTCCAATTTTGCTGTTGTATACGGCTACTCTGATTTCGGAAATACGGAGTGGATGGCCAAACCTGAATTCTATTTTGACTCCCCTCGCAAATTCAAGGGTTTATGGTATTGTAACACAGCATATACCTATGGTGTGATTATAAATGGTAATCAGTTCGGAACATCGGGTGTTGCAACACCGTTGAGTAATCTGAAAGATTCTGACGGCAACAATATAGGATATTTCCAAGTCAACATCGAATGTTATGACGTAGATGGAAATTTGATCACCACTGTATCGAAATTGTTGGCCGACTACCGATATGATAAACCAACAGTGTCCCCCGTAACTACATGGACATATTGGGATATTAATGTAGCGGATGTGCAAAGTGTAAAATTCAATTTTGAAGGATCTGATGTCGATCCTATATATGGACTCAATACTCCGGCGTATCTTTGTATAGACGACGTTACAATAGAATAACAATTTAATATAGTTTGGCATAGAACTGATTTCAGTTCTATGCCTTTTTTATTATGAAGGCTTTCATATTTAGTATTCTTGTACTTTTGTTTTTTATTACAAGCTGTAATAAGAACGATGTAATTACTGAAGAAATAAAACAAGCTCCTATAATTGAACTCGATAGTGAGACTGGCATTTACACTATCAAAGTTGGGCGTGAACTGACAATTGCCCCGACATATAAATATGCGAATAATGCACTTTATGCATGGACAGTAGATGGAAAACTTCTTTCATCTGAATCAATATTGAAGTATACATGGAATCAGGAACAACATCTATATATCAAATTGCGAGTTGATACACCAGAGGGTTATGCGGAAGAAGAGTTAAAAGTAGAAGTATTGGAGTTAACTCCACCTACAATTTCAATCATAATCCCCTCTAAAGGATTAAAAGTGCCTCAAAACACGGATTATATTTTATCTCCAGATATTCAACATGACGATCTTGAAAATTTTAGAATTGAATGGGTACGCGATGGAGAAATCGTCGGAACAGAAAAAGCATATACGTTTCACGAAAAAGAACTCGGTACATATTCGATAACAATCCGGGCATCCAATATAGACGGAGAAACAATCCGTGATTTCGACGTAGAAGTTGTGGAAACAATGCCTTATTCCGTACGGTTTCCGACACCATCCTATACACAAACTTCTACGGATCGTTATACTTTTGCAGGGCGTCCTGTATATTTGCGGCCTTTGCTGGAATATTTCGATTATCCACAGTATCAATGGCAGGTCAATGGAAAAATTATGGAAGCCGCTACCGACAGGGTTTTTAAATTCACGCCGACGACTCCTGGAGAATATTTCGTTGCTGTTACTGTTACAGAAAAAATGCCCAACACACAGCCACTTTCACGTAACATAACACGTAGTAATACTTCAATTACAACGACAGTTAAGGTTATTTGTGAAGAAAAAACGGAACAAGAACGCTATCGGCAAGCGACAGCGACAAGTTCAGGTATTTGGGATAAGGTTTATGAATTCATTCCTGCTCCCGGACAGTTTATTAATGAGTTATCCCAAAATACCGGATTTATAGGAAATGAAACGACGCCCCAACAAGCCATAGAGTATGCAACGAAACGATTGAACAAAAAAGCGCATGTTTCACTGGGATCTTTCGGTGGTTATATCATCATCGGTTTTGACCATAGTATTGCTCCGAGTGGCCGAGAATACGATTTTGCAATACAAGGAAATGCTTTTAACAGTTCGAGCGGTGGCTCAAATGAGCCGGGCATTGTTTGGGTAATGCAAGATATAAATGGCAATGGCCAGCCAGACGATGAATGGTATGAATTAAAAGGATCTGAAACCGGCATCGATGGTACAATACAAGACTACGAAGTAACTTACTATAGACCTGCACCCAGAGCACATACTCCGTGGGTAGATAGTGAAGGTAATTCAGGTTCTGTCGATATGAATGCATACCATGGCCAAGAATATTATTATCCCAATTGGATTAAAGAAGATAGCTATACATTATATGGGACGCGTCTGACTCCTCGCAACAATCAAGATCCCGTTACAGGATATTGGGCGAATAACGCTTATGAGTGGGGGTATGTGGATAATATGGGTTCAGATAATCTGGTAGGAGGAAATGTCATTGATGGTAGCGGTCAGCGCAACGGATTCAAAATAGCCAATGCAATATATCATGACGGGACTCCAGTAAAATTGCAATATATAGACTTTATCAAAGTTCAGTGTGGAGTATTATCGAAAAGTGGTTGGCTTGGAGAGATATCCACAGAAGTATTTTCATTTGAAGACTTATCAATAACTAATAATCAATAATATGAGACAGTTTTGGCTTTTACTATTCATTGCCCCATTTCTTTTTTTATCATGTTCAGAAGATAATCAGACTCCAGAAAGTCCTGCTGATGCCGATGACAATTTTATCACATCAGTCGTGATGACTGTGGCAAGTCAATCCTATACAGCGGAAATAATTGACAATATAATTACCATAACAGTTCCATATACTGTTTCGTTAAATAATGCTCAAGTCGAATTCAAATACACATCCTCGGCAACAATTATTCCCGATCCGGCAAGCATTACTGACTGGGATACGGAACGAACGTTTCGTGTAACCTCTTACAATGGAGAAGCGAATGATTATACATATAAAGTCATTAAAGACGAGATTCGCTATGAAGGGGATGTGGAATTGAAGACAACAGCGGATGTTACGGCTTTCATTGATACGGACGTAACGGTTATCAAAGGTGATTTGATTATCGGGTCGGATGCTGAGGATGCAGAAGAATTGTCGGATATCGCCGCATTAAAAATATTGAAGGAAGTCGAAGGAAACATCATCATTCGGAAAAGTTATGTTGGACAAGATCTTACGGGACTTGATAATATCACTTCAATTGGAGGTTTGCAAATAGGAACTGAAACTGCCTTTGCGACCAACAGTAAATTGCAGATGGTCAGTATGAGATCTTTGCAGCATATTACTGGCGACATCGTTGTCTGCAACAATCAAGTAGCATATGTGCAATTCGACAACCTTGAAACGATTGATGGAAATATAATATTCAGGACTTCATCTCTACAAAGTTTTGAATTCCCTAAATTAACCACTGTCGTAAAGGATTTTGATCTCCAGTGTCTGACAAGTGACGGAGAACCAGGAGGAGAAATCACATCTTTGAGAATTCCTGAATTGACAAAAGTAAACGGTCGCTTAGGGGTTAATAATTTAGGCAAAATGATTTCTTTGGAATTTCCGAAATTACAAGAAGTTGGAAGTGTGGATTTTGCTTCTATACCGATTCCGTTGGAGACCCTTTCATTGCCGGAATTATCGGTAGTAAACGGCGACCTTAATCTCGTTTCCAGTTATATTGCGTCCGATGCTTTTACATCTACGGGAAATAATAAATTACAAGAAATAGATGGACTGTCTAACTTGTCGATTGTTAAAGGCACATTGACAATATCTAAATTCCAAGTCTTGAAAAAATTACCGGATTGGAGTAAATTAGAACAACTCGGAGGACTGACCTTGCTGCGTTTATTGGAGTGTTCTGATCGAATTTTAGATTTGAGCAAAGTAAATTTTGTACCTTTTGAGGATAACGAACCTTTAATTTCTATTACAGACGGGACTATATTCTCAAAAATTATCACAAAAGAGGATATGTCGCAAGTTAGCATGTTTCTAGCTCCGAGCGGTATTACCGGTTCAAGTGTTGGAATAGATCCAGAATTGAATTTTAAGAGTATTAAGAATTTTAAGTATTCTAGCAATATGACAACAGATCCTGTATTCCAATTTGAACGAGTTTACGGGAATATGGAAATTATAAGAGGTTCAAAAAAAGGCGTTTCAGCCCCTAACTTGGTAAGTGTAGATGGATATTTAAGCATCGAAACTACAATGGCAAACAATATCTCGTTCCCGAAATTGGAAATTGTCGGAGGTCAGTTATGTATTATCGGTAATCTGAACGCTGTTTCTAACTATGATTATGATTTTACGAATTTAAAGTCAGTCGGTTGTTCAAGCAATCCTCAATATATCAAAGAAGGGGTGATTAATAATATTTTATATGGTTCTTTAGATTTTATGGCATCAAATAAAGATTTTACATTTCCGTCATTGGAACATGTCGGGGGTGTTGGTATGACTGTTCGTGCCGTAAAAACTATTTCATGCCCCAAATTGCAGGCCATTGATGGAACACTTTGTGCTGCAAATGCAGCATCGCTTACGACTTTCAATATGCCAACTTTAACAAAACTCTCAGGAGTTCGATTTATCCGGTTGACACGGTTTGTTGATTATACGTTCTTCAAATCTTTTGTAGAAGAAGAGCAAATCAAGAAAGAAGACTGGCTTGTAACCAATTGCGGTTATAACCCCACCTACGAGGATATGCAAGCCGGTCGCTATACCCAGCAGTAACACCCATTATTTTACAAGGGAACAGGGTACTGGCCGAAAGACCGGTACTCTTTCCCGTTTATAACAAGCCAATGAAACATCTGATACGACATATCATTCTTCTATGCGGGTTGCCGCTGTTGCTGGCGGGCTGCATGGAGTGGGACTACGGAGATGCGGTGGAAGATTTCAACGCTACCGGAGCCGGGTTGTTCATCACCAACGAGGGCAACTTCCAGTACGGCAATGCCACGTTGTCGTACTACGACCCCGAAACCCAACAGGTGCAGAATGAAGTGTTCTTCCGTGCCAACGGCATGAAGCTGGGCGACGTGGCGCAATCGATGTGCATCCACGACAATAAGGGCTGGGTCGTGGTGAACAATTCCCACGTGATTTTCGCCATCGACCTCAATACGTTCAAAGAGGTGGGCCGTATCACGAACCTGACTTCGCCGCGCTATATCCATTTCCTCAGCGACGAGAAAGCCTATGTCACCCAATTGTGGGACAACCGCATCTTCATCATCAACCCCAAGAAATATGAAATCACCGGTTACATCCAGGTGCCGGACATGACGATGGAAAGCGGCTCCACGGAGCAGATGGTGCAGTATGGCAAATATGTCTATTGCAACTGCTGGTCGTACCAAAACCGCATCATCAAGATCGATACCGAAACGGATCAGGTGGTAGAAGAACTGAAAGTCGGCATCCAGCCCACCTCGCTGGTAATGGACAAGAACCACAAGATGTGGACGATCACCGACGGTGGGTACGAGGGTTCGCCCTACGGCTACGAAGCCCCGTCTCTCTACCGCATCGATGCCGAGACGTTCACCGTAGAGAAGCAGTTCAAGTTCAAGATGGGCGACTGGCCTTCGGAGGTGCAGCTCAACGGTACGGGCGACAAGCTCTACTGGATCAACAAGGACATATGGTCGATGGACGTGGATGCGGAACGTGTTCCCGTGCGCCCGTTCCTCGAATACAGCGGTACGATTTATTACGGCCTGACCGTCGACCCCGTGCGTGGCGATGTCTACGTGGCCGATGCCATCGACTACCAGCAGCAGGGCATTGTCTACCGCTACTCGTCCGAAGGTGAACTGATCGATGAATTCTATGTCGGGATAATCCCCGGCGCATTTTGTTGGAAGTGATGGGCAGGATACGACACCTATACCATCTCATCTTCGTTACCAAAGGACGCAAGATGACGATTCCGACAACGGGAAAAGGATTGATGCTCGAGCGGATGACACGGATTTTTACAGGGAAAGGTTGCCGCGTACATGCCGCCAATGCCTTTCTCAACCACGTGCATGTACTTGTCGAGATTCCGAATTCCGGGGATTTCAGCAAGATCGTGAACAAGGTGAAAGGCGCCACGGGAACGGTATACCAGAAAACCCCGGAATATGCCGACTTCTCCGGTTGGGCTGCCGGATTCGACTCGTTCAGCGTGTCGTTCAGCGACCTTCACCGGCTCAGACGGCACATCGAGGAGCAGCATACAATCCATCAGGAGATCTCGTTCGAGGAAGAATACGGACAACTGCTTGAAGAGAATGGGTTCGACCCGCATCAAACGTCCGTGCCGGCATCCTCCACGGTACATTTTTCCGCGAATACCCACCCTAAAAACGGAATCAAATGATTTATACGAAATACATACTTTTCTCGCTACTGCTCGTCTGTCCGTCCGTATTGTCCGCGCAGGGAATCACACGACGCATCCACCAGATAGACGAGGTCACGGTGTGGGGCAAACGCCCGATGAAAGAAATCGGCGTGCAGAAGACGAAGTTCGACTCGCTCGCACTGAAAGAGAACATTGCCTTATCGATGGCCGACATTCTGACGTTCAATTCGTCCGTGTTCGTCAAGAGTTACGGACGCGCCACGCTCTCCACCGTTGCTTTCCGCGGCACGTCGCCCAGCCACACGCAGGTGACGTGGAACGGCATGCGCATCAACAATCCCATGCTGGGTATGACCGACTTTTCCACCATACCGTCCTACTTCATAGATCAGGCCTCGCTGCTTCATGGCACGTCGTCGGTGAATGAAACGGGCGGCGGACTCGGCGGACTTGTCAAACTCGGTACTACGCCGCAGGTCGGCGAGGGCTTCCATGCCCAATACGTGCAGGGCATCGGGTCGTTCCGCACGTTCGACGAGTTCGCCCGCTTCACCTACGGCAGCGACCGATGGCAGGTCTCGACCCGCGCGGTCTATTCGTCGTCGCCCAACGATTACAAGTACACCAACCACGACAAGAAGATAAATATCTACGACGAGGAGAAGAACATCATCGGACAGTATCATCCCAAGGAACGCAACCGATCGGGTTCGTTCAAGGACCTGCACCTGTTGCAGGAGGTATATTACAACACCCTGAAAGGCGACCGTTTCGGGTTGAACGCATGGTATATCAACTCCAACCGGGAACTGCCGATGCTCACGACCGATTACGGCGATGAGACCGCCTTCGAGAACCGCCAGCGGGAGCAGACGTTTCGTGGTGTCCTGTCATGGGACCATATCAAAGAGAAATGGAAAGTCGGCGTGAAAGGCGGTTATATCCATACGTGGATGGCCTACGACTACCGTCGTGAGGTGGCGCCGGACAACTGGGCCTCCATGACCCGTTCGCGGAGCAAGATAAACACGTTCTACGGACAGGCGGAAGCGGAATACTCGCCCGGCAGGAAATGGTTCTTCACCTCGAACGTATCCGTGTACCAGCATCTCGTGCGCAGCGAAGACAAGAACATCATCCTTCAGGATGGCAACAAAGCCGTCGTCGGATATGACAAGGGGCGTGTCGAGCTCTCCGGTTCTGTATCGGCCAAATGGCAGCCTGTCGAGCCGTTGGGCTTGTCGCTGGTCTTGCGCGAGGAGATGTCGGGCGACAAATGGGCTCCGCTCATCCCGGCATTCTTCATCGACGGACTGATTTCGCGCAAAGGGAACGTGATGGTGAAAGCCTCCGTATCGCGCAACTATCGTTTTCCGACTTTGAACGACCTCTACTTTCTGCCGGGCGGCAACCCCGACCTTAAAAACGAACACGGCTTCAGCTATGACGCCGGAGTGAGTTTCGATGTCGGCAAAAAGGGGGTATATAAACTGGGCGGCAGCGCAAGCTGGTTCGACTCCTACATCGACGACTGGATCATCTGGCTGCCGACGACCAAGGGGTTCTTCTCGCCGCGCAACGTGAAGAAAGTCCATGCCTACGGTGTCGAAGTGAAGGCCAACCTTGCCGTGCAGCCGGCAAAGGACTGGCTGATAGACCTGAACGGTTCCTATTCGTGGACCCCCTCCATCAACGAGGGCGAAAAGATGTCGCCCGCCGACCAGTCGGTGGGAAAACAACTGCCTTACGTGCCGGAGCACTCCGCCTCGCTGACAGGACGGCTGTCATGGCGGACGTGGGCGTTCCTCTACAAGTGGGCTTACTACTCGGAACGTTTCACCATGTCGAGCAACGATTACACGCTGACAGGCCACCTGCCCCGGTATTTCATGAGCAATATCTCACTGGAGAAAATGCTGTCGTTCAAACCGCTGGATGTACAGTTGAAACTTGCCGTCAATAACCTGTTCAACGAGGACTATCTCTCGGTGCTGTCGCGTCCTATGCCCGGCATCAACTTCGAGTTCTTCATCGGCATCACCCCGAAATTCGGGAAAAGCAGAAAATAATGTAAACGTAAATAAGGTAATGATATGAAAGTATTAAAGAATTTGAGCCTGATGGTGCTGCTTGCGCTGGCATTTGCAGGCTGTCGTGGCAAGAGTTCCCAACTTGCCGATTTCAACAAACAGCTTTACGCTCCCGAATATGCCTCGGGATTCAAGATTGAAAGAGCAGACGGCAGACAGAGCGTGCTGGTTTCCGTCATGAATCCGTGGCAGGGCGCGGATAGCGTCACCACCCGGTTGTTCATCTCCCGTAACGGGGAACCCGTTCCCGAGGGTTTCGACGGGCAGGTCCTCGAAGGGGATGCGCAGCGCATCGTGGCGATGTCCTCGACCCATATCGCCATGCTCGACGCCATCGGCGAGACGGCACGTGTGGTCGGCGTTTCGGGACTCGACTATATCTCCAATCCCGACATTCAGGCACGCCGCGACAGCATCGGCGACGTGGGTTACGAGGGAAATATCAATTATGAACTTCTGTTGTCGCTCGACCCTGACCTTGTGCTGCTTTTCGGCGTGAACGGGGCCAGTGCGATGGAGAGCAAACTCAAGGAGCTCGGCATCCCGTTCATGTATGTCGGCGATTATCTCGAAGAATCTCCGCTGGGCAAAGCCGAATGGCTGGTGGCGCTTTCGGAGGTCGTCGGGAAACGCGCGAAGGGCGAAAAGGTATTCGCGGATATTCCGATCCGATACAATGCGCTGAAACAGAAAGTGTCCGGTGCCGTTCTCGATGCCCCGTCGGTCATGCTCAATACGCCCTACGGCGATTCGTGGTTCATGCCCTCGACGGAAAACTATGCCGTGCGGCTGATTACCGACGCCGGAGGCGACTACATCTACAAGAAGAACACGGGCAACTCTTCGACGCCTATCGACTTGGAGGAGGCATACCTGCTCGCTTCGGAGGCCGATATGTGGCTGAACGTCGGCATGGCGAACACACTCGACGAACTGAAAGCCGCCTGCCCGAAGTTCGCCGATACCCGCTGCGTCCGAAACGGCTATGTCTATAACAACAACGCCCGCACCAATGCCGCCGGAGGCAACGACTACTACGAATCGGCCGTCGTGAATCCCGACCTTCTTCTGCGCGACCTCGTGAAGATATTCCACCCCGAGTTGGTCGAAGAAGATTTCGTATACTACAAACAACTGAAATAGATGCGTTCACGCCCCGTCATCCTGTTCACCGCGTTGTCCGTGCTTACGGTCGGCCTCTTCCTGTTGGATTTGGCTGTGGGCGCGGTTCGCATTCCCGTCGGCGACGTATGGGCGGCCCTGACGGGCGGCGACTGCCCGCGGACTACGGCGAAAATCGTACTGAACATACGGCTGATAAAGGCGGTTGTGGCTCTGCTGGCCGGGGCGGCGCTATCGGTCAGCGGCTTGCAGATGCAGACATTGTTCCGCAATCCGCTGGCCGGCCCCTACGTGCTGGGCATCAGCTCGGGTGCAAGCCTCGGCGTGGCGCTCGTGGTGCTGGCAGGCGTCGGCTCGTCGATAGGCATCGCCGGAGCGGCTTGGCTGGGTGCGGCCGTCGTGCTGCTCGTAATCGCTGCCGTCGGACACCGCATAAAGGACATTATGGTGATATTGATTTTGGGTATGATGTTCTCGTCAGGCGTGAGCGCTGTCGTGCAGATATTGCAATATCTGAGCAAAGAGGAGGCGTTAAAGGCGTTCGTCATCTGGACGATGGGGTCGCTCGGCGACGTGACGGTGCCGCAGCTCGCCATCCTCCTTCCGTCGGTCATCGTCGGGTTGCTGCTGGCCGTATGGACGATCAAACCGCTCAACCTCCTGCTCTTCGGCGAGGAATATGCCGTAACGATGGGACTGAATATCCGCCGTTCGCGCGGTCTGCTGTTTCTCTCGACGACGCTGCTGGCCGGCACGGTAACGGCTTTCTGCGGCCCGATCGGCTTCATCGGTCTTGCCATGCCTCACGTCGCGCGGATGCTCTTCCGCGAGGCCGACCACCGCGTGCTCCTGCCGGGAACCCTTCTCTCGGGGGCGGCGGTATTGCTTCTTTGCGATATCGTTTCCAAAATGTTCACTTTGCCCGTAAATGCCATTACCGCACTGCTGGGAATCCCGATAGTCGTATGGGTGGTTTTACGCAATAAATCGATGACGGTATGATAGAACTGTGCGATTTTTCCATAGGCTACGCAGAGAAGAGGCTTCTCGATAAGGTCGATGCCTCTTTCAAAAGAGGACAGCTGACTGCCCTTATTGGCAGGAACGGCACGGGGAAATCTACACTTCTCCGTGCCATAGCCGGACTGAATCATAATTATTGCGGTAAAATCCTGCTCGACGGACATTGTATCGCAAACATGAGAACTCCGGAGAAGGCAAGGCAACTGGCATTTGTCACGACCGAGCGCACACGCATCGCCAACCTGCGGTGCGAGGATGTCGTGGCTATCGGCCGCGCCCCTTACACCAACTGGATCGGCCGCATGCAGCCTCAAGATAGGGAAATCGTCATGCGGTCGCTCTCTTCGGTCGGAATGGAGGCGTATGCCGGCCGCACGATGGATAAGATGTCGGACGGTGAATGCCAGCGCATTATGATAGCCCGTGCTCTGGCTCAGGAAACGCCCGTCATCCTGTTGGACGAGCCGACCTCGTTTCTTGACATGCCCAACCGTTACGAATTGTGTTCCCTGCTCGCACGGTTAGCGCATGCTGAGGGCAAATGCATTCTGTTCTCCACTCACGAACTGGATATAGCCCTCTCGCTGAGTGACAGAATAGCCCTTATCGATACGCCCGTCCTTCACTGTCTGCCGACCTCCGAAATGATCCGCAGCGGGCATATCGAGCGGCTGTTCAACAATGCCGCCGTACAATTCGACCCCGTGAGCGGGATCGTGAAATCCATGCCAAGAGACTGACTTTCCTGTCGGGAAACACGTCAGACGCAATGAGGGTGTCCCAAAAAGTATTTGGCACCCTCGTATTCGTTGTAAGACATGTCGTTTATTTCGATACCTCGCACATCAGCACGCCTTTCCCCGTCACATCGGCTTTCGAGACCGTGATGGATTTTCCCGTGTAGGTCTTCACGACGGAAGTCCCGGCAGAGTTCCACAGTTTCCATGTATAGGTATAAGCTGTCCCGCCCGTGTCGATTTCCTCACCGCCCCTGTATAACACGGCTTTGGCATCCACGTCATTGCCGTTGTTCTTGATGGTGAACCCCTTCTGGCTGACCAGATCAACCGTGATGGGGTCGGACATATCCGTGAAGGAGATGATGTCGCAGACGACCTTGTTCGCCGAGGCGTTGCCCGCCGAGGTGTCCGTATCCTTGATGGCGCACTTGAAGGTCTCGAAGTTGAGAACGGCATCTGCCGTAATCGTGATTTCGTTTGTCGTCCAGCCTGCCGTCACGCCCCGAGGATTGGTCGAGGTAAGGCATGCCCAGCCGGCACCCAGCATGGAGTTGTAGTAGGGACACGAAACGGCGGCTCCCGATGCGGCTGCGGCACTCAGTGCGGAGGTCAGCGTCACGACCTTCGTGGAGGCGTTGACTGCCGAAATGGTGTACTGTGCCGATCCTATGGTTATCCTGCCTCCCGCCTCCATGTTCATTACCGAAGCGACCGTTATGGTCGTGGCTCCGGCTGCCGCGGCAGCTGTCAGTGTCGTGCCCGCGAATACCGCCGAATCCTTGATGCCCCACGCGTAGGTGACGTTCGTCGTGTCGATAGAGGCTCCGCGCCACAGGTCGCAATGCGCCCTGAGCGTCGCCACCTCGTCGTTCTTGAATACGATGCCGTCGGGTGCATACGCCACGGCGGCGATCATCGCTCCGGCGTTCAGGTGCTGCGTGAACTGAATCTCCGCCCGGAACGGAATCTCCAGCCCGTTGGCGTCGATGTAAACCGCCTCGAAAGTATAACGCACTTGCGGAGCGGAAACGGTCATGTGGTTGGCTTTGACGGTAAGGGCATACTTGGCCGATGCCGCGCCGATGGTGCAGCTGTCCTGTCCGGAGACGATCGCCGTACCGTTCTTGTACCACTTGGCCGAGCCGCTCTTCACGCCTGCCGTAAGCGTCGCGGCATTGCCTACCGAGGTGATCTGGTCGGTCGCCGCCTGACCGCTGACGAAGAGCGAAGGGGTAAGTACCAGATAGGGAGAAGCCGCCCACGAAGGGGCATAGGCATTGTTGTCTCTGTTGTACACCTGTGTCAGGGGCTGCGAGGAGCCGATGAATGCCTGCAACGATACCGCGTCGTTCTGGTCGATGATGGTGACCTGCCCGCGGGCTACTTTTACTGCCATAATAGATTATCGGTTATTTGTTATTTCCACTTCGCAATCGAAAACGGCCTTGCGCCACACGTCCCCGCCGGTTATCTCTATCTCCCTGCCGTAACGCGGTGCGGCGTTCCATATCCTGTCACTCTCCGTATCGCGGCTCGTCCGTATCCAGCGGAAATTGCCGTCGGGAATGAGCGATGTAATCTCTTCACCGCCCCTGTACACCCTGGCACGGAGTACCGTCGAGACGAT
>MNQS01000182.1 GCA_001915545.1 Bacteroides sp. 43_108 | reverse complement strand
CAGTATTTCAATGATCTCTTGAATATAATTTTGAACCGGATTATGCCGATTCTATGTTTAATTTTAATTTATCGGTAAAAATTTACCGAAGTATTGTTAAAAGTGATAGGTAAAATATATCATGTTATAGTTTTTTATATATCTTTGTGACTTAAAATTATATAGATAGATATGAGTATAAATTCATTTTATATGATTGTTGGGGTTAATAATCAAGAACTGGTATTTCGTAACGTAAAATCTCGCGATTCATTCTAACAATAATTTTATCGGAATATCAGATTTTTCTTTGGTATTCCGTTTTTATATTTCTCTTTTTCAGTGTTCATTTCATGAATGCTTGAGTAATTGTATCTGGCTTTGAAAAAGTTAGCAAAGTTGGTGTTTGTATTATTTTGCTTAATCAGAACTTTTTTATTTAATCATTAATTATTTATAACAGGCAAAAGATGAAAAGATTTAGTCTTTGGTTACTCTTTTTTGCAGTGTTAGGTATTCAGTCTGCTTTAGCCCAGTCGTATAGGGTTAAGGGTAATGTCGTGTCGAAGACAGGCAATGAACCGCTGATTGGAGTATCTATCCTGCAAAAAGGAACTACTAATGGAGTGGTTACCGATATTGATGGTAACTATGAGCTGCAGATTCAAGGTGGCGAAGCTACTTTGGTCTTCTCTTATATCGGTATGCAGACGCAGGAACTGAAAGTAAATTCACGTACCGGCGTACTGAATGTAACTATGCTGGACGACTCACAGATGATTGACGATGTAGTAGTCGTAGCGTATGGTGTGCGTAAGAAAGGTACCATTGCTGGTTCTGTATCGACTGTGAAAAGTGAAAAACTGGAAAATGTACCTACAGCCAGCTTTGATCAGGCATTGCAGGGACAAACTCCGGGATTGACTGTAATGGCCGCCTCTGGTGAGCCTAGCCGTGCGGCTACTTTCCAGATTCGTGGTACTAACTCTATTAACTCTGGAACAACTCCGTTGTTTATCTTGGATGGAGTGCCTGTGGAATCATCAAGTTTTAATTCAATTAACCCTAGTGACATCGAGAGTATCTCTGTGTTGAAAGATGCTTCTTCTACTTCTATTTATGGAGCGCGTGCTGCCAATGGGGTAGTGGTGATTACTACTAAGCGTGGACGCAATGTCGGAGATGCCAATGTCACTTTCCGTGGTCAGTGGGGATTCTCACAGCTGGCTGGAAGCAACTGGGACATGATGAATACGACAGAGCGTATACAGTATGAAAAAGAAATCGGTCTTGACCTCGGTGATGAATATTATGATAAGGTGAAAGGCATAGACGTAAACTGGATGGATGAAGTGTTTAACAACAATGCTCCTACCCAGAGTTATGAACTTTCTGTAAATGGCGCTACTGATAAGACCAACTATTATGTTTCTGGAGGATTCTTTGATCAGGATGGTATTACTTTCGGTTCTTCTTTCCGTCGTTATAATGTACGTGCCAATGTGGAAAACCGTGCAAAAGAATGGCTAAAATTAGGAACAAGTACCATGCTTGCTTATCAGGAAACCGAGCAGGCTGTGGATGGAGATTATGCAATTTATGCACCTATTTCTGCTTCACACTTTATGCTGCCTTACTGGAACCCTTATAATGAGGACGGTTCTTTGGCCTCTACCAATGATGGAACCTGGAAAGGGAGCGGAGTGAACCCTATTGAATGGTTGACTAACAATCCGATTACATATAAAACCTATAAAGTGATTTCATCGGTTTTTGCTGAAGTGACTCCGATAGAAGGCCTTACCATCCGTTCACAGTTTGGAGTGGACTATTCACATGATACTGCTTTCTCGACTTCTACTCCGAGTTACTCTTTGAATGCAGGGTTGGGTAGCGCTGGACGTTCATCTTTGGATAATCTTACTCTGACCATTACTAATACGGTTAATTATCACTTTAACCTGAAAAACCGTCATGACTTTAACTTTATGTTGGGACAGGAAGGCGTGAATTATCATTCAGAGAATTTCAATGTAACCACAAGCAAGCAGAACAATGATGCATTGGTTAATCTTTCATCAGGCTCATTTGCTGGTTCATGGGGGGATTCTACTACAGAATATGCATTCTTGTCTTTCTTTGGCCGTGGCGAGTATAACCTGGATGGTAAATATTATGCAGATTTCTCTGTACGTGCAGATGCTTCTTCACGTTTTGGTAAAGATAATCGTTGGGCCGGATTCTGGTCTGTAGGATTGATGTGGGATTTCAAGAAGGAAGAATTCTTTGAAGGTTACGACTGGCTTACCAATGCTCAGTTGACTTTCAGTACAGGTACTTCTGGTAACTCCTCTATTTCTAACTATGAACATCTGGCTTTGGTAACGGGTAGCTCTAACTATTTGGGTGAAACAGGTATCAAACCCTCACAGCGTGGAAATGAGAATCTTACCTGGGAAAAGCTTTGGACTACTAACGTAGGATTGCGTCTGGGCTTTTTTAATCGCGTAAACTTTACGGCAGAGTTCTATAATAAGCTGACTTCTGATATGTTGATGCAGGTACCGGTAAGTTATGCAGACGGAGGTTACGGAGCTTATTGGGATAACGTAGGTGCAATGGTTAACCGTGGTATCGAGCTCTCGGTAGATGCTGACATCATTCGTACAAAAGATTTTACATGGAATGTGTTTGCCAATGCTTCTTACAATAAGAACAAGCTTACGGAACTTTATAACGGAATCGATCAGTATGTAGACAGCAACGTAAACATGTATGCGGTAGGACATGATGTAGCAAACTTCTACATGGTACGTTATGCAGGTGTGAATCCGGCAAACGGAGATGCACTCTGGTATACTAAAGACGGTGAAATAACCAATGTGTTCAGCGAAGAAGACCGTGTGCTGATTGAAGGAAAGAGTTTCGTTGCTCCGTGGCAAGGAGGTTTCGGAACAACCCTTTCATGGAAGGGCTTGATGCTTTCTGCACAGTTCAGCTGGATGGCCGACCGTTGGGCGTATAACAATGACCGCATTATGGACGAAAGTAATGGTTTGTATACTTCTTACAACCAGTCAAAACGTTTGCTTTATGACCGCTGGAAAGAACCCGGGGATGTGACAGACATTCCGCGTCATGGAGTTACTCCTCAGTTTGATACCCATTACCTGGAAAATGCTTCTTTCCTGCGTTTGAAGAACCTGATGCTTTCTTACAATCTTCCTCAGAGTGTATTGAAAAGTACGAAATTCTTTAACGGAGCACGTGTATATGTACAAGGACAGAACTTATTGACATTTACTAAGTTCACCGGACTTGATCCGGAATTTTCTTCTAATATATACCGTGCACAGTATCCTATGTCACGTCAGTTTACTTTGGGTGTAGAATTGAATTTTTAAAAGCTGAAGACAACGATGAGAAACTTTAAAATATATTTGTTAGGAGTAGCGGCGATGTTGTTCTCTACTTCATGTTTGGACAAGGACCCTACACATGCTATTCTGGCTGATCAATCCATTACTACAGTGGAAGAAGCCAATCAGGCTGTCATGGGAATTTACTCAGACTTTATGAGCCGCTATTTGTATAGCGGTAATTTGACTTTGCTGCCTGACATCCAGTCTGATTTAGTATACGCAGTAAATGGCTATTCCAATACTTATGGTGATATCTGGCGTTGGAACATTAATCCTACGAATGCAGATATTGAAGCAGTTTACGGCTCGCTTTACAAAGTGATTGGTGACTGTAACTTTTTCTTTGAACAAGTGGCCAAGTGGGAGAATGACCTTGTAGATGACGATGCTTACGAGAAGTTGGAAGCCTATAAGGGAGAGGTGCATTTTGCTCGTGCATTGGCTTATTCAGAATTAATTAAATGTTTCTGCAAGGCATACGATCCGGCTACAGCCAAGGATGAATTGGGTGTGGTGCTTGTGTCAAGCTATTCTAATCCGGGTGAAATGAAGCGTGCTTCTTTGTATGATTCATACCAGTTTGTTCTGGATGATTTGGCAAAAGCTTATGATTACTTGGAACCGGAGGAAGGCACTACGCTTGTGGCATCCGACTATTATGATTCGCCCTATTTTAATGAGTTTACGGTGCAGGCGCTGATGGCCCGTGTATACCTTTATATGCAGGACTGGGATAATGCGATTAAGTATTCTTCTGAGCTGATTGACAGTAAGCTATATTTGCTGTCAAGCGCCACTACAGTCTATACAAACGATATGTCCTATTATGACTACATGTGGAAATATGATGCCTCTACTGAGACTATCTGGAAAGTCGGCTTCTTGCCCACATCTTATGGTGGCGCACTGGGGCAGGTTTTTTTGAATTTTGACGAAATCAGCTATCGTCCGGATTATGTGCCTGGACAAGCTGCGTTGAACACGTACGAAGGAAATGACTTGCGTTATATTTCTTTCTTCCAAGACATGCCAACTGGATACTCTCATGGTTTGGTTTGGCCTTTGCTGGTGAAGTATTATGGAAACATGGAATTTGTTTCCAATTACCGTATTTATCATGTGAATATGCCGAAAGTATTCCGCTTGTCTGAACAGTATCTGATTCGTGCAGAAGCATATTGTCGGAAGGAAGACTTTGGAAAGGCATCTGCAGATATTTCTACCTTGTGTCAGGCACGTTATCAAACGTATGGTTCTGCTACTCTGACTGCAGAAAATTGGCTGGACGAGATTGACAAGGAACGTCTCCGTGAGTTGTTCATGGAAGGATTCCGTTTGCAGGACTTGAAACGTTGGGGTAAAGGTTTTGAACGTAAGCCGCAGGAACAAAGTGTGAGCGATGGAAGCAGCTTGAAAATCGAGGCAGGTAATCCATTGTTTGTATGGCCGATTCCTCAGCATGAGCTTGATTTGCCGGGTTCTGCTATTGAGCCAAATGAAAGTAATAAATAACGAAATAATATAAAGGAATAACGATGAAAAGATTTTTCGGAAAATTAGGAATATTTGCCTTTGCTGCCACATTATTTGTCGGATGCAGTGAAGATCGTGTTTCCTATGCGGGTCCTGATTATGTGATGTTTTCTGATTCGTTGCAGACCATTGCTATACAAAACTCAGAGACCTATTATGATATTCCTATATCTGCTACTACGGCATGCGACTATGATCGTACTTACGCCGTAGAGGTAGTTGATAAAGGAAGTAATGCAATTGAAGGATTGCATTATGAACTGCAGTCAAACTCTGTCACCATTAAGGCTGGTGAGTTGGCTTCTTCTGTAAAAGTCAAAGGATTTTATGATAACTTTGAGGATACAGACTCTTTGGGTATTAATTTGAGACTGGTTGCGCCACAAGATAAAATCTGGGATATATATGGAGATGAGACGAAGGTACAACTTGTGAAAATTTGCCCGTTTAACGTTCAGCGGTTTGTCGGATATGCTAAGGTAACTTCTAATTTCTTTGCAGATTATATGCCGAATACAAGTTTCCGCGTGGTGACTGTGGAACAAGATCCGGAAAAGGAAAATGGGGTAATCATTAATGATTTCTTCTTGGATGGAATGGACTTGAAAATCAGTTTTAATACGCAGAAACCACTTGACCCCAAAGTTGAGATGGAAACTCAGGCTGTTACCAAATTATCTGAAGTTACAGGCGGAGCTGTATTGGGTGCGGATATGATTTTGGCTGTGCCTTATACTGGGGTGGCTTCATACTTTAATGTATGTCAGGGATTTGCTCTGCTGTATCATACTTTCTATGTGGAAGGATACGAATCAGCAGGTCCGTTAGGTACATACCCGACTGTAGTTGAATGGATTTCTGAAGAGGAATATAATTATCTGAAGAAACAAGGATATTAACACGTAATGTCAAAAGAATAGACGTATGAAATATATAAACATATTATCAAAAATGTGGCTTATAGCTGTAGCTGCGATGGTTGTGGCTTGTTCTGAGGATGAGGGGGCACCTGTGACTCCTTCTTTCCCGGAAGAAGAACAAATCCTCTCGGTGAAGGCAGGAGAGTCTGTTGAAATTGTTTTTGATGCCTCAATGGATTGGAAACTGTATTCTTCAACTTTGTGGTGTAGATTCTCTAATGGAATGACTTCTATTAGCGGGCAGGCAGGAAAGCAAGCCGTACAGGTGTCTGTAAATGAAGACATGCTGAATTATGGAGAAATGCAGGCCGAAATTACCTTGAAACAGGGTGATGTGGAAAAAGTCATTGCAAAACTGACTCGTCAGGGAGAAGGCTTATGGGTGACAGATGCTAATGGGAATTATTTTTCAGAGGAAAACCTAATACCGTTTTTTTATAGGGAAATAGGAAAAGGAGTTGACATTAATTTTACTACTAATTATGATTGGACTGTTGAGGAATATCCCGAATGGTTAGTGGTGAATGAAGCTCCTCTGAAAGGTCTTGGTTTTCGTCCGGGAAATATTTCTGTTACTGTAAAGAATGAATTTAGTGCTTTTGCTAAAAAAGGTGATATAAAAGTGAAAAGGACAGGAACTGACGATTTTGTTAATATACCAGTGAATTTTTATGGTATTGATAGAGTTAGTTCTGATAAGAATGCTTGGGGAGGATGGACTTTCAATTCTGATGGAGGCAAATATTCTACCTCCAATAGCATGACGGGGGAATCTGATGAGTTTGATGCTCCTTTGGTTATGCAAAATGTATTGGTAAATGGAAATGATTATGAAGTTTTGTATTTTGAAGATTTTTCAGATAAGCAATATCGTTTGATGGATGATGCTTCGAAATGGATAAATGCCTCAATAGAATCAAATGAAGGAGTAGAGAATAAAACAGCAAAGGTTTCTGTAATAGAAAATTCAACATCAAAGAAACGGAAAGGTGCTATTTTAGTTATACCGACAGATACTTTAAATATGATCGGTCGTGATAATTTGTTGACTGCAGATAACGACTTTACCGAGGCAGCAGGGAAATATGTATTAATAGGACTTTCTCAGGCTGCTAAACAAATTGCTACATCAGGTTTTACGGTTGATACAGGTGCTTCTCCTGCGGTAGATGTTGTAAAAATAGATGATCCTTCAGCTAAACTTATACAACAATGTCTTGAAGCAGAAAATATTTATGAATGTGTTTTAGCAAAGCATACAAGTTATGAGTATTTTGCTATATCCTCAGGCACTTATAATATTTCTTCTGAGACTTGTATGTCTGGAGGTGACATGGGGCTTGATTATGTAGGCAATTGGCAACCGTTCTCAGGTATGGTTTCAGGAGGCTCTTATACTTTTATGAATTATGCTACTTGGGAATTTGGATTGTCAGCTGAAGCTGGCTATGATGAGTCTGGAGCTCCTTTAAAACCTATATATTTGTTTATAATGAATGAAGAAGGCGCTGCAATAGCTGCTGTTTTAATTAAAAGGGCTGAATAAATATGATAAGTAGATTGAATAACAATAGATTTTTTATTCTTATATCATTAGTTTTTACTCTGGTTCTAATAGGGTGTACTGATGACAAAGAAGTATTTCAGGCTGATAAGGGTTACGTACAGTTTAAGGTGTACAAGAGTGAGTCTTATGTAAAAAATGAGACCTCTCGTGCAAGTGGAAACGTACTTGATTCACTTTATGAAGCAAATAAAGTGAAAGTAGTGTTGAGAAGCAATGATTATGACTTCTCTCAGACGCTTATGCTGCATGCCTATAATGAGCAAAGCGCAGAATATGGTTTGCGTAGTGATAAACTGGAACTGCAGACCGGTGAATATACAGTAGTAGGATTTTATCTTTATGATAGAGCAGAGAAAGAACCTATTTTTGTCGGTATTCCATCTGAAAAAACAACTTTTACAATTGTAAGTGGTGGACTTGTTGTGCAGGACTTGTTGGTGGATGCAATAGGAAGAGGTCTGGTTAAGTTTGAGTTAATCAAGAATATTCAGGCTTCTCGCGGTGCCAATGATTCTGAACCTTATCCGTTTAGCGATATTAATAAGGTGGATATTAAGATTCAGAACATGGATACCAAAAAGACGCAAGAGTTTAAGTCTTTGAAGGTAACTTATGTAGAAGATTTTGATGACCGGGGTATAGGCTATCGTACTTCTGTCGGAAGAATTGATACGCTTGTTACAGCTGAGGCTGGAAATTACAAGATTCTTTCGTATGCTGCATATAATCGTACGGAACTTCTGCAATATTTTAATGATGAAGTATTGGGTGAGGCTACATTTACGGTCACAGATAACAAGCAGACAGATGCAAAGGTGCCTGTTACCATTATGGAAACAGCTGCAAACATAAAAGATTATTATAATCTTCGTACTTTGTGGGAGGAGCTGGGAGGTCCAAACTGGTCTTATGTAGGCGAAAGCTATCCGAAAGGAACCAACTGGGATTTTGAAAATAAAGATGTAGACATGTGGGGAAATCAGCCGGGGGTAAGTCTTGATAAGAATGGCCGCGTCATTGGTTTGTCTATTGGAGATTTTAATCCGACAGGAGTAGTGCCTGATGTGATTGGTGAGTTTACGGAACTTCAAAGTCTGGCTTTAGGTACACATAATGACAAGTTGCGTCCGGGAGAAAATCCGTTGGCTGATTTGAAGGGTGGTTTGACTCCTGCTGTGCTTGAAAAGCTTCGTTCTGATTACATGGATAACTTTGCATTGCGTGACTCCAGACAGGACTGGGATGTGCAGATGCAGCGTTGTATGGTAGAATCCGGGCAACCGGCTATCAAGAAATCCATAGTACAGCCTAAGGATGTAATTCATGGTGATATGACCAACGGCATTAAAGGTATCAGTGAAGCAATTGGAAAGTTGCAGAAGCTTGAAGTGTTGTATATTGCCAATTCACCTATTGCAGAGTTACCTCAAGCTTTGGGTGATTTGGAAAGTTGTACAGACCTTGAAATTTACAATTGTTCTCGCCTGACAGCATTCCCTGATCAGCTGGCTAGAATGAAGAATCTGACTCAGTTGAATATGGCAATGAATCCTCAGTTAGCGGCAGCGTTCCCAGACGGAATCAAAGCATTGGCAGAAGGTGACGCTGGTAAGACTTTGCAGATTCTTTACTTAGGTTATAATAATATCGCATCTTTACCAAAGGAAGTTTCTGACATGAAGAAGTTGGGTAAGATTGATTTGATATACAATAAGTTGGAAGAACTTCCTGCTTTTGGAAAAGATGTAAATTTGGTTCAGGGTACTTTTGATTATAATGAGATAAATACGATAAATGCGGATGGAGGTATATTCTGTGGTATGGATGATGTGGAATCGCTGTCTTTCTCACATAATAAACTGACAGCATTTCCGGATATATTTGATGCCAAGTCTATTTACATAATGGCTTCCATTGACTTCTCTTATAATGAGATTACAGAAGTAACGACAGGTAAGGGTATCAATACGAATAATTTGTCTTTGGCTGGCAATGCATTGAAAACCTTCCCGAAAGACTTGTTCACGGCCGGATCTCCTTTGACCGTATTGAATCTTAGCGGGAACCAAATCGAGGAGATTACGAATGATGACATTAAGGGTGAAAAAACGTATATGATGACAAGTCTTGACCTGTCGAACAATCGTTTGAAGAAATTACCGGATGATATGAATGGAACGTATATGCCGCATTTGTATGGTATTGATATAAGCGGAAACCAGTTCTCGGCATTCCCATGGGGATTGGCTAATATTTCTTATTTGAATACGTTGATTATGCGTAACCAGCGTGATGATGACGGTAACCGGGTATATAAGGAATGGCCTACAAATATTGGTAACCATAAAGGCTTGCGTGCATTGCTTTTAGGTGGAAATGATATTGGAAAGGTTCCCGAAACGGAAAGACTTTCGTATCTCATTAATACGCTGGATGTAAGTGATAACCCAAGCATCGTTCTGAATGTATCGTCTGTTTGTCCTTATATCAAGGCTGGCATGTATTTGCTGATTTATGATACGACACAGGATATTCGTGGATGTGATTATCTGACTTTGGAATAATTTAACGAGTAACGTATGAAAAGATTTTTAAATATTATAATGGTTATTTCGGCCTGCATGGTATTGGCTGTTTCCTGTAAGGAAGAAGACAATGTCGTTGCAGAATTCTCTATCGATAAGACGGAGATTGCTGTCGGGGCCGATGGAGGCAGCGAATTGCTGGAAATAAAAGGCAATGTGAAATGGCAGGGTACTTCTGAATCTTCCTGGTTGAAATTCAGTCCTTCCAATGGAGAAGGAGCTGCTACTTGTGAAGTTTTGGTAGACTCGTCTGTAGTGGCTGAACCACGTGAAGGAGTTATCACTTTTATGGCAGCAGGCCAGACCACTGCAACTACAGTGAAAGTAATGCAGATGGGGTATGCAAAAGGTGTTTTTGTAAGTGAAGAAGACAGAACGATTTCAGTAGAGAATTCGGCAAAACTGGAAGAGCGTTTCTTTGAGGTTACAATGATGGCCAATGTGAATTTTGATGTAAGAGTCAATAATTTGCCGGCTGAAGATGGAACCGTTTCAGACAAAGAATGGCTGAAGTATAAGAAAGAAACACCTAATTATGATTATGGAGACCGTCCACGTTTGTTGAAATTGCACTTTGACTGGGAGATCAACATGACCGAGAAGGCTCGTACTGCAGAGGTGATTATAACTCCGCAGGAAACATCTGATACAGAAGGGGATGGGACGATAAAACTGGTTGTTACTCAGAAACCTGCTCCGGTAATTACGGATGACCGTGCCGGAGACTCTTTGGCTCTTCTTTCCATATATAGTAGCATGAATGGTATTTTTACTTGGGATGCCAGTGAAAACATGAGATACTGGAATGGTGTAGAACTTTGGGAAGCTACTGATAAATATATTAAGATAGAAGCAGATGGAACGATTAATTACTCAGCTCCTGTCCCAGAAGATTTGATTGGTCGTTTGAAATCAGTAGAATTTATTGCGTTTGAAACAAAGGAATCACTTCCTTATCAGGTGAAATACCTTAAAACCGCAGAATCAATTACATTCTCAGGAAACTCGAATACATTCCTCAAAGATATTGTATTAGGGAATGAGATTTGTGAATTGGTGCAATATGGACATCTGCGTAATTTAGCGATACGCGCTTATGGTCTGGTGGGATTGCCGGAAAACTTTACCGAGTTTGGTAAAACACTTGTCTCTCTGGATTTGAGTAGTAATAACTTTGAGGTGATGGGTAAGTCTGGCAGTACTATAAATGGAGTAAAAGTTTTAGGTATTGAGAGTATTACTCGGGAGAACTTCCCATATTTGCGCAATTTGTATCTGAATAAGATAAATCGTTATGACACGACGAAAGACCTTTCAGCCTATAAAGGAAAAGATGATAAACTTGGTTTCCGTTGGACTACTGGTTATGGTGGAGATGGATTCCCTGGACCGTCAGATGGATATGATAATACTTATTTTAAAGAATTGCTGAAATGGGAAGAACTTGAATGTTTGTCATTGTCCTTGAATATGCTTGATGGTCAGTTGCCTTCGGATGCAGAAGTTAAGCAGCTTCTTGGTGCAGATAAGGTTTATACGGAAAGCTATATCCAGAATGCTGAGTATAAGGATACCATTTCAATTCAGGATGCTAAAAAATATTTGCTGGCAAATGGAGGAGCTCCTAGGGTTTGGCCGAAGATGAAGAGTCTTTCTTTGAACTTGAACTTCTTGACCGGAGAGCTGCCTGATTGGATATTATATCATCCGTACTTGAGCTTCTGGGATCCGTTTACCATGATTTTCCAGCAAGAACTTAGTACAACGTCTTCAAAGGCTAAAAATACAAAGGGTGAGGTTATTACAAAGTTCAGTAATGAGCCTACAAACTTGAGTAATTATGGAGAGGGGAAAACAAGTTACTATGAGATGTATCCTCAAAGAACACCTCAGATAACAGATGACTCGGAAGAGGGGAATTGATTTCGTTAAAGTAATTTTTGTGGAATGATATAAAATAGAACTTTGTAAAGCTTTCGGCTTGCTAATCTGTGGGCCGGAGCTTGCATGGTTCGAGAGTTAAACAATTAGAAATGAAGAAAAAATATATTTTTGCTACTCTTGTGAGTGCTATGGGGTTGTTCTCCTGCTCTGATTCTGAAACGTTTTTAGAGTCAGGCGCACAAGAGAATACGGTGGCCCCTATATCTGGTTTGGCTGATGAGGCTGTGGAAGGTGAACTTCTCATCAAATTTAAACCGGAAGTGGAAGAAGTGCTTGAAAAAGCTCAGATTTTAAGTCGTAGCGGAGTACAGACTCGTTCGAGTATTCCTTCGGTGGATGAAATTCTGGATATTGCCGGAGCATATACCTTTGAACGTGTTTTCCCGGTAGACAAACGTCACGAAGAACGTACCCGTAAAAATGGTTTGCATTTGTGGTATGTGGTGAAGTTTGATAAAGATATGGACCTGAATAAGGTGGCTTTGGATATGTCTAAGCTTTCGGAAGTGGCAACCGTGGAATATAACCAGGTGATAAAGAGAGGTTATGACACCACCAAGAAAGCGAAGGGTTTGAATAGTGCTACAAGAGAAGCTATTCAAACATTAGGCAGTCAGACCCAGACTGAAAATATGAAACTTCAGTGGGGTATAGGAAATGATGGAAGTGTAGTTACAGGTGCTGTTACCGGATACGATGTAAATTGTGTACCGGCCTGGGAAAAATGCCAGGGTGACCCTTCTATTATTGTGGCCGTAGTGGATGAAGGGGTGATGTATAACCATGAAGACTTGGCTCATAATATGTGGATTAATCCTGCAGAAACATTTGGCTCTGATGAGGATGCAGATGGCAATGGATATGCCGGTGATAAATATGGTTATAATTTTGTTGCAGGGAATGGTCATATTTCATATACTCAAACGGGAGATACAGGACATGCCTCCCACGTAGCTGGAGTAATTGCTGCAGAGAATAATACCATAGGTATTCGAGGTATTGCTGGAGGTGATGGTAATCCTGGAACGGGTGTGAAGATTATGTCTTGCCAGATTTTTAGTGGAGAAGGGGCTTCTTCTGTACTGAATCAAGCTAAGGCCATTAAGTATGCAGCAGATAATGGGGCTGTTATTCTTCAGTGTAGTTGGTCGGCTGCTTCAGGGAGAATTAATCCTTTGATGGGTACTCCTGGTTTTACATCGGATGAGGAATGGTCTAACTCGGTGGTACTTCAGAAAGAAGCATTGGAATATTTTATTCATAATGCAGGTGACCCTAATGGGGTGATTGATGGAGGTATTGCTATATTTGCCGCAGGTAATGAATATGCTCCTATGGTCAGCTATCCGGGAGCGTATGGTGACTTTATTTGTGTTACTGCACTTGATCCGGCTGGAAAACCTTCTTGTTATACGAATTATGTCAGCCCGAGTGGAAGCAAGAACCTGATTGCAGCTCCTGGTGGTGATGCGAATGCCTTTAAGGATGAAAAGGCTTCTATCCTTTCTACTATGCCGAATTCAGCTATTGAGGGTTCTGACCTTACCGCAAGTCAAAGTGGATATGGTTATATGGATGGAACTTCAATGGCTTGTCCGCATGTATCGGGAGTAGCAGCTTTAGGTTTGTCGTATGCAGCAAAATTGCGTAAGCATTATCGTGCGTCGGATTTTAAAGATTTGCTGCTGGCGTCGGTGAGAGATTTGAGTGGCAATCTCTCAGATGAGAAGAGTTATTGGGAAAATTGGGGAAGTGTAGGTGAGGCTGCTCCTCATTTGAGAATGAACTTACCGGCTTATAGAGGTAATATAGGAGGCTTAATCGATGCACAGGCTGTGTTGGCCAATATTGATGGCAGTAATTTTGGTGCCCAGCCAATGCGTGTACCTAACGTGTACGTAGCACTTGATGCCACAGAAACGGTGAATTTGAACAGAATCTATGCGGATAATGTGACAGCTACGGAATTTAATGTCGTGGATAGCAGTATTGCGGCAGTATCGTTGGATAATAATCAGCTGAAGGTAAAAGGTACCAAAGTTGGAACCACTAAAGCTTCTGTGACCAGTAGCGATGGCAAGACACAAGAATTTGTGATTACGGTGCGTAAGGCTACTGGAAATGGATGGATGTAATCTTGTTTGATTTTTATGAGAACTGTAATTATCTGGATGTTCATATTACTTTCTGTGCCTTCTTTGATGGCACAGAAAGTTTTCTCCCAAAAAGAACTGGATGCCGTATTGAATCCTGTATTGATGGAGCATGCGGAAGAAATGCTTCGCTTTGAACGTATGGAGATAAATGCAGGAACTCTGTCTGAGGATGACAAGCCGCAAGTTTTTACTTTTACTTGCACGAATGTCGGAAAACAGAAGATAGTAGTCACAAAGATTTCTACGACATGTGGATGTACAAACGCTCATATAGATTCTCCAGTGATAAATCCGGGAGAAAAGGCTGTGATTCAACTGACCTATAATCCGTTCGGACAACCAGGAACTATTTATACCCGGGCATTTGTATATGTAAGTATTTCGGAAAAGAAACCAATTGCTGCATTGACCATTTCAGGAAAGGTTACTCCTTCATTGGCTTTATGGAGAGATTACAGGTATACCATGGGGCATTTAAAAATACGTGCCAAGACAATAAACATGGGAACTGTCACTGCGACTATGCACCGCAGAGTCGAGCGGATAGCTTGCGCTAATGCAGGAAATGAGCCTTTAAAGGTAAGTGCTGTAAAGGGATTTCTTCCAGAATTTTTGAAGTTAAGAACGGAACCGGAGGTTTTAGAACCTGGACAAGAAGGCTTATTGATGGTAGAACTGGATGGAAGAAAACTTTCCGGGCAGAAGGGGAAAAAGTCATTCAGTGTTTTACTTGAAGGTGTTTCCGGACGACCATCCGATAGGACAATAAAAATCAATATGGATATAAAATAATAATATTTATAAATAGGAAGATATGGTAAAATTCATATTTAGAATTATGATGTGCATCTCGTTGTTAGCAATGACGACAGCTTGCAGCAAGGATGAAGAAGCTCCAGTGGTATATCAGGAGGTAAATTATGCCACTATGAATGGAACGTGGATGTTGACTGAGTTCAATGGGGCACCTTTACAAGAAGGTCAATATGTATACATCACTTTTAATAGAAAAGAACATACTTTTGAAATGTATGAAAACATGGGAAGTATGTATTCGCATAAATCTACAGGTTCTTTTGAAATTGAAGAAGATGAAGATTTAGGGTATATTTTGACAGGTGAGTATGATTATTCACATGACCCGTTGAAAGAATACATTGTATCAGAAATGACAGATGAAACAATGAAGTGGACTGTAAAGGATAATGCAGAAGACGTATCTGTATATACACGTTGTGCGGAAATTCCTGAAGATATTCTGAGTGGGAGCAGAAGCCTGAAATAATTCGTGTCTCCTTTGGAAGGAAAAGTTTGAATATCCTGTTGTCAATATGTAGGTTGGCAACAGGATATTTTTGTTTACAATCAGTTCCCAAACCGTGAGGTATCTACTTCCTTCACTTCTTTTTTCTTGTAGCCACCAAAACGGTAACTGAATGAAAGGGTAATGCTCTGCATGTAGCTTTTGGTATTCATGTCGAGATGTTGTGCCCCGTTCCGGACTTCTGTCTTGGGATTCATCGTATTGAATAGGTCACGTCCTTTCAGTTGAAGCATGGCTTTGTCTTTGGCAAAGGTATAGCGCAAGGCTGCATCTACGAAGGCCACTGGCTGAATGTCGTAACTGCCTTGTATGGATCTTGTTTGTCCGAAAGCGGTAACCTCCATTTTCAGGTTGGGCTGGCGGCATAGCTGGAAGGTATGTGTCCAGTGTCCTACGCCGACCCATTGCTTCTGATTGAAAGGTGCATCGTAATATGCGCTGGCCTTGTCGTGTTTCAAGGTGGCCTGCAGGGTAAGACGGCTGTTCCACCAGTTCCCTACCTTGAAAGGAAGGATGGCGGTGAAAGAGAGGTCCTGAGCATAATCCCAGTTTTGCCAGTTGTAGATGGCTTTCAGACGGTCGGAATCCAGATAAACGGTCTGCATGAAGTAGTCGGGTGTATAGCTGTAACTTGCTTGAAAAATGTATTTGCTTTTCAGTATGTAGGTCAGGTCGACGTTGTAATCGGTGTAGGGACGAAGGAACGGATTGCCCAGACTTTCGTTGTAACCGTTCAGGTAGCTGGTGGCGCCACTCAAAGTCCAGTAATCGGGATAAGTCTTGTCAGAGCTGAAAGACAACTGGAGAATGTGCGAGGCAGACGGCATGTAGTTCAACTGGAGAGTGGGGTAGACAGCCCATTTCCGGTAATCTTGCATCTGGTAGTATTCCAATGTGGCAGAGGCACTCAGGGTCCATTGGGAATTGAACGGCTTGTCGAATCCGGCGTAGACGTTATAGGTGTATTCACGGATACGGCTGTGCAGGTTGTTACCTTGCATTTCCGGCAAATCATAGTTTTGGGTGTTCCGGTTGTTGACGTAGGTAAAAGAAGTCCCGTAGTTGAGTGTCCAGTTTTGTGGCAGTGTGTGATGCTGGTCGGCATAGATTTTCCAGCGGTCAATGTGCTGGTCGGAACAGCTTATGAAGTGGGTTTCTACCTCTTCCGAACTTCGGTCGAAGAAGTTTTGCGTATCGGTCGAGGTAAAATACGTGTAGTCGGCTCCTACCTGAAATCCGAATCCGGAGGTATAATACAATGCGGCATTGTGCATCTGATGGTGAGCCTGGGAATGATTGAATGATTCGGAGATACTTCCGTTGGAATGGCTGTCGTCGGTTTTGTCCGGACTGAACTGGGTGGTATAGGACAAGTTCAGCGAGTTGTCTTTATCGAATTTATACGTTCCTCCGGCGCGCAGGGTGTGCGTCAGGCTACGTCCTTCATTGTCCGTCACCTGATTCACGTCATATACCTGCTTCTTCACCGTATGACGGGCGATGAAATCAATGTAGCCACGGGTATAGTTGCTCCGAAGATTGTACATGAAATCGAGGTCAATTTTAGGAGAAGTATAGGCCAGTGTGAGTCCTCCGTTACCGTCGGCTTCCTTCTGCTGCACATAACCTCCATTGATTTCTCCTTGCAAGCCTCCTTCGCCGGGCTTGTATCCTTTCAGAACGAGGTTGATAGCCGCACCACGCACGTGGTACTGCGGAGGAGCGCTGTACATCACTTCCGCTTTTTCCACGCGCGAAGCCGGTATACCCTTTAAGAGAGTGACGAGTTGTTCGTAGGTCATGGATGAGGGACGTCCGTTCAGCAGCAGACTGACTCCGCCTGCTCCGGCCAGCGTCAGTACATCATTCTGTTCGATAACCCCCGGAAGCTGTTTGAGGGCTTCATAGGCGTTGGTGACCAGCCGTTGGGAGGTCAGCTGCGGCATATCATAGGTCAGACGGCTGCCTTCCACGGTGACCAGCGGGCGTTCGCCTTGTACCACGACTTCCTGAAGGGCGTAGTCTTTCGGTTGCAGTGTAAACGTGCCGGCATCGGTCCCTGTGCCTTCTTTCTCCTGTGGCTCATACAGCAGGTGTTGGAACAGCAGACGATAGTGTGCCGGCTGATGATTCAGCAGGAAAGTACCGTCAGCATTTGTAATGGTAGCTTCTACAAATATGGAATCGGGTGTCTGGAGCACGACCGTGGCCCCGTCAATAGGTTGACGGGAAGGATCGGTAACTTTGCCTGTGATGGTTTGTGCGGTGGCTGTTCCGAGCATCGTACCAAGTAGTAACAAGATGCTCACTAAAAAATACTTTTTCATATCGTTCGTGTCTTTATCTTTCATTATTGTTCATTCTTCTCTCACCTTTCATTATCTTTGACACTGCAAAACTAAAAAGCCCGTTTCGCTTTTTGGGTTAAGACAAGGTTAACGCTACGTTAACGTTTTTCGTTTACGTGAAGAATATACGCTTATGAAGATGAAACACATTCGCTGGATTGCGGTAGTGGGACTGATTGCGATTGTCGAGCTGCAGTATGTCTGGCTGGTCAACACTTACAAACTGACACGTGAGAACGTCATGCGGCAGAGCCATGAGCTTTTTAAGGATGCGGCACTTCAGGAAGCCTTTTGTCGTATGGCTCTCTGGAAGCAATTGTATAGGAAGAAGGATTCTACTTATACTTATCAATTTAAGCTTGAGGCGGATGTAGTGGACAGCGATACGGTACAGGAGGAGGAGATTCCGGAAACGCGTCAGTATATCGAATCGGCTGTATTTATCGCCATACAGGAAGGGGTATCGAATACGTTCAAGATGGATGTGTCCTTGCATAATCTGGATTCTATTTATGCTCACATGCTGGATTCGGTCGGTATCTCGGCCAAGGTGTCGACTTGTATGACGGATTCGCTAGGTAATGTGTTGCGGGCATCCTCTCCACAGGCAAAACTGGAAGGACAAAAATACTTGAGAACAAGGCTGGTGCCTATTAATAGGGCATATACCCGCTATCTGCAAGGGGTGATTCTGAATCCTTACTGGGTGATTTTCCAGCGTATGACTCTGTTGCTGATTGCCACGGTGCTGATTATGGTACTGGTCATTATCTGTATTGTGTATCAGATTCGTATCATTATCCGGCAGGACAAGATAGCCAAGGTGAGAGAGGACTTTTCGTATGCCATGATTCACGATATGAAGACGCCGCTGAGCTCTATCCTGATGGGGGCGGAGATTCTGGAAAGCGGACGCCTGGACGGACAGCCGGAAAAGAAAGAACGTTATTTTCGTATTGTGAAAGAGGAAGGAGAGCATCTGCTGGCGTTGACCAACAAGGTACTGACGCTTTCCAAACTGGAGAATCACGCGTTGAAATTGCAACAGACGGATTGTCTGCTACGCCCGATTCTGGAGGATTTGGCGGAGAAGTATAAGGCAAAAACTGCCAAGCAGGTTGCGTTTGTATGGAACTTGCAGGAAGAAGTGGTTTGGGCAGACGAAGAATTTCTGAGGGAAGCGCTCAGTAATTTGATTGACAATGCATTGAAATATTCGGACGAAGCCGTGGAAATTACATTTCTTTCGGAACGGAAAGCGGATGGAACGGTCTGTGTAACGGTGGCCGATAATGGTTTCGGTATTCCGTTGAAAGACCAGCGGAAGATTTTTGAGAAATACGAACGGGCGGCAGCCAGTGAACGCAGTCGTTCCGGTGGAGCATCTGGTTTCGGACTGGGACTGAATTATGTGCTTCGGATTATGGAAGCGCACGGCGGACGGGTCACGCTGGAAAGCATGGAGGGGGAATACAGCCGGTTTACCTTGGCTTTTCCTCCGGAGAGTGCCCTGGAAAATAAAAAAGAGGAACGATGAAATGGAAGAGATAATCAAATTGTTGTTGGTGGAAGATGACGCAAACCTGTGTTATATCATTCAGGGTGGTCTGGAGGATATGATTGGAGGGTATGAGGTGCTGACGGCATCCAATGGCGAGGAAGGACTGGCCGTATGGAAGGTACAGCAGCCGGATGTCATCGTAGCCGACATTGAGATGCCGGTAATGGACGGATATGAGATGGTACGGCGTATCCGGGAGCAGGATGAGCATGTGCCCATCTTGTTTACTTCCGGGCGTGTGTCGCCGAAAGATGTGGTGAAAGGTTATGAACTGGGTGTGAATAACTATGTCAAAAAGCCATTTCTGGCCGAGGAATTGCATGCACATATCACGGCATTGTTGAAACTGACGCGAGGGGTATCGGCGCAGAAAGAAGTCCGGGAGGTACCCATCGGGAAACTGTTCTCCTTTGATACGGTGCGTGGCGTATGGAAACAGAAAGGGGGAGAAAAACGGATGCTGACGGCGCGGGAAGCTGATTTGCTGCGTATGTTGTGTGAGCACAAGGGACAGATTGTGCGGCGGGAAGTCATCTTGTCGCGTCTATGGAATACGGAGGAAGATTACTTTGCTTCGCGCAGTTTGGATGTATTCGTGTCTCGCTTGCGCAAACTGTTAGCGGCCGATGATACGGTGGAACTGAAGACCGTGAAGGGAGTGGGTTTGATGTTGGAAGAAAAAGTCTAATTTAAAATACAAAACGAATATGCAATATTTTAAAAGTGATTACATGGAAGGAGCGCATCCGTTGATTTTGGAGCGCTTGTGTCAGACGAATATGGAGAAAACTTCGGGCTATGGCACGGATGAGTATTGTGCATCGGCTCGTCGGAAAATTGCAGAAGCTTGCGGGTGTCCGCAGGCGGAAGTACATTTCATGGTGGGAGGTACGCAGACCAATGCCACGGTCATTACGGCCTTGCTTCGTCCGTATGAAGGAGTGATTGCAGCAGAAACGGGCCACATCAACCAGCATGAGGCCGGAGCGGTGGAGGCAGGAGGACATAAGGTGCTGGCTTTGCCTCACCATGAAGGAAAGTTGGATGCGGCAGAAGTAGACCGTTATGTGACGGCTTTCTATCAGGACCCGAGCTGGGATCACATGGTGGCTCCGGGAATGGTGTATATATCGCATCCTACGGAATATGGTACACTTTACACGCTGGATGAACTGAAGGCTTTGTCTGCTGTGTGTCGTAAGCATAAGATTCCGTTGTTCCTCGACGGGGCTCGTCTGGGTTATGGACTGGCAGCACGGGATACGAATGTGACTTTGAAAGACATCGCTTCCTTGTGTGATATTTTCTATATTGGCGGAACCAAGGTCGGGGCTTTGTTTGGCGAGGCGGTCGTAATTCCGCAGCCCGGACTGATTCGTCAGTTTGATACAATTGTCAAGCAGCGGGGGGTGTTGCTGGCCAAGGGACGTCTGTTAGGTTTGCAGTTTGATACCTTGTTTACAGATGGCTTGTACCTGAAAATTGCCCGTCATGCCATTGATATGGCTGACCGGATTGTGGAAGGATTGAAAGCAAACGGTTATACATTCTACATTCGTCCGCAAAGCAACCAGTTGTTTGTACAGCTTGAAAACAGCTTGTACGAGAAGCTGGCACAGCGCATCGGCTTTGAGGTGTGGGAAAAACGGGCTGACGGTACGACAGTGGTACGTATCGCGACCAGTTGGGCCACACGTGAAGAAGATGTGGCTGAGTTGCTGGAAGAGTTGAAGAATAAATAATCTTAGGTAAAGATAAAAAGGAACAGCCTCGCAACACTTACGGAATTCAATGACGTAAACCTTGCGAGGCTGTTTTTTATTTCTCGGTTTCTTCCTCTTTGAGCCAGGAAGCATACATCAGGTACCCGTTGGCAATCTTCTGATTCAGTTCCTTGCTCTGTGTAGGGTCAACTTTCTTGATAAACTTGGCGGGTACGCCGCCCCAAAGCGTATGCGGCTCAATGACGGTATTGGCAAGTACCAGTGCGCCGGCAGCCACGATGGCTCCTTCACCTACTACGGCATGGTCGAGCAGGGTAGACCCCATTCCAATCAGGGCATTGTCGTGCACACAAGCTCCGTGAAGTGTCACATTGTGGCCGATGGATACGTCATTGCCTATTTCTACGGTTGATTTCTCATATAATGTATGAAGTACGGTACCGTCTTGAATGTTCACACGGTCGCCGATACGGATGGAGTTTACATCTCCCCGAAGTACTGCATTGAACCATACGCTGCAATCCTTTCCTATTACTACATCACCGATGATGGTGGCATTGTCGGCCAGATAACAATTCTCACCGATTTGAGGAGTAAACCCTCTTACTGATTTGATAAGTGCCATAGGTAAATCATTTTTAAGAGGGGCTAAGTTAGCGGATTTTTCTGAATATCAAAGAAGCTCCAGAATTCTTTTTCGTTTCGAACCTCTATATGAATTGCGGTAATAGTCCGATTTCTAAAGGAAAAGGCGGTTTTTGTGAGTAAATTATTATCTGTTTAATCTGTCAACTTAGTCAGGAATTAATCTTTAGACTGACAGCTATTCTCAGTACACTTCCTTTTGTTTTTGTTCGTGGAAAAACGCCCTTGCGTTCCATCCCAAACGCACTTGCGTTTGAACCAAAACGTCCTTGCGTTTGAAGTGAAACGCCCTTGCGTTTTAAATCAAATGCACTTGCGTTTTTTTTGAAGGCTGAATATGTGCCGGAAAATCCCTTCAT
>MNQS01000181.1 GCA_001915545.1 Bacteroides sp. 43_108 | reverse complement strand
AAACACGGAAAATGGGCAATAATAATGGCACATAAAGTGATTATACTCTATCGACTTTATATGCCATATTACTTTTTAGGGACATTTACTGAATATCCCGAAGTAAACACAAAGCGACGCTTTGCTAGCTATTACCTCTTACCGCACAGCTGGTGGTGTCATTTACCTGCAATGTGTGCATTGCCTTTACCTGCAAACACTTGCGTTGCATTTCGTATACTATTTGCATGATGTCTCTAATTATTGTATTTGCTTTCCAAATCCAAGCAGAACAAATCAAGACTTTTACTTTTTTGTCTGCATGTCTTAATTCCTTTCCTAATACCTTTTGATATATAATTATAGTCCAGATTCTTTTTGTCTGTATCTATGTATTTTGTTCTTTTTTTACCATCAATCTTGCCTATCAGATGATGTAGTTGTTCTTTTGGATTTGCATACTGTGCGGTTTCATTACATTCTCTATCAAATAGTGGAATAAGCCATGCGTCTGTTTCTTCAATGGCTATTGCATATGCAACTTTGTCGCGATAGGTCTCTGGAATAATATTTGAGATTTTATTTTTCACCGCTTCACGCAGACAAATACTATATTCTTTCCAATCAATATTTTTTGTTCGCAATGGTTCGTTTATATCAAAACCTGCTTCACCACGTTCTGCAGTGTCTATCTGAACAACTAGTAAAGCATCATCAGCCAAAATATCAAAAAATGCCCCAAGCAGGCAATTGTCCTCACATGACTTCAGAACCAGATTCCAATTGCTGAAATTCATCTCATTCAAATCTGTTTCGTCAAACTGTTCACTGGGACGTAATTGAACAATATCACTACTGTCAACACCCATCAGAGCCTTCACTACAGCCTTTATTACAGCAATGTCAGCTTTACCTTCTGCTATTATCCCTAATCTCATAATTATCAGAAATTATACGGAACACCGCCAATAAGTCCTTTCATCCACATTTCTGAAAGCATCATTCGTTGTTCACCAGTCGTTTTTTTTGTCTGTATACGATTAACTTGTGTTTTTCCCTCATCATTGCGTGTCACAACATATAATCGCTGACTGTTATCATTAAGATTCAAACCATCCAATATAGCAGGATTATGTGTTGTAACAAGTACCTGTTTGCAGTTCTTGACAGCCAATTCACAAATTCTCTTCATGAGAAACCTGCACAAACGAGGATTCAATCCATTTTCAATGTTGTCAATGGCAAAAAAGTCGGGAGTCTTCCTGCTAATAAAGAGAGTCAGATAAAACAACAATTCCAAAGCGCCTTCATTGGCATTCTCTGCAGAAAAAAGATTATTTTTTTTCTGCATAAACTTATCTCTGAAATAAAGATTTGATTTACTTCTTCCCAATTTATATCCCTGCATCTTGTATATCTCCTCTCGATCAAAGAAAATGTCTTCAATCCAGGATATATAATCTTTTGCAGATTCTTTTATCTGTATGACTTCTTCCTTAGGTATATTGTTAAGAAGTACATCAAGACCTTCTCCGTTCAATCCAAGAGGATATTGGAAACTATCTGAGGTCAATCCACGAAGTGCATTGATTGACAGTGAATAAATAAGATACCTGGACAGATATTCTCTTAAATTGGTTGCTTTTTTTTCTGCTTCTTCTGCATTTTCATGTTTGGTTTCTGATGAAAATGACGCAACCCATGTTGAATAAATATCCTCTGGGGCATTGTTGTTAACAGTATATTTTATACGTTCACCTTCATTTCCTGATATACTCATGCTAATGGTGCTGCTGGACGGATGACCATAAAATGAGCTTATCATCAAATCCGGTTTGGCAATTCTGATTCCTTTCTGTATCATATCTTTTACATCAATCTGACAGGAACGTTCCGCCGCAACCATTGCTATAGCCTCAAGAATATTTGATTTGCCCGAACCATTGGCACCAATAAAAACATTGACATTACCTAATGATAAAGTCGCATCTGTTATTGATTTGAAATTTTTTATAGTTATAGTATCTATCATATTCTTTGAATTACATAAAGAATCTAATACCGTATTTGAGTTGATATTTATAAACAAAGATACTGTTTTTTCATAATAATGGTAAATTACAAAGAATATTTTTAGACACATGCAACAACAGGTCTATTGCTGATTAATAGTTAAAAAACACAAAGCTGGGCTTTGTTAGGTAAAACGCGCCATGCACCAGGTAAATGCTTACGTCAGCTAATAGCTATTATCTGCATAACACATAGACTTTTAAAGACAGATGAACAGAAAAGTGGGTGTGTACTCTTTTATTAAAGACAGAAGAACATAAGAACAAAAGGGTATATTGAAAAATCAAACGCATGCTCAAGCGAGCTTGGTATTCGTTTGTCTTTTCAATGCTGCGTACCTTTGGTGCTTTGCTTTCGACATTCTTTTGTAGGAAAGAACAGAAGTGTCTTTTGTTCTTTTAAGAATGCGGTGCTTGCACTGCAAATTCTTTTGCATGATGGACATACGGAGGGACGGACGGGAGCGTGCTCATGGACGGGCTGACGGAGGGGCATCATCTGCATTCTTATGTTCTTTTGTTCTTATGTCTTGATTATTAATACATACAGCTTATGTGTGAATAAGTTCCCTGGTCCTGGCCAGGGATGACAGGTCGCGGGCAGTGTGCAAGATGGCATCGTGCAAGGTAAAATGTGAAGCTGGCTTCACAAGGTAAATGCAAAGCAGGGTTTTGCTAGGTAAATGCGCTATGCGCTAGGTAATAGGTTTTCTGGGTAAATACTTTTTAAAAGAAGAGAAGAGATGGGTGTTTTTCAGGATATTTTGGTGGCAGTGAGGATTTTTTCATATCTTTGTGAGATTATGATTACAATGTTTTGATATGTAGTAATGTTATCTTTAAATATTGATCTATGGACAATCTTTTTACTAACTAAAAATTATATTTATGAACAAACCAAACGGACTTTTAGCATTCGCGCTGATGAGCGCGGTATCGCTGTCGGCCGGTGCACAGGAACTGAAACTGAGCTACAACGCTACTGACACGATAAACGCCACTACGCTGAAGGATCTATCCGGCAACGGATATGATGGAACACTCGTAGGTACAGGCGTAAGCATCAGCAAGAAGTATTCCGAGCAGAGCGTATTCATCTCTACTTCCAGACTGAAGAAAGGATACGTCGATCTCGGCGAAAACTTCGGCAAAGTGGTTGCCGGCTTGGACGAGTACACAATCGCCATGCGTACATACGTTTCTTCATCGTACATGGATCTGACAAAATTGGGCAACATCATGTGGTCGTTCGCCATGAATGATTCTGTCGAGGTGAAGGGCGGCGGGTACGCTTCGTTCAGCGCACGCAACATGGACTACAGCATTTCACTGACAGACAAATCCGGCGTGAGCACTGTTTCTGCCAACAAGAATGTCGACAACGGTGCATACAGATGGGTTGTCGTAACATGCAAGAAGAATGCCCTCGGAAATTTCATCAGAATATATGAGGACGGACTCTGCGTGGCAAATGGTGTCGCTGAGAATCTTATCTCTGAACTCGGCGAGACAAAATACAACTGGCTGGGACGTTCTCCGTTCTACACTGATGATGCAGAATATACACGCGGTATGATCATGACAGACTTCAGAGTGTATGACGGTGCAATGACAGACAAGCAGGTTGCAGAACTGTCGGGCATAGAATATACCGGTTCTGAACCAGAAAAGCTTCTACAGTACTCATTCAGCAATGCTGATGACGAGACAGGCAAGTACAAGGGTTCACTTGAGAACGGTGCTGAACTGCGCACAATTGCAGATGTGCCTGTGCTGAGCCTCGGCGACAACAACGGATATTTCGACTTCGGTTCTGAGGTGGGAAGCATCATCGGTTCGCTCGACGGCGACTATGCTATCTCTATGAACGTATATATTCCTGCCGACTATGCTCTCGGAAGCAACGGCAACTTCATCTTCAACTTCGGTAACTCAAGCACAACGGGTTATCTGTTCTTCGGTGCAAACCAGACAAAATTTGCCATCACACAAACAAATTATTCGGGCGAAAGAGTGGTAAGTGCTGACACGAAGTTCCCTACAGGACGCTGGGTCAACCTCATTTACTGCCAGACAGGAAATACGGGAACAATCTATATGAACGGTGCGATGACCGCAAGCGGCAATATAGGCTTATTCCCTAACAAGCTCGGATCTACTACACAGAACTGGCTGGGACGTTCACCATACTCAGGCGACGTTTACCTGAAAGGAGCAATGTACAACGATGTAAGAGTATACAAGGGAACATTGAGCTCAGACGAAATCATCTCCATCTACGGCGATGCTCCATTGACAAAGCTCAACGATGTACTTGATGCAGAAATCATCGACGAGTTCATTGCAAACCAGGCTTACGACTTCTCTAACCTGAGAACAAGCGTCACCCTCCCTACTTCATTCGGCAACGGCATCACAGCAACATGGACTTCATCTAACGAGAACGTCATCAAGAGCAACGGTACCGTGATACGTCCTGAACAGGGAGAAGAGGATGCAACAGTGACTCTGACTGCTACATATACAAAGGGCAACATCACGAAGTCGGTTGAATACCAGGCTACAGTACTTGCCAAATTCAGCGATGCTGAGGCGCTTGCATACGACCTCGACAACCTGAAGCTCAGCGGAAGTCTGAACAACCTGAGAAGTGACCTTGTGCTCCCTGGAAACACAGGTGAGAACACAATCATCACATGGAAGTCGGACAAACCGGAATATATCTCTGACGCCGGCAAGCTCATGAAGCTTTCTGCCAAGGGAGAAGGCAAGGTTGAGGTGACACTCACTGCTACAGGATACAAGAACAAGGAAGTAGGTTCAAAGGACTTCAAGGTGCTTGTTGCAGAAGACGAGGACTACGATGCTTACCTGTTCGTATATTTCCCAAGCAACTCAAATGAGAACCTCTACTATGCTGTCAGCAAGGACGGATACAGCTACACTCCGCTGAACAACGGCGAGAGAGTGATGTGGAGCGACACTGTTGCAATAAAGAAGGGTATACGTGACCCGCACATCCTGAGAGGTGCAGACGGCAAGACATTCTACATGGTGGCTACCGACATGAGATGTGCTGAGGGCTGGAGCTCTAACCGCGGTATCGTGATGTACAAGAGTACAGACATGATCCACTGGCAGCACAGCACCGTACACTTCCCAGACCGTTTCCCTGAGTGGAAGAATGTGACAAGAGTTTGGGCTCCTGAAGTTATCTGGGATGCAAACTACGAGAATGCCGACGGAACAAAGGGACGCTACATGGTATACTACTCTCTTCTTACAAACGATGGCAAGTGCACATACGACAAGGTTTATTACAGCTACGCCAACGATGACTTCACAGACCTGCTCACAGATCCTGTATTCCTGTACGACAGAGGTTCTGCTACCATCGATGCCGACATCATATTCGACGAGAGAGACAGCACATACCACATGATATACAAGAACGAAGGTTCGGGCGGTATATGTCAGGTTACTTCAAAGCGCCTTACTGCTGAAGAGGGCATGCCGGAAGGAAGCCAGTGGAGCGAGCCGTCAGGCAACCTGCAGCAGACAAACGTAGCTGTAGAAGGCGGCGGTCTGTTCAGAATGATCAACAGCGACACTTGGGTTCTGATGTACGACTGCTACAACAGCGGATACTACCAGTTCTGCTCTACTGAAGATCTCGAGTCGTTCACTCTCGAAGCACAGACAACAACAAGCGGTGCATTCACTCCTAGACACGGAACAGTGATGGCTATCTCAAAGGCTGAGCTCGATGCCCTGCTGGAGGCTTTCCCTAGCGACAACCTCGGAACTTCTGTAAGCGGTGCGCGCAACAGGAACATCAAGCAGAACAACGTGACAATCACAAGCAAGTCTATCTACCTGCCTGTACGTCCGGGAACAGACATCAGCAGCTTCGATCCTGAACTCGTTGCGTCAGCTGGTGCAGCAATCAGTCCGGAAGGTCCTCAGGACTTCACAAACGGAAGCGTTGAATACACAATAAGCAACCAGGGCAAGACGGCAACCGTAAATGTAGAAGTTGAGGTTTGCGGCAACCCTGTGCTCGACGGTTTCTGCGCTGACCCTGAAATTCTCTTCTCAAAGAAGACAGGCAAGTTCTACATCTATCCTACAAGCGACGGATATGCCGGATGGGGAGGTTCGAAATTCAATGTATATTCTTCTTCAGACCTCGTGAACTGGCAGAAGGAGAACTGCATCCTTGACGTGGCAACAGACGACGTCACATGGGCTACAGGAAACGGATGGGCTCCATGTATCGAGGAGAAATATATGGACGGTGCGTTCAAGTACTTCTTCTACTTCAGCGGACACAACCCTGAATACAACATGAAGACTCTCGGTGTGGCTACGGCAGACTCTCCGATCGGTCCGTTCACTGACAAGGGTACTCCGCTCGTTACGAAGAATCCTGCAAGCGGACAGCTCATCGACTCTGACGTATTCACAGACCCTGTAAGCGGCAATACATATTACTACTGGGGCAACGGTAATCTTGTGGTTTCAGACATGGGCGACGACATGATGTCGTACAGCAACCCTGCAACTATAACACCAGCAGGAGGCTCGCTCGCCGACTATGCCTTCAGAGAGGGTGTATACGTATTCTACAGAAACGGTCTGTACTACTTCTTGTGGTCTGTTGACGACACCGGTGCAAAGAACTACCACGTGGCTTACGGTACAAGCACTTCTCCAAGAGGTCCAATCAAGGTTGCAGACAAGCCTATCGTAATCATACAGGATGCTTCAGAGGAGATCTACGGAACAGGTCACAACGCCGTAATCCAGATTCCTGGAAAGGATGAATGGTACATCGTCTACCACCGCATCAACAAGGCTTACCTGAACAATGGTCCTGGCTATCACCGTGAGGTTTGCATCGACAAGCTCGAGTTCAACGAGGACGGAACAATCAAGCAGGTAACTCCTACTCACAAGGGTATCGACCCAGTGGACATGTCTGACTACATCACCGGATGCGACGAGGTTGTTTCAACAAGCTACTACAGCATCAATGGAACAAATCTTGGTACAAACATTCCTACATCAAAGGGAATATACATCAAGGTGGACAACATGAAGGACGGCAGCCGCAAGGCGGTCAAGTTCATCAAATAATCCGGTCTGACGACTGGATGGTTTATAGGGGATACCGGGGACGGTATCCCCTTTTTGGCATTATAAGGCGAGCAGGCTCGCTAGGTAATATGCAAAGCTTGCTTTGCGAGGTAAAACGCAGGCAGAGCCTGCTAGATAAAACGTGAAGCTGGCTTCACTAGGTAAAATGCGAGCTAAGCTCACTAGGTAAAACACAAAGCAGAGCTTTGTTAGGTAAAACGCGCGATGCGCTAGGCAAACATGAAGCACGGCTTCATTAGTTAAACGTGCTTTGCGATAGATAATAGTTATTACATAGGCTACTACGGCGTCATTCCTGGCTGGGACCAGGAATCTAGTCTGTGGGTCTGCACTGTGCCCTCGCAGGCATTGTGCAATCATTGAGATAAGATCCCTGGTCCTGGCCAGGGATGACGAGTTGCCAACATTGTGCATTATTTTTGGGTGCATACATATTTTAGACAGAAGAACATAAGAACAAAAGATTCATTTAAGGGGCAGATGTACATTCAAGCGAGCTTGATGTTCATTTGTCCCTTAAATGTTTGCACCTGAGGTGATTGTCTACGACTCTTTTGTTTGGAAAAGAACAGAAGAAGTGGGCGTTTACATTGGTTGCTACGGCATCATTCCTGGCTGGGACCAGGAATCTAGTCAGTAGACCTGCACTGTGCTTTAGCGGGCATTGTGCTGACATTAAGAAGAGGTCCCTGGTCTAGGCCAGGGATGACGGGTCGCGGGCACAGTGCTGCATTTGTGGGTGTAAACTTTTTATAAGACAGAAGAACATAAGAACAAAAGGGGCATTGAATGCTCGGATGTTTGTTCAATCGAGCTTGACAAACATATGCTCATTCAATGTTGTGCATCTGCGATGCTGTGGGCACTACTCTACTTTTGTAGGGAAGAACAGAAGAAGTGGGCGTTTACATTGGTTGCTACGGCATCATTCCTGGCTGGGACCAGTAATCTAATCAGTGTATCTGTACAGTGCTATCGCGGGCATTGTGCAAGATACAATCTTGCAAGGTAAAATGTGAAGCAGGCTTCACTAGGTAAACGCAAAACTTTGTTTTGCTAGGTAAACGCGAGCAGGGCTCGCTAGGTAAGGGCTCGCTAGGTAATAGTTATTACATGGGCTAATACAGCGTCATTCCTGGCAGGATCAGGAATCTAGTCGGTGGGCCTGTACTGTACTTTCGCGGGCACATGTGTTAACATTTAGATAAGATCCCTGGTCCTAGCCAGGGATGACGGGTCGCGGGCAGTATGCAAGATGGCATATTGCTAGGTAAAGCGTGAAGCTGGCTTCACTAGGTAAACGCACGAAGTGCTAGGTAAGGGCTCGCTAGGTAATAGTTATTACATGGGCTAATACAGCGTCATTCCTGGCAGGATCAGGAATCTAGTCGGTGGGCCTGTACTGTACTTTCGCGGGCATTGTGCAGACATTGAGAAGAGGTCCCTGGTCTAGGCCAGGGATGACGAGTTGCCAACATTGTGCATTATTTTTGGGTGCATACATATTTTAGACAGAAGAACATAAGAACAAAAGATTCATTGAATGCTCAAATGTTTGTTCAAGCAAGCATGACAAACATTTGTTCATTCAAGATTGTGCATCTGCGATGCAGGGAATACTACTCTACTTTTGTATGGAAGAACAAAAGAAGTGGGTGCTTACATAAGTTGCTACGGCGTCATTCCTGGCTGAGACCAGGAATCTGATGAAAATTATTGTGAGTAGATTCAAGTTACGAGAAGCATAATTGCGAATAATAGAATTTTATTTTGAATAATGGAATTTTATATATATCTTAGCGGCATAATTAACACGTAATTCAATGAGAATATTCACAGAACAAACACTAAAAGAATATGCTGAAGCTCACCCCGAAGCAAAAGCGGCGCTACAAGAGTGGACGACCATTGTTAAGAAAAGCGAATGGACATGTTTTGCTGATGTGAAGAAAACATTCAACAGTGTTGACAATGTTGGTAACCAACATTATGTGTTTAACATCAAAGGCAACAACTATAGATTGATTGTTGTAATAAAGTTCACAATAAAATTCGTGTATGTTCGCTTTATAGGCACTCATGCGGAATATGATAAAATAGAAGATTGTTCTACACTATAACTGGGCAACTTCAACTTATGCAATACTATAAATAATACTGATTTTATACTGATTATTATATTAATATGACTAAAATAGAAACAAAAGCTCAATATGATTGGGCTGTAAAGAGAGTTGAAGAGTTGTTGCCAGTGGTAACAGACGAAACTCCTATTGATGATCCAAACAGCATCGAACTGGAACTGCTGTCGAATCTTGTTGCCGATTATTCTGATGAACATTTTGCACTGGGAAAACCAACACTTGTAGATGTTCTTAAACTTCGTATGTACGAAATGGGACTAAACCAAAAGGCTTTGGCGAAATTGATTGGGGTTAGTCCTTCTCGGCTTAGCGATTATATCTCCGGCAAATGTGAACCAACACTTAAAGTAGCAAGAGAAATAAGTCAGAAACTGAATATTGATGCTAATATTGTATTAGGGGTGTAGAGGGATTTGTTAGTAAAACGCAGGCTAGGCCTGCTAGGTAAAACGTGAAGCTGACTTCACTAGGTAAAATGCGAGCAAAGCTCGCTAGGTAAAACACAAAGCAGAGCTTTGTTAGGTAAAACGCGCGATGCGCTAGGTAATAGTTATTACATAGGTTACTACAGAGTCATTCCTGGCAAGGACCAGGAATCTAGTCAGTGGGTCTTCACTGTGCTTTAGCGGGCATTTGCATTGTCATTTAGATAAGATCCCTGGTCCTGGCCAGGGATGACGGATAAAGCGTGAAGCTGGCTTCACTAGGTAAACGCACGAAGTGCTAGGTAAACGCGAGCAGGGCTCGCTAGGTAATAGTTATTACATGGGCTAATACAGCGCCATTCCTGGCAGGATCAGGAATCTAGTCAGTAGACCTGCACTATGCTATCGCGGGCAGTGTGCTGACATTGAGAAGAGGTCCCTGGTCTAGGCCAGGGATGACGGGTAGCGGGCACAGTGCTGCATTTGTGGGTGTAAACTTTTTATAAGACAGAAGAACATAAGAACAAAAGGGGCATTGAATGCTCGAATATTTGTTCAAGCAAGCATGATAAACATTTGTTCATTCAATGTTGTGCATCTGCGATGCTGTGGGCACTACTCTACTTTTGTATGAAAGAACAAAAGAAGTGGGTATTTACAGTTGTTGCTACGGTGTCATTCCTGGCTGGGACCAGGAATCTAGTCTGTGGGTCTATTCAGTGCTTTCGCGGGCATTGTGCTACATTTTGTGGGTCTGTACGATTTTTAGACAGAAGAACATAAGAACAAAAGGGCATTGAATGCTCGAATGTTTGTTCAATCGAGCTTGACAAACATATGCTCATTCAATGTTGTGCATCTGCGATGCTGTGGGCACTACTCTACTTTTGTATGAAAGAACAAAAGAAGTGGATGCTTACAACTCTTTTGTTTCCTTAAGAATGCAGTGCTTGCACTGCAAATTCTTTGCATGATGGGCATGTGGCAGTACAGGCGGAAGCGTGCTTATGCATGAACTGACGAATGGGCATCATCTGCATTCTTATGTTCTTTTGTTCTTATGTCCTGATTACTTGTTTGCATCCTGCTTGTGGAGACATGAGATCCCTGGTCTTGGCCAGGGATGACGGGGCGCAGGCGTTGTGCAAGATGGCATCATGCAAGGTAAAATGTGAAACTTGCCTCACAAGGTAAATGCAAAACGTTGTTTTGCTAGGTAAACGCGAGCGAAGCTCGCTAGGTAATAGTTATTACATAGGCTACTACAGCGTCATTCCTGGCTGGGACCAGGAATCTGATGTCGGGATTTGCGCTATGCTCTCGCAGGCATTGTGCAGTCATTGAGATAAGATCCCTGGTCTTGGCCAGGGATGACGAGTCGCAGCACTATGTTTTGTGGACGTATATACATTATTTATATTATATGCGTGGATAATACGTGATGGTTTTGCTGAGGTTTGACAAATAAACAGGTGGCGATTATGTCTTATGGAAGTTTTTTTATAACTTTGTAGCTTGAATTGAGTTTTTTCAATTGATTATAACATTTTAAATTATAAAGTTGTGACTGATACTAAGTACATTTTCGTAACAGGAGGTGTGGCGAGTTCTCTTGGTAAGGGAATCATATCCTCATCAATCGGTAAACTCCTGCAGGCAAGGGGTTACAACATCACTATCCAGAAGTTTGATCCATACATCAACATTGACCCGGGAACGCTCAACCCTTACGAGCACGGAGAATGTTATGTAACCATTGACGGTCAGGAGACAGACCTTGACCTTGGCCATTATGAAAGATTTACAGGTATACAGACAACCAAGGCCAACAACATCACGACCGGACGTATCTACCAGAGCGTGATTGAAAAGGAGCGCCGTGGTGACTATCTCGGAAAGACCATACAGGTTGTACCTCACATCACAGATGAGATCAAGCGCGACATGAAGATTCTCGGCGCTAAGGGCAACTATGATTTCGTAATCACTGAAATCGGTGGAACTGTGGGCGACATTGAATCTCTGCCGTTCCTCGAGGCTATACGTCAGCTCAAATGGGAGCTCGGCAAGAATGCGCTCTGCATTCACCTTACATACGTGCCTTATCTTGCTGCTGCAGGTGAGCTCAAGACAAAGCCTACTCAGCATTCTGTAAAGGAACTGCAGAGTCTCGGTATACAGCCAGAAATCCTCGTACTCCGCACAGAGAGAGAGCTTTCGGCCGGTATATGCAAGAAAGTTGCAAACTTCTGCAACGTTGATCAGGACTGCGTTGTACAGAGCCTTGATATGCCTACAATCTACGAAGTACCTATCAAGATGCAGGAACAGGGACTTGATGCGGCTATCCTCCGCAAGTTCCAGATGCCTATAGGTGAAACTCCGGGACTCGGTCCATGGAGAAGCTTCCTCGAGCGCAGACATAAGGCAACAGAAATCGTAAACATTGCCCTTGTTGGAAAGTACGACCTTCAGGATGCCTACAAGTCTATCCTCGAGAGTCTCTCACAGGCCGGTACATACAACGACTATAAGGTAAAGACACATTTCGTAAACAGCGAAAAGCTGACAAAGGAAAATATTGCAGAGAAGCTGAACGACATGGACGGTGTAGTAATCTGTCCTGGATTCGGTCAGAGAGGTATCGAAGGCAAAATCATTGCAGCTCAGTACTGCCGTGAGAACGACAAGCCTACATTCGGTATCTGCCTCGGTATGCAGATGATGGTTGTTGAATATGCACGCAACGTGCTCGGATTTGAAGATGCCAACAGCCGCGAGATGGACGAGAAGACTCCTCACAATGTCATCGACATCATGGAAGAGCAGAAGAACATCACAAACATGGGCGGCACAATGCGTCTCGGAGGATATGAATGTATCGTCAAAGAAGGCAGCAAGGCATTTGAGGCGTACAAGTCTACAAAAATCGTCGAGCGCCACCGACACAGATATGAATTCAACAATGATTTCAAGAGCAATTTCGAGAGCAACGGCATGGTATGCTCCGGAATAAACCCGGAAAGCGACCTTGTAGAAATTGTTGAGGTTCCTTCACTCAGGTGGTATATAGGTACGCAGTTCCATCCTGAATACAGCAGTACAGTGCTCAAACCACATCCACTGTTCCTCGCATTCGTGAAGGCAGCTATCGAAAACAAGAAAAAATAACAGCACACACAAAAACAAACACAAGTAAAAAGATTACCCGATGGGAAGAATGGATAAAAACACCCTGATAGGTTTTCTGCTCATGGCGCTTGTTGTCTTCGGCTTCATGGCATACGAAAGCAAGAAGCAGAAGGAGTATGCCGTTGAACAGCAAAAGGCAGCCATAGAGCAGCAGATGAATCAGGCTCAGGAAAACAAGCAGAAGGCCATTGAGGCTGAAAAGGCCGCAAACGCCATTGCAGAGGAAAAGAGCGATTCGCTCAACCCGCTCTACAAAGCGCGTATAGTAAATGAAGGCAAGACAGTCATCGAAAATGAACTTCTGAAACTTACTATCTCCAATAAGGGAGGACAGCTGTGCAGAGCTGAGCTCAAGGACGAGACATACAAGAATCAGGAAGGCGGTGCTGTGGTGCTGTTCGACGGCAAGGACATGGACATGAACTTCATGCTCACAGGCAAGAACCAGAACATCACCAGCAACGAACTTTACTTCACTCCGAAGGAAGTTACCGACAGCTCCGTTGTCATGAGTCTGCCTATAGGTAAGGGAAGCATCGACATCAGATACTCGCTCATACCTGGAAGCTACATCGTGAACATGTCCTTGAAAGCCAACGGCATCAGCAACTTCTTCCCGGCAAACGCCAACAAGCTGAACATCCACTGGAACGAGTCGCTGAGACAGCAGGAAAAGGGATACAGCTTTGAGAACCAGCACAGTACAATCGTGTACCGTACTGTTGAAGACGACACGGAGAACCTGAGTTCGACCGGTGCTGACGACACAGAAAACAACTTCGACAGCAACGCTATCTGGGTGGCATTCAAAGACCAGTTTTTCAGCCAGGTACTCATTACAGACAAGAGTCTTGCACTTGATGAAATTTCATCCAAGCGTCTTGAGGAAGGAAGCGGATACCTGAAGGAATACAATGCTTCAATGTCTGCCGACTTTGACCCTACAGGCAAGGTTGCAAGCAACTTCCAGATGTACATAGGTCCTAACAAGTTCAGCACATTGCGCGAGAACCAGAAGCTCTGCGTATCGGAAAATGATGTTGACCTTCAGAGCCTTGTATACCTCGGATGGCCTATCATACGCTGGATCAACCGTTTCTTCACAGTATATATGTTCGACTGGATGACCGGTTGGGGCATCAACATGGGTATCGTGCTCCTGATTCTCACAATCATCGTGAAGCTCCTAGTCTTCCCGCTCATGAAGAAATCATTCATGTCGTCGGCAAACATGAGAGTTCTGCGACCTAAGGTGGAAGAGATAAGCAAGAAATATCCGAAGCCAGAAGATGCGATGAAGAAGCAGCAGGAAATCATGCAGCTCTACAGCATGCACGGTGTGTCGCCAATGGGCGGATGTCTGCCAATGCTGATACAGATGCCTATCTGGATTGCCCTCTTCAACTTCATCCCTAACGCCATTGAGCTCCGCGGACAGAGTTTCCTGTGGGCAGATGACCTGTCGACATACGATGACGTCATCAACTGGGGCACACATATATGGGGTATAGGTGACCACCTCAGCTTGTTCTGCGTACTCTGGTGTCTTTCTACTGTGGCCAACACATGGATATCGATGCGCCAGCAGCAGTACTCAATGACTCCTGAACAGGAGAAGCAGATGGGAATGATGAAGTGGATGTCGTACATAATGCCACTGATATTCTTCTTCACATTCAACAGCTACTCATCAGGTCTGAACTACTACTACTTCATTTCAGGTGTCGTTACACTGCTGATGATGTGGTATCTGCGCAAGACTACCGACGATGACAAGCTCCTTGCAAAACTCGAAGCCAAGTATGAACAGCGCAAGTCGCAGCCTCACAAAAAGTCGGGCATGATGGCACGTTATGAGTCACTGCTCGAAAAACAGAGAGAGATGCTGGAACAGCAGCAGAAAATGCAGCAGCGCAAGAAATAAGTGAAAACGATATGGCACTGGAATGCAAGAAATTGTGTTCCAGTGCCATTACGCATATATACCTACCCGAGATGACTGAGGGAAAATATGCAGTGGATCGGGCATATACAAAAACAGTAAACATGAACAAAACAGCTATAGCCGCATTTGCGGCAGGAATTCTGATTATGGGTGACGCATCAGCCGAGACCAATGCCGAAAAATTCATCGGCAGACAGACTCCTCAGATAAAGGAACGCAGACTGTCGCCTGAAGCTTTGTGGGCAATGGGACGCATAGGCGGACAGGACATTGCACCAGATGCCAAAGAAATAGTATACAACGTTACATACTACAGCGTTGAAGAAAACAAGAGCCACACAGTCATTTACACAATGAATGCTGACGGCTCAGACAACAAGATGCTCACGACATCAACCGGAAGCGAAAGTGCGCCCAAATATATCATGGGAGGCAAACGCATTGCTTATCTGGCAGCCGACAACAACGGTGTGTCGCAGATTTGGAGAATGAACACCGACGGCTCGGACAGAAAGCAAATTTCACACTTTGAAAAAGACGTTGAGGACTTCATGTTCTCACCTGACGGCAAGAAAGTTCTGCTTGTTCAGTCCATCAAATACGGAAAGCGCACAGCCGACATTTACCCTGATCTGCCTAAAGCTTCGGGAAAAATCATCAACGACGTGATGTACAGACACTGGGATGAATGGGTGGAAAGCATACCTCACTCTTACGTTGCCGAATTTGACGGAAGCGAGGTAAAGAATGCTGTTGACATCATCGGCGAGAACGAACCGTACGAATGCCCGATGAAGCCGTTCGGAGGTGTTGAACAGCTCGCCTGGAGTCCGGACTCCAGATACGTGGCCTATACATGCAGAAAGAAGACCGGTCTGGACTATGCAATATCTACCGACTCAGACATTTATCTGTACGATACAGAAAACGGAGAAACAAAGAACCTGTGCAAACCTGCCGGCTACAAAGCACCAAAGGTTGACCCATCGCTCTCACTCGCCTCACAGGCTTCGAACAAGAACAGCGAAGACCTCAACATGGGCTATGACACAAATCCTTCATTCTCGCCTGACGGAAAGTACATTGCATGGCAGAGCATGGAGCGCGACGGCTACGAAAGCGACAGAAACAGAATATGCGTGATGGAACTTGCTACCGGCAAGAAAACATACGTAACCGAGAAATTCGAAAGCAACGCCGACAGCTACTGCTGGGATACTAAAGGCAAAAAGATATATTTCACAGGTGTATGGCACGGTGAGACACACGTGTACAGCACAGACATCAAGGGCGATGTGAAAAAGATTACTGAAGGACAGTATGACTACGTATCAGTTGCAGTATGTGGAAACAAGCTGCTCTGCATGCGCCAGTCAATGATGGAATCGCCTGAACTATTCTCAGTTGATCCGAAAAACGGAAAGGCTGTACAGGTGACAAACGAAAACAAATACTTCAGAGACAATATTGACTGGGGAGAAGTTGTACCACGCTGGACAAAGACAGTTGACAACAAGGATATGCTCAGTTGGGTGGTTCTCCCGCCAAACTTCGACAAGAACAAGAAGTACCCTACTCTGCTGTTCTGCGAAGGCGGTCCGCAGAGCCCGGTAAGCCAGTTCTGGAGCTACAGATGGAACATGCAGATAATGGCGGCAAACGGATACATTGTAGTTGCCCCTAACAGACGCGGTCTTCCTGGTTTCGGAATGGAGTGGCTTGAAGAAATCAGCACAAACTACGGAGGACACTGCATGGACGACTATCTGTCGGCTATCGACGATATAGCTAAAGAGCCTTATGTAGACAAGGATAGACTGGGATGCGTCGGTGCAAGTTTCGGCGGCTTCTCAGTATACTGGCTGGCAGGACACCACGACAAGCGCTTCAAGTGCTTCATTGCCCACGACGGTATATTCAACCTCGAACAGCAGTATGTGGAAACAGAAGAATCATGGTTTGCAAACTGGGATATGGGTGGTGCTTACTGGCATAAGGAGAATGAGGCTGTCAAGCGTACATTTGCAAATTCGCCTCACCTTTTTGTTGACAAATGGGACGCACCTATATTGTGCATACACGGAGAGAAAGACTTCAGAATCGTTGCCAGCCAGGCGATGGCCGCTTTCAACGCAGCGCGCTACAGAGGCATCGATGCACAACTGCTTATATTCCCTGACGAGAACCACTGGGTACTCAAACCTCAGAACGGAGTACTCTGGCAGAGAACATTCTTCGGATGGCTTGACAAGTGGCTTAAGAAATAAGGCATGAAATGTCGGGCAACAGCAATCCTACAACACGAAAAAATACACAAAAGATATGACAGAACAAATTAAAAAGAATCTGAGCGATTCGACCGCAGCACGCTGGGCGGCAATGCTCATCGTGGCGTTTACGATGATGGCGGCCTACTATGTCAACGACATCATGGCTCCGCTGAAATCAATGCTTGAAGAAGAACTCCACTGGACCAGCGGAGAGTTCGGTTTCTTCACCGGAGCATACAGTTTCCTGAACGTATTCCTTCTTATGCTTATATGGGGAGGACTCATACTTGACAAGTTCGGAGTGCGCTTCACAGGAATACTCGCCGCATCACTCATGGTGTGCGGAACTGTTGCCGAATATATTGCCATAACGACCTATGGAGGAACATCAGAGACAGTCATGGGCTACAAGCTCGACGTGTTCCTTGCTTCAGCCGGATATTCAGTGTTCGGTGTTGGTGCTGAAGTAGCAGGAATCACTGTCACAAAAATCATTGCAAAATGGTTCAAGGGCAAGGAAATGGCATTGGCCATGGGAACACAGGTGGCTCTTGCCAGAATCGGTTCGCAGGTGGCATACGCAGTATCAATTCCTGTTGCAAAGAGCTACCATCTGGACACTCCTCTGTTCATCGGTATGATACTCCTAATCGGCGGACTCATTGCTTTCATTGCTTTCAGCTTCATGGACAGAAAGCTCGACAAGCAGATTTCTGCCACTACAGAATCTAATCCGGAAGACAAGTTCTCATTCAAGGACGTTGCTTCAGTTGTAAAGAACCCGGGCTTCTGGCTTATAGCACTGCTCTGCGTGCTGTTCTACTCTTGCGTATTCCCATTCCAGAAGTTTGCTACAGAACTGATGGTGCTCAAATACGGAGTAAATGAAGATCTCGCAGGTACTGTTGCCGGTCTGCCGGCACTTGGAGCACTGTTCCTCACTCCTATTTTCGGCGGAATGATAGACAGAAGAGGTAAGGCCGCATCAATCATGATGCTTGGTTCGGCAATGCTCATATTCGTTCACCTTATGTACTCTATGCCGTTCATCAGCTCATCTGTAATAGCTGTTGCACTCATGATAATCTTGGGTATCGCATTTTCTCTCGTGCCGTCAGCTATGTGGCCGTCTGTTGCAAAGATTTTCCCAGTGAAGCAACTTGGAACAGCATACGCACTGATATTCTTCATTCAGAACATCGGATTATTCGGTGTTCCGTTCCTCATCGGTACTGTGCTGGACAAATATTGCGTTATAAGCAATGCTGGAGGCAAGATACAGTATGACTACACATTGCCAATGTGCATATTTACAGGTATTGCTACAGTTTCACTGATTGTTGCAATCATGCTCAAGAAAGCAGACAAGAAGTACGGATACGGACTTGAAAAAGCCAACCTGCAGAAGAAAAACAAATAATACTAACTTTATAAATAAACCCCAAAATTATGTTTGAAGGACAACCTAAAGGGCTATATGCACTGGCATTGGCCAACACAGGCGAAAGATTCGGATACTACACAATGCTTGCGGTATTCACTCTTTTCCTTAAGGATAATTTCGCCTTTTCAGAAGCTACGGCCGGAGTAATCTATTCAGTATTCCTCGGTCTGGTATATTTCCTACCTCTTTTCGGAGGTATGCTTGCCGATAAGTTCGGTTTCGGTAAGATGGTGACAATCGGTATAACTATCATGTTCATCGGTTATCTGCTCCTCTCCATACCTCTCGGAAGCGGAACAGCCGCTATCTGCGCCATGGGCGGTGCACTGCTGCTGATATGTTTCGGAACAGGTCTTTTCAAGGGCAACCTGCAGGTGCTTGTAGGAAATCTGTATGACGAAAAGAAGTATGCGAGCAAGCGTGACTCAGGATTCAGTATCTTCTACATGGCCATCAACATCGGTGCATTGTTTGCAGCTACTGCAGCTGTTGAAATAATGAGATATGTTCAGGAAAATTTCGGCATTTCAAAGGCAGATTCATATCACTACGCATTTGCTATCGCATGTTTCTCACTTATCGTGTCTATTGCAATCTACTATTTCTCCAGAAGCACATTCAAGCATGCTGACAAGAGCAAAGAGAAAGATGCAAGCAATGACAACGTTGAAGAAGAACAGCTCACTAAATCTGAGACAAAGGAAAGAATCGTTGCATTGTGTCTGGTGTTCGCAGTAGTTATCTTCTTCTGGATGGCATTCCACCAGAACGGTTCTACTCTGACATTCTTTGCAGAACAGTATATAGTAAAGACATCATCCGGTGTTGAAAGCATGATGTTCGACGTTGTAAACCTCGTTCTCTGCATTGTAATAGTATATTCACTGTTTGCACTTTTCCAGTCAAAGACTTCAAAGGGACGCGGAATAGCAACAGCACTGATTGTGCTCTGTGCTGCAGGACTTGCATGCAAATACAACACACTGCCAGCTGAGACAGTTATCGATGCTCCTATATTCCAGCAGTTCAACCCTTGCTTCGTTGTCATGCTGACTCCTGTATCAATGGCTATATTCGGTGCACTTGCAAAGAAGGGCAAGGAACCGTCTGCTCCTCTGAAAATCGGATTGGGTATGCTCGTTGCAGCTGTAGGATATATCCTTATGACAGTAGCTTCACTCGGCCTTCCTGCACCTGAAGCACAGAAGACAGAGCAGATGCTGATTTCACCAAACTGGCTGATATCAACTTACCTTGTACTTACATTTGCAGAACTTCTGCTCTCTCCTATCGGAATTTCATTCGTATCAAAAGTTGCTCCTCCTAAGTACAAGGGAATGATGATGGGTGGATGGTTCGTTGCAACTGCAATAGGAAACCTCCTCGTCAGCATACCTTCATTGCTCTGGGGACAGCCACTCGTTGTCGTATGGGGTGTACTCGTAGGTCTGTGCCTGCTTTCAGCAATGTTCATCTTCGTAATTTTGAAGAGACTTGAAAAGGTGGCATAACAAAAGACAACATTGAAAATATCATTATAGAAGGAAGTCTCCGAGCCGTACAAACAGCTACGCCCGGAGACTTCCTGGTTTTGGTGTAAAAGGAATACTGTTTATGGAGAACAGCGAGATGAAAGAATTGATTGATATTCTGCACGAGAAGAAGTGCTCGTGCGTAATACGAAAAGGAAACACTATAAGAACATTCAACCAACGAGGTGTTGCAGACCTGTATGAGCTGGTAATGAAAGAGGCCGAATTTCTCAACGGGGCAAATATTGCCGACAAGGTTGTAGGAAAAGGAGCTGCGGCACTCATGACTGCCGGAGGCATTGCAAGACTGCATGCGGACGTCATAAGCAAGCCGGCCATGTCACTATTTGAGAAGAACAACATAGAAGTGGCTTACACAACACTGACGGACGGCATAATAAACAGGAAAGGTGACGGTCCTTGTCCGGTTGAATCAATGTGTTCGAAAACAGACGATGTAAGCAAAATGGTTGAAATGATCGGAACTTTCATTGAAAACATGAAAAACGGGAAATGAAAAAATCCTGCACAGGCAAAATTAAAATACCTGATGCAGGATTTTTCTGTATACCACGTCTTAGACGTCATTAAAGGAAAAATTTATCCTTAATCATCTGAAGGTTTCTCTACAACGCTGTGTGCAACGGAACACATATTGTCTATGATACCGTCTGAGAGACCCAGAACCGGAGTATAAATATATGTACTCTTCAATGCTTCAGCAACTGCGAGGAATATCTTTGCAGCAGGGATGATGACTTCCGCTCTATCAGGTTTCATGTCGTATGTTTCCATACGCTGTTCCGCAGACATTGCATTCATCTTACCGAAAAGTTCTGTTACACCCGTAACGGTTATTCGTTTTCCGCCAGTCTTTTTCTTTGAAAGAATCTTGTACATCTTATTGATGTTACCTCCGGATCCTACCATTTCAACCGGTCCGAGCTTTTCAGATATTGCAGAAAGTTCCTCCTGCATGCGTGAAAGAATCTGACGGCTCTCCTCCTCCGGCAGGTGAAGCATACGTATTGTTCCGATGTTGTATGAACAAGATTTTATCTTCTCGCCATCCTTTATGACAGTTACTTCAGTACTACCACCACCAACATCGACGTAAGCACATGTATCGGCCATAGACTTGACCATTTCCACATGGTTGTTGTATATGATGGAAGCTTCTTCCTTACCGTCAATGATTTCTATTTTGATGCCGGTGGATTTCAATACCTTTTCGATTACATCCTTTGAATTCTTAGCGTCACGCATGGCAGATGTAGCGCAAGCCTTATATTCGTCGACATCATAAAGCTTCATGAGGTGCTTGAAAGCCTTGATCATAGTCACAATTTTCTTCAGACGCTCCTTGCTCACCTTACCGATAGTAAAAACATCATCTCCCAACCTGAGAGGATAGCGTATGAAAAAGAGTTTTGTGTAGGCAACATCACCCGTATCGGAAATGTCGACTTTCTTTATGAGCAATCTGGCAGCGCACGAACCGATATCGATTGCGGCATAATTTTTACTATTCATGTGTATTATAAGAATTAAAGTTAATACTAAAAACGAAAAACCAACTGCTCCTTTGTATTACCAATAGGAGCAGATGGATTTCAAATGAATTCACCAAGTGCAAATATAGTGCAAGCCGAGCGCAGAGACAAATTGAAAACACGGTTTTCATATTTGCTATGCCGAGGCGAAGCCTATATTATCTAAATATAGTGCAAGCCGAGTGCAGAGACAAATTGAAAACATGGTTTTCATATTTGCTATGCCGAGGCGAAGCCTATATTATCCAAATATAGTGCAAGCCGAGCGCAGAGACAAATTGAAAACACGGTTTTCACATTTACTATGCCGAGGCGAAGCCTATATATATTCTATCAGAATCAGGATTTGGATTCCTTCTTGTCGTCAGATTTGTTCCTGCTCTTTTTTGTTTCGGCAGGTACTCCACCTATCGACATTTTTGGAGCAGGCAAAGCAGACTTGTCAACTTTTACAGGTTCAACCTTTTCCTCTACGATGGTCTCCGCATTCTTATCATCTGTGGCTGCTGTCTCAGAAGAACATTTATTTTTAGCTTCTTTCAAAGCTTTCTTTGCCAGTTTTGCCTTTATAGCCTCATCGTAGTAACGATAAAGATTCTCCTGTGAACGGAAAGGCTCTTCTCCTTCTGGTACAGGCTGAATGATGTTGTCGCCCGTTCCGTCAACAATTCTTCCCTGCACAGTATCCTTCAATCCGTATTCTACAATAAGTTTCAGTTCGCGCTGAATCTTAGGAGAATATACCGGAGTCATAACTTCAATACGTCTGTCGAGGTTTCGAGTCATCCAATCGGCTGAACCCATGTAATATTTCTCATTACCTCCGTTGGCAAAAATGAGTATACGCGAGTGTTCGAGATAGCGGTCAATAATGCCGACTACATGAATGTTGTCTGAAACACCTGGCACGCCAGTGACGAGCGAACAGTTGCCTCGGAGCAGGATGTCTATGCGCACGCCAGCAGCAGACGCCGCATAAAGTTTACGTATGATTGCCTCATCGACGATGTGGTTGATTTTCATTATGATGTAGGCAGGTTTGCCAAGCTTCTTGTTGGTAATTTCATTATTGATGAGCTTGACGATGTGATTGCGCATGTCGTTTGGAGAGACGAGCAGTTCGCGGAATCGTACCGGACGGAATGGTGAACGTATGAACTCGAACACCTTGGCTACATCGCGCACAAGTGTCGGACTTGCTGTGAAAAGAAGACAGTCAGTATAGACACGTGCATTTCCTTCATGGAAATTACCAGTACCGATGCAAGCTATGCTGTAATTGCTGAGTTCGATGAGTGTAATCTTTGAATGTACTTTTAGACCGTCAACACCGAATATGACATCAATGCCGGCATCCTGCATCTTCTTACTCCAGGAAATGTTGTTGGCTTCGTCGAAACGTGCATAAAGTTCGATGACAACAGTCACCTTCTTCTGATTCTTGGATGCAGCGATGAGAGCTTCAACTACCTGCGATTGTTTGGCCAGACGGTATATGGTTGTCTTGATTGACTTTACTTTTGGATTGACGGCAGCCTCGCGGAGTACTCGCAAATATGCATCGAATGAATGATACGGTACGTGTATGAACCTGTCTTTTTCGGCAATTACGTCGAGTACACTTTCTGTACCTGAAAATTCAGGTTTGTTCAACGGCTTCCACTTAGGGTACTTAAGATCTGACCTTCCGCAATCAGGGAAAGACATGAAGTCCTTGTGGTTCTGATAGCGTCCACCCTTGACGATTGTGTCCAAATCGTCAAGATTGAGCTTGCTGAGAACCTTGCGCAGGAGGCTTTTAGGCATAGTCTCGTCGTAGATGAAACGCAACGTTTCACCACGCTTACGGCTCTTGAGACCTTTCTGCACACGCTGCATCTTTCCGGTGTCGATGTCGTCATCGAATTCCATTTCAGCATCCTTTGTGAACTTGAATGTGTATGCCTTGAAATTGTGGAATTCCATACCTTCGAATACCATAGGAAGGCAACAGCGCATTACGTCATCGAGATACATGAGATATGATTTGCCGTCGGCATCCGGCAAACGCAGGAATCGTCCGAAACGCTTTACGGGCAACGGCATGACTGCGTGGCTGCATATAGGATTCTTCTTGTCGCTGTTCCATTTATGCATTTCGATTGCGAGGAAAATCGTATCATCGTTTTCCTTGGAAAGCTGCTTGATTTCCGAAAGCCATACAGGGAAGGTGGTACCAAGGATGTTGTCGTGGAAGAAATTCCTTACATAACTGAGCTGATCGTCAGTCAGATCCTTTTCACCAAGTATGCAGATATTTTCTTTTTCCAATTCACGTGTAATCTCCTCCGTAATCTGCTCCATCTCCTTGCTGTAGAGCGTGTTGAGCTTATTGATCTGCTTTATGGTTTTAAGCGCTCTCTGGCTGTCGCTTTTGGAAACCACCTTGTCGGAAGATTCTGCTATGCGATTGAGAGAAGCAACACGTACACGGAAAAACTCATCAAGATTATTGGAATAAATGCCCAAAAAGGAAAGACGCTCCAAAAGAGGAACTGTGGAACGTCGGGCTTCCTGAAGAATTCGATGATTGAAATACATCCAACTGATATCTCTTTCAATCATTGGAAATTTACTTTTCATATATATGATAATTTGATATAGACCAGTCAAAATGCCGTGCAATGAATAAACATGCAGGCCCGAATGCAAGCTAATTCAAAACTCACACAAAATACCGAAATCGGTGCTGCAACAACGTTTCATATTTGTTACATATTGATTACACATCTCCATGCTTGATGAAATGCGATACAGCTTACAGATGCAAATATATAAAATATTACAGTAAATGAAGCATCAACGAAATTTTCAGTCAACAAAAGACCTGACGGATTATTACGAATGTGGATTTTTTCATAAATTTGAATCATATTTGGAGGATAGTGCTTATCCTGCATGAACGTACTAAACCCTATAACGGAATGTTTACACGCAAGAAAATAATATATTTGGCGTCGATGGCATCTCTGATGATGAGCATGCCAGCAGAAGCGCAGCAAAGTGCGATATATGCAGACAACATTAAAACCCTACAGCTGAAAGTGAATGGGCTGTGGGGAGAACCTCCGGTGATGAATCTGGGAGGAAACAACAGGATAGAGATTTCGTTTGACGACATGCAGCACAGCTATGTCAGATATGTATACAAGCTTGTGCACTGCAATGCAGACTGGACTGAATCGGACATATTCGACAGCGACTACGTCAACGGATTCAACGAAGGCATAATAGACAATTACGAGCAGTCGGTCAATACTCAGATGCTGTACAACCACTATACGCTGGAGATCCCCAACGACGAGATGCAGCCTAAAATAAGCGGAAACTACAAGCTGTATGTTTATGTGGACGGCGAAGAAGAACCTGTACTGCAGGCGTGTTTCAGTCTGCTTGAACCTCATGTTGGAGTATCTGCAAGCATCAGCGCGAATACGGACATAGACACGTACAGTTCGCACCAGCAGGTGAGCATGATTATAAACTATGCGAATTATCTTGTAAGCAGTCCGCAGACAGAGTTCAAGCCAGTGGTATATCAGAACAGAAGACCTGACAATTTCGTTTGCGGAATAATGCCCAGCTATATCAGTGGCAGGGAACTGAAATATGAGCATAACAGACAACTCATATTCGATGCCGGCAACGAATACAGAAGATTTGAGATATTGGATCCGTACGTGCCGACAATGCATGTGTATGAAATGGAGTTTTTTGATCCGTACTACCATGCAACTCTTTATGAGGATGCGCAGAGAAGAAACTACATCTATGATGAAGATCAGGACGGACGTTTCCTCATACGAAATGACGACAATATAAACAACGATACTGAGAGCGACTATTTCTATACGCACTTCAAATTGAAGATGCCGAGAATTGGAGGTGGCGACGTGTATCTGAACGGAGACCTGACATACAATCAGTTTGCTCCGCAATACAAGATGAAGTACAACGAGATTGATAAGGCATACGAGATTGTTGTTCCTCTCAAACAGGGATCATACAACTATCAGTATATGTTTGTATCGGACGACGGAAGCAAGACCAGCCTCAGTCCGACAGAAGGAAATTTCCATCAGACGGAAAATGAATATACAATATACGTATATCACCGTCCCGTTGGAGGCAGATATGACAAGCTTGTGGGGTTCAAGCAGATTATCTTCAAACAAAACTAAAAGAAAATGAGAATAAGAAAATACCTGTTTTCATTACTAGTAACAGGACTGGCAATTGCACAAGCTGAGGCACAAACCAAAAGCGACTTCATGGACTACTTCAGCAACTACAAGAATCCTGATGCGGAAATAGCCAAAAGCACACTGAAGGATGTTGAGGTAGATGATAAGGAAAAAACTATAACCATATACACCGGAGGAGGATTTCCGGAACAGCACTTCACTGAAGAAACTGTCAGAAAGATCTATGATGACCTTAGAGAGATTGTTCCTTCAAAGAAAAAAGGATATGACATAAAAGTCATTGCCGACGGACTGCCTATAGAATCGCTTATTCCAAACTCGCTTAGAACCAAGAACAAGGACCGCTCGAGAATGTGGAAGAAAGTATACAAAGGAGAGCCGTGGGTCAAAAACATCAGCCGGCCGGAAGAATTTCCACTCGGACTTGAGGGTACACATATAGCTTTGTGGCAAAGCCATGGAAGATTCTACAAAACTTCTAAAATGGAATGGGTATGGCAGAGACCGCCTCTGTTCTGCACTGTGGAAGATCTTTTCTCGCAGACGTTCGTTATTCCATACATAATACCTATGCTGGAAAATGCGGGAGCTGTGGTGTTCACTCCACGCGAAAGGGACTGGCAGAAGAACGAAGTAATTGTAGACAACGACCATCCTACAAAGGACGGAATGTATATTGAGGCGTCACGCAAAAAAGGCAACAAACTAAAGTGGCATACTACGGACCAATACGGATTTTCGCATCTGAAAGATGTATACTACGACGGCGATTCGCCGTTCACTGACGGTACTGCCAGATATGTGCCTACGACAACATCGAAGAAGGAAGAAACTTTTGCAGAGTGGATTCCAGACATACCGGAAGACGGCAAATATGCTGTTTACGTGTCTTATCAGACTACAGAAGAAAGCGTTCCGGACGCGCACTACATCGTATACCATAAGGGTGGCATAACAGAATTCAAGGTCAACCAGAAAATGGGAAGCGGAACATGGGTGTACCTGGGTACGTTTGAATTCAGCAAGGGAGAAAACGATTTCGGCATGGTCGTACTATCGAACATGAGCGGACACAAGGGAGTTGTGACAGGCGATGCTGTAAGGTTCGGCGGAGGTATGGGAAACATTGCCAGAGGCATGAGCCGAGGCAACGGCATTGTGAGCGGAATGCCTAGATGGGCTGAAGCGGCAAGGTATTATGAACAATGGGCCGGAATGCCAAAGGAGATATATTCCTTTACAGATGGAGAAAACGACTACAGAGATGACATAAATGCCAGGTCGCAGATGGTAAATTATCTCTCGGGAGGATCAGTTTACAATCCTGAACAGCAAGGCAAAAAAGTGCCTTTTGAAATGTCATTGGCATTCCATACTGATGCCGGATTTTCAAGAACAGGTGATTATATCGGCACTTTGTCTATTTTCACAACCGACTTCAATGATGGAAAGACTGGTGCAGGTCTTGACAGGTATGTCAGCAGGGACATATCAAGTTCTTTGCTTACAGGCTTGTCGAAGGATATGAAAAAATATGGTTGGAAGGTAAGACAGCTGTGGAACAGAAACTACAGCGAGACTCGTGAACCGATGGTTCCAGCAAGCATTCTGGAGATGCTGTCGCACCAGAACTTTGATGATATGAGGATGGCTTACGATCCGCATTTCAAGTTCGACTTCTGCAGATCGGTCTACAAGACTATCGTAAAAAATGTTGCAGAACAACATGGACGCGATTACGTCATACAGCCGTTGCCTGTAAGGAACTTTTCGGTAGAAATAAATGAAAGACGCCATACGGCCACACTCAGCTGGGCACCGACGGACGATCCGACTGAACCAACTGCAAAGGCTCAGGAATACATTCTGTACACACGAACGGGATATGATGGGTTCGACAACGGTCAGATTGTAAAGGGAACGTCTTGCACTGTAGAACTGGTTCCAGATATTGTGTATTCTTTCAAAGTGACTGCATCAAACAAAGGAGGAGAAAGTTTCCCATCGGAAATTCTATCTGCTTGCGTTGCATCTAAAAGCGAAGGCAAAATACTTATCGTAAATGGTTTTACAAGGTTAAGCGGACCGGCATCTATAGATACAGACGATACTCAGGGATTTGACCTTGATGCAGACCCAGGAGTTCCATACGGTGCATTTTCAGGATTCTGCGGAAGACAAATAGGATTCGACAAGAGCAAAATGGGCTCAGAAAGAAAAGACGGACTGGGATACAGCGGAAACGAGCTCGCAGGAAAAATTTTTATGGGAAATACGTTCGACTACACTTTCATACACGGACGAGCTATTCATCTTACTGGCAGATTCTCATTCACGTCTATGAGCGAGGATGCTTTCATAAACAGAAACATGAACCTGTCTGAATACAGAATGATAGATATGATCTATGGTGTACAGAAAGAGTTCAGAGCAAAGACTACGAATATCCTATCAGACTACTGCAGGAAAGGTGGAAATCTCCTCGTAAGTGGAACATTTGCCATGCAGGACAGCGGACTTGGAAACATCATGGGATGCAGACAGAACGGTAACATTACAGAAAAATCTGTCAAAGGTGTCAGCGGTTCGGGCCTCAACTTCAGCATATATCGCGAAATGAACGAACACAGCTATGCCGTACCGGCAACGGGAGTGCTGGCACCACAGAACAGCAATGCTTTTGCAATGCTTGCATACAGCAACGGTTCACCTGCAGGAATAGCCTACAACGGCAATGGATATAAATCAATTGCACTGGGTTTTCCACTAGAAAGCATTATCGAGGCAAACAGCAGAAATCTCCTGATGGGAGCACTCATAAACTATCTGCTTGGAAGCAAGTGAAATTGTGCCAGCAGAAAAATAAACAGATAAGCGAGAACAACAATCAATAGATAACATCTAGAGAAATATAGAAATGGCAGACTATACCGATTACAGATTGACAGATTGGTTGCCTACTAACAGAAAAGAGGCGGATTTAAGAGGATGGGACGAACTAGACGTGGTCCTGTTCAGTGCTGACGCATACGTAGACCATCCCTCATTCGGCGCAGCTGTCATAGGAAGAATCCTTGAAGACGAAGGTCTGAAAGTGGCCATAGTTCCACAACCAGACTGGCATGGCGACTATAGAGATTTCAAGAAGATGGGACGCCCTAGATTGTTTTTCGGCATTGCACCGGGATGCATGGACTCTATGGTCAACAAATATACGTCCAACAAAAGATTGAGATCGGAAGACGCTTATTCGCCAGACGGACGACACGACCTACGTCCGGAATATCCGACAATCGTCTATACAAAAATTCTTAAGAAACTCTATCCTGACGTACCTGTAATACTGGGTGGAATAGAAGCTTCACTGAGACGTCTGACGCACTATGACTACTGGAAAGACAAACTGCAGAAATGCATTCTATGCGACAGCAAGGCTGATATGATTATATACGGCATGGGCGAAAAACCAATCATGTCGATAGTTCAGACTCTTTCAGAACAAGGACGTCCAATAGATACGAAAACGTTCCGTGAACTGATGCTCAGAAAACCGCAGAAGCAGACTGTAATGCTTCTCAACAAAAATGAAATACCAAGAGGAATCTGCGACAGCGACATTGTTCTTCATTCACATAGAGAATGCTTGGAAAACAAAATGTTTCAAGCGAAGAACTTCAAACATATCGAAGAAGAATCCAACAGGTATGAAGCATGCCGAATCATTCAGGAAGTAGATGGTATGTATGCTGTGGTCAATCCGCCGTACCCGCCGATGACACAAAAGGAATTGGATCATTCATTTGACCTGCCCTATACAAGATTACCACATCCGAAATACAAGAACAAAAGGATTCCGGCATACGAAATGATAAAATTCTCTGTAAATATTCACAGAGGATGTTTTGGGGGGTGCGCATTCTGTACCATATCTGCCCATCAGGGTAAATTTATTATGAGCAGGAGCAAAGAGAGCATTCTCAAGGAAGTCAAAGCCGTGACTGAAATGCCTGGATTCAAGGGATATCTCAGTGACCTGGGAGGCCCTAGTGCCAACATGTACGGAATGCATGGAAAGAATCTGAAACTTTGCCATGCATGCAAACGTCCATCATGCGTTCATCCGCAGATATGCAAAAATCTTGACACAGATCACAGCAAACTTCTGGATCTATACAGAAGCGCCGACAAGATAAAAGGAGTCAAGAAAACTTTCATTGGAAGCGGTGTAAGGTACGATTTGATTCTGCATAAGGCTGACGGAGCAAACATCAGCCGAAGCAACATGGAATATGCAGAAGAACTTATCGAGAAGCACGTAAGCGGAAGACTGAAAGTGGCACCGGAACACACTTCTGACAAAGTGCTATACCTGATGAGAAAACCTTCTTTCAAACTGTTTTACGACTTCAAACGAATATTCGACAGAGTCAACAGCGAAAAGAACCTCAGGGAACAGATTATACCATACTTCATAAGCAGTCACCCAGGATGCGGAGAAGAAGATATGGCAGAACTGGCTGTACTCACCAAAGATCTCAACTTCAAGCTTGAGCAGGTGCAGGACTTCACACCTACTCCAATGACTGTAAGCACAGAAATGTGGTATACCGGATTTAATCCTTACACACTGGAAAAAGTGTTCTCTGCCAAAACACCTAAAGACAAACTTGCACAAAGGCAATTTTTCTTTTGCTATAAACCCGAAGAACGCAGTCACATCATATCAGAACTGAGACGAATAGGACGAGCAGACTTGATTGAAAGACTGTACGGAAGAAGTTCCAAGAAACCAAGCGAAAACTATGTACCAAAAGCAAAATCAAAGATATACAGACGCAATAAAAAATGAGCATGAGTGATGTTAACCACGAAATGAACCTTGCATGGGATTTTGTGGAAAAAACAGGAGTCAACATATTTCTCACGGGAAAGGCAGGAACTGGAAAGACAACGTTCCTTAAAAGGCTGAGAGAAAAGTCACCCAAAAGAATGATAGTAGTTGCACCTACAGGCGTTGCAGCCATCAACGCTGAAGGTGTGACTATTCACTCATTTTTCCAGCTTCCGCTTTCACCATATCTCCCTGACTCTCGAAACTCTGCCGACAAATACAGATTCGGCAAAGAGAAGAAAAACATCATCAAAAGCTTGGATCTGCTTGTTATCGATGAAATCAGTATGGTTAGAGCAGATTTGCTTGATGCCATTGATTCTGTATTGCGAAGGTATAAAGACAGAAGCAAACCATTCGGAGGAGTACAACTTCTCATGATTGGTGACCTTCAGCAGTTATCACCGGTAGTAAAGGACGGTGAATGGGACTTACTCTCAAAATACTACAATAGCCCTTATTTCTTTGATAGTCACGCACTAAAGAACAGCGAATACATCACCATTGAATTAAAAACCGTATACAGGCAAACAGACACAGCATTTATAAATGTACTCAACTGCATACGTGAAAACAGAATAGACAGCAACATATTGAATCTGCTCAACAGCAGATTCACACCTGACTATGAAAACAGCGCTGACAAAGGATATATAAAACTTACTACGCACAACTTTCAGGCACAGGAATACAACAACAGCAAGCTTGGCACATTACCATCAAAAGAGTTCACATACGAAGCTGAAGTTTCGGGCAACTTTCCACAAACATCATTTCCAGCAGATGCAGAACTGAAACTAAAAAAAGGTGCACAAGTTATGTTCATCAAGAACGATTTCAGCGACAAGCACAGTTTCTTCAATGGAAAAATAGGCAAAGTCGTAAACCTTGATGAAAACAGCATTGAAGTACAATGTGCAGGAGAAGAAACTATCATACAAGTATCCAAGATGGAATGGGAAAATATGAAATATACCATCGATGACGAAACAAAAGAAATTAAGGAAGAAGTCGAAGGTGTGTTCACCCAATTTCCACTAAAACTCGCATGGGCCATAACCATACACAAAAGCCAAGGACTTACATTTGACAACGTAATAATCGACACCGACCGAGCTTTTGCCCATGGACAGGTATATGTAGCTTTAAGCAGATGCCGCAGCTTAGAAGGAATAATTCTCACCCATCCAATATCTCCAGACTCTATAATTTCAGACAACACTATAGAATCCTTTACACGCAGTTGCGACGGCAGTGCTGAATGCGCAGAAAAGAAATTCGACAGCTACAGATTCGAATATTTCATGTCCAATCTTGACGAACTCTTCAACTTCAGTTTCATCAGCATGGAACTGAACTCGCTATGCCGTATATTCGAAGAATTCCTCTACAACAGCTTTCCCAAAGCTCTCTCTATGCTCCGCGATATGACTGTAGATATGAAACAAAACATCATAGATATCTGCATCAAATTCAAACAGCAATACACCCAAATACTTTCTACTTCAGAAAACTATTCCGAAGACAAATTTCTAAACGAAAGAATCATTAAAGGTGCACATTATTTCTTTGAAAAAACTAAGGAAATAACAGAAAATGTAAGCAAGCTGACAGGCATCACTCCCGACAACAAAATTACAGCCAAAAGATTGAAAGAAAATCTTGACAGCCTCACATTTATGCTGAATATGAAGCTCTCACTACTTGAACATACTGCTTCCAACGGCTTTTCTGTAGCTTCATATCTTGACTGCAAGGCAAAAACAGCCCTCGAACTCTCAGAAAAACAAAGCCCACATAAAGGAAAGAAAAAATCAGCATCAGAAGCAAAGATGGAAGTTCCATCAGACATCGGTAACGCCAAACTATTCAACAGTTTGGTAAAATGGCGACGCGAAAAAGCAGCAGAGCTAAATGTGCCAGCCTACGTTGTTCTACAGCAAAAGGCACTTATTTGCATTTCAAATGCAGCTCCTCAAACAATTGACGAACTGAAGAAAATTCCATACTTCGGCGCTAAAAGCATAGAAAAGTACGGAACTGAGATTATAAATATTATTCAAGGGATATTCAGTAAATAGAATAAAATTAGCCAACTAATTCATACACAAAGTGTTGCGAATTAGCTGGCTTTTTTGTATCTTTAGGTATTCCCCCGAA
>MNQS01000003.1 GCA_001915545.1 Bacteroides sp. 43_108 | reverse complement strand
AATGCGGGAGAGTAGGTCGCCGCCTCCTTCAAGGGTTCTCCCCTTCCTCCGATTCCCGAGCAGGGACGGGGGAGGGGGAGAACTCTTTTGGCGTATATATGTAATGTCTGGTATCGGCATGTACCGGATTCTTTTGACTTGATTCATGCTTGCATATTTGCAGAATATTTGCGGAATCAGTGAAGGTTATACTTTTTTATATGTAATTTTGTAGAAGGCATATTGGGAGTTTCTTGGTTGTTTGTATCTTACACAAATGGTAATGTGTGAATTTTAGATTTTGTATATGTCGTAAATTTGTACATCTGAGTAAATTTCTAAAATGTCTTGGCCTTACAAGATATTTTCAAATCTCTAAGCATGGTATAGAATTCTCAGGTGCAAAAAGTCCTTTTGTTTTCTAGGTATGCCGAAGGTACAGGCGTTATTCGCTTTTTCTATGTTTGTTTAAGTAAATGCAGATGCTAGAAGATAGTGTTAATGTTGATGCTAGAAGATTAGCTTAATACAAACGTTAGAATATTGTGATAATACAAATGCGAGAAGATTGGACGATAGAAGCCTTAGTAGGTATTTTGTACAGTTTAATTCTATAATGATGCTGTATTGGCAATATAGCTTATTTATAATAACTGATATTTTTACGTCATGTTTATGCTGTATTTGTAAGATTTATCAGTGTATTATTTATAATTTGCAGCTTTATTCTCGATTTTTGTGTGATTTATTTTGCATGGTTTCTCTTTTTGTATATATTTGCAATAGAATAAAAAACACGAATATATGATTACGTCTATTATCAATATTACAAGCATTATTATTTTGTCGCTACGACTTAGAAAAGGTGTAGCGTATGGGAGGTGCTTTGCATTTTGTTATTAGATTGTGCATGAAATATAAGTAACCTTTCTCATACGTATATGAGGAAGGTTTTTTTTTAGTAGAAATTCTAGAAGACAAAAGTGCAATTATTGGTATTGATGTAATGACTTGTTTGTAATGATTTGTTTGATTTGATATAAAACTAAAAGATTTAAATATTATGAGTGATAGATTGCTTATTTTTGATACAACGCTGAGAGATGGTGAGCAGGTTCCTGGTTGCCAGTTGAATACTGTAGAAAAAATTCAGGTCGCAAAACAGCTCGAAGCTCTAGGCGTTGATGTTATTGAAGCAGGTTTTCCGGTTTCCAGTCCTGGTGATTTCAATTCTGTCATTGAAATTTCCAAAGCTGTTACCTGGCCGACAATATGTGCACTTACACGTTCAGTAGAGAAGGACATTGACGTTGCTGCTGAAGCTCTGAAGTATGCCAAGAGAAAGAGAATACACACTGGTATCGGTACATCTGATTACCACATTAAATATAAGTTCAACAGTACAAGAGAAGAAATTATTGAGCGTGCAGTAGCTGCAGTGAAATATGCCAAGCGATATGTTGAAGATGTGGAGTTTTATGCAGAAGATGCTGGACGTACAGAAAACGAATACCTTGCACGTGTTGTTGAAGCTGTCATAAAGGCTGGTGCTACAGTTGTCAATATTCCTGATACAACCGGTTACTGCCTGCCTTCTGAATACGGTGCAAAAATCAAATATCTCTGTGATCACGTAGCAGGAATAGAGAATGCAATCATATCAACTCACTGCCATAACGACTTGGGCATGGCCACTGCAAACACAATCAGTGGAGTTATCAACGGTGCCCGTCAGGTAGAGGTGACAATCAATGGAATAGGAGAGCGTGCCGGAAATACTTCTCTTGAAGAGGTTGCAATGATTTTGAAGTGCCACAAGACTTTGGACATCGAAACCAACATAAATACTGTCAAGATTTATCCAACCAGCCGTATGGTTTCAAGCCTTATGAATATGCCTGTACAGCCGAACAAGGCCATCGTCGGACGAAATGCCTTTGCCCATTCTTCAGGCATACATCAGGACGGTGTTCTCAAGAACGTGCAGACTTATGAGATTATAGATCCAAAGGATGTCGGTATTGACGACAGCTCAATCGTTTTGACTGCACGAAGCGGACGTGCCGCTCTTAAGCACCGTTTGTCTCTCAACGGATACAATGTCGACGGTGAAGTTCTTGACAGAATTTATCAGGAATTCCTCAAGCTTGCAGACAAGAAGAAAGAAGTTACTGACGACGATATCCTGATGCTTGCCGGTGCAACACGTGCAGATGTACACACAGTCAAGCTCGATTACCTTCAGGTTACTACAGGTATGGGCGTCAAGTCTGTTGCCAGCATAGGTCTTGACATTGCCGGTGAGAAGTTCGAGGCAGCCGCTTCCGGAAACGGTCCTGTCGATGCCGCCATAAAGGCTCTCAAGAACATCATCCGCAGAGAGATGACAATCAAGGAATTCACCATTCAGGCCATAAGCAAAGGCTCTGACGATGTCGGCAAGGTACACATGCAGGTTGAGTACGATGGACATATTTATTATGGATTCGGAGCAAATACCGATATTGTGTCAGCATCAGTTGAAGCATATATAGATTGTATAAACAAGTTCAAGAAATAATCAATGCATCATTTCGGATATTGCAAGCGAATTGATGAAAGAAATATAAATTAAATAAGATAAATGAACACTCTTTTTGATAAAATCTGGGACGCTCATGTTGTTCAGAACGTTGAAGACGGCCCAACACAGCTTTATATAGACAGATTGTATTGTCACGAGGTAACGAGCCCTCAGGCTTTTGAAGGCATGCGCAGCCGCGGTTTGAAGTGCCTGCGTCCCGATCACATATATTGTATGCCTGACCACAATACTCCTACCCACGATCAGGACAAGCCTATCGAAGACCCTATCTCAAAGACCCAGGTCGACACCTTGGCACGCAACGCCGCCGATTTCGGTTTGGCACATTTCGGCATGATGGATCCCCGCAACGGAATCATACACGTCGTAGGTCCTGAGAGAGGCTTGAGTTTGCCGGGCATGACAATCGTATGCGGCGACTCCCACACCTCCACACATGGAGCCGTAGGTGCCGTAGCTTTCGGTATCGGTACATCCGAAGTCGAGATGGTACTTGCATCGCAGTGCATACTCCAGCAGAAGCCTAAATCCATGCGCATCAAGATAAACGGCAAGTTGGGAAAAGGCGTAACAGCAAAGGATGTTGCCCTCTACCTCATGTCGAAACTGACCACATCCGGTGCAACCGGCTATTTCGTCGAATATGCCGGCGATGTCGTTGAGAACCTCTCTATGGAAGGACGACTCACCCTGTGCAACCTTTCAATCGAAATGGGAGCGCGCGGAGGATTCATCGCCCCTGACGAAACCACTTTTGCCTACATCAAAGGACGTGAGTATGCCCCTAAGGGAGCCGATTGGGACAAGGCCGTCGAGTATTGGAAGACGCTCAAGAGCGGCGACGATGCCGTTTTCGACAAGGAGCTTGAGTTCGATGCCGCCGACATAGAACCAATGGTCACTTACGGCACAAACCCGGGCATGGGCATGGGCATCACCCAGTCAATACCGTCGCTCGATACAGTTGACGAAGCCGGACAGGCTTCATATCTGAAGTCGCTTGATTACATGGGATTCACCCCGGGCGAGAAACTTCTTGGAAAGAAAATAGATTATGTCTTCCTCGGAGCATGCACCAACGGACGCATCGAAGACTTCCGCGCCTTTGCATCCATTGTCAAGGGACGCAAGAAGGCCGACCATGTCGTGGCATGGCTCGTACCGGGTTCATGGATGGTCGACAAGCAGATCCGCGAAGAAGGCCTCGACAAGGTGCTCGAAGAAGCCGGTTTCGAAATCCGTCAGCCGGGATGCTCTGCCTGCCTCGCAATGAACGACGACAAGATTCCTGCAGGCAAATACTCCGTATCCACTTCAAACAGAAACTTTGAAGGACGTCAGGGACCGGGGTCACGCACAATCCTCGCAAGCCCGCTTGTGGCCGCCGCAGCCGCTGTGGCAGGAGTTATAACCGACCCTCGCACCCTGATGTGATGCAAACCCTTTTTTATTCATTCCAGTTTTTATAATTTATTCGATGAAACAGAAATTCGATATAATAACAAGCACATGTGTGCCCCTTCCTTTGGAAAATGTCGACACCGACCAGATTATTCCGGCGCGTTTTCTGAAAGCCACAACGAGAGACGAGAAATTCTTCGGTGACAATCTTTTCAGAGATTGGCGCTACGACAAGGATGGAAACATCAAGAAAGATTTCGTACTCAACGACCCTACCTACGGCGGTGAAATTCTCGTTGCCGGCAAGAACTTCGGTTCCGGTTCCAGCCGTGAGCACGCCGCATGGGCCATTGCCGGATACGGATTCCGCGTGGTCATATCCAGCTTCTTTGCAGATATCCACAAGAACAACGAGCTCAACAATTTCGTCCTTCCTGTAGTCGTGAGCGAAGAATTCCTTGCAGAGCTTTTCAGCACCATCAAAGCCGATCCGAAGATGCAGGTTAGGGTAGACGTACCAAATCAGACAGTTACAAACCTCTCAACAGGCAGGTCTGAGCGCTTTGAAATCAATGGCTATAAGAAATATTGTCTCATGAATGCCTTGGATGACATCGACTTCCTGCTTGAGAACAAGGATAAGATTGAGGCATGGGAGAAGAAGCACGCGTAATAGAAATCATGGACACCACCCTCCGCGACGGAGAGCAGACGAGTGGTGTCAGCTTCGTTCCGCACGAGAAACTCATAATTGCCCGCATGCTCCTTCAGCAGGTCAATGTCGACCGCATCGAAGTAGCATCGGCCAGAGTTTCCGAAGGCGAGAAGGAAGCCGTGAAGAACATCTGCCGTTGGGCACGTCAGGCAGGCATGCTCGACCGTGTCGAGGTTCTCGGCTTTGTCGACGGCAAGGTGTCGCTCGACTGGATAAACGATTGCGGATGCCGCAACATCAACCTCCTCTGCAAAGGTTCCGAGAGGCACTGCCGCTTCCAGCTGAAGAAGACCCCCGAAGAACATATTGCCGACATAAGGAAATCCCTCGAATATGCCTCACAGCTGGGCATCTCCGTCAACCTCTACCTTGAGGATTGGAGCAACGGAATGAAGGATTCGCCCGACTACGTCTTCAACTTTGTCGAGGCGCTCAAGGACAGCGGAATCAAGCGTTTCATGCTTCCCGACACACTGGGAGTGCTCAACCCCCTCGAAGTGATGGATTACATGCGCCAGATGGTCAGACGTTTCCCCGGCTTGCGGTTCGATTTCCATGCCCACAACGACTACGACCTCGCCATCTCCAACGTCCTCGCCGCCGTCCTCAGCGGATGCCGAGGCATCCACACCTCCGTCAACGGCTTGGGCGAACGTGCCGGCAATGCACCTCTCTCGAGCGTGCAGGCCATACTCAAGGACCATTTCCGTGCAACGACGAATATCCGCGAGAACAAGCTGAACGAAATCAGCCGTATCGTAGAGAGCTACTCCGGCATAGCCGTTCCCCCTAACAAGCCCATCATCGGCGAGAGCGTCTTCACGCAGGTGGCCGGCGTACATGCCGACGGCGACAACAAGAACAATCTCTACTGCAACGACCTCCTTCCCGAACGTTTCGGACGCAAGCGCGAGTACGCCCTCGGCAAGAACTCCGGCAAGGCCAACATTCTCAAGAATCTCGAAGAACTCGGCCTCGAACTTTCTCCCGAGCAGACAAGGCGCGTGACGGAGCGTATAATCGAACTCGGCGACAAGAAACAGCTCGTCACCCAGGAAGACCTCCCATACATCGTCTCCGACGTCCTCAAGCACTCCGCACCCGAAACCCGCGTAAGGCTCCTCAGCTACCTCGTCTCCACCGCCTACGGCCTCAAGCCTATGGCAAGCGTGAAGCTCGAAGTCAACGGACAGGTATATGAAGAATCGGCCGTCGGCGACGGTATGTACGACGCCTTCGTGCGCGCTGTGCGCCACATCTACAAGTACAAGCTCGAACGCTCCTTCCCGTGGCTCACCAACTACGTCGTCAGCATTCCCCCAGGCGGACGCACCGATGCCCTCGTGCAGACAAGCATCACCTGGATGTACGGCGACAAGATATACCGCACGCGTGCCCTCGACGCCGATCAGACGGAGGCCGCCATCAAGGCCACCATCAAGATGCTCAACATCATCGAATCCGGCGAACATCAGGCACACGACAAGCACTACGAATCAGAAGTATAAATATTAAAAAAACAAGAAATACACACTATGAAACTTAAATTGGCAGTTTTGCCCGGCGACGGCATCGGACCTGAAATCATGGAACAGGGACTTGCCGTAGCCAAGGCCGTATGTGAAAAGTTCGGTCACGAATTGACCTACGAGTATGCAATCTGCGGGGCCGACGCCATCGACAAGGTCGGCGACCCCTTCCCCGAAGAAACCTTCCGTCTCTGCATGGAGAGCGACGCCGTGCTTTTCGCATCCGTCGGCGACCCTAAGTTCGACAACAACCCCAACGCCAAGGTGCGTCCCGAACAGGGATTGCTCGCCATGCGCAAGAAGCTGGGACTCTTTGCCAACATACGCCCTGTCACCACTTTCGACTGTCTCATCCACAAGTCACCCCTCAAGGACGAGATAGTGCGCGGAGCCGACTTCATCTGCATACGCGAGCTCACTGGAGGAATGTACTTCGGCGAGAAATATCAGGACAACGACAAGGCCTACGACACCAACTACTACACACGTCCCGAAATCGAGCGCATCCTGCGTGTCGGCTTCGAGTACGCCATGAAGCGCCGCCGCCACCTCACCGTTGTCGACAAGGCCAACGTCCTCGCCTCCAGCCGTCTGTGGCGCCAGATAGCGCAGGAGATGGCACCTTCCTATCCTGAGGTGACAACCGACTACATGTTCGTCGACAACGCCTCCATGAAGATGATTCAGGACCCATGCTTCTTCGACGTCATGGTGACCGAAAACACCTTCGGCGACATCCTCACCGACGAAGGCAGCTGCATCACCGGCTCCATGGGACTTCTCCCTTCAGCATCCACCGGCGAGCACACCCCTGTCTTCGAGCCTATCCACGGATCATGGCCGCAGGCAAAGGGACAGAACATCGCCAACCCTCTCGCCCAGATACTGAGCGTAGCCATGCTCTTCGAATATTTCAACCTCCCCGACGAAGGAGCCCTCGTGCGCAAGGCTGTCAACGCATCGCTCGATGCCGATGTCCGCACACCCGAGATACAGGTCGAAGGAGGCGCCAAGTACGGCACCCGCGAAGTAGGTCAGTGGATTGTCGACTACATCCGCAAGGCATAATCATTTAAATCTTCATAATCAAATCAGACTCCATGTCCGGCCCATTGTGCACAGCGCAGCGGCCGGACATTTTTCTGTCATCCCCCTCCGCATCACCCCCACATATCGCCCGATTTATAATATTTTTATTGCACATCTTTTGCCAGTGTCATTTATTTTCACGAATATTGTTGCGTATTGAGCAGTGCCGCCGGCCGTGCGCCGTCCCCGCCACTCGTTTTCATATACAGGAGATATTTATAACTTGTTTAACTTTAAATTCTATCGCGGCACCGGTCCCCTAAACTGCTGATGCCGCATCAACATGAATCATGATCAACAGATTTGTATTGAATGAAGTTTCATACTTCGGCCCTGGAGCACGCAAGGTACTGCCTCAGGAAATCGCACGTCTTGGCCTCCACAAGGCCTTTGTAGCAACCGACAAGGACCTCCTCAAGTTCGGCGTTGCCGACAAGGTCCTCAAGGTACTCGAAGAGGCAGGCATACCCTACACCGTCTTCAGCGACATAAAGCCCAACCCCACAGTAGCCAACGTGCAGGCAGGCGTCAAGGCCTATGCCGAGTCGGGCGCCGACTTCATCCTCGCCATCGGCGGCGGATCGTCCATCGACACCTCCAAGGCCATCGGCATCATCACCAACAACCCCGAGTTCAGCGACGTCGTCTCCCTTGAAGGCATAGCGCCGACAAAGAAGAAGTCCGTGCCCGTCATAGCCCTCCCAACCACAGCCGGCACAGCCGCCGAGGTGACAATCAACTACGTCATCACCGACGAGAAGAACGAGAAGAAGATGGTTTGCGTCGACCCTAACGACATACCAGCCATCGCCATCGTCGATGCCGAACTCATGTACACCCTCCCGAAGAGCCTCACAGCCTCCACAGGACTTGACGCCCTCACACATGCCATCGAGGGACTCATCACCAAGGGAGCATGGGAAATGAGCGACATGTTCGAAATCAAGGCCATCGAGATGATAGCACGCCACCTCGAAACCGCCGTCTTCGAACCAACCAACGCCGAAGCGCGCAACGGCATGGCCGTCGCACAGTACATCGCCGGCATGGCATTCTCCAACGTAGGTCTCGGAGTTGTCCACGGCATGGCACATCCTCTCGGCGCCATCTTCGACATACCTCACGGAGTGGCCAACGCCCTTCTCCTCCCGACCATCATGGAGTTCAACGCCCCTGCAGCGCTCGACAAGTACACCGACATAGCCAAAGCCATGGGAGTGTATGCCGAAGGCATGACCAAGGAGCAGGCAGCCGATGCTGCAGTCAAGGCCGTCAGAGAACTCTCGCTGAAGGTAGGCATACCTCAGCACCTTTCCGAACTCGGCATCAAGGAGACAGACCTTCCTAAGCTCGCCGCATCAGCCATAAAGGACGTATGCACACCGGGCAACCCGCGCGAAGTAACCGAAGAGATAATCCTCGAACTCTACAAGAAAGTGCTTTAAAAAATCTTTTTCTTGCATATAGTCTTTTTCATAGCAATCCCCGATAGCCAAAACGAATCAGCGGTTATCGGGGATTGCAATATAAAACGTATTCCTAATTGATTTTCTTGTTATGAAAAGGAAATGTCCATACTGTCGCAATTCAATCAGTCTTAGAATGAGGTTGCAGTACTGCCTGCACGGAACAAATTATTCCATACAATGTCCGCATTGCGGAAAAACGCTTCGCCCCTCAAAAGAACCGTTGCCCTTCTGGACATGTTTCTGTATCGGAGCTTTATCCTCGTATCTTTCCTTTTGGGGTTATATCAAGTTTATAGAAGATGATTTCTTGTGTGCTATCGGCTTTGGAGCATGTGGAGCTTTGGTTGCCATATTGATTATAGCCGTAATTGTTGTGAGCAAGATAGATTTCGAATAATACAGGTAGAACCGAAACTTTTTATTTTTTTGGGGGGCAAGATCGCATCGTCACGTTTTTGTTTTTCTGTTTCAAATTGTACTAGGGTACAAATCCCTTATACGATATCATTAATGTCCACTAAAAATTAGAGGACGAGTTAAAAATTATAATTACTAAATAGTCATCCCTTAAAAAGCCCATCTTTGCGAGATGTTGTTCTGACACAGTATCTCGCAATTTTTTTGAAGTATGCATCAAAGAGCTTTCATGGCTCTTTTGAAGTTATAGGCCTCAGCCACCAGAAGCACGTTCACAGTATCTCCCACCACATCATTATAAAAGTTGCGTCCCAATCGGTAATCTGAATTCAAGCGACCTATTGTCGGTCACATACCTGCACGTTTGCAGAAAAGTTTATGTTTTTTCAGCTTCTGATAACGGCTGTCCGGTTTCTTGGGAACATCGGGAATCATAATCTTTGTCCCGTTGATTTTCTTCGAGCCTCTGTATCCTCTATCACCGGCCAGTACTTTGAGCTTTCTTCCGGTCAACCGTTCTACCTGCTCCAGGGAAGACCTAAAGGTATAACATGTTATATGTTTGAATCAGTCAAGTAAGTTGAATTTAAAAAAAGTGTATATGTACATGGATAAATCTAAATTTTAAACTTGCAGAAAGCCCTCCATCTGTCAGATTGTTGCTCTGGTTGATGAAGGGCTTTACTTATCTTTTTTCCTTACTGAAAATCGTATATTCCGTTTATAGTTATACTCATTGTAATAGATGGCTGGTCTTAGCCCAATAGTAATAGGCTTCAGGAGAAGTTCTTTTCAGCTTACTAAGACGCGAAGGAAGTGTTGGTGCAATATCTAAGGAGCCTATGGTCGCCGGATTGCCGTCGTATTTTTCTATTGTTGTGTTCCCGGTTTCTATCAGTGTGGCGATATAGGCTGCGCGTGCTGCATCCCTAATTGCATCGTCAATGAAATAACCGCCATTGAACATGAAGGATTTTATCCTTTGTATACCACGTTGTAACGCATCAAATTGTCCTTTCCCTTCAATTCCCCTTGTTGCCAAACACAGTGAAGTCTGTCTGACATCGTCGAAAATGAGTTTCGGATTGTTTGGCAAATGCCTGTACGAGAGTTCAACTTCTGCAATTTGTACAAACGATTTCGTTGTTGTTTCTAGGACATCTGTTTTCTCAAACAATCTGGCTATATCATATAGCTGTTTGATGATCTCCATACTGGCATCCTTACCATTTTTGAGATATGGAATACCTGTTGTATTGGGTGCATATGCTGTAAGCTTGTCGCCAAGAATATCTCCTATAGACGGTACTTTTACATAATTCAGTTCGCCTTCTGTCTTTATAAAACGGCTTTCTACAGGTAAAGTCACGACTTCATTGTAGTGGCAGTTTTCATTCAGAACATCCAGCAGGATGTTCTCTTTTCTGTCTACTCCATCAAGGAAAGCCACTTGATAAAAGAATTTGGAATGCGATTTAGGTACGTCTGTTCCACGCTGAATCCTCTCTATCGGCTTATAGTCAATAAATCCATAGTCTTTGTATGATTGCAGGTACTCTTCTATTTCTGTACCTGGAGGACATATTATATCAATATCGATAGACAATCTGTGTCCTTGTTCTTTTAAAAGAAGCATCAGACTGCTTCCTCCCTTGAAATGAAATGGGCAACCTGAAGCCGCCAACATGTCCAGCAATGAAAAGGCATGTATGACCTTTTCAATGATATTTTTGTCTGGATAGTTTAGCTCCTTGGATTTTTCTTCAATCCATCTTGCTGTAAAGCATTCTTTATTTATCATATTTTTGTGATAGTTCTATTAATGAATAAGTACTGTCGTATGCTCCTCTACGTCTTGCATAGCGGAGCATTTTGGGAGTATTGACTGTGTACAAATCAAAGGCTGTCTGATACATATAAGTGATTTCCGTACCCTGCATATAATCAAAGTCTTCGTCTTTTTGTATATCCACGAGCAACTTTTCGATGGTAGGAGTAACCATCCCATCAACCTTGTTTACTGGAGATTCAGTGACAAATGTCTTTACTATGATGCATGGTTCATGCATGTTTACATAGTCGTACATGAACTTTGCTGTCGGTTGCTTATAGACAGGCATGTCGGATTCTTTCAACAGAGAAAAAACAGAATCTACAGCATCCCGGTTGGTTTCGACATAAATGGCATGATTTACAGAAACGTGATGCTGGAGTGTGTTGAAGATGCTGCCATCGTAGATGCAGAAATCTGTGAACGGCAATTTCTCTTTCAATCCGTTAAATAGTTTTCTCAATGTCTCTGTTGGAGCAAATGAGAAAATCTGTTTATCAGTAAGCATGTATTCACCGTTTCCTATACGGGCGATCTTGTTTTCTTTGGTCAAGTTACAGAGATACTGGCGGGCGGTATTTTTCTTTATTCCCAATATTGATACTAATCGAGGAACTTCAATCCGTCCGTAAGTACGAGCATAATCCAATATGCTCTGTTTAATACTATATCTCTCGTCAATACTCATTGTAGTGCAAAGATAATATAAAGTCGGCAATAAATCGACTTTACTGCCGATTTTATATATAAGTCCTAAGCAATTAATCCTTCTTTAGTGCGTTTTTCTATATTAATTTCACTGTTGTCCCGTTAAATCGGAATTATTTGTTTGTTACTAATTGACTATTAATTATTTACAGGTGTAAAAATGTGTATTCGATTTGAATTTCTACTTTTGCGTTCATGACATAATTGTGTGCGCAGTATGAACAAAGGCAGAACCATATTTTCTCAAATTATGTCTATGATTCCCGAACGTGATTTTAAGACCAGCGTTGACTACAAGAAAGTGATTTAGAAAATCTTTTTCTTGCATATAGACTTTTTCTTTTGCAGCTCTGCAATACTCATGTATCTTGCATGGTTCATGCAGAACTACATTTTTTATACCCATTACGAATGGCGAAACAATTGTTCAACATATGCAATTATTTTAAGCCACAGTCTTCTAAAATGTCTTTTAGGCGTCAAGCATCAATAGTTTATCGTATATAATAAAAATCTATGGGCGCTCGCAGAAAACATTCCGAGCGCCCAGAAAAAATCTTCCGAGCGCTTGGAAGATTATTTGCAAGCGCTCGCAGATTTTTGCAGGTATGCAAAAAATAAATATTGCTATAACAAATACTGTGATAAAAAGGCCTCGGTTTTTCATAAAAAAAATCGAGGTCTTATACATTTTTAAAATTGTTGTTTTTATATGGAATGGTTATGCAATCGTTGGCAATAAAGATGCCGATGGTTCTTTGTTTCACAGCTTTGTGGGAGTCTTGTTATCTATAACTCGCGTTATTAATATTCATGTATAAACTTTACCATATCACGCCTTTTTTAGTATCTTTGCAATAGATTGTGATAGTATTAATATATATATGGATATATATCATTAAAAGCTGTCCTATCTGCTATTTTACGGAAAGGCGTTTACTGCGCTTTGATTTTTGACGCTTCAAATCTCGCAAATTTGCAAACAATCGAAAATCATGGCAATACAGTGAATGCCATGCAATGAATGTATCCTAAAGCATGTACCTTTACGCGTGTAAAACGCGTAAGGGATAATTATGCATTTAGTATATTATCTATTGCGTGGGGTTCTCGTGTTGCTCTGTCTTCGATTGTTGGGCATGCGAGAGCCTCGAAGCGTCAAGACGGGCACAAGATTACTCCCACGTTTTTTTGTTTATAGCCAGTTTTGACAAAACGAAATATATAGGTCTGATGGGAGTTCGACCTGAAAATGCAAGAATATGGTAAAACTTTGCATTAGTACCAGGCATGAATTGCGTTTAATACCATTGGACAAAGTGCTGATGATCGAAGCTGATGGAAATTACTGCAACTTTACATATGTAGATGGTTCACGTCGATATGAGCTTTCATGCCTCTCTTTTTTTGAACAAAATATTAAGGTCATGTATTCTGAGGCTGGAATAAATAGTCCGTTCTGCAGATTAGGGCGCTCATATCTGGTTAATACAGACTTTGTACGTTCTGTAAATCTACGTACACTCCATATTGAATTTTCGTCAGATGCAGTACCTTATATAATGTTGTCACAGCGTCTGCTCAGTCGATTAAAAAACTTTATAGATAATCAATATCGTTCTGTTCATTCAGAACAATAGTCTTTGTATTGATTATATAATATTTCTACTCATTTTTATTGAATAGGTTATGCCGTATGCCTATTCGGTCTTTTATCGCCTGTATGTTTATTGGTAAATATTGATTTCATCAATTGTCATATACGTTTCAGAAAGTACGGATTTACATTCGGACAATATGTTTTTTATGATGTTTCCATCTGTGATATTTTAACTTATTTTGGAAATAGAAAACAAACTTATTTTTACGAAAAGTATTGGAATTGTTCTAGACAACATGTATGTCGGTGACTTGTATGAAGGCATTTATTAATTCAATTAAATAATACGGTTATGAAAACGAAAAAACTTTTTGTCATGTTTGTGATGGCTGTATCTACAGCAATGTATGCTCATCAGGATTATTGCATTGGTTATAAGAATACTTTTAACCATGAGAATTCCAATACTTTTACAGAAGCAAGAAAATGCCCTAGTTGTGGTGAAGGAATACTTAAGCAATACAGTAAAGTTGTTAATAAGCGCGATTATTCTCGAAATTGCCTCGGATGTAATGGAACAGGTCGTCAAGGTGTTATTAAAAATGGAAAAATTGTATATAGTGGTCCTGCGTGTCGATATTGTGACGGTACAGGGCATCCATATAAACAAGTTGTTGTTTATTATTTGAAATGTGATAAATGTAATGCTGAATTTTGATGTTTTATCCGATTATAAGTCAAAATATGAGAAAACATACATTGCTGATAGTTGCTTTGTTGCTCTTTACATTTTGCGAAAAAGCTTTTTCGCAGAATGTAATTGTAAAAATAAATATAGGTGGTGAAGTTGTATCGCCTGTAACATTAAGTACATCAAAAGGAAAGATAATTGTAGACGGTTCTGCAACTTTTAATGAAAATATAAGCATTTATAGTGGTACAGACGCTCTTGGACGCCAAATTGTTGTTCCATTAGGTAATTCAAAAATAGCCACAGGTAAACCAACAGTACGTGAATACAATATTAAGACAGTGTATAAACCAAATAATGAAGATGATGAAATTGTTGATTATAGTTCTGGATATGAAAACGATGGAAACAGAAATATAACCGGATCTGTTACTAAAACAATTACTTCTGGTGCTGACAAATTTATTGATACAGCTATTGATGGCATTAACTATAAAACTGATGGCTATCCAAATGCGCAGCTGGCACTTGGCATATCGCGTGTTTATGGTGAATTTGCGCGTTTAAAATTATGTTTGGGGGGAGCCGGAGGTTTCACTTTATATGGAGGAATAGGCAAAGACCTATTATTTAATAGTGAAAATAGTGATGTGACAGCTTGGCATGCTGGTATTGGATGGTATCTGTCCAGTGATGAAAATAAGGATTTTACTATAGGATTGTGTTACTCTGAAACACCTGTTGTTGATAGAGGTGCACTTATGGCGGATTTGAGTTATAGTTATTTTTTCGGTAGTAAAATGCTATTTGGGATATTTGGAGGTGGAGGTATTGGACTCGGTAAAATAAAAGATATGACAGTTGACGAAGAAGGAAATACTAAAGGTGGCAAATTCTTGTGGGATCTTAATATTGGTATTGCAATACGATTGTGGCAAAAATAATATTGATGTATTCTATATGATATCATAAGGTGCGACTATAATCGTGTATTCTTTAATTTACCCGCTATAAAATGTAAATTCATTTATAGCGGGTAATTATTTTACATATAGAATCCCTATAAATTTCCCCAAAGTTCATGTACCGTTTTTTTGATATTCATCCGTGCCGTGTCGGGTTTCATGGCTTCTTCGAGCGTTTGCCCCGTCGGTGTGACGGCTCTGACGGCGGTGAATCCTGCATCGAGGAGGGCTTTTTCGTTGTCCACTGCTCCCGAAATCAGCAATGCGTGCAGGCCGTATTTTTCGGCTCTCTTCATGATGGTGTACGGCAGTTTGCCCATGAGTGTCTGGAGGTCGGAGCGCCCCTCGCCGGTGATGACCATGTCGGCTTTCTCGGCCAGCTCGTTGAAGTGCACCGCGTCGAGCACAATCTCGGCTCCGCGTTTGAGCTCGGCACCGAGCATGGCGCAGAGGGCTGCGCCGAGTCCTCCGGCGGCTCCGCTTCCTGCCTTGTCGGCAAAGCCGGTGCGGGCGGTGTGTTTCCCGAGTATTCCGGCAATGCGGGTCATGCCGGTTTCGAGGGTGAGGAGGTCGGCTGCGGTTGCTCCCTTTTGGGGTGCGAAGGTCATGGTGGCACCGCGGGGTCCCAGCAGGGGTGTGTCGACATCGCATGCGGCGGTGAACGCGGTGCCGTCGGTGAGGGCGTGCATGCCTGAGGTGTCGATGCGCTCGACGCTGTTCAGCGAGGCTCCGCACATGAGGGGTATTTCGTGTCCGCCGCTGTCGAAGAATCGGGCGCCGAGGGCCTGCATCATGCCTGTTCCGCAGTCGTTCGTGGCGCTTCCGCCGAGTCCTGCCATGACGGTGCGGCAGCCTTTGCGGAGGGCGTCGCACAGCAGTTCGCCGAACCCGTATGTGGTGGTGCGGAGGGGATTGCGCTCATGCTCCCGCAGGAGGGGCAATCCGCATGCCGACGCCATGTCGATGACGGCGGTGCCGTCGGGGAGGACGGTGTAGGCGGCCGTGATCTGACGCATCAGGGGGTCGTGGACGAGGGCTGTCTCTTCGCGTCCGCCGACGGCGCGAAGCAGCGACTGTGCCAGGCCTTCGCCTCCGTCGGAGACGGGCAGGCAGATGATTTCGGCATAGGGGCAGACGGCTTCGAGGGCGTGGGCGACGGCGCGCCCGGCTTCGTCGGAGGTGAGGCATCCCTTGTAGGAATCCATTGCTACGATGATTTTCATGTCTGTTGTCTGTTTTTCTCTCCGTGTGCGGGGGAGAGTGTGTGTATGTATATGTGTGTATGGTCGGGGAAAATGCAGATTGGAGAGGGCGGCGGCGTGATGCTGTTACCGTCCTCTCCAATCGTGAAGGGTGCATGTGTATGTTCTGCGGGCTTTACTTTCTGAAATCGAACATGAGGTTGATTCTCAGTCCTTCGTCGCCCGACTTGATGCGTATGTTGCCCGGCTGGCTGTTCGGGCCCTGCTGTTCAATCGGCTTGAACGACTGTATGGCAGGGATGTCGAGCAGGAAGGATATGTCGCCTTCGGGGAAGGCGGGCATGGTGAGTCGGCCTCTTGCGCGTCCTTCGGGTTCCTGAGGGGTGAAGATGCGGTAGAAGACTCCGTCGCAGCGGGAGTAGACGGTGAACGGCGCGGTGTCGCTCTCGATGGTTGCCCAGTACATGTTGGCGTGGTAGCCCTTGAACTCAGGGTATATGAGATTGTCGTAGCTCTCGCCGGTTATGGTGTTGTTGTAATCCTTGTGCCAGATGTTGTAGTTGGTGCCGGCAATACGGTTCTTCCATACGCGGTAAGGGCCGCGTCCCATCCACTTCATGCCCTTGCATGCGGTTTCGGGATAGGAGAAGGTGAGGCCGAGGTTGTAGACCTTGGTGTCCATGAAGGCATCGTCGAATCCGCCTCCGCCGGAGGCTCTGTTGAGGAGCACGGCGTCCATGTAGAGCAGGCCCTTGTCGGTGAGACGCCACACGATGGAGTCGGCGGCGCCTTTGTACTTGGCGCAGAAGACGGCGCCCTCGGGGGTGTTCTGCACGTAGCTGAGCGACGGCTCGTAGCGCATCTTCATGCCTACGGCCACAGGGCCGTTGTTGAACGGTATTTCGGTGCCGGCGCTACGCACGGTCTTTATCATTCCTGTATTTGCATCGAAGTCGACGCTGACTTTTCCGCTCTTCAGCGTGACGGTGCCGTCGGTGTTGGATGCAGTGGCTTTTTCGGCAAGTTCGAGTGTGGCAGGTGTCTGCGCCATCTTGCGGTCGAAGTATTGTCGGGCAAAACTTATTGTCCGGCTCCATGTGCAGATGCTCTTGCCTTCCTTGTCGAACGCTTCGAGCACGAGCACATCGCCTTCGCGGAAATTCTCGGGCAGGGTGAAGCGTGCGGTGCCTGTCTCGCCCGGTGCGATGTCGGGCAGTGCTACTGCGCCCTTGGCTATTTCAGACGCTTGGCCGCCGTTCTGCATCGGTGTGCCGAGCGAGAGCACGCGGTAGGTCATCGTGCAGGCGCTGAGGGAGGTGTAGGTGTATTCGTTCGTCACTTTGAAGGAGCCGTCGAAGTGGTCGGTGATGAAGAACGGCTTCAGCTGTATCGGCGACCACTGTTCTCTTATGGCGTAGAAACTGCCTTCTTTCTCGCGGCGCGGTCCTACGACTCCGTCGGGTGCGTTGGATTTGTCGGAATCAAGCACGTTGTTCTTGTCGGTGCGCTTGGGCGCCTCGTCGCAGAACACCCACACGAAGCCTCCGGCAAAGAGGGGATTGGTCAGCCAGCGGTCCCAGAAGTCTCTCAAGCCGGCTCCGCCGCCCTGGTCGTACATGGCGTGCATGAACTCGGTGGGCATGAAGACCTTGTAGCCGTTGGTGAAGCGTGCAACTCCGGTGAGGTAGGCAGGGTAGTGGTGGGTGTCGAGGTCGTCGAAATCGGCCCACGGGTGGATGACGTGGCGCTTCTGCAGATGGTCGTGCTTGGCGAAGAGGCTGTCGGTGGAGTAGTTCCATCCTCCCTCATTGCCGTTGCACCAGATGATGATGGACGGGTGGTTGACGTCGCGTCGCACCATCTCGCCTGCGAGGCGTGCACCCACCTGCGAGTCGTAGCAGTTCTGCCATCCGGCAAGCTCGTCGAGGTAGACGAGGCCGAGCGAGTCGCACATGTCGAGGAAGTGCTCGTCGGGCGGATAGTGGGAGCGCACGGCGTTCATGTTCATCTGCTTGATGAGCTCGGCGTCCTGACGGCTCATGGCGGCGCAGGTGGTTCGTCCGCCGTCAACAGAGAAGGAGTGGCGGTTGATGCCTTTCACGACAAGCCGTGTGCCGTTGAGGTAGATGCCGTCCTGGGGGAAGAACTCGACGGTGCGGAATCCCACTCTCGTCTGCCTTGTCTGCACGGTCTTTCCGTCCTTGTCGCGGAGGGTGATTTCGGCGGTGTAGAGGTTGGGGTTTTCGGTGTCCCAGTTCTTAATGTCCTTCCACTCTCCGCTGAGCGTCTGGTCGCGGCCGCCGTCGGCGATTTTCAGCGTCAGGCGGTCGCGGCCGTCGGCGGTCATGACTTTCTCGCCAGTCTTGAGCGATTTCAGCGATACCGATGCTTCGTAGCCGGTAGCGTTGCCTTCCATCTCGAGGGCGACGGTCATGAGGCCGTCCTTGCGTGCGTCGATGACAAAGTGGTTTATGTTGGTAGGGGGTACGACTTCAATCCACACGGGGCGGAATATGCCTCCGTAGAGCCACCAGTCGGCCATGCGCTCGGCGGCGTTGATGGATTTGTTGGCCGACTGTTTTGCCACTTCGACTTCGAGGGTGTTGTTCTTGCCGAAGTTTATGAGGTCGGTGATGTCGTAGCTGAAGCGGTAGAATGCTCCCTGGTGCATCTCGCCTGCCTGTGTGCCGTTTATCTTCACGACGGCATCGGTCATCACGCCGTCGAAGTAAATCTTGACGCGCTGGCCTTTCCATGAACGGGGTGCCTTGAACTTGTGGCGGTATGTGCCGACTTCGTCGCTCGGCTTCTCGTCGGGCACGGTGTACCATCGTCCGTAGGTGTAGTTGCCGTAGCCCTGGAGCTCCCAGTTGCACGGCACTTCAATCTTTTTCCATTTTCCGCTGTTCTGTCCCTTTGAGCAGAAGAAGTCCCACGTGGCGGTGTTGTCGATGCCTGTGCCCGAAAGGTAGTGGCGTTCGGGGTGGGGTGCCTGGGCAGAAGCTGTGGCGGCCGTCATGCACAGTGCCATCAGGGCCGCCTTCCAGTTTGTATTGTTTTTCATATTATAATATATAGATAAGTTATAGTGCTTCGGGTGTGAAGATTTTCAGCGTGTGTAAAGGGGGTGCGCATCATTGCGCAATGCTGTTCCTTATGATGTCGGTGAGGATGGGCTTGATGCCTCCGGTGAAGCTCTCCACGGCGATGACCATCAGTATGAGTCCCATGAGGCGCATCATCACGTTGTTTCCGGTTTCGCCGATGACTTTCACAAGGCGTGTCGACTCCTTGAGAATGAGGTATGTCAGTATGTAGACAAGCGCTATGACGCCGACGAGCGTCAGCTTCAGATCCCACGTTTTGGCATCGTCCATGAGCATGATGCCGTTTGCAATGGCGCCGGGGCCGCAGAGCATTGGGATTGAGAGCGGTGTGATGCTTATGTCGTTGGCATATTCCCTGATTTCCTCGTCCTTGAGCTTGGTGCTGGTGAACCGCGCCTGAAGCATGTCGTAGCCGATTTTGAAAATTATGAAACCTGCCGCTATGCGGAAACCGTTGGTGGATATGCCGAAGAACTTGAAGAGGAATTGTCCGGAGAAGGTGAAGACCATGAGTATGATGAAGGAAATTATGGTTGCCCTTCTCACAATGCGCTTTCGCTCGTCGTTGTCCATGCCGTTCGTCATGGTAAGGAAAACCGGCATTGTGCCCAGAGGGTTGGTCAGTGTGAAGAACGACGTGAAGCACAGCAGGGCGAATGTAATAACGTTGGTCGTCATAGTTTTTTGTTTTAGAATCAACTACAAATTTTTTGCAAAGCGGGCGTATTCGGAATCCGCTATAGTGCAAAAATACGTAAAACATATAAAATGACAACTAAAAGGGAAAAAATGATTTTAATTAATTTTATGAGCACATGTTTTGCGATGCCCTTTGTTTTTGCGCTGTAAAGATGCCTGCGGTATTAAAAGATGTTAATATATGCACGTTTGCAGTCATTTTCAAATCTTTATGGCATATATAATTGTTATATGGTTACACAGTTTAATTGTGTCCGTATCATTCGGACTTACGTTTCATAATAGTTTTCAGGAGCGTTTGCAGATTTGAACAAGGGGATACGTATCGGTTACGTATCCCCTCTTTTTTATGCAAAAAAATGACCGGGCCCTTATGGCTGATGGTGCAGTCGGGGACCGGTCATTCATGTTTCATGTGTGTCTCTCTGTATGTCTCAACAGTCAGGCTTGTTGTTTCATGCCTTCTTCTTGATGCTCATGGCTGCCTTTGTGAGGAAGACAACGAGCAGGATGTATGCAACGATTGAAACGACTTCGCTCATAGGGTTTGCAAGCCACTCTTCGTTGATGAAGTTGATTTCGTAGTATTTCAGTATTGAGCTGACAACACCCATCAGTGCACCTCCGGCAATGAATCCGGAAGCGAGCAGTGTGCCCTTTTCGCCTCTTGCGTTGTTGGTTTCCTCGTTCTTGCTTCTGGTTGTGACGTACCAGTTGATGGCGCCGCCTACGAGGAGAGGCAGGTTGAGGTTGAGAGGTATGAACATGCCGAGGGCGAAGGCCAGGGCAGGAACCTTGCAGAAGGTGAGTATGAGGGCGAGCAGTGCACCTGCACCGTAGAGTATCCACGGAGCTTCAACTCCGTTCATCAGAGGGTCGATGACGGCGGCCATGGCGTTTGCCTGAGGTGCGGCGAGCTGTCCGCTGGTGAATCCGTAGAGGTCGTTGAGCACCATAATCACTCCGCCTACTGTCGCTGCAGAGACGAGAGTGCCGAGGAACTTCCAGCTCTCCTGCTTCCGCGGTGTGCTTCCCAGCCAGTAGCCAATCTTGAGGTCGGTGATGAATCCGCCTGCCATGGAGAGGGCTGTGCAGACAACGCTTCCCATGAGGAAGGATATGACCATGCCGGTGGTTCCGCTCAATCCTACTGCCACCATGATGACCGAAGCAAGGATGAGGGTCATCAGCGTCATTCCCGAAACAGGGTTTGTGCCCACGATGGCTATGGCGTTGGCGGCAACGGTGGTGAAGAGGAAGGAGATTACGGCAACGAGGAGGATGGCTATGACGGTGTGGAGGATGTTTCCGTGCATCACGTCGAAATAGAAGAACAGTGCAATAAGAAGTATTGTGAAGATGGAACCGAAGGCAATGATTTTCATCGGTATGTCTCTCTGTGTGCGTTCAACCTTCTCTTCTGACTTCTTTCCGCCCATCTCCTTTGCAGCAAGGCCTACGGCGCTCTTTATTATGCCCCACGAACGGACGATGCCGATGATGCCTGCCATGGCGATGCCGCCGATGCCGATGCTCTTGGCATACTCATTGAAAATCATTTCTGGCGACATGTCCTTCACGGCTGTGGTGATGGCGGGGTTCCATGTGTTCAGAACTTCGTCGCCCCATATCATCGAGAAGCCCGGGACGATGATGAACCATACGGCAACGGAACCTGCACAGATTATGGCCGCATACTTCAAGCCTACGATGTAGCCGAGGCCGAGAACGGCGGCTCCAGTATTGATTTTGAACACGAGCTTGAACTTGTCGGCAATCATTTCGCCCCATCCGCATACACGGCTTGTGAAGTTCTCGTTCCACCATCCGAAGGTGCCGACGATGAAGTCGTAGAGACCGCCGACAAGACCTGCCATGAGGAGAGGTTTTGCCTGATCGCCTCCCTTTTCGCCGGAGATGAGCACCTGGGTGCTGGCTGTTGCCTCAGGGAAAGGGTATTCGCCGTGCTTGCTCTTGACGAAGTATTTGCGGAAAGGTATGAGGAAGAGGATTCCGAGGATGCCTCCGAGCAGTGAACTGATGAACATCTGACCGAAGCTCACCGTCATCTCAGGATATTTCTCCTGAAGGATGTAGAGGGCGGGGAGGGTGAATATGGCTCCGGCAACGATGACGCCCGAGCATGCACCGATTGACTGTATCATCACGTTTTCGCCGAGTGCTCCCTTGCGCTTGGTGGCGCTCGACAAACCTACGGCAATGATGGCGATAGGTATGGCGGCTTCGAACACCTGACCGACCTTGAGGCCGAGATAGGCCGATGCGGCGGAGAATATCACTGCCATTATAACACCCCAGATGACTGACCACGGGGTCACCTCACGATAAACCTTGTCGGGCGACATAAGCGGATTGTACGTCTCGCCCGGCTTGAGCGGACGGAATGCGTTCTCGGGCAATCCGCCGCCTTTTTCAATTTCTTCTTCTTTCATCTCTATAATTTTTTTAGTTTTTTGAAATTTGTTTCCGGTGTCATTTCACCCTCTTGCATTTTCCGCTCCAGCTTGTTATGTCAAGACGGATTATTTCTGTCCTCGCAAACGACTTTTCAGCATATTTAAGTCCTACGGCCATGTCCTCGGGCGAGTATTTCTCAAGAATAAGTTTGAGGGCATGCATCCTTTCCTCTGCCTCAAGATGTGTCGATGCCGTACACTTCAGGACGATGCTTTCATAGCCGGTCGTGAATTTTGATGAAACCACGTTTGTGTGCCCGACGATGCAGAACGATGCACGGGGGTCATTCCTAAGACATTCAAGTTTACGGCCTTCGGGCGCACAATGTATGTATATGCTGCATGCGCCGTCCCAAGCGAAGTTCACTGGGATGCCGTAGGGTTCGGAGTCCTTGCCGGTCATTGACATAATGCCGTATTCACCTTTTCTCAGAAGCTCAGTGGCTTCGGCTTCGTCGAGCAATCTGTCCTGCCTTCTCACTTTTGAATTGTCGAATTTCATTTTTTCCTGCAAGTTTTTCATGAAACAGAAACGGGTGCGTTTTTCACTGCACATATAAAAAGCAAAAGAGGTCATGTCCCTTCAAACCGTGACACGACCTCATTTCTCTTTATGCGGGATAAATATGTCCTGCATGGCTCTTAAGGGTGGAGCTGGAGGGGATTGAACCCTCGTCCAAACAAGGAAGCCCTATGCTTTCTACATGCTTATTCCAGACTTCGGTTTTCGTGCCTCGGCAAGACCTGGACCACCCACCGCGACCTTATCCTCTAAAGCTTCATCTGCGGCGCGAGGCCGCCGCCGACTATTCCCGATTTTGCCGCACCGCCGTTCTGAACGCTTCGGGACTTGTAGCTTTCAGGGCGATGTCTCGTTTCCCCGCCTTGCAGGGAAATAAAGCTTATCTACTATGCTTCGATTAAGCAGCGAGAGCGTAATTGTTTTCGCCAGATAATTTTTTGATGACTGATATTATAGAGCAAATCACCGACGCTCTGCATGCTTACATACAACTTCATCCTGCTGTCAAATCCAGTCAGCCCCGGAGTGTGTTGATGCAATGCCGTGCATGCTTCCATGCACAAACACGGCGCAAATATACATGATAATGCTGTCATTACCAAACCCCAAGCGTTTTCTTTTGTGGAATATATGCTTTCCCCAGTGCACATTCTTCCTCTTTTTCCTGCTTTTCGGATATATTTTCTGCCTGTTGTGTGCGCTTTTTGTCATCTCCGCAAACACGCAGGCGGACACACATGCACCGCATTCCTTTGGGGGTGAGCGTGTATGCGTGTCCGCCTGTTTTCATGCATTCAGGGTTTCGGGCCTACATCTGTTTTGCCTATCTGCCCTTTCTCTGCGTAGGTCTGTTTTTCCTTCTTTGGCGTATTTCTTCCTTGTGCTTTGCAGCTCCCGAACCGTGAGCACCCGTCTGGTAACCTTTCTTTTTGGCCTTGGTTCTCACCTTGTCGGATTTGTCATTTCGGTTCTTCTTTGCGCCTCCGAAGTTTATGCCGTTCATTATGGCATAAGTTATTTCGTCGTCTGTAGCCATCTGTCTGATATTTTTTTGTTGATGCTTAAAAAATCAGGCGTCAGCCTTGTGGTTGATTAATGGTGGAAAAGTCTGATTCCGATGAATGCCATTGCGATGCCGTACTTGTCGCAGGTGTCGATGACATGGTCGTCGCGAACGGAACCTCCTGCCTGAGCAATGTATTCAACACCGCTCTTGTGAGCTCTTTCGATGTTGTCGCCGAATGGGAAGAAAGCGTCGCTTCCGAGGCATACGCCCTTGTTCTGTGCAATCCATGCCTTCTTCTCTTCCATTGTGAGAACTTCAGGCTTCTCGGTGAAGAACATTTCCCATGTGCCGTCGCGCAAAACGTCGTCATGGTCTTCGCTGATGTACACGTCGATGGTGTTGTCTCTGTCGGCACGTCTGATGTCCTGCTTGAACGGCAGGTTCATCACCTTCGGATGCTGTCTCAGCCACCATATATCGGCCTTGTTTCCTGCGAGGCGTGTGCAGTGTATACGGCTCTGCTGACCGGCACCGATACCGATTGCCTGTCCGTCCTTCACGTAGCACACAGAGTTGCTCTGAGTATATTTCAGTGTGATGAGCGCAATCTTCAGGTCGCGCTTAGCCTCTTCCGTGAAGTTCTTGTTCTGAGTAGGTATGTTTTCGAAGAGTGTGTCTGAAGAGAGATCCACCTCGTTGCGTCCCTGCTCGAAAGTGATGCCGAACACCTGCTTGTGCTCAATAGGAGCCGGAACATAGTTAGGGTCGATTTTTATGACGTTGTATGTGCCCTTGCGCTTCTCTTTCAGAATCTGCAGAGCCTCAGGAGTGTAGTCGGGAGCGATGACTCCGTCCGACACCTCGCGCTTGATGAGCGTAGCCGTAGCCTCGTCGCAAGTGTCGCTCAGCGCAATGAAGTCGCCGTACGACGACATTCTGTCTGCTCCTCTTGCTCTTGCGTAAGCGGTAGCTATCGGTGTCAGAGGAACCTTCACGTCGTCAACGAAATATATCTTCTTCAGCGTATCGCTCATCGGTATTCCGATGGCGGCACCTGCAGGGCTCACGTGCTTGAATGAAGCCGCAGCCAGCATGCCTGTAGCAGCTTTCAGCTCTTTTACCAACTGCCAGCTGTTGAGTGCATCAAGGAAATTGATGTATCCCGGACGTCCGTTGAGTACCTCGATAGGCAGTTCTCCCTCCTCCATGTATATGCGTGAAGGTTTCTGGTTTGGGTTGCAACCGTACTTTAATGCAAGTTCTTTCATATATGTATATGTTTTAGTATCTTATGCAAAGATAATAAATTTGTCTGACTTATCTTTTCACAGATGAAAGTTGTTGAGGTTTAGTTCGTGCAAATCCTCAAATTTACATCTCTCTTGCCGTCTTGCGCTGACATCAGCCTGTTTTTGTGCCGTAGTCCTGGCTTCATTGTGTTGCGGGATGTGCATCCTTTTTTTTGCACGAGGCTCTGATTATATCTTTACAATGTCGTCGATGTAGACGTAGTTGTCCAGGCTTCCATAGATATTTCCGGCTTTGTCGGACCAGTTGGATCTGCTTCCTGCAACTTCAATTTCAAGTTTGTATATGCTGTCGTTGAGTTCAGGTGTTACAAATCTTATAGACTTGCATGCATTCTTGCTGTAGAAGTCAACGAATGATGAATGTATGGTTTTGCCTTTCTTGTCGGTTATTCTTATCTTGGCGTATCCTCCCTTGTTGTCCGTCAGTCCTATTACAGCGATGCGGCTTTTGCCGTTGAAGTCAATCTGCAGTGTATTGCCTTCCGAACTGGACATCCAGCGTCCTGCGTCTTTTGTCCAGCCGTTTCCTTCAACGATTGCCTCTTCCATGATTGATTGCCCGGTGACGGCCGCATCTTGCGGTTTCATTGTTTCGATGTCCCAGCAGTTCCAGTATTCGTCCATGCTGAGTTTTGTACCGTCCACATCGATAGGCATCCAAACATACGTTGCCGCCGATGCCTGTTTGGGATAAGACCATCTGTCGCCCATGAAGATAGGCACTGTATCATTGTCTGTATGAACCGGAAACACAAATGTCGTCTGCGAATTGAATGTCAGGCTTCCTTCAGGTGCAAACAGACCTTGCCTTGTCCACGGCCCCGACAGGGAACGTGCCGTGAAATAGAAATTGTCGTTTCGTTCCCAACTCGTCAGGTTTGAGAAAAGCATGAAATATGTATCGTTTTTCTTGAACATGGCCGGTGATTCTCCATGTGTCTTGCCGATCTTGCTTATCACAAGTTCTTCTGCCGAATGATAATCTTCGCTCAACTTATATATTGTTCCGCCATGCAGCAGCAGGTATCCGCTTCCGTCGGAATCTTGAAAAGTTCCCATGTCCCACTTTCTGATAGGCTTGCCTTTATAGAGTACAGGTCCTCTGAATGCATACTCGCCGTCTATCGTATTGCTGGTCGCATAGCAGATGTACGGATCCTTGTATTGCAGGTTGTCTGCATGCATGAACATCACGTACTCGCCGGTAGTTCTGCATTTCATGACTTTAACCCTTTCTCCGACACGTCCTGGCCCCATCAGACCTTCATTCTGGCGCGGAAGAACCACTTTCTCGAATTTCCATTCCTTAAGGTCTGCCGAGGAATAGCAGCTGAACCCTCTGAACTCGTTGCTGTCATCGGATTTCCATTCCCCGAACAGATAATATCTGCCGTTCTCTTTTATTATGCATGCTCCGTGGGCGTTGACGATGTTGTTGTCTGTGTCAAACCATGGCACCCCGTTGAAGATGCATCCTTCATGGTTCCCGTTTCCGTCCTGTCCGTATGCAGGCATCACGAATGACAGTATTGATGCCGCAATCATGTATTTTGTGAGTTTTCTCATGTTGCAGCTTAAAAAATTATGTATGTCCATTGGTGGAATTAATTTATAGCATGTTTGGCTCTTATGATGATTTTCTGATTTTTTGTAAGTTTATATATTGCAGGTTTGCAAGCGCGCTGTTTTTTCGATAATCATGTAAAACAATCTGCCGGCATCCTTCGCATAATCCATAGCAAACGCAAATCGGCCGTACAGATGCAGGAATACGGTTCCAATTCTTTCCGGATGTCCTTGCATGTCACTTCCAATCTGATATCGTACGTTTTTTCAAACAGCTCCACTTGCAGCTGTGTCTTTTGGTGTGTCTGCATCCAGATGATTCATGTGTCCCGCTAAGGCAGTTCTGCACAGGATTTTATATTCCGGCGTTGCGCGCTGAAGCTTCCGAGGGCTCGCAACCGCGGCTCCGAGCCCTCGGAAGTTTTGTTGCGAGCCCTCGCAGAAATGTTCATGCAGGTCCGAGGTCTGCACCTGCACCGTATGGGCATGAGGTGCCTGTTTCCCGTTGTCTTGCATGGGGTGCGGTTTCGTCCGCGCCCCATGCAGTCGATTATCTTACATGAACTTTCTCCGATTTGCGTCCGTTGCTGATTATGTATACGCCTTTAGCAACTTTGGCGCCGCTTTCGACCCTTGTTCCTCTGATGTCGTAAATCTCATTGTCGGACAGTATCGCACCATTTCTTATTGTATATTCAATTCCGCCGTTCTTTTCGGATTGTATATCGCCTACAGACAATGCTGTGTCGGATGTGGTTATCCTTATGCACTGTGTGCGCGTAAACGCTACACTGTGGTTGCCGTGGGCATAATCGTTCTCCTTTATCCAGTTTCCGTCCTTGTCGGTGTATCCCGATTCTGCCGTTTGAATGAACATGTCGGACCGGGTCGTAAATGTTCCTCTGTCTGTCGACAGCAGCAGGTATGTGTCCTTGCCGGTCTTTATGCATATGGCCTGCGAAGTCCCGTACGGACTGAATTCTATTCCGTCGATTCCGTCCTCGCTGCCGGTCACGTTTGCGTTCGCATTGTAGACATACATGCTTTTCTTGTGTGCCTTGAGGGCAATTTCCTGATTGGCGAGGTTGAGCATCTTGTTTCTTTGCCTTACCTTTTCTATATGCTCTCTCTCCACGAGCTTGTGCCCGTTGTTGGAATACAGGCAGTTGCCGTCTACAACCGCCATGTTGTAGTAGTCGAAGGCTTTGTTGCCGGCCAGTGCCGCAATCTGGTAATACGGTGATCTGGAATCCTTTGCATCGCATTCCATTATCATGCTGTAGTTCTTGCCTTTCTGCGGAAGCTGGCCTCCCATATTGCCCAATATGCTTGATGTGCTCGTTCCGTATATATCGATTCCGACAAAGTCGATGTTTGTTCCGCCACCGCTGCGCTTTTTCTCGTTTGCATCGATTCTGCCCGATGTCTCGTAGCTTACGCAGTTGAGTCTTGTCCAGATTTTGTATTTTGAACTTTTTACGGCTTCTCCGACATAGCTGTAGTAATCTATTATTTCAGACGACGATGCTGTATTGCTTCCGTGTCCGCGGGCTTCGTTGCCTAGCTGGATTCCTATGACCGTATGTGGCGAACCGTTGTTGAAATCCCACAGTGCAATGTGTTCCATCATTCTCGATACTACATATTTTTCGCGTTCCATCAGGTTCTTGTCGCGCCAGTCAAGAGAATATTCCCATTCTTTCCGCAGCATGTTGAACTCGCTTTCTCCGTCAAGAGAGCATACATAATCGGGAGTTCTGAGTTCCTTTCTTCCGTTGCAGTTCCATAAATACTGGATTCTTCCTCCGCTGCTCCAGCTGAACCACAGCAGTTCCATCTTCATGCCGTATTTTCTGCACCATTCCATGTATTTGTCCAGTATTCTCCAGTCGAATCTGTCCTTTACAGGCTCTATTTCGCGCCAGTGTACAGGTATCGACACCGTATTGAATCCGTCGTCTGAGGCTCGTTTCATTACGGCTTCCATTTCTTCGTCGTTCCATCCTTCGTAGCCGTACAGCTTGTCCAGCCTGACCTGAATGTTTGTCATGTAGAACGGTTTGCCGTCGACTCTCAATACGAATTTCTCTGCCCCTTCAAGACTTGTGTCCACAGTCGATACGGTCTGTTCGTACGGCTCGTCCACGAACTGAGAGTCGTAGTATTCGAGTTCTGCATCGTGCAGCATGCTTATCGTTCCGTTCATGTCATGTCCATGCGGCGAGCTGTATATATCCTTTGCATTCCGGATGATGTCCTTGAAATCATCCTTTCCCGGATAGTCTGTATCGGCCAGCATCTGTTCTGCATTTTTTATCGCTTCTTCCAGTTCTGCATATCCGTTGAGCATATCCAGATGTGCGTTGAGCTGTTCGACCATTCCGCTTATGCCGTTTCTCATATCTTCGCTGCTGTCGAACATCTCGCAGGCCTTTCCGATTGTCAGATTTGTTTCGTCCATGTCGGGATATTTCGTTGCAGATACGGCTCTTTCAAGTTCGGAGATGGCATCTGCCAGAATGGAGTAGGAGTTGAGGATGTTTTCCCGTTCGCCGATGGCTTCCTCCAGCAAGCCGAGGGCTTTCATCATGGCTTCCGTGCCGCCTGTGAGCGATTCTTCTGCATAGGCGATTGCATTTTCATATTGGGCCAGGTTGTTGTATCCCGGTTCGTCTTCGGAATGCTTGTTGATTTCGGCAGTGTCGGCCTTGGCTTCGCTTATTTTCGACAAAAGGGTTTCGCGTGTGCTTTCTTCGTCGATGCCGTGATAGTAAAGCCTGAAATCGTCGATGTCGATTGTCGGTGAACCGCTTGTTTCCATGTCGATTCCTATTTCCAGAGTTCCGTCAAATACCACTCCTTCTGTTTCGTACACTTTGTTCGAACCGGATTTCACATCGGTGCGCCCCATGTTTGCAAAAAGGCTTACGCTACCACTGAACGAAGACACGATGGTGGCTTTGAGAGTGTAGCGTCCGTTGGGCAGTTCCGTCAAGTTCTGGCTCAGAGTGCCGTGCGTTCCTCCCGACCCTACCCAGAACTGCAGGTGGTTCTGGTTGCCTGCAATCAGGCCTCCGGCTTTCTCTGCTGTGCTGATTTTCTGTCCTGGTGCATCTATCGTCCATCCTTCGTATTGGTCATCGAAGCCGCTGTTGGCAATGCTTTCTGTCATGTCAACATAATAATCTTCTCCGAATTCAGCATTTTCCGGTATGTAAGCTTCTCCTGCAAGGTATTTTGCATCGGTGCATCCTGTCAAACCCTTTTTGAGTGGAATGATTTTTTGCATGCTGAAATTATCCAGCCAATCGACCTTCGATTCATTTCTGCTCAACGTGAGCCACACTTCCGACGGCACGTCTTGCGGTGTTCTGACTATGGCTGTAAAACTGCCTCCGGCCTTGCCTTCAGAAGGTGTGGTATGTCCGTCTATCTGCATTATGTCGTTCGTCAGTGCATTGCTGCCCAGCAATATGCTGTAGGTAATGCCGCCGTTTCCCCATCCTTCCGATGTCCAGTAGTCATACGTCAGCAGATAATATGAATCGGGCTCGAGTTTCCCCTTATCGATGTTTTGCATGAGCGCCCGCGCATTGCCGTGCATGATTATGGATTTCGTTCCATCGGAACGGTAATCTGCATTTTCACGTACATTGGTATATCCTGTTTCGCCTCCCCATGCCGGTGTACCGCCCGTCCAGGTGTCCCAATGTGCCGCAATCCATCGTCCTTCGGACAGCTCTTCCGACACTTCCTCAAAACTTGGATTCTTTATAATGTTTTCACTGCCAACTGTGTATTCGAGTGCCGGTTCTTCAATCTTTTTCAGCGATTTGTTCTCAAAGATGTACACTTTGCCGTCTTTCTGTACAAATCTTACAGTTGCATCAGAGTGCGGGCGATAAGTGATGCCTGCAAATGCAATGTTCAATGTGCTTTCAGCTTTGCATCCGACTTCCAGCGTGTAGTCATCGGTCGTTGGAACAAAATCAGATATATTTTCTACAAGTTTTCCTCCGAAATCATCTTTTGCCTGCATGGCCGGGATGGAATTTTGGGCACATGCATGCCATGTTCCGCACAGCATTGCCATGCCTGCGGAAAATATAGTTTTCTTTATATCCATAGTTCGCGTTTTTCTATTTTAATATCTTGTAAGTTCTTGTGTTTCCATCGGAATATGTTTCCTTGATTATGTACAGGCCACCTTCGTGCATCTCGTCCACTTCGATGCCCTGCAGATTGAATTTACGGCAGGAAACAACCTGACGGTCTTCTGCATCGCTGGCTGTCGTTATCGAAGTGTCTGCGTCTTTCAGCTTGAGGCTGAAGTCAAACGTGCTCGTCTGGTTTGCCGGATTGAGATACATGGCTGTGTACGTTCCCGCATCGTCTTCTGCAATGTCGGTGCAGGTATACTCGTTGCCCGAGGTCATCTGCGCGTTTGGTCCGGAAAATGCCCAGCTCCCCCCGATTTCGTCGACACTGCATCTGAAAGAAACATCGTCGCCTTTGCTTGCCCAGACAAATTTTCCGCTTTTCCATTCATCGGAGTTGATTCTGAAATTCGAGGATATTTCATTCTCCATGTATGTTTCCGGCTTGTTCAGAATATCAAGCTCTGCAATAGATGCATAATCGCCTTCGAGCGACACAAGCTTGAAATATCGTGCATCGACAGAACTGAAATGTACTTCGGCACCATATGGCATCCAGCTTCCGCCTGAAACGCTTTCCCACGTTTTGCCGTCTGTGCTTACGTAGAATATATATTCCCTTATAAGGCCGTTTGTTGAGTCGTCTGTGCGCGGTGTGCATCTGAATCCGGATATTTCAACAACTTCGCCCATGTCGACTTCGACACTGTGGGGAGGCATCGCTTTGTTTCCGCTGTAGCGTGTATGCCAGATTGTCGAAGCATCATTGTCGAAAATATTTTCAGCCCTACCGTCTTCGCTTCCGGTTTCTTCACTGCTGCAAGCCTTTATTCTCCATTTGCTCTTGTCTGTGCAGTATCCGGAGCCGTCGCTTTCTTTCCATATGCCCTCCTTGAGGTTGAGATCGAACTTCTGTCTGTATTTGAAAACGCACGAATTCCCGGAAAAGGTGATTGGGAACACAATTGTTTTTGATTCTGCCAGATTTGGATCCTGCCAGCGGTCGCCTACATAGAGATAGGATGTGCCGTTTGTGCCGTTGATTGTAAGTATGGATGCGGCTTGCGTATCGAAAGCAATGCTGTTTCCAATATTTGAAAGTCCGGACCAGCCTGATTTCAGTGAATTTGACCATGCCACCTTGCATTGGTTAGGAGCCCATCCGGAGCATGCAGAAGAAAGCATGAAATATTTTCCTTCCACTTTCACTATAGCAGGTGCTTCACGTCCCTGCCATTTGAAAAGAGCTGTGTGTTCAACGGCATCAAGATAGTCCTCTGAGAGCTTGAACAGTCCCAAATCCTGGTTTTCGTTGGTTGTTGATATGAAGTATGCTGTGCCGTCATCGTCTACAAACACGTTGCAGTCCCTTGATTTTATGCCCAGAGGTCTTCCTGCCCAATGGAATTTGTATGGTCCGGTAATATTGTCGCTGTAAAATACTGCGGCTTCTGACGCTCCGTAATTACCTTGTTCCCAGTGACACCAGATTACGTACTGTCCCGTATTCTTGCAGTACATGATTTTGGGTCTTTCTATAAACCTGCTTCCGTTGGCAAGTGCGCTGTGTGTGCTTCCGTCTATGATTTTTCCTTCATATTTCCAGTCAACAAGATTCTTCGACGAATACATGTTCACATCCGGATTCCATGTTCTGCTCCTGTCTTCGCCTATCATGTACCATGTATCGCCTACGTATATGAATCCGGCGCCGTGTGCTTGTACCCATTCTCCTCTGTCGTCTTTATACATAGCGCCATTTTTTATGGTAACCCATTCCGAAGGACGTCCCTCAAGATATTTATCATAGGCTGTATCCAATGCTTCCAATGCAGAAGCAAGGTCCTTGCCTGCAGGCGATGCATAAATTTCTGATGCTTCGTTGATGGCTTCTGCAAATTCTTCCTTGCCGTCGTATTCAGAATCGTTGAGAAGATGCGTACATTTGTCTATTTCCTTCTCCAGCTTTTCGAACAGTTCCAGGGTTGCGGACGCTTCGTCTATTTCAGATATCATACCATCAATGTCGCCTCTTCGATCCTCTTTGTCGTTCAGCTGCTCTTCTGCTGCTTGCAGCAATATTTCCATTTCGTCTTTTGGGTAATCCGATGATTCCAGGTCGGCCAGAAACTTCTCATATGCTTCGAATAGCGGGAGATAGTCGTTGACTATGCCGTTGTAGACCTCTATGGCATCATCGACGGCATTTATGGCTTTCTGCAGTTCTTCCTCACTGTTTTCATCGGCACTTTCTGCTTTGCCTATCGCATCAAGCAGCTGCTCCAGATTATTGAATCCCGGCACGTTCTCTCCTTTTGTAATTTCAGAAGCTGCGTTTCTTGCCTCTTCCGCTTTTGCATCCAGCATAATCTTGTAGCCTTCAGCGTTTCCGCCCGTGTAGTACAGCCTGAAGTTGTCCATGTCGATTGTAGGTGAACCCGATGTCGACAGCTTTATTCCTATTTCCATGTTGCCGTCATGTGTTTCTCCGGTAATGTCATACACTTTGTTGTCTCCGGACTGTATTGAGGTTTCATCGTTGCCGGCGTATAATGAAACATTTCCGCTGAATGAAGGGACTATAACGGCTGTCAATATGTACTTGCCTTCTGGAAGTCCGGACAGTTTCTGATATATTTTACCGTTTATTCCGCCGCTGCCTACCCACAGCTGCAGGTGCTTCTGTCCGCCGGATATAAGACCGTCTGCTTTTTCTGATGTGCTGATTTTTTGCCCCGGCGCATCTATCGTCCATCCTTCATAATCGTTATCGAAATCATTGTTTACAATCCTGTCAGTCATATCAAGCTTTGGAACATCGACAGTCTGGCAATGCAGATTGGTGCAAACGAACAATGTCGCCGACAACCAGATTGATGTAAAAATTGTTTTTTTCATAGTCTGAAATTGATTTTTTTAAGTATGCGCGGCACAAGATGGTCTGTGCCGCGCATACGGAATCTGCACTTGTGTACAAGTTATCTTACAATAATCTTTTTGCTGTTCTCTTTAAGACGTATTATATACACGCCTTTAGGCACTTTACTTCCATTGGCTATTTTTATGCCGTTCAAGCTGTAGATGTCGCCGTTGGTTGTGATTGCTCCGTCTTGAACCTTTACTTTCAACTCTTCGTCTTTTGTCTCTCCGACAGATGAGATGCCTGTAGACGGATTCCAATTGTCGTTGTTGCCTTCCTTCACCAATGTCAATGTAAAGTTATCGGCAGAGAACCATTGTCCTGTGAAAGCTCTTCCTCCGTGATTCTTTGTGAATGTCGAATCGCATGTTGCTCCAATGGTAAGAGTGTGTCCGGTTACTTCAATCTCTACTTCTTTATATTGCCAGCCATAACCTCTTGCGCTGTTTGCGTTAAGTGTATCTGCTTGTGCCACATCGGCAGTTGCGCCGCCTTCAGTCCTGTCGTACAGGTCGCACCAGATTGACCCGTACTGGCCTACCACTGCAGCTATTGAGTCAAGCCCGTCTTGCGCTTTCGGCCCGCCGTAGCGTGTTATGTTGATTCTTTCCCTTGAAACTTCTGCAAGTGATGTCGTTGCTGAATCATTGTCGGCTATTGCATAAAGATATACTCCCTCGTCGCTTGATGTACGCATCATGGCTCTGACTTTGTAAATTCCTGAAGGCAGATTCTCTATGGTTTGATATGCGTTATAAAGAAGATTGCCGGCAGTGCCGTTGTAAGAATCCATATATCGTCCGTCTGATGCTCCGTCAACCTGTTGCCCGCTGCTTGTAACGTAGTTTCCACCGGTTACAGTTATAGTCCATCCTTCTGCGTTGCCAGAGCTGGAATTTTCTATGCTCGGATTGGCTATCAGCGATGTGTAGTCGGTTGTTCCGCTTAGGTATAAATCCATTGCCTTGCACTGCATTATGGCTTTATACAGTTCTTCTACATGTTCTTCAACCAGGGTCATTTCCGGAAGATCTGTCATGCTTTCGTATTCGGATATTTGCCTGTCCATGTTGGCATGCAGGTTGGCTCTGCATTTTTCGTCAGAAACATCCATTGAAGCTGCTGTTCTGTATACAGGTATGTATTCATTCACAAACACGTCAAGTATGGACACAAGACTGTCCATTTCTGTGTACGTTGCGTATTCCGATTCTATTTCCATCTGCATGCAATCGTGAAGTATACGTGCGACAGATGCAATTTCACCGGTATAATTGCCTTCTGCAATCGAATCGGCCATCGATGCATACACACCGGCTGCGATTTCCGTTTGTTTGGATATGGATTTTTCGGCTTCTTTCTGAGCTTCCGAAAGAATATTCAGCGCGCTGTTGATTTCATCAGCCGTTGATGCATTTCTGCACTTGTCAATGGAGTCCTGGTAGGCATTCTTGTCGTATCTGAACATCATGGTGTCACATTGTGCTTGACATTCGGCCAGTTTCCCTGTCAAGATGTTTTTGATATCCTCTGTACTTGCCGGACCGTGATAGTATAGCTTGAAGTTTGAAACCAAAAACCATCCGCGCGAGTGGTCTGTTGCCGAACCTCCAAAGTCTGCAGGCGTGTTCACCTTGTCTCCTGTGGATTCTGCTCCGATAGTCATTTTTCCGTTTGTCACTATTATCAGGTCTGTCTTCAGTGTCTGCCATCTACCGTTATATGGCTCCTGGGTAATGCTTCGTCCTTCTTTTAATGTGTCAGATGTCACTTTCAGTGCATTTGTCTCGGCATATGTGTGCTGGGTGGTCGCACATCCCGGATGAGTAATGAAGTCGGCTGATATTGAGTAATATCCGTTAGGCAGTTCTGTCAGGTCCTGGTTGATGCTCAGGTAGTCAAAGTTGTTGTTCCAGGCATTCCAGCATATACGCTGCTGAGAGAAGCTCAATTTCTGGTCTCCTCCTCCGTTGCCGATATACCATCCTTCGCTTGTAGCTTCTGCCGGAACTTTTCCTTGAGCATAATTTTCTCCGTAAGGATACAGCATGGTGCTGTCTTCCTGCATTATTCCTTCTGCTTCAGGAATGCAGAATTGCGGATGCTTTATCAGATATGTATAGTCTGCCGGTTTGTCCAAAGTCGCATCCTGCGACATGCTATATGCTTCTATTGCTTTATTGAGCTTTTCCAAATACATCGCATATTCATCTGAAGTTCCAGCTTGGCTGTCATAGAAACTTACAATGGTTTCATACGTTTCGATCAATGCGTCTATTCCAGGATAAGTGGTGGTGGATGTTATTAATACTTCTGTTTTTTTGATTGCTTCCTTGAGATCTTCTGCATTTTTCAGGGCGATATTCATCTTGCTCTGTATTTCCTTTATGTCTTCTATCATTTTGTACCCTGTTTCTTTGTCGGTGATGCCGTATGCATCATAATTCATGAGCATATCTCCAAACTCGGCCTGCATCCCAGGATAATCTGCGAATTCTTCATCGATGAACGACTGTGTCTCATCTATTATATTCTGAACCTGGTTCTTGAGCATTTCGATTATTTCAGCTTCATCATCGCTGCTGAAATATAGCCTGAAGTCGTCCATGTCAATTAAGGTAGAACCCGTTGTTGACAGTTCGACACCTATTTCCAGAATACCGTCGGAAACGATGGTCGTAGCTTGATACATTTTATTGTCGCCCGATGTTAACGGAGATTTTGTTTCATTGGCATACAGGGATATGGAACCCTCGAAGCTTGGTACAATAATGGCTGTCACTGTGTATATGCCGTTTGGCAGATTGCTGATCTGCTGATAGACTTTTCCGTTTATACCGCCGCTGCCGACCCAAAGCTGCAGATGGTTCTGCCCGCCCGGAATCAAACCATCGGCTTTTTCTGCTGTGCTGATTTTTTGCCCCGGTGCATCTATCGTCCATCCTTCGTATTGGTCATCGAAGCCACCGTTGGCAACCTTTTCGGTCATGTCAATTCCTATACTGACGTCGTCTTGAGAATATAGCTCTACTGCATTCATGCAAAACATGAAAAGTAAAAGTAATAAATGATGTTTTTTCATAATGTGTAGTTTTTTAATTAGTTGTTAACAGATCTGTTGTTTTGTGTATTTACGTATATGGTATACAAAAATGTACAGTATAAATATATGGCATCATTCTTATATTTATGGTGGCTTTTTCTTTCATGCATGATGGTGAAATATTTCAAAATTGCAGTTCTGTGTATTAATGCATTCAGCAGGCAAAAATGATACGGCACGAATAGCAAAAACAATCTGGTATCTGAAGATTCCTGCTATGTGATGTGTAAATCTTTCAAAGATGCAGGTGTTTTCTGCCGTATGGCAACAGCTGGCTTTATATATTTGCACTTGATAAGTTTTTTTCTGTATTTTGTAAAGCCGGAACATTGTTGTAATTTAATTATAAAATAAAAAAGGTATGAAATTATTTTTATATGTATTGTTTGTCTTAAGCCTTGTTGATATTTCGTGTGCTGCACAAATATCCGGCGCATTCGGACACAAATGCAGACATATAGGAATGGAGGACGGGCTTTCAAATGATTTGGTGACATGTATGGTGCAGGATAGTATGGGATATGTGTGGGTCGGTACAGAAAATGGCCTTTCCAGATATGACGGACATTCATTTACTGTTTTCAACGAAAGCAACTCCGGACTATGCTGTAACAGCATTACTTGCCTGATGTATGATGACCGTGAAAATCGTTTGTGGATAGGTACCAACGAGAATCTTGTAATATTGGATTGTTCTACATTGAAACTTCAGTGTCTCGAATCAGGACAAGATTATGTTCTGAATAATATATCTGATATCGTAAAGGGTCATGACGGGAATATTATAATAGCCAATCATTACAATGGGATAGTTAAATATTATGCAGATGAAGGAATATTTAAACCTTTTCCGGTAAAGTCGGACAAAGGGGAATCGCATAAATATGTTCGATGCGTTATGGACGATGGGCGAGGACGAATCTTTATCGGACATGACCGTGGAGGAATGACAGTTCTGGATATAAGAACCGGTGTGGCCAGGAATTACCGTCATGTGAACGGCGATGATAGGAGCATCCCCGGAAATAACGTATATGATATTTACACAGACAGCCGTGGCAACATTTGGGTCGGCACAAACCATGGATTGGCGTTGTTCAGTCTTGAAAAGAATGATTTTACTGTGTTTTGTCATGATGACAATCGCGCGAACAGCCTGCTTTCGGACCATGTATACTGTATTGCAGAAATGGAGAGGGGCGAATTGTGGGTGGGGACGGATATAGGCGGATTGAGCCTGCTGGACATAGAGTCGGCGGGGCTTGCGGAGCCGGACGGTGTGAGTTTCGAAAACCACACGTACGACAATTCGGACGGGGCTATTTCATCTAGAAATATAAGAAGCCTGATGAAAGATTCATTTGGTAATATATGGATAGGAAATTACGGTGCAGGTATTGATTTTGTGTCGCACAGCTCCAACAAATTCACCGTCCTTCCTTATACATGGCTGAAGAAAAATGCTGTGATTGAACGTCCGGTATGGAGCATTAAGGCTGACAGTCGTGGAAATATGTGGATTGGGAGTGAGAACGAAGTGGCTATATTCAATAGCGGAAAGCTTGAGGCGTCTATAGATTTGACGCCTGTTTTGAATAGATCGTTTGTGAGGGTCATGGGATTCTACGAGGACAATCAGGGAAATATGCTTTGCGGATTATTTGACGATGGATTGGTCAAGATTGAAAATGGAACACGCAGGCTCAGCCGTATCGACATTGGAATGGAATATGTTGACGTAATCTCATTTTGTTCTGTTCGTGACGGATATGTATTGGTCGGCACTGAATATGGTCTGCTTGAGTATTCGGAAAAGACAGGAAAAGTCAGAAAAGTTGATGAGGTGAACCGTATATTGAAGGAAAAGTACATATACAGCATGGTGCTTGATAATAAAGGTAGGTTGTGGATGGGCACATATGGAGGAGGGATTGTGGTTCTGGACAAGGACCTTAATTTGAAGTTTTATTTAGATACTCAATCCGGCTTGCCTTCAAACACCATCAGGCAGCTGTATTTTGACCGGGCAGGTTGGATATGGGCTGTTACCACGCGGGGGATAGCGTATATTAAGGATATTGAAAAACCGCACGATGTAATGGTTCTTGATTCAGATGCAGGCCTGATGGATAATAATATAAAATCTGTCATAGGTGACAGTAATGGGTTCATATGGGTGAGCTACGATTGCGGTATTTCCAGATTGGATGTAAGTATGCCCGATTCTGTTATGGTTGCCAATTACGATTTCAATGATGGAGTACCTAAAAACTTGTTTGTAGAGTGCGGAGCTGATTGCGGACCTGGAGGATTGTTGTATTTTGCATCGCTTGGCGGTGCTGTTGTTGTTGATCCGTACAAGGTTGAAAGCCAACATAAGTCGTCAGATGTAAATATAACGGAGTGTGAATTTCTTGATGAAAACCGAGAAACTCGTTTTTTAGGCATGCATGACGGAGGCGAATATGAATTTGAATATGAATGCAACTCGTTCCGCATAAGTTTTGCTGTATCGGACTTTTCTCAAAGCCGTCAGGTAGAGTATGCATACATGGTGGATGGGCTTGACGAACGATGGATTGACGTGCATGGAACGAACAGTATCATTTTGCAGGATTTGTCTCCCGGAAAATATATTCTTCATATCAGGGCACGACTGAAAAATCAGATAAATTACGGTACAGATACAGAAGCTATGGTTACCATTGCAGTAAAACAGCCTTTGTGGTCTTCATTGTACGCCTGGATTGTATATTTGCTGGTGTTGATCGGCCTTTCTTTTTCATTTATAAGATATTATAGAATCAGACTCGAGCGGAAGAAAGAAGAACGGCTGAAAAAGGTAACTGCCGAGAAAGAGAAAAGACTGAATGATGAAAGATTGAAGTTTTATACAAATGTGACGCACGAACTGCGTACGCCGCTTACGCTTATAATCGGGCCGTTGGAGGATTTGGAGAGCGATGCTTCTCTTTCTCGCGAATCAAGGCTTAAGGTTGAAACCATACATGCCAGTGCCCGTAAGCTCCTCAACATGGTAGGACGTCTGCTGGAGTTCCGCAAGACAGAAACAAACAATAGAAAACTGTCCGTTGTTTACGGCACACTTGGCAATTTGATTGCCGAAGCTGCTTTGGGCTTTAAGGATATGTGCAGCAATCGTGGTGTAGAGCTGAAAATAGATGTAGATGACAGTGGAGATAAAATATACTATGATCCGGATATAATTTCTACTGTAATGGACAATTTGCTTTCAAATGCTGTAAAATATACGGAACATGGGCAGATATGTGTTTCGATGCAAATAATTCATGACAATGGAGTACGCTATGCAGAAATAAGTGTTGCCGATACTGGCTATGGCATTGATAAACAGTCGCTGCCCCATATTTTCGAACGCTATTTTCAGGCCAACGGCAGGCATCAGGCTTCTGGTACAGGTATAGGACTCGCACTGGTCAAGTCGCTGATAGAGCTTCACCACGGTCAAGTATATGTTGAGAGCAAGCTTGGGGCAGGTTCTGTTTTCACATTCCGAATCCCCGCAGATGAAATTTACGCCGATGCAGTCCATCTGGATGACGCGATGCCTGTCGGTGAAGAAAAAAAAGCTGGCGTCGAAGATCAGTCTAAACGCGTAATGCTTATAGTAGAAGACAACGACGATATAAGACATTATGTTGCTGAAGCTTTTGCAGAAGAGTTTGATGTTGTTGAGGCTTTTGACGGGAAGTACGCTTTGGATTATGCATTAAAACATATACCTGATATAATTATTTCAGATGTTATGATGCCTGTAATGGACGGTTTTGAAATGTGCCGGAAAATAAAAGCTGATATAAGAACATGCCATATACCGGTTATATTGCTGACCGCAAAAGATTCCATGCAGGATAGAGAGTCTGGTTATGATTGCGGTGCTGACTCATATATCACTAAACCTTTCAGCATTAAGCTTTTAAGAACTAGAATATGCAATATTTTCAAGATGCGGGCCTCTCTTGCCGCGGAATATTCCGGCAATAAGAATGAAGGGAATACAAATCCAGTCTCTGCATCCGATATTCCAATTGCCTCAATGAACCGTCTTGATGAAGAATTCATGAAGAAACTTACAGAGGTGGTGCAAGATAATATTGAGAACGGTAAACTAGATGTCAATTATCTTGCAAAGGAGATGAACATGAGCTATTCTACTTTTTATCGTAAAATGAAAGGACTGACAGGAGTTTCAGCAAATGTGTTCATACGTAAGATGCGCTTGAAGAACAGCTATCGTCTTTTGTCGGAAGGCAACTGTAATGTTTCTGAAGCCGCATACATGAGCGGATTCAACGATATTACATATTTCCGTGAGTGTTTCTATCGTGAATATGGAGTCAATCCTTCTGCTGTAATGAAAAAAGGTAATAAATAATGTTTATAAGATGAATGCAAGAAAAATGTTTTTGTTTTTTATTTCCAGCGTACTGTGCCTTGTTGCCGGCCGTGCAGGAAATAATACAGATTTTACGTTGACAAGAGGTGCTGCAATATCAGTAGAATGCAGGGAAGATGCAAAAATCGTTCATACAGCCATGTTCATCCTCAAGAACGACCTCCGCGACGTCTTCTCGTCCGATGTAGCCATAACCTCCGGCACCGATGCCGACATCATTGTATCGACACTCACCGCCGGCATGTCCGTCAACTACCGCGGTGTCGACGTTTCTCCGCTCAAGGGGCGCAGGCAGGCGTTTGTCGTTGCCGTTGACGATGAAGGCAAGCTTGTCGTTGTCGGAAGCGACCAGTACGGAACTGCTTACGGCCTCATGGAGGTGTCGCGCCTTATCGGTGTTTCCCCGTGGGTGTGGTGGGCCGATTCTCACAGCGAGAAGAAGGAGTCCTTCAGCCTTGCGTCCGATTTCTATACATTCCAATATCCCTCGGTCGAGTATCGTGGCATTTTCATCAACGACGAGGACTGGGGACTCATGCCATGGAGCAGTCTTACCATGGAACCAGGCAACAAGCGAGGCATCGTGGGCCCGCGCACCACTGAGCGCATATTCGAACTCCTTCTGCGCCTGCGCGCCAACTACTACTGGCCTCCGATGCACGAATGCTCCGTGCCGTTCTTCCTCACCGAGGGCAACCGCGAGGTGGCGTCGCGCTACGGCATCTTCATCGGCGGTTCCCACTGCGAACCCATGGCCTCAAGCACTGCCGTGGAGTGGGGTGTGCGCGGACGCGGCGACTACGACTATGTCAACAACAGCCGCAACGTTCTCAGTTTCTGGGAAGAGCGTGTCAAGGAGGTGGCAGGGCAGGAGATTGTCTACACTCTCGGCATGCGCGGTGTGCACGACGGAAAGATGAACGGGGCGAAAACCGTAGACGAACAGCGCCGCGTCCTCTCGCAGGTCATTGCCGACCAGCGCCGTCTCATTGCCGAATACGTAAGTCCCGACCTCGCCTCCGTGCCTCAAGTCTTCATCCCCTACAAGGAAGTGCTCGATGTCTACAGGTCGGGCCTCGACGTGCCCGACGATGTCACACTCATGTGGTGCGACGACAACTACGGCTACATCACCCATTTCCCTTCAGCCGAGGAACGTGCACGCTCGGGCGGAAACGGCATCTACTACCACGTTTCCTACTGGGGACGTCCTCACGACTACCTCTGGCTAGGCACCTTCAGCCCTGCATTGCTCTACAACCAGATGAGCCGTGCCTACGACTCGGGCATCAGGAAGATGTGGATTCTCAACGTCGGCGACATCAAGCCTGCCGAATATCAGATTGAGCTCTTCATGGACATGGCGTGGAACATGGATGCCGTGCGCTCCTCAGGATGGAAAAAGCATTTTGCCGGCTTCCTTGACCGCGAGTTCGGTTCGCGTGCCGACGACATACTCCCGCTCATGACCGAGCACTACAGGCTTGCCTTCATCCACAAGCCCGAGTACATGGGCAACACACGCACCGAAGAGCGCGATCCCAAGTACTCTCGCATCTCCGATCTTCCGTTCAGCGAAGATGAGATACTCGAACGCATGAAGAGCTATGCGCGCATCTCCGACAAGGTCGAGAAGATTGGGCGTAGCGTGCCTGTTGCCGACATGGACAAATATTTCCAGCTAGTGAAATATCCCGTGCAGGCATCCGCACAGATGAACTTCAAGCTCCTCCACGCCCAGCTTGCCCGCCATGGAAAGTCTGAGTGGGAAAAGAGCGATGCCGCATACGACAGCATCGCTGCGCTGACGGAAACATACAACCGCGGATTTGCCAACGGCGGAAAGTGGAACGGCATCATGGATTGCCGACCTCGGCGCCTGCCTGTCTTCAACAAGGTCGAGAGAACCCTCTCCGACGAGCCTATGCCTGCCTTCCCCGCACCTGCATACGAATGGAACGGCACCGAATGCACCGCCGGCAGTTTCACCCCTTGCGAAGGATTGGGATATGAAGAGAAGGCCGCATCCGTGGCTCCGGGCAATGCCTTGCACTTCGATTTCAAGGCTGAGGCCGACACGTCGGTTCTTGTCGAACTCTGCCTTCTGCCCGTACATCCTGTCGACGGACGCAACCTCCGCATCTCGGTTTCGGTTGACGGAGGCAAGGAGCACGTGGTCGACTACGCCACCTTCGGACGCACCGAGGAGTGGAAAATGAATGTCCTCTACAACCATGCCGTCCGACGCTTCATTCTTCCACTCGAAGCCGCCGGCCAAAAGCACCGCCTCACGGTCAGGGCTATTGATGAAGGCGTCGTTGTCGATCAGGTCCGCATCTACGCTCCCGATGCCGTCACGGCTCTTCAGCATAAAAGAAAATCGTCGCCTGCATCATTCTGAAAAAGTCTGATGCAGGCGACGACCTGTCGCTTCTATTATTATTCTTCTTATAATTATTTTTTCCCTTTTGCCATTCCCGAGGAGTGCATCTGCCCGTCACGCCTCAGTTCATCATTATGCCCGTAAGGATTCTGCCCGAGTTTATCGAAAGCCTTCTTGCCGAAAAGAAACGGTCATAGTTCTTGTACGTGCATATACCTGCCACCTCTATGTTTTCGCTCCTCACGCCTTCGCCTTCCAGCTGAAGCGTGTTGGCCTTCCACAGGTCGATGTGCCACTTCTCGCCGTACCGCCTTGCAATCTCCTCCATTGGGAAACCCTCGTGGCCGAACTCCTCGTACACCTCGTCGCCCACCTCGAAGCTCTCCAGCGATATGCCGGGGCCCACCACGGCGCGTATGTCCTCCGCACGGCTTCCAAACTCGTCCTTCATCCTGCCCACCGCCTTTTCGGCAATGCGCCGAGCCGTGCCTCGCCATCCTGCGTGCACCGCTCCCGCCACACCTTTCTTCCTGTCGTAGAGCAGGATAGGGATGCAGTCGGCTGTCGACACACCTATGCACACGCCCTTTTCGCACGTCAGCATGGCGTCGACGCCCTCCAGCCTTTCGGCCCTTTCGTCATCGCCCAGGCGCATGAATCCATCGTCGATGTCGGCACACACCGTGCCGTGCACCTGATGCGGAATGATGAGGCTTTCTGTGCCGATGCCCAGTTCCGCACACAGATACTCCCTGTTTGCCTCCACGTTCTTCTTGTCGTCGCCACAGAACATGTTGGCATTGAATTCTCCGTACGCACCCTTTCCGCATCCTCCGCTCCGCGTGGTGCTGAAGGCGCGCACACCGTCGCCCAGGTCGTATTCAAGCAAAACGGGACGCATCGTCATACCTTCTTCTCCTCTTCGTCCTCGCCGTCATATTCGTCGTCCCAGTCCTCCTCGTCATATTCGAAGTCTTCCAGGTCCTCCACATCGTCGGCATCCACATATTCGAAGTCCTCGTCCTCGCCTTCGTCCTCCATCTCCTTCTTCAGGAAACTGAAGTCCTTCGACTGGTGCACTATGCGCTCGCTGTTGCTGATGGCCGCAAGCTTGTTGCTCTCGCTGTTCAGCTCCTTCCAGAGCACATCCTTCAGCTCCTCAAGTCCCATGCCCGTAACGGCCGAGATGAACACCGTCGGTATGCCCTCAGGCAGTGTTTCCTTGAGCATGCCGATGAGCTCCTCGTCGAGCAGGTCGCACTTCGTCACCGCCAGCACCCTCTGCTTGTCGAGCAGTTCGGGGTTGAACGTAGCGAGCTCGTTCAGCAGAATCTCATATTCCTTCTTTATGTCGTCCGTGTCGCCCGGCACCATGAAGAGCAGGAGCGAGTTGCGCTCGATGTGGCGCAGGAATCTCAATCCCAGGCCCTTGCCCTGGCTCGCACCTTCAATGATGCCCGGTATGTCGGCCATCACGAACGAGCGTCCGCCTCTGTATGCCACGATGCCCAGGCTCGGTTCGAGTGTCGTGAACGGATAGTTTGCAATCTTGGGTTTTGCCGACGAGAGAGCCGAAACGAGAGTCGATTTTCCTGCGTTCGGGAATCCCACGAGGCCCACGTCGGCCAGCAGTTTCAGCTCCAGAATCACCGTCAGCTCCTGCATCGGTTCGCCCGGCTGAGCATAGCGCGGAGCCTGGTTCGTGGGCGTGCAGAAATTGAAGTTGCCGAGACCTCCGCGTCCGCCCTTCAGAAGCACCACCTCCTGGCCGTGCTCCGTCACGTCGCAGATGTATTCGCCCGTCTCTGCGTTGTATACCACAGTTCCGCACGGCACCTCGATATACTTGTCGGCACCCTGCTTGCCCGAACTCTTGTTCTTCGAACCGTTCTCGCCGTGCTCGGCATGTATATGTCTGTCGTATCTCAGGTGAAGCAATGTCCAGTAGTTGCGGTTGCCGCGCAGGATAACGTGTCCTCCGCGTCCTCCGTTTCCGCCGTCAGGACCGCCCTTCGGCATATACTTGGCCCTGTGCATGTGCGTAGAGCCTCTGCCGCCTCGTCCCGAACGGCAATATATTTTCACATAGTCAACAAAATTCGATTCGGCCATATATCCTTATTCTTTTTTGATTTTGATAGTTTCCGTCATTTTAACTGCAAAAATAATGCTAATCAACGAGTTTTCAAGCCGCAAACACCTAAAAACTCACCGTCGCACTCTTTTTCACCAACATACGGACAGATTTGTATCAAACATTGTTTGACTTTTTCCGCCGAAATGAAGTTATCCAATAATTTTTGTATGGGGCACTGCGGCATATTTTCTATGTTGGTATTCTTATTTTTGCCGTGAGCGCTTGTAGCAATATTTCTGAGCGCCCATAATAATATTTCCAAGCGCTCGCAACAATGTTTTTGAGCGCTCGCGCTTGTGCTTGCAAGCCCATGCATTTGTTTATAGGCAGTACAGATGACAGTTTTTTGCTGTGAATATAGCTGGTTCGTAGTGGTGTGCTTGCAGATTTTATTGTCCGTCGAGGGCGAAAGCTCCTGCGTGCGTGGGCGATTTTTGAAAATTTCTTCATAGTTTTGCAGTTATTAAAAATCGTGCGTATGCATGTGTGCGTGTGTATGCGCGATGGGAAGAAACATGTAAAACCATAAAAATATTTTTTGCCTATGTTTGGAAAAGAAACTTATGTTGAGCGGCGCTCAAGGCTGAAGTCGGCCGTGGGCTCGGGCCTGCTCGTGTTTCTCGGCAACGACGAGTGCGGAATGAACTACAGGGACAACACCTATTCGTTTCGTCAGGATTCGACATTCCTCTACTATTTCGGATTGTCGTTTGCCGGTCTTTCTGCAGTAATCGACATCGACGAGGACCGCGAGATAATCTTCGGCGACGAGCTGACAATCGACGACATCGTGTGGATGGGCACTCAGCCTACGCTGAAGGAGAAGGCGCAGATGGTGGGCGTCGGCGAGACGCGCCCTGCGGCGGAGTTTGCCGGCTACGTGCGCCGTGCCTCTTCGAAAGGTGTGCGCGTGCATGTGCTTCCGCCTTACCGTGCGGAGCATGAGCTGAAGCTTGCATCGCTGTCGGAAGGCAGAATGGAGCCGTCGGTGGAGTTCATAAAGGCCGTTGTGGACATGCGCATATACAAGACGGAGGAGGAGATTGCAGAGATTGAGCGTGCGTGCAACGTGACTGCCGACATGCACATCGAGGCGTACAGGATGGTGCGTCCGGGCATGAAGGAGTATGAGGTGGCGGCGGCCGTGGAGGCTGTGGCGCGCAGAAACGGATGCATGCTTTCGTTCCCGACGATTGCGACGGTGTGCGGACAGACGCTTCACAACCATTGCTACGAGCACACCATCAAGGAGGGCGACATGCTTCTGCTCGACGCGGGTGCGGAGACGGCGATGGGGTATGCCGGCGACATGTCGTCGACGGTATGTGCGGGCAAGACGTTCTCGCGCAGGCAGAAGGATGTGTACGACGTTCAGGTGGCGGCTCACACGGCGGCCGTGGAGGCTCTCAAGCCGGGTGTGCCGTTCGAGCAGGTGTACGACCTCTCGTGCAGGGTAATCTGCGAGGGCATGAAGGATTTGGGCCTGATGAAGGGCAATGCGGAGGATGCGGTGAAGGCCGGTGCCCACGCCATGTTCTTCCCGTGCGGTCTCGGCCACATGATGGGGCTCGACGTGCACGACATGGAGAATCTGTGCGAGGTGTGGGTTGGCTACGACGGCAGGGCCAAGAGCACGCAGTTCGGACGCAAGTCGCTCCGTCTGGCTCGTCCGCTCGAACCGGGCTTCGTGCTGACCATCGAGCCGGGCATATATTTCATTCCTGAGCTTATCGACCTGTGGAGGTCGGAGGGACGCTTCACGGACTTCCTCAACTACAGCAAGCTGGAGGAGTACAAGGACTTCACGGGATTGCGCAACGAGGAGGACTACCTGATTACGGCCGACGGTGCGCGGAGGCTCGGCAAGAAGATTCCGTTGACAACTGAAGAAGTGGAGGCACTGAGATGACGACTGACAACAAAGCTGTAGTATATGCGTCGCTGGCCGTGCTGAGCTGGTCGACCGTGGCCACTGCGTTCAAGGTGGCATTGTCGTATCTGACACATTTCGAGATGCTGTTTGTGGCGTGTCTCACGTCGCTGGTGATTTTTGCCGTACTGCTGACGGTGCAGAGGAAGTGGGGCCTCGTGGCCAAGCTCTCGCTCAAGCAGTGGGGATATTTCGCACTGGTGGGACTGCTCAATCCGGTGGCCTACTATCTGGTGCTCTTCAAGGCCTACAACCTCCTGCCTGCGCAGGTGGCTCAGCCAATCAACTATGCGTGGCCGATAGTTCTGCTGGTGATGCTGGCCATATTTGCCGGTCAGCCGATACCGAAGAAGAAATACATCGGCATGGTGCTTTCGCTTGCAGGTGTGGCTGTCATCTCGCTGGGAGGCGGCGGCAACGGGGGTATGAACCTTAACGTGACTGGCCTTCTGCTGGCGGCGCTCAGTGCGGTGCTGTGGGCATCGTACTGGATGGTGAACAACCTGAGGAGCAACAGGGCCGATGCGAGCGTGGGGCTCTTTGCAACGTTCCTCTTCGGTGCCGTATATCTCACTGTCGGTGCGCTTTGCGTAGGCGTCGACCTCAACACCGTGCCGGGCGTGCTGTCGGGCATGTATGTGGGTGCGTTCGAGATGGGCATACCGTTCATCTTCTTCGGATTGGCAATGCGCAAGACTTCGAATCCGGCGCTGATAAATCAGCTGTGCTACCTCTCGCCGTTCATGTCGCTGTTCTTCATTTCGGTGGTTCTCGGCGAGAAGATTGTGGTTTCGACCTACGTGGGATTGGTGATGATTGTGCTCGGCATCGTCTACAACCAGTATTTTGCAAAGGGCAAGGCGGCGAAGTGAACCGGCATGTCTGGATATTTTGAAAAACATAAAAAGAATTTGATATATATGAAAAACGGAAAATCGGTTGTGCTGGCCCTCTGCCTTGCGTCTGTGCAGGCATGGGCACAGCATGTGCCGACACTGGAGGAAGCGGTGTACGGAGGACTGCTCGACGTGAAGGGCGGAAGTTCGGTGAACTGGCTTCCCGAGGGCGGACAGTATACGCGCATGGAGAAGTGTGCGAAGGGCGGATACGACATCGTGGCATACAAGCCTGGAAAGTCGAAGGGCAGTGTGCTGATACCGGCATCGATGCTGGTGAAGCCGGGCACGAACGACACGCTGAGGGTGAGGAGCTTCGGATTTGACGAGAGCGGCACGCAGGTGCTGATATACACCAACACGCGCCGTGTGTGGCGCTACGACACGAGGGGCGACTACTGGCTTCTGAACATGAAGACGGGAAGGCTCGCTCAGCTGGGCAAGGACAGGCCCGAGAGCAGCCTGATGTTTGCAAAATTCTCGCCCGACGGCAAGAAGGTGGCATACGTGAGCGGGAACAACATCTACGTGGAGAGCACCGACGGAAGCGGTGTGAAGCAGGTGACGACCGACGGAAGCGCCACCATCGTCAACGGTACGTTCGACTGGGTGTACGAGGAGGAGTTCTCGTGCCGCGACGGTTTCCGCTGGAGTCCCGACAGCCGCTACATCGCCTACTGGCAGAGCGACACGGAGGGCACGGGATGGTTTGACATCATAAACAATGTCGATTCGATTTACCCTACTGTCATGCGCTTCCCTTATCCGAAGGCCGGCACGACGAATTCGGCCGTGAAGGTGGGATACGTATCGGCCGAGGGAGGAGAGACAACATGGATTGACATCCCCGGCGATGCTCGCCAGAACTACATCATGCGCATGGACTTCATTCCGGAGAGCGACGAGCTGTTCATACAGCAGATGAACCGCCAGCAGAACACCAACAGGGTGTGGATAGCCAAGATTAACGGCGGAGCTCCGCGCAACATACTCACGGAGACGGACAAGGCTTGGGTGGAGACGAACGACAACGTGACATGGCTCAAGGGCAACCGCTACTTCACATGGATGAGCGAGCGCGACGGATGGAGACGGCTCTACAGGGTGAACCGCGACGGAAAGGAGATGACGGCCGTCACGAATGGCGACTATGACCTCATCGACCTTGCCGGCATGGACAAGGCGAAGGGGCTGGTGTACTTCATCGCTTCGCCCGACAATGCCACACAGCGCTATCTCTATTCGGCCGAACTGATGGGCAACGGCGAGGCAAAGCGTCTGAGCCCTGCCGACGAGGAGGGACAGCACCGCTATCAGATTTCGCCCGACGGACGATATGCCGTGCATACGTTCAGCAACGCTGCTACACCTCCTTACATAGAGATGGTTTCACTGCCGTCGCACAAGACTCTCTCCGTCATTGCCGACAATGCTAAGGCTAGAGAGCAGTACAGGGCACTGGGATTGAACGCGAAGGAGTTCGTGAAGACGGCTTCGGGCGACCTGGAGCTTGATGCGTGGATGATAAAGCCTGTGAACTTCGACCCTGCGAAGAAGTATCCGGTCATCATCGACGTGTACGGCGAACCGGCAGGCTCGACGGTGCAGGACGTATGGCAGGGAGGCGACTTCTGGCATCAGTATCTTGCCAATCAGGGATACATCGTCGTGAGCATCGAGAACCGCGGTGCGGCGGCACCGAGAGGACGCGAATGGCGCAAGTGCATATACGGCGAGGTGGGCACGTTTGCTTCGGAGGATCAGGCTTGCGGCATACTGGAGCTGGCGCGCAGATATCCGTTCATCGACAAGACGCGCATCGGCATCACCGGATGGAGCGGTGGAGGAAGCCAGACGCTCAACTGCATGTTCCGCTATCCGGACGTATTCTCTACGGGCATAGCCATTGCTTTCGTATCTGACCAGAAGCTCTACGACACCATCTATCAGGAGCGCTACATGGACACTCCGCAGAACAATCCGGAGGGATACAGGAAGGGGTCGCCGATAACTTATGCCGAGGGGCTCAAGGGCAACCTGCTCTTGATTCACGGCACGGGCGACGACAACGTGCACTACCAGAGCTGTGAGATGCTGGTGAACGAGCTTGTGAAGCACGGCAAGATTTTCCATCAGATTTCCTATCCGATGCGTTCGCATTCAATCAACGAGAGGGAAGGCACATCTCTGCATCTGAGAAAATCGATGGCCGACTATTTCATGAAGAATCTTCCTGCTGGAGGCAGATGATTCGGCTTTTTGTTTATTTGGGAAAATAGCCGACGGCAAAGTGACTGCCGATGGCTGTGAATATAGAAGAGAAATCGGGCGAAACAGGGGACCTTCATCCTTGTTTCGCCCGATTTGCGTTTTAATGTATTATAATGTACTCGTGTTTGTCATTGGTCGGCAAGCATCCACCGGATGGCTTTGGCTGTGCGGAGAGCGGGGGAGGTGAAATGGTTGCCTGGATTGCTCTCGAACGTGGTGCGTATGCCTAAAGAGCTGATTGTGCCGACGGCTTCGCGTGTGCAGGCATCGACTGTGCTCATGAGCGGATGGCGGGTCTTGCTTTCCTTGTCGCCGAGGGAGAAATAGATGCATTCGGGATGAGATGGCATGGGGGTACTGTTGATGTAGGCGACGAAGCGGGGGTACCACAGTGAGCCTGATACGCATGCGAGGCGTTTGAAACGGTCGGTATGCCAGGCACTCCAAAGTGTGAACAGTCCTGCAAGCGAATAGCCGGCCATGGCTGAATATGCCGGCGGTGCAGGAAGCTGGGCTTCGGCTTGTGGGATGACAGTGTCGATGATTTCTTTGAGATGCATGTCGGCTTTGCCTCCGAACGGCGGTTGGCCTTTTCTTATTCCTTCGGCCGGCCACGGTGTGAGGAGACTGTCGAAATCGGCATCGTATATGACCACGAGGTTGAAGGGATGCATCTGCAGTTCCATGCATGCTTTCCATACGTCTTCGCCGTTGCCGGTGAAGGAGTGTATGTATACGGCAGGAACGGATTCAGTGGAGTTGCACCATATCTTTATTTTCATAAGTTCTTTTCTATGCGTTGTTTTCCTGTTTTCGGTTGTAATGGAAACGGCCGAGCGTAAAGTGCTTCGGGGGGAAGAATCTGTTTCGCAATCGTGAAGTTATATATTTTTTGTTTCGGATGTAGGTTTTCAAAGGTGATATGTACAAAAAAACAGGCACTCGGGTGTGTTTTCCCGAATGCCTGAACAAGTAATTTGGTTGTTTTGCATGCATCGCATCACCAATAAGTGCGTCGGCATGTGCTGTGCATGTTGGGTATGTGTGTGTCTTACAGTTTTACGGTAACGGCCTTTCCGCTGTACTTCACTGTCTTGTCGAACTTGGTCGACTCGGCATCGCCGGCACCGTTTTCAGGAGAAACGACAACGATGTTGAAGTTGCGCTTCTTCAGCATGCCCTTGTATTTTCCCTGGCGTTCGCCGATGGTGAGTGTGCGTGAAGCATCGTCCCACTTGAAGTCGATGGTTGTGTAGGCACCCTTTTCGTAGTTGTAGTTGTCGAACTCGTCTTCGTAGAGGGTGAATGTGCCGTCAGCTCCAGGGTATACGCGGATTGTGAGGTTGTCCCACTTCTTCTCTGTAGAGTACTGCACGTCAGGTCCCCAAGGGATGATTGAACCTGCACGGAGGTATACAGGCATGATGTCGATCGGTACTTCGCGCATGAGGGTTTGTCCGCCGTTGTATGACTTGCCTGTCCAGAAGTCTATCCATGTTGCGCCTTTAGGCAGGTAAACCTCTGTCGAAGCAATCTTGTTGATGTCCTTCACGTGTCCGTGGCGGTTTTTGTCCTGCCATGTGTAGAGAGAATCTGTGACAGGGCGTACGAGGAAACTGCGTCCGAACATGTATTCGTTGCCCATGTCGAGAACCTTCTTGTCGTCGGCAAAGTCCATCATGAGCGGACGGAGGATTGTGCCTGCCTTGCTTGTTACTTCCCATGTAGTACTGTATATGTAAGGAAGGAGACGGTAGCGCAGGCGTGTGGCACGCTCGAGAGCATCGTATGCCCAGTCGCCCTTCTTGCCGAACTGATATATCTCGACAGCTACAGGGCTTGAGTTGTGCGAGCGCATGATTGGCTGGAATACTCCCCACTGGTACCAGCGCACGTGGAGTTCGTGGTAGGCAGGGTTGTTTACGGTGTTGTTGTATTTCCATGCGAAGAATCCGCCGAGGTCGGTGTTCCAGTAAGGTATACCGCAAAGGCTGTAGTTGATGCCGGCGGCAATCTGCTTGCGCATGACGCTCCATTCGGATACTACGTCGCCGCTCCATGAGTGGGATGCGTAGCGCTGCTGGCCGAGGAACGAAGAGCGAGTGAGCAGGAATACGCGCTTGTCGGATGTTGTGGCACGCTGGTTCTCATATACACCTTTGTTGGTGATGAGAGGGAAGGCGTTGTGGACGCGTCTGAAGGATCCGAGGTATGTAGGTGTGTCGAAATCGGAATCCTTGATGTCGAAGTGGTCAGGTTCGGTAGAGTCGAGCCACCATGCATCCATGCCGAGATCGAAGATGTTGCGCTTCATTTCTGCCCAGTAGATGCGGCGTGCTTCAGGGTTGAATGGGTCGTAAGGTTTTACGCCTGCATTGCGAGGCCATGTCTCGAAGTTGAGCAGGGCCTTGAGGCTGTCCATGCGGTGGTACATCTCTGTCCAAGGACCGAAGGATGCCCATACGGAAATCATGATGTGGGCGTTCTGCTTGTGTACATAGTCGACCATTTCTTTAGGACTCTTGATGCGCGGAGTTTTCTGCACGGCATTCTTGTCCTCGCCGTTAGGCAAGTATTTCATGTATTCAGGGTCGCCGAGCTTGTTGATGTAGCGCGGGTTCTGGAATTTCATAGAGTTCCAGTTAGAGTCGCATCCCCAGTACTGCCAATCCTGGATGATACCGTCGAGAGGCACACGGAGTTCGCGGTAGCGATCGACAACCTCGCAGAGCTCGTCAGGACTCTTGTAGCGCTCGCGGCACTGCCAGAAACCGAGTGTCCATAGAGGGTAGAGAGGTGCCTGGCCGGTGAGACGGCGCACGTTGGTGATGACACCGTCGGCATTGCCTCCGTATATGAAATAGTAGTCGGCGCAGTCGCCCACTTCAGAGTCGAACGACATTTCCTGAGGATTGTCGAGGAATGTTGTCGGAGAGTAGTTGTCCCAGTAGAGGGCATATCCCTTAACGGAATGAATGAACGGGATGCAGATGCTCATGTTCTGGTTGCGCAGGAGGAGCTTCTGTCCGCGCTGGTTCACCTTGCCTGTCTGCTGCTGGCCGAGGCCGTAGATGACTTCATCCTTGTCGAGCAGGAATGCCTGGCGGACGCTGAACGACGGTGTGCCGGCATCGTTGAACGGAGTGAACTGTGTGCCGTAGTCCTTGTCGACAATCATTTCCTTTCCGGATGCGTCGCTGAAGTGCAGACCTCCGGTTTCGGCGTTGATGTCAACTGTGACCTTATCTGACGATACTGTTGCACCGTTGCCGTTCTTCTTGAACTGGAGTTTTGTGTCTTCAGGTTTCATGATGACCACAAGGCTGTTCTTTGTGTAGTCCTTGCCGGTAGGTGCTTTCACTACTCTTACGATTTCAGGCGAGAGGAATTCGACATTGACATCGAGTCCCTGCGACTGGAAGGATGCTCCGCGCTGTGTCTGCTGCACGTCCTGGGCATAGATGCCTCCGGCGAACATGGTGCACAGCATGGCGGTGAAAAGTTTTCCGATGTTGTTCATGTTTATGATTTTTTTGTGGTTTTTGACTGCGGCAAATTTAGTGTGCATACACATAAATATAGCTGCAATTATGTTGAAACGGATGTCAACCATGTTGAATAGTGCTGGTTTTCACGCTGTTTCTTGCATATTCGGAAGGTTTGCATCCGTAGGCCTCCTGAAAGCATCGGGTGAAGTAGCTGGCACTGCTGAAACCTGTCTGCTCGGCAATTTCGGCTATTGTGAGGTCGGTTTCGGCAAGCATGTTGCGAGCACGGCGCAGGCGTATGTCGCGTATGAAATAGCTAGGCGATTGCTCGAGAAGCGACTGGAGCTTGCGGTAGAGGCCGGTGCGCTCCATGCACAAATCCTTGGCGAGCTGTTCGACGGAATAGCCCGAGGAGTGTATGTTCTTTTCCACAAGTTCGACGGCATGGGCAATGAATCTGGAGTCTTCTGCAGAGAGGGTCTTTTCCTCGTCCCTGCGTTCTTCGTCCGTTTCCGATGAGGTATCTGCACAGGCCTCCTTCGATGCCTTCTGTTCAGCCTCGTAGCGGTCGCACTGTTCGATGAGGCCTCGTATGCGCGCAAGGAGAAGTTCTTCCTTATGCTTGCGTTCGAGCTTGCGTCGGGTGTAAACGGTATATGTTCTGAGTACTGCGAAAATAACTGCGGCTAATAGCAGAATATAGATAACGTATGCAGTTGTGGTTTTCCACCAAGGCGGGGTGATAATGATGGTCACCGTTGTCTTTTCAGCATTGTCGAAGTCGGTACCGTTTCCGGCATATACCGTAAGAGTGTATTTGCCCGGCTGGAGGTCGGTGTATGATGCATTGAGCAGGCCTCGGCTGGTGTTTTCAGTAGAGGCCGTGTTCAGAATGTTCCATTGGCGGTCGATGCCCTCAAGTTTGTATCGGTAGCAGAGGCGCTGTCTGTTTACAAAATCGGGGGCGGAGAACTGTAGTGATATGAAGTTCTGGTTGTAGTTTAGCGTGATGGTGTTTGTGTATGGAGCTGTGCGCTTGAGAATGAGATTGCCCTCGTATTCTCTGCCGGTCTTGATGGCGGTGCCGTTTACAGTGAGGGATGTAAATACAGGTGCAGGAAAGGAGGTTTTCGCACGGGATACCTTGCTCGGGTGGAACACTGTGAATCCGTCCACGCCTCCGAAGTAGAGCGTGGAGTCCTTTGCCTGAAAGATGGCACGGGGAGAGTATTCGCCTTCGAGTGTGCCATCGGCATGACGGTAGACGGTGAAGGATGGGGCGGAGTCTTTGCCCTTGACGTTTATGGCCGATATGCCGTTGCTCGTGGCTGTCCATATTGTACCGTCGTATGCCTCGAGCAAGCTTTGTATGAAATTGTTTGAAAGTCCGTCCTCGCTGTAGAACTTCCTTGCCTGTTTGCCGTCGGAGGAGTAGAGCAGTAATCCGTCGGCAGTTCCTATCCATACGCGTCCTAGCTTGTCCTTGCACATGGCAGTAACGCCGTTGGCACTTATGTTCAATTCCGACAGAACAGTTTCTGTCTTTCGCGGATGTCTGTCTGCCGGCATGTCGGCAAGTGGCACTTTCTGCAGAATCAGTGTGCCTATGGGCGATTTGCTGATTCTGTAGCAGTTCGCTTTGGTGCGCAGATATACGGTGCCCTTGCTGTCCTCGGCAAAGGCTAAGACGTTGAGGTCGTTCTCACTGTTGTCCGGAAACGAATTGCGTGTGTATGACTGCATGCTGTACATGTTCGGATGGCTGTAGAACAATCCGCGGTTGTATGTACCCATCCACAATCCTCCCTGACGGTCGATGAACAGCGTGCTTATTTCCGTCGATATGTTTCCGTCGCTTTCGGTGTTGATGGCAGGGTGGTATGTACTTTTGCCGTTTGTCAGATCTATTTCCCAGAAACCTTTTGTACAGCTGATGTAGGCCGTGTGGGTGTTTTCGGCAACGATGAGCGTGTTGAGGGTATAGTCTTTCTCGAGTATTCTTGACCATTCATGGCTTTTCGTGTCGAAGGCAAACATTCCGCCTTTGTTTCCGTTGCGAAGCTGATAGAATATATCTCCGCTTTTCACAATAAGAGATGTCCTGTTGAATGCATTGTATTCGGATTTTGCGTATGCTCCTACGGAATATTTTTTGTTCACGCAACCTTTCATGATGGTATGGCACTCAACGCTTCCATCGCTGAAGAACAGATAAATATTATTGTTTGAAGAGCCGACATCTTGAAGACACCTTTCTTTGCTTTCGTTCAGCTTTATGGATTCTTTGCCGGAAATGGACGTGAGGTGCGCAGATGCGACAATCCACGTCCGTCCGTCGTTGTCGACAAACAAGTCTTCGGCACCATTCTTTGCGCCAAGTGTCTTAAGCATTGAATCTATGTTGCTTATATATTGCTCCCTGTACAGATTAATGCAGCTCAATCTTTTGTAATCCTTTATCCATAGAAGCGAGTCGCTGCTGTGGTATATCCTGTAGAAGCCGTTGTAGTTTTTCAGTATATATCTGCTTTTCTCCGTGTTGTGGATATTTCTGAAGTGAACGCCGTCGTAGATGTTGACATTTCCGAAGGTCGTAAACACCATCCTTCCGTCGGGCAGTTGCTGAATGAATCTTATCTGATTGTCGCTCAATCCGTCAGAAGTATTTATAGGTATGAAAGTCTCAAAATCCTTGTTTATGGAGCAGATTTTCCCTGCATGAAGCAGAAAAAAAACTGTCACCATCAAAAATCTATATATTCCAGGCATCTTTCGGTTGTTTTTCTTTATTGTATGCAAATATAGCGTTTTGCTTTAAGGTTTTCGGCTTTACAACTGTTTCTATTGATGGTGCACGGCAGTGCATGGTGCGTTTTTCAGGTTTTATCAATATAAAAAAGGAGAGCACACCTGTTTTAAGGCATGCTCTCCAGCGGTTATTAAAAAAAGTTTTTTCAGTTTTTTCTCACTGTTTCCGTGTGTGCCGATGACTTGTTTTCATGCTGCATCTGCACACTCTCGCATCTGCTTATGCTACTGAAGGGAGTGCACTTGAGATGAGGATGAGTACGAGGAGTGAGAGGATGGCGTAAAGTTCAGGGAATACGGCGAGCACCATTGTTGTACCGAATGCTTTGTAGCCAGAACCGATGGCTGTAATACCGCTTGAGCAGACGTTTGCCTGACGTATTGCTGAGAAGAGGCATACAAGACCCACTGCAAGGCCTGCACCGAAGATGGCCGCTGCTTCGTACATCGACATGCCGTCGTAAACGTGAGGTTTGAGCATGAAGAATCCGACGAATCCGTAAAGTCCCTGAGACGATGGGAGGGCTGAAAGTCCGATATATGAACCTGAAGCCGACGGATTTTTCTTGTATGCTCCGATTGTTGCATTTCCGCAGATTGTTACTCCGTAAGCACTGCCGATTCCTGAAAGTGCGACAGCAAGAGCCACACCTACATAAGCTAATAACATTTCCATAGTTTTTTCCTTTTTTGATTATTGATTAATTTCTTTTATTATTTCTTGTTTTTGAATGTTTTTACTCTGAATGGTTCAAATTCCTTGCCGCCGCCGTCAAATTCGGCATTTTTGAAGAACTCGACAAACGTGAGTCGCATAGGGTGAACGAAAGAACTTATCATGCAGAGTGCAAAATTGATGCCGTGTCCTGCAAGCAGAATCAGGAGCATAGGCAACCAGCGGATACCCCACGAGAGGGAACTTGTCATTTCGATTGCCAGCTGATTGAACACTCCTCCGAGCACACCGCCGGTAAGACCGAGCGCAAACAGACGTATGTATGACAGGAGGTCGCCGAGAAGGCCTGTCGCCATGTTGTATGTATTCCATATTCCAGAACCGAAATTCATGAATATGTTCTTGCCAGGAGTGTTGAAGAAATATATTCCCAACGCGCTGATGCCGATGATTGCGTAGAGCAGATAATTTACTGCCATTGGCAATGTGCCTCCGCATGCCGGCACTCCAAGGTATACTATTGCTGAAACTATTGCTACTACCCAGGAAATTTTTCCTACTCCGTACTTCCAGCCGTAAAGCTTTATGGCTTTGGCCGCTGAAAGGCACATTCCGAGGAGCACCTGTATAAGTCCGATAACAACTGATATGACCATCATCGGGCTATATCCGAACAGCTTGAAGTTGTTTTCGCTGATGAAGTATTGCTTTACCGGTGCAAGGAAAGCCCAATCCTGAGAACTCAAATCGATACCGAAGAGAGAACCGGTGAGGGTTCCGCAGACGATGGTCATTGCACCCAGGCATATTCCCAGTGAGGCATAAGGCTTCATGTCGTCTGCCAGTTTCATGCGCAACACCAAGCTTGCGGCCAGAATGACGAAACCGTAACCGGCATCGCCCATGCAGAGGCCGAAGAACAACATGAAGAACGGTGCAAAGAACGGTGTCGGGTCGATGTCGTGATAGCTCGGGAGTGAGTACATCCTCAGAATCGGTTCGAACAATGAACTGAATGCTCCGTTTTTTATCTTTACCGGTATGTCATCTTCAAAATCAGGGTCTTCCACTTCGTAGAATATCTGATTCTTGTCGAGACATTCGCATACTGTCTTTTCGTTTTCTGCCTCAACCCATCCTACCATCATCTTTATCCTGTCTTCGGCAAGGGATTCTGTGTTCAGATGCACTTTCGACAGGGACAGGCTGTTCTCGTTGTCCACCTGTGCCGCCAGTATCGAATCTCTGTCTTCAGCATTGATCTGCAGAAGCCGTTCGTGTATGCTTTCTATCTGAGCCTCGATGTCAGCTTTCTTCTTTATGTAGAAGTTGAGGCTTTCTTCAGGCATGTCGACAGCTTCAGCCGATATTTCAGGCTTTTCAGCTGAAAAGGCTATGAACAGACATCTGTCGTTCGACACGGCAATCTGTGTTGCGAAATATTTGTCGCTCCACTCCTGATCGAACATCTTTACCGGACAGCTGTAGAAAAAGGCCTTATAGCCGGCTTCTTCAAGCTTTCCAAAATTATCTTTTGTGAAGTTTCCCCACGGCTCCAGAGTGCTTATTGTTCTCTTTGTTGAGTCGAGAGAACGCTTAAGGTCTGATTCGCGCACCGTAAGCCTTTCGATTTCGTCCATAATGCTGTCAGCTTTCGAAACGTCCGCATGCGGTTTGGCGAATGTCTTGTCAGTGGTGTAGTTGTCCGATGCGCTTTTCAGAGTGTTGAGCGCCTGCCGGCATCTTTCAGAGTAGGCCAAAGCTTCCTGCAGTTCTGGACTGCTTCCTCCGTTCTGCAGTTCTGCGATGTGTACGACACCGAGTTCTCTGATTTCCTGAAGGAATGATTCATATTCCTTGCTGGTCACCAGGAACGTAAGTTTTTTCATTTTTTCAATCATGCTTCGGCCTCCTTTCTCTTCTTCTGCAGTGATTTCAGTATCTTCTGTGACGATTTGGAGAGGTTCTCCTCATCTTCCATGAATCTCTTTATCTTGCGCACAGCTTCCTGAAAACCAGGTATCTGAACTTTCTCGAAGAGGTTTACCTTCTGCGTGGTCTTTTTTCTAGCATGTTCCAGAAGTTCAAGCTTTGCCACGACAAATTCACGTTCAACGGCTGTCTTGGCAAGACCCTGCAGAAGATTGATGCCGTCGAAGTACCATTTTGGAGCGCTGAACAAGCCGAACGGGCGTACTTCCAGCTGTATGTTTGTGAGAACCGGCACTCTGACGCCTGCAACTTTCTTGACGTCCAGCACGACGTCGCTGAGTTTCACAAGCGAAGGGTCGAATTCGCCCCACAAGGCATACATGGATTCATAACCCTGTATCTGGCTTTCCAATTTCTTCTCCAACTCCGATGCTTCGCTCTTGCATTTCTTCACTTCGAGACGGAGCGCTGTTTCCTTGTTCTTTATGATTGGAAGAGTGCGCTCGCGTACTTTCAGCTGCTTTTCAATCTGCTGAAGCGAGGTTTTGTTGTATTGAAATTTTATTGCCATAATCAACTATTGTAGAACTCCCGTTTCTTTCATTCAACACGCTGTGCCTTGTTGCTTGAGGCCCTCGTTCGATGTATTGATTCAGGAGTTGTCTTATACTTATTTCCAGTAAATGTCGGTGAACTCCTTCTTGATGTTCACTTCTTCAATCTTGAAGTATTTTCTGAAGAGCGACCATGTAACGTCAAGCATTTCAGTAGTATCCAGATTGACATCTATGGCAAGAAGCTTGTCCGCATATTCTTTTGCAAAATCCAGACAGCGGTTGTCGTAGTCGGTGAGGTCGAAACCGTTCTCCATCTTTGTCTTTGCGTTTGCTGCGTCCGAATAGAGTCGGATGGCGGCGTTCATCACCTGTGAGTGGTCCTTTCGGGTCTTCTTTCCGGCAACGAGCTGTTTCAGACGCGACAGTGAGCGGAATGGGTCGACGATGACCTTACCGATGTCTGAATCACGTCTTAGGAAGAGCTGACCTTCGGTGATGTATCCGGTGTTGTCTGGTACGGCATGTGTGATATCGCCGCCGCTGAGTGTCGTTACGGCAATGATTGTGATTGAACCGCCACCTGCTTCCTCTGGGAACTGTACCGCTTTCTCGTAAATCTTTGCAAGGTCGGAATAGAGAGAACCAGGCATAGAGTCCTTCGAAGGAATCTGGTCCATACGGTTTGACACGATGGCCAGAGAGTCGGCATAAGATGTCATATCTGTGAGCAGTACGAGCACCTTCTCGTGCTTTTCAACAGCAAAATATTCAGCTGCCGTAAGTGCCATGTCCGGAACGAGGAGTCGTTCAACGGCAGGGTCCTCAGTAGTATTCATGAATGAAACGATACGGTCGAGCGCACCAGCATTAGAGAATGTGTTCTTGAAGAACAGGTAGTCGTCGTTTGTCATACCCATACCGCCAAGGATAATCTTGTCGGCCTTTGCGCGGAGTGCCACCATGGCCATAACTTCGTTGAACGGCTGGTCAGGGTCGGCGAAGAACGGAATCTTCTGTCCAGACACGAGAGTATTGTTGAGGTCGATACCCGCGATACCTGTCGCAATCAGTTCACTTGGCTGTTTACGGCGTACAGGGTTTACCGATGGTCCGCCGATTTCCACTTCCTTACCCTCGATGGCAGGTCCGCCGTCGATTGGTGCACCGTATGCGTTGAAGAATCTTCCAGAGAGCTGGTCGCTTACTTTCAGGGTAGGGGCTTTGCCTAGAAATACCACTTCTGCATTTGTCGGGATACCTCCTGTTCCCTCGAAAACCTGGAGGGTTACTTCGTCGCCGATGATTTTTACGGCCTGTGCCAGCTTGCCGTTGATGAGTGCGAGTTCATCGCATCCAACACCTGTTGCCTTAAGCGAACAGGTTGCTTTGGTAATCTGGCTGATTTTTGTATATATTTTTTGGAATGCTGTTGTTGTCATATCCTATTCTGTTTATTTGTTTTTCTGTTCTTCGAGCATTGCCATCAATTGGTTCTTGAATTCATAGTACTGCTCTGATTTGAATGGAGAATAGTTCATCTGCTTGCAGATGTTTATCATCTTCTTGAAGTAGTCGACTACATCGAGGAAACTGTCGAACTCGAAATCTGTGTCGCAGATATCAACAACCAGATTGAGTATCTCTTCCTGACGTTCCAGCGGAGTCATGGCATCAACTTCGTCGAATGCATCCTGCTGAAGGATAACGAAGTCTATGATTTCCGATTTCCAGAAGATTACGTGGTATTCTACAGGCACACCGTCATCACCGAGAATGTTTATCTGTTCGGCAATTTCCTTGCCTCGCTGCATTCTTGTCTTCAGGTTGTTTACCTTGGCAATCCATTCACCGTTGATTCTCTTCTTTATATATTCTGCAAATTCAGGATATTCAAGATATTTCGAATAAGAATCGATAGGGTTTACAGCCGGGTAGCGCTTGCGGTCGGCACGGTCCTGCTCGAGTCCGTAGAAGCATCGTGCCACTTTCTTTGTACTTTCAGTGACAGGTTCCTTCAGGTTACCTCCGGCTGGCGACACGGTTCCGATGAATGTGATTGAACCCGTCTGTCCGTTGTTAAGATAAACATATCCTGCACGTCCGTAGAAGTTGGATATGAGTGCCGACAAGTCCATAGGGAAGGCGTCAGGTCCAGGCAATTCCTCCATACGGTTGGACATCTCTCGAAGAGCCTGTGCCCAACGTGAAGTTGAGTCGGCCATAAGCAGAACCCTGAGTCCCATTGAGCGGTAGTACTCGGCCATTGTCATTGCTGTGTAGACAGAAGCCTCACGCGCTGCAACAGGCATGTTTGACGTGTTGGCAATGATGATTGTTCTTTCCATCAGCTTGCGTCCTGTGTGAGGGTCGACGAGTTCAGGGAACTCTGTGAAGATTTCCACAACCTCATTGGCACGCTCACCGCAGGCTGCGATGATAACGATGTCGGCTTCGGCCTGCTTTGAGATGGCGTGCTGAAGCACTGTCTTTCCTGTACCGAATGGTCCAGGGATAAAACCTGTACCGCCTTCAGTGATAGGGTTGAATGTATCGATTGTACGTACACCTGTTTCAAGAAGTTTGAATGGACGCGGTTTTTCCTTATAGTTCGTCATTGCAAACTTCACCGGCCAGTGCTGAATCATATTGACCTTGATTTCCTTGCCTTCCTCGTCAGTGAGTACTGCAATCGTATCTTCGACCTTGTATTTTCCCTGTTCCGCGATAGATTTTACCGTAGCCTTTCCCTTCATCTGGAAAGGTACCATAATCTTCAGAGGCTGTGAGTTTTCGATAACTTCACCGAGCCAGTCGGAAGCTTCCACAGAGTCTCCTGCGCTTACCAGCGGAGTGAAGTCCCATTCACGCTCCCTGTCGAGCGGATCGGTGTATTCTCCTCTCTTAAGGAAAACTCCTTCCATCTTCTCCAGGTCGTTCTGCAGACCGTCATATTTCTTTGAAAGCATTCCCGGTGCAAGCTGCACTTCGAGCATGTGTCCGGTGAACTCGGCAGGCGAACCCACTTTCAGTCCGCGTGTGCTCTCGAATACCTGTACATATACGTCTGCACCCACAACCTTGATAACTTCTGACATGAGTCTGTCGCCGCCCGTTTCAATGTAGCAGATTTCTCCTTGAGCCACAGGACCGTCGACTTTCAGTGTCACCATGTTGGCAATAATGCCGCTAACAGTTCCTTTTGTCATATTATATGTTTTTTCTATTATTTCTTAAATTCATCCGGTACGCGGACTTCGCTCCGCAGGTCTTCAATGATCTTGCGGAATATCTTCTTGCCTTCTTCCACTCCGAGTATAGACCATCTTTCCAGTATTTCCAGCTTGGAAAGATATGCAAAAACAGCATTGATGGAGAAGAAATCGGATAGGGTATGGTTGTCGAGCCATTCCCACAGCATGGCGCTTATCTTCTTCTCTTTCTCCACAGGGTCCTGGCAGTCAGATATTGCCGCCAGCATCTGCATATATTCGTAGTCGGTAGAAAGGCCGAAGTCGCGCGATTTGTTTGTGCGCAGTATTTCCGAGAATTCGTCGTCGCCGCTTATGTATGTCCCAATTTCCAAACCGTTCTTTCTTGCAGTCATTGCAGTAAGAATATAGTTTATTCTGAAGTTCAGTTTGTACCATTCAGACATGAAGCTGTTTTTGCACGTCCCGGCAAATCTGTAGTATTCCTTGAGAATTTCGTCCTCGGGGAAATAATCCTTATTGTCTTTGTTCTGGTCGTAGGAACGCACAAACTCGCACATGAATGCAGGATATTCGTACGGATTGAATTCTGTCTCTCGGGCACAAGCAATGATTTCCTGGTATTCTTCGGCTGTGTACAAGCCTCTTTTGTCCAAGTCTGTTTCCGCTCCTCTCTTCAGAACCTTCACCAGGTTCATGCAGTCATATTTGAGGAAGAAAATGTTTATAAGTTTCTTGTCGGAATCAGACAGTTCATTTTCCAGTTCATCTTTGAAACTTATGATTGAAGATGCCGACTTGCCGTCATCAAAAGCAATTTCGGGCAGACCGGCCATCAGACAATAATAATTTCCCATATATACTGTTGTTGATTGAATATTCTATGGATTTGTATGTGATGATAGTTTGGTCGTATTTTGTTTTGCTGAACAAATGTATGGAATAGGTTTATCAGCCTTTGAACAGCATGTCGATAAGCTGAGGTCTGAGGAATGACTTGAAGTAGTTCTCAAACTCCTCTTCTCCGAATTTGACCTTATATGATCCGTCGGCAGGCTCTATTTCAAAATCAGCCTTCTGGCCGTTGACCTGCTTGATCTTTACGTTCTTGTCCAACAGATTCTTTGCTTTTGATGCAAACAGAGCTTTCAGGCTCTCAGCATCTTTTGCAGAAATGACGATGTCTTCATTTTCAGCCCATTTTTCTGCAACTTTAAGTATAAAGGTGTTCATGAAGGCTGGATCGGCAACAGTCTTGCCCACGCAGTCCTTTATGATGTTTTCGCTCATGACGTTTGCAATTTCAGATTTAAGCGCATCCAGAGCCTGCTTTGTGAACATCTTCAGTTCTGATTTGGTGTTCTTGTCAAGTTCTGCAGCTTTTTTCTGCGCTTCGCTGATTATCGCTTCAGCTTCTTTCTTTGCATCGTCGATAATGCTTGCAGCTTTGTCGTTAGCTTCAGAAATTATTTTGTCACCTTCGTTTTTTCCTTTTTCTATTCCTTCTTTGACAAGTTTGTCAGTTAATTCTTGAATCTTATTTTCCATATATTAAAGGCTTTATATTATGTCACAAATAAAACAATTTTTTTGTTAAAGAGGATAGATTACACCGCTTTTTTTTGCTCACATGTGTCCTTTTTGGTATAAAAGGAACAAGTTTTTAAATCTATTGAACAATCTTCGTAGCATCAAGCTCAGTGCATGGCTGAATATTTGTTCGGCTTATAGCAGGGACAATCATTCGAGGCAGATATATGTCGGCCGTTTGACTTTTAATTCTCTGTAGTGTGTTATATATAATAGGTATAAATACCGGCTTTATTCATTTTTGAAATCAAGCCTTCCTGTTCTTTGTCTTTCCACATGTTTTTTATTGGATATGTCGGTCAGAATAACCGCCTCATGTGGTGTCAGTGATGCACATGCAAAAATTTTTTTCAATATTTCTTGCTCTAAAATTTGCACGTTTCCAATAAAACGTCTACCTTTGCACTCGCAAAAACGAAAAGGATGGTTCGGTAGCTCAGTTGGATTAGAGCAACAGCCTTCTAAGCTGTGGGTCAAGGGTTCGAATCCCTTCCGAATCACGAAAAGGACTTCTTTCGAGAAGTCCTTTTTCGTTATATACCTATTATAGTTTATTTTTACACCTTTTGTTTCTACAATTCCATATACATTTTCAGTTTCTGATAGGGTAGGTGTTTTTTATAATCCTAACATTGCAGCCGGTTGAATATCTAAAATCTGGCATAATAATCTTGCGATTCTTAATGTCGGTTCAGAACGTCCGCTTATGTAATCACTTACTCGTGATGGGCTGACGCCTATTTCCTTGGCAACTGCTTTTGAGTTATTCCTTTTTCTTCAATTGACAATTTTATTAGTTCTGCAACAGTAGGTTTTTCTATTGGATAAAATTGTGAGCCTCTGCAATCGTGATTGCGGGCGCTCGGAAAATTTATTCCGAGCCCTCGCGAAAACAATTATGAGCGCCCGTAAAATATAAATTACTACTGAGGTTATAAAAGATAGCTGGTAATGAAACCTGTTTATATCATAAAGAGAATGTTTCGATGTGTTTGTAGTGGCAAAACAATGGGATTAGAGAAATATTGATATATTTGTAAAAAATATTCGTGTTATGAAGGCAAAAGCATTAATTGGAATCTTTGTACTGTCTATGGGGTTGAGCATGACGTCTTGTGTTGTGGTAAGACATGACCATAAGCATCCTAAGAAAGAGATTCCGCCTGGGCATGCAAAGAAAAGACATGGAAAGAAGTCTGCAAAGTATTATGCGCCAGGACATGTGAAGAAACGCTGACGCATAATCTCTTTATGTATATGAATGCAGTGGGCTGCTCTGTTTTTCATAATGCTGTTATCGTAGTTTTATAGGTAGCCTGCTGAGAGTTTTGTCGTGCATGTGTTGAGGTATAATATTTTTGAGAGTTTCCAACACTGCATTGACAATACGTTCCCTTATGAAATCATCTTTTATCAGAAGTGATATTTTTCTTTGTGCCGGCGGATTTATGTTCAACGGCAAGATGTTCTGTTTTTGTTGTTCAGACAGCGATGTGGTGTGCAGTTCCGGTATGATGGTGTACCCTCCGTTTTTGTCTACTATTCTGATAAGTGTTTCTATGCTTCCTGCTTCATAGATGTGATTTCCTATGTTTTTGTCTTTGCATAGAGCGATAGGGCTGTCGGGTATACAGTGTCCCTCTTTAAGAATCCACATGTGTTCTTGCGGCAATCCTCCATTCTCTATCATTTTCTGTGCTTTTGAACACTGTCCCGAAAGATATGCCACAAATTTCTCCGTATATGCAGGTATTTCAAGTATGTCGCTGTGATTCTCCGTGTTTACAGTTACAGCAATGTCGATGTTTCCGTATCTGAGCTGTTGTATCAGAGATGACGTTTCTTTTTCTTCTATGTAAAGGTTCACGTTTGGAAAGTTCTTCCTGAAGTGCATGATGAAGTCTGGGACGAGATATGGAGCTATTGTCGGGAGTACTCCTATGCGCAGGCTGCCGTTCATGCTTGATGTTTCGTCGGCAACGAGCTCTTTAATTCTTGTCGTTTCGTTGATGGCTATTTTTGCCTGACTTATGATTTTTGCTCCGATGCTTGTGGGTGTTATGTTTTTTCTGTCGCGGTTGAAGATTTTCACATCGAGTTCTTCTTCCAGTTTTTGAACCATCGCGCTCAGTGTCGGTTGTGTCACTCCGCAGGCCTCGGCTGCAAGTACAAAGTGGCGGTATTTGTCGAGTGCCACTATATATTCCATTTGTTGAATAGTCATAGTTGTATAGATTCTGTCTATGCAAAGATAGAAAAATACTGTTGTAGTCCTTGGTTCATGCAGGTATATTTGCACATGAGAAAAGATAACAATAGTTGATGAACTAATTATAGATTTTGAGAACCATGAGTAGATTTTATGATTTGTTTTTGAAAAACTGGAGTGTCTGCAGAGTAGTACGTATGCTGTCGGGAGCCATGCTTGCTGCATTTGGCATTTATTCAGGCGATGGTTTTCTGGCGACGCTTGGAGGTTTGTTCATCCTTATGGGGCTGTTTAGTGTGGCCTGCTGTACTGCCGGTACATGCGGAACTGCTTCGGATAAGAAAGCATTGTACAAGGATTTTGTAAAGCCGTATGATGCAGACAAGAAAAGAGGAAATTAATAACGATAAAAAAATAAGATTATGAAAACTGTAAATTTGACAAAAGCTGATTTCTTGGTAAAGGTTGCAAACTATGAGGCAAATCCTACAGAGTGGAAATTCTTGGGCGATAAGCCTGCAGTGATAGACTTTTATGCATCGTGGTGCGGTCCATGCAAGATGCTTGCACCTGTTTTGGAAGAACTTGCTGATGAGTATGCCGGACAAGTCGATATCTACAAGGTTAATGTAGAGGATGAAGAGGAGCTGGCTTCATTGTTTGGAATAAGGAGTGTTCCTTCCTTGCTGTTCATACCTGTTGACGGAGATCCTCAGATGGCTCAGGGAGCATTGCCGAAGAGCAGTCTGCAAGATGCAATCGATAATGTCCTTCTGAAAAAATAAAAAGAAGTGTATGGAGCTGCGATATATAGTTTTTATAAACATAATACGTGAACATATATGAAAAAGATATTTTTATTGTTTGTTTCGATTTTTGTGTTGTCAATAACTGCTTCAGCTGGCGACCTGATGGTTCAGTCGGGGAGTGGTGGCAAAGTAATTGAGCTGACAAAATCGGAGTTCTTGAAAAAGGTTTACGATTACGAGAAAAATCCCGATAAATGGATATATTCAGGCAACAAACCTGCCATAATAGATTTTTATGCAGATTGGTGCGGACCTTGCCGTATGATGTCTCCGGTTTTGAAATCTATGGCTGAGAAGTATAAGAACGATATTGTAGTATATAAAATTAATGTCGACGAGGAGAAAGAGTTGGCCACCGCATTTGGAATAACCAGCCTGCCTACCATTCTTTTTGTTCCGACGTCGGGCAAGCCGCATATTGTTAAAGGTGCTTTGCCAAAGGATGTGATGGAAAAAGGTATCAAGGAAATTCTGCTCGGGAAGAAGAGCGATAAGTGAGTTGTATATCTGAGTCTTCTTTGTGTGTAAGGCACGTATGTTGCATTCACCTGTGGTGCGAATTATTGACGTTGCCTGTACTTTATAGATGGTGATAAGATGGAAAATAATGTTTCTGTCTTGTCACCATTTTTTTATTGTATAGTTTTAGGGGTGAATATAGTTTTAGGGGTGAATGTTGGTTCTTTTTCGTGCACGTAAATGAACACAGTGTCCATTTCTGGACACTGGTTTGAATTGTATATGGTTGATAATTAATGATATAGATTTTTGGCATGTATTTTGTATTTTATGAAATGTAAAATATTTATTAAATACAAATGGACAGAAATATCCCGCAAAGTGAAATCCGCCGTAAGCGAGTCTTCAATATTCTTAAAATTGCTGTTGTCGCAGCCATTGTCATCTTTGGTATTGCAATGACTGTCGATTGGCTTCAAAGCAGAGTTAAACGTTCGTCGTTGAATATTTGCACGGTAGACAGCGGGGTCATCGAAGCAAGCATAAGTGCATACGGCAAAGTTGTGCCGGTTTTCGAGGAAGTCATCAATTCGCCCATCGACACACGCATTGTCGAGGTCTACCGTAGGAGCGGTGACAGTGTTGACGTTGGTACTCCTCTGTTGAAGCTCGATTTGCATAGCATTGAGAACGACTATCGTAATCAGCAGAATGAAGAAAAAATGAAATGCTGTCAGATGGAGCGGCAGGAAATAAATGCGAAGACAACTTTGAGCGATATGGCCATGCAGATAAGAATTTCCGAAATGAAGCTCAATCGTCTGCTGGTCGACTATCGCAGCGAACAGCATCTTGACAGCCTTGGTTCCGACACTGCCGACCAGTTGTGTCAGGCCGAATTGGCCTATATAATCGCACGCCTGGAACTCGAACAGCTCAAACAGCGATATGTTGCAGAGCAAAAGGTCAAGGCTGCAGACATGAAGGTCAAACAGCTTGAACTTGAAATTTTCCGGAAAAGCATGGAGGAAACAAGGCGTACCTTGGAATATGCACGTCTCCGTTCTCCGCAAAAGGCTGTGCTGACATATATAAACACACAGGTGGGAGCCCGTGTGGCCAAGGGTGAGCAGATAGCAATCGTGGCCGACCTCGACCATTTAAAGATTGAGTGCGAGATAGCCGACAATTATGCCGACCGCATCAAGGTAGGAGGAAAGGCTCTTGTACGTATCAACGGCCACACTCTCGACGGAGCCATCGTTCAGGTTGAACCGTTGAGCAAGGATGGGGTGAACCGTTTCATAGTTCATACGGACGAGAGCCGGAACAATATGTTGCGTTCCGGACAGAAAGCAGATGTATATGTTGTGCAGACCATCAAGGACAATGCCGTCCGAATCCCTAATGCTTCTTTCTATACAGGTCCTGGTGTATACGAACTGTTTGTTGAGGAAGAAAGCGACAATCTGGTGAAACGCAAGGTCAACCTTGGCGAGTGCGACTTCGACCATGTTGAAGTCATCGACGGATTGCAACCTGGTGATAAGGTGGTTGTCAGCGACATGAGTGCCTATAAAAACACTCTGACATTGAAAATCAAATAAAAATTCAATGAAGTCAAAAAACTCAACGTTGCCTTTTTCCGTGGTTGTTTGATAAATATTTAACTCGTCCTGATTTCAGCGGGACACTAAGAATTAATTGATATGAAACATTTATATTTTGTTTTTCTTATTTCCGTACTATGTATATTAAAATCTGAAGCTCAAGAAAATTTCGTACTTTTGGGTAAGGTATACGATTTCAAGACAAAAAAAGAACTGCCAGGCGCAATCGTGCAACTTATGACGACAGACAGCACCATCATCGCCCAGGAAGAAGCATCCAACCTCTGGATTAACGGCGACAGAAGCGGTGAAACATCGGATTTTTCAATCGTCATTCCTAGAAAAGAAGGGGAATACATCATCAAATGTACTTATACAGGATATGAGACCACCTATATGAACTACACATTGGACGACATCGGAAAACGAGAAACAAGGCGTGATCTTCCGCGCATACTCATGCGTGAGGAGACGCAACTGCTTGACCAGGTGGTGGTCTCGGCAACGCAGGTGAAGTTCTACTACCGGGGCGACACAATGGTATATAATGCAAGCGCATTCGTCCTGTCGGAAGGTTCAATGCTCGATGCCTTGGTGAGACAGCTGCCAGGCGTAGAAATCCGTGAAAACGGTGACATATATCACAACGGACGTCTTGTGGAGAACCTGCTTCTGAACGGCAAAGACTTCTTCCGAGATGACAAGACGGTGATGCTCGACAACCTGCCTACATACATGGTAAAGAATATAGAGGTGTACGACAAACTGGGAGACAGAAGCAAATTTCTTGGATATGAACTGCCCGGCGATAAAGAATATGTTATGGACGTAAAGCTCAAAAAGGAATACTCTATAGGCTGGATAGCCAATGCTGAAGCAGGCGGCGGTTTTGCCGATAGAAATTATAAAGGCGACAACCCGTATCTGGCACGATTATTCATGCTCCGTTTCACTGACCACTCCAGATTTGCGCTGTACGCAAATGCCAACAATCTCAGCGACGAGCGGAAACCGGGTGAAAACGACGGTTGGACGCCACAGAACATGAACTCGGGAACACTCACGCAGCAGCGCACCGGAGTGGATTACAATATAGACCCTGTGAGTACAAGATGGAAGCTGAATGGAAATGTAAACTTCAAACATTCAATACACAAGGATGATGAATCAATACAGCGTACAAACTTTTTAGCAACTGGAGACACCTACGAACGTATAGAAAAATCAAACAGGAACAAAAACATATCATTGTCGACGACCCACAACCTCAACCTTACATTCAAGCGCATCATGCTCAGCATACGTCCAGATTTCAGCTACAACAAGTTTGATGTCACAAGCAGCATGCAAAGTGAAGCCTACGGCGACACAACCATAAACCGCTATCTGAGCAGCGGACTGGCCAGAGGGTACGACTGGAATGCCGGGCTGAATGCCAGTTCTGTCATCAAGTTCCCCAAAAATACACTTGATAACCTGGAAGCCACGGTCAATGCCAGCTATTCCACCAGAAAGGACGACACGTTCAACCGATACAGCCTGTATGCCGGCAGCGCATCTGATCCTGCGCAGAGAGCGGACCAGTACTTCAAGAACCACCCGGACCGGAGATATTCGGCTGAGGGGGCTGTGACATACAACCGCAGTATCAACAAACTTTTCTACATGGCCCTCAAATACAGCCTCAAGCATTCGGGAACAGAACGAAGCTCCAACCTATACCGCCTGGACCAGCTTGCCGGCTATGATGAAGGGGACATCGGCATTCTTCCATCCGCAGTTGAATACGAGCAGGTCATCGACCGCAACAACAGCTATACAAGCAAACTCTATGCGACGTCAAATACGCTGACGCCGTCTTTCACGTTCAGGAAGACAACGTCTAAAGGAAAATGGTACTGCGAATTCAGCATGCCGATTGACCTAAAGCATGAGCGTCTTGACTACCGGCGCGGAGATATTGATACTACGCTTTCCCGCAGCTCACTGCTCGTCGGATTATATAACACATTCATGACATGGGAGAGCAAAGTCAATCGTACACAGATCGGGCTATGGTATACTATCAACTCCACGACTCCCGACATGCAGTACATGGTGAACATACATGACGATACGGACCCTCTCAACATACGAGAAGGCAATGCGGGTCTTAAGAACAGCTACAGACACTCATGGAGCTTTTTTTATCATAAACTCAAAAAGGTTGACCATCGTATAAGAGGCAACATCTCATTCACCCATAACGCCATAGCCATGGGATACAACTACGATACATCCACCGGTGTGCGGACATACAGGGCATACAACATCGACGGCAACTGGAATGCCGACGTCGGCTATGAAATGGATTACGACATCGACAAGAAGAAGTACGTGCACCTGTCATCAATCACCAGGATCAGCCACATGCAGAATGTCGATCTCATAGGCATCAATTCTGAAGGGATGAGGAGAAGCAACGTACGTACGGAGGGCATAAACGAAACCATCAAACTGAACTGCCGCATAGGAAAGCAACATATAGGCGCAAAGTTTGATGGGAAATGGCGCTATGTGCACAGTACACGCCAAGATTTCAACAATATGAACATATGGGATTTCAACTACGGGCTTACAGGAAATTTCAGCCTGCTACCGAAGCTTCAGCTTTCTACCGACATTACGATGTACTCCAGACGCGGGTACAGCGAACCATCGCTCAACACGAACGATTTGGTATGGAATGCCCGCATCTCGTATACAATGATGAAAGGCAATATGGTATTGATGCTTGACGGATTCGATATCCTCGGAAACCTTTCAAACATAACCTCCTCGCTCAACGGACAGGGACGGACTGAAATACGCAGAAATGTGCTTCCGCAATATGTACTCTTCCACGTTCAGTACAAATTGAACATTCTTCCGAAGAATAAAAGATAAAGTGTATACTTGATTTTTACTGCGGTTTTTTTAATTTAATATAACAGTATAACTACTGTCCCGTTAAAATTGGAATTTGCTCTTTGAAAAAAATGAAATATAGTCTTCATATCTCTTACGGATAAAACCAATACTATAAATCTGTTTGAAAGGACTGATTTCAATGAAGTCAAAAAAACTCAACATTGCCTTTTTCGGGATTGTTTGATAAATATATAACTCGTCCTGATTTCAGCGGGACACTAATGTGAAAAATATATATATGGTTAAACGCTATTTGAAACAGACATGGGAACTGATGCGTCAGAACAAGACCTTCAGTGCGCTGTATATTGCCGGGACGGCAGTACCGCTGGCACTGACTATGGTTGTTGTGATGTATTTCCATATCCTCATTTCTCCGGTATATCCGGAGTTGCACCGCGATAATCTTTATGAACTGAAGACCGTCGGTTTTACTTACGGAAAGGTAAATTACACAGAAGGAGCATGCGGTCTTCCGCTTATACGTGAATGGTTCTATCCGCTGAAGTCGGTCGAAGCAGTAACGGCCATTTATTATTACAACTGGTCGCCGTTCTACATTCAGTTGCCCGACGGAGTATCCGAACTGCCGGTCAAATGTCAGTCTACCGATCCGGATTTCTTCAAGGTATTCGATTTTCAGTTCATCGACGGTGCCCCGTTTTCAGAATCCGATTTTCATAGCCGTCGCCGCTGTGCTGTGCTTGCCGCGTCCACTGCGCGCAGGCTGTTCGGAACGGAAAAAGCCGCAGGCAGACATTTCACTATGGATTACCTCGATTACACCGTGACCGGTGTCGTGAGCGATGCCAGCATGCTTACACCGCTTTCCTACGGACAAGTCTATCAGCCGTACACCTGCCTGTCAAATTATGACCAGCTGGCTCAAAGAAAAGACACACCTGTCGGTCCTTTCACCACTTGTTTTCTGGTAAGGGATAAAGAACAGGGACGATTGATGCAGGCCGAAATAGATGAGCTCGTGAGGATGTTCAATCTGTCACACGCCCCGAAAGGCGAGAAAATTGAGCTCACTGGGCCTATGCCGGCATGGAAACGCAATCTGGTTCCCGGCAACACTGATGTGAACGTCAAGTCGCTGGCGTTTTTCTGGGGAGCCCTCATACTGCTGTTTCTCTTTGTCCCCGCCCTGAATTTGAGCGGTATGATTGCCAACCGCATGGAAAGCCGGCAATCGGAGATGGGCATCTGCAAGGCTTTCGGAGGCAGTCGCTTCTATCTTTTGCGCCTGGTGATACGCGAAAATCTTCTGTTTACATTAGTCGGTGGAATCCTTGGATTGGCGATATCCTGGAGCGTGCTGGCATTCGGATGCAGATGGGTGATACGAATTTTCAATTCAAACCTTTTTAATGACATATTCAGGTACGGCGGTACGGAAGTCGAACTTATGCCGTCCATGCTTTTCTCCCCGCGCATATTCCTCAGCGCCTTCTTGTTCTGCGTCGTGCTCAATCTTGCTTCGGCACTCATTCCGGCATGGAAGTCGCTGCGCAGGCCTATCGTAGAATCACTCAACAACAAAAAATAGAAATACACCATGTGGCGAATAATTTTCAAAATGCTGATGGCACGCAAAGGACGCTACGGCTGGCTGTTGACAGAACTCGTTGTTGTGTCGATTGCCGTATGGGTTCTGGTTGACCCTCTTGTCGTGCAGACATCGATAGAACTTCAGGACAAAGGTTTCGATGAACATCGTCTTTACCGAATGGAGCTGAAGACATATTCAGAAAACTATCCTCATTTCGTAGAGATGGACGAGGCTGAGAGGCACGAAGCCCAGTTGCTCATGCTTCGCATGGTGCGCAGTTATCCCGGTGTGGCTTCTGCCACGTTTCAGGGAAACGATGGCCCCTTCTGCAGCCGTACCAGCATCAATATGTTTCGTTGTGGCAAACAAGAAGCATTCGTAAACAGTGTCGGTTTTGTACCCTGCAGCGATTTCTTCAAGACATTCCGTTTTTCCGAAAGCGGACGTGGTGGCAATGCCGGACTTGACAGTATGACCTTCGACGACGGCTGTGTGGTGATGAGTGAAGAAACCCTCCCCGGACGCTCTGTCATGGGCAAGTTGGATTCAATTTCAAATATAACGGTTGCGGCAACCACTGGATTGGTCAGATTGCACCCCGACACACCGCCTGAAGGAGTCATGTTTTTGCCACGGACGGGCATGGATGTGAGGGCTATCGTGCTGCGCATAAGTGACAACACCGATGAACAGAAGTTCTTGTCCGACTTCACTGACTGGGTAAAGAAACGCCTCAAGTCAGGAAACTTCTACGTCAACGAAGTGCAATCGTACTCCGACTTCATGGACGACAACAGCGGTAAATTTAAATCCTATGTGCAGATGCGTATGGTGCTCGGAATATTTTTTCTCTTCTGCCTTTTTCTCGGTGTGTCCGGCACATTCTGGATGCAGACAAGCAACCGGCGTGAGGAAATAGGGATAATGAAGAGTTTCGGGGCAACATCGTCCGTCATTGTCCATACTCTCATTGCCGAAGGCGTCATCTTGGCCACAGCCGCCGTGGCAATAGGATGTTTTCTCTATCTGCAATATGCTATCAAGGAAGGACTTTATCTGCCTGACGGCAATATGTATAAGTTTCTGTCAGGTCGTTACTGGTACGAACATTTTGCCTCGCATTTTGCTGTCACGTCTCTAGTCACGTGGATGATTGTCGTCATTGTGGTGTGCACAGGCATATATGTTCCCGCACGGCGCGTCAGCCGTATCACACCGACAGATGCTCTTCACGAAGAGTAGCTGTCGCGAAGAAAACAGATGTTGAAGCATAGAAAAGTAATAAATGATAAACAAGATAAAAAACATTCATATTTATGAGCAATATGATTAAACTGACCGGTATCAACAAGATTTACCGGACAAAAGAGATTGAGACACAGGCATTGGAGAATGTGAACCTGACAGTGGAGAAAGGCGAGTTTCTGAGCGTCATGGGACCTTCTGGCTGCGGTAAGTCCACTCTATTGAATATAATAGGACTTCTCGACAATCCCACCAGCGGAACTCTGGAACTTGGCGGCACGCTCGTCACCCCCAAAATGAAAGACCGCGAGCAGGCCGCTTTCCGCAACCGCATGCTTGGGTTCGTGTTTCAGTCTTTCCATCTCATCAACACACTGAACGTGCTGGACAATGTGGAACTGCCTCTAATTTTCCGCAAGATGTCCGGAAGCGAGCGTACACGTCGTGCCAAAGAGGTTCTTGAACGTGTCGGGCTGACTCACAGAATGAAGCACATGCCTTCGCAACTTTCTGGCGGACAATGCCAGCGTGTGGCCATCGCACGTGCAATAGTAGGCAATCCTGAAATAATTTTGGCCGATGAGCCTACGGGCAACTTGGATTCGAAAATGGGTGCAGAAATCATGGACATCCTTTGCCGTCTTAACAAGGAGGACGGACGTACAATCGTCATGGTGACGCATAATGAGGAACAGGCGCGTCTGTCGTCGCGCACCATACATTTCTTCGATGGACGGCAGGTCGATTGATGCTTGTTGCTGATTCATACCTTAAATTAAGAACACACTTGAATTGAAAATAAAATGATTAAGCGATATTTTAAACAGACCTGGGCGTTCTTGAAACAGAACAAACTGTTAGGTGTACTGTATATCATCGGAACAGCTGTTCCGGTTGCGCTGACCATGATTGTCATAACGTTCCAGTACATACGTGTCGGTTCAATATATCCTGAAAACCATAGGGACGAATTGTGGATATCTGGACGCGCAAAGTGTAAAGTAGCTATGGGAAATATATCTCGGCGAATAGCAGAAAATTGGTTTTATCCGCTTCGGAAATATGGTTCTGTGACTGCAGTAAGATCTTACAAGGAGTTCTTTTTGCAATTGCCTGACGGACAAAGTATGAAACGTATAAAGAATTTGCCGACTGATGCTGACTTCTTCAAGGTGTTCGACTTTGAATTCCTTGCCGGCAAGCCATTCTCAGAGTCTGACTTTCATAGCGGCAGGCACTGTGCAGTGATAGCCGCCTCGGTAGCCGAGCAGTTGTTCGGCAGTGCCGCAGAAGCTGTCGGTAAGACTGTAAAGATGGATTTCATCGACTATGCGGTGACAGGTGTGGTGAAGGATGCCAGCAGTTTGACACCGATTACACATGCACAAGTTTATATTCCATATACATGTTTGAATGAACGAGTTGACCCGACTCCCTTGAATCTCTGTGGTTCTTACACAATCTGCATCCGTGCGCCGAAGGACAAAGGGGTGCTGATGGAGGCTGAGATACAAAACAAGCTGCGTCAGGCAAGGATTGAAAACGACGACGAACATGCCTTTGTGGATGTGCCACGCATAAGCTGGCAGTATAATTCGGTTGAAATAAGAAAAGCAGAAGATCATGTCAGCGTTGATGCGGTGACAAAAGCCTTTAAGATTTGGGGTGGCTTGTTGATTGTTTTTCTTATTGTGCCTGCACTCAATCTGAGTGGCATGATTGCCGGACGCATGGACGGACGCCTTTCGGAGATGGGCATCTGCAGGGCTTTCGGAGCCACCCGCTCGTATCTGCTGAGACAGGTCTTGAACGAGAATCTGGTGCTTACACTTATAGGCGGATTTATCGGTTTGCTGATTTCGTGGAGCATATTGGTTTTGGGACGTAACTGGGTGTTTGATTTCTTTTCACCAGGCTTTTATTTTTTCAAAGAAAATACAGACGATGTATTGCTGAGAGGCGAGATGCTCTTTTCTCCATGGATTTTCCTGTCGGCTTTCTTGGTCTGTGCTGTATTGAATGTAACCTCAGCCATTATTCCTGCATGGAATTCTTTACGTACTGAAATTGTTTATTCATTGAATCAGAAAAAATAAGAGATTATGATACGCTTGGTTTTTAAAAATCTTTGGGCCAAAAGGAAACGCAACGGATGGCTGTTGGCAGAGCTTGTGGTTGTCTCTATTATATTATGGCACTTTGTAGACCCGCTTGCTGTGCAGACGTATGTGGACTATCTTCCAGATGGATATGAAAAGGACAATCTTTACCGTATTTCTTTTTCTTATTATCCGCGGTCATCATCTCTTTATGATGAAGAAGCTGATAAGTATAAAAACCGTTGTTTGACCAAATGGCGGTTTCTGAACATGGTGCGTCAGTATCCAGGTGTGGAGTCGGGTACTTTTCAGGTTGATGGACTTGGTCCTGGTGGAAGTTCTTGGGTGGAGTCCAGTTGCAGTTTTAAAGATTCCGCCAAGGCTGATTATTTTCTAATATACTATGTGCCTCAGAGCGATTATTTCAAGACATTCCGTTTTAAGCATGCTGGAGGACTGTCGATTGCAGAAATGGATTCGATGGGGTATCAAGATCAACAGCGGATTATGACAGAAGGGGCACTTGAAGACGGTCTTGTATTGGGCGGATTATACACGGAAGTTTATATAACGAGACGGATTATTGCAACCATACAACCGGTAAAGGTGCGTCCGGAACAGGCACCTCAGCAAGCGATGTTCAGACAAGTACCTCTCGATAAATCTGATATTATATTCCGTATTCGTGAAGGATTTGATGCGGATGAATTCTTATCCGAATTTCGTCCTTGGGCACTAACGACACTCAAAGCTGGAAACTTTTTTGTTGCTGATGTGACTACTTATGAAGATTATGTGAAACTTACTCGTATATGGTCGGATTACGATTATCGTGTCAACATTATTCTGATGTCTTTCTTCCTGTTCTGCTTGTTCTTCGGCGTATCTGGTGCATTTTGGATGCAGACACGCAGTCGTCGTGAAGAAATTGGAATAATGAAAAGTTTCGGGGCTACATCTGGTAAGGTGATTCGTCTTTTTCTGGCAGAAGGATTTGTCTTGGCAACAGTGGCCGTAATTGTCGGCAGTCTGATTTATCTGCAATATGCAATGCGTAAAGGACTTTTCATGCCTGAAGCCCTGCATGTCGGACTTTCTACACATTACTGGTATGAAGATTTTAAGCTCCATTTTGCTGTAATCATGGGATTGGTATGGCTGCTCACCATATTTGTGGTCAGCATAGGCATCTATGTGCCGGCACGAGGTCTCAGTCGTATATCTGCTACAGATGCGCTCCACGATGAGTGACATGCTTGTATTATTCTAAAAATGCGTTTAATCGACAAATTTGTTATAACTATGTCTTTTCGTTATTTGCTCCAAGGTTTACGTTTCATACGCAACAGCAAAAATGAGCTGTTCAACTATTGGTACTATTATTACCAGATACGCAGCATCACGTTGTGGGATTTTGAAGCCAAGACCAACATTGATGCGGATTTTGAGAAAATAGTCAGATAAAATAAATTAACTTTGTTTTCATTATGATACTGATAATTGATGATGATCCAGCCATACGTTCGTCGCTGATGTTTCTGTTTAAGCGAAGCGGCATGGATGCAATGGCTGCAAGCGGTCCTTCAGAAGCCATCGGTGTAATCCGCGACGTGACACCGCAGCTGATACTGATGGATATGAACTTCGGCATAGCAACTGATGGTACTGACGGACTTCGACTTCTGGAACGTATAAAGTCCGTTCTCCCTCATGTACCCGTCATTCTTATGACGGCATGGGGAAGCATTGAACTGGCTGTGAAGGGTATGCAGGCAGGTGCTTTTGATTTTATTACAAAACCGTGGAACAACCTGACGCTGATGCAGCGCATCGGCATTGCATTGGAACTGAATGGCAACAGTTCGGTTCAGAAGAAAACAGTAACAGAAAAGACTGATTTTGACCGTAGTCTCATAATCGGTCACAGCGAGGCTTTGGAGAATGTTCTGGAAATTGTACGGCGGGTTGCCTCAACAAATGCTCCGGTGCTGATAACCGGAGAGAATGGTACAGGCAAGGAATTAGTGGCTGAAACCATTCACAGAAACAGTCTGCGTGCCGGAAAGACCTTTGTTAAGGTTAATCTTGGGGGCATATCGCAGAGTTTGTTTGAAAGCGAGATGTTCGGCCATCGCAAGGGGGCATTTACTGATGCTGTGAGCGACCGTGTGGGACGTTTTGAGTTGGCAGAGAAGGGTACAATCTTTCTTGACGAAATAGGTGAACTTGATCCGGCATGTCAGGTGAAGCTGTTGCGTGTTTTGCAGGACCAGACCTATGAGGTGTTGGGCGACAGCCGACAGCGAAAGGCAGATGTACGTGTGGTCAGTGCTACCAATGCCGACCTGCGGAAGATGATTCAGGACCATACTTTCCGCGAGGACTTGTTTTACAGAATCAACCTTATCTCAGTACGTCTTCCGGCATTGCGCGAACGTAAGGAAGATATTCCTTTGCTGACGGAACATTTTATCAGGAAACAATGCAAACAATATGGTTTTGAACCGGTAACGGTCAAGGCCGATGCTATGCGTTTTCTTATGTCTCTGCCTTATCCCGGCAATATCCGCGAACTGAAGAACCTTGTTGAACGCACGATGCTTGTTTCCGGAAAAAGAGAACTTACGGCAGATGATTTTCAGCAGCAATATGGTTCTTCTTCGTCTTCAAAAGTTGTAATGTCCGGACAGGCTAATAACCTTCAAGGGCTCACTCTTGAGGAAATAGAAAGGCAGACCATTATACAGAACATACGCCAGTTTGACGGCAATCTCTCGCAGGTGGCTTCAGCGCTGGGCATCAGTCGCGGAGCACTTTACAGACGTCTGGAAAAATATCAGATACATCCGGAAAACGACTCTTCCGTATCCGACTAAAATAGAGGAATATGAAAATCAAATGGTTGTTCTTTGTCTGGGGAATATTGCTCGGGTGTATGGGTGTTATGTTCTTTCTGTTGCTGCCGACGTCCGAATATACTTTTTATGTGGCGGAAGGAACTGTTGTTGTATGTCTTTCTTTTCTGGTTTATTTTTACCGAAAGACTGTGATGCCGCTCCATACCATCGGCAATGCTATGGATTTGCTGAGCGAGCAGGATTTCAGCAGCAGGTTGAGGCCTGTGGGACAGCGCGATGCCGACCGCATTGTACATCTTTTCAATAGGCTAATGGAACAGCTCAAGAACGAGAGACTGCATGTAAGGGAGCAGAATCACTTTCTTGATCTTCTCATAAGCGTTTCGCCTATGGGAGTGATACTTTTCGATTTCAATAGGAATATTACAAGTGCCAATGCCGCGGCTTTGAAGTTTCTTGGTAATTTGACTGAACAGGATGTTTTAGGACGCTCAATGGGCGAAATACAGTCGGCATTGGCCGAGAAACTGGCTCAGGTGGCGTACGGCAGTGTGGAGACAGTACGGTTGAACGATGCAATGATTTACCGCTGCTCGCATCTTTCGTTTATTGACCGAGGATATGCACATCCGTTCTTGCTCATTGAGAGCCTGACTTCGGAAATTGTCAAGGCTGAAAAGAAAACTTACGAAAAGGTTATACGTATGATTGCCCATGAGGTAAACAACAGTGTGGCTGGTGTTACTTCTACTTTGGATTCTCTGAATGATATTATCGGAACTTATGATGGGGCGGAAGAACTGTGCCACACGATACAGATATGTTCTGACCGTTGCTATGGAATGAATCATTTCATAGCGCGACTGGCCGAAATTGTGCGCATTCCGGAACCTCAACTGCAGACCGTCAGTCTTAATAATCAAGTAGACGCCTGCCGTGTTTTGATGGAAAATGTGTGTCAGCGAAGACAAATCCGTCTTCATAGGTTTTTCGACTCCTGCAATCCGGAAGTGCAGTTGGATCCGATTCTTTTTGAACAGGTATTGGTCAATATTGTTAAGAATGCCGCAGAAAGTATCGGACAGGACGGTGATATAGAGATTCACGTATCGGGGAATCCTGTTGTTTTGGAGATTGCTGACAACGGAACAGGTATAACAAAAGACAACGAAGATAAATTATTCACTCCATTCTTTTCAATCAAACCGGAAGGGCAGGGTATAGGCCTTATTCTAATAAGAGAAATTCTTACCAAGCACGGGTGCCAGTTCTCTTTAAAAACTTATCCGGACGGTTGGACACGTTTCAAAATATGTTTTCCGCATAAAATTGAAGGCGAATCTGCGCTTTCATGAATGCTTTTCTGTTGATAGAAGTCCATAAAAAAAAGAGTGCACCGGATTCCGGTACACTCTCGAATATACTTTTGAAGTATTTATTAGTCGCACTGAGCAAGCTTGTTGTCTGAACCAAGAACGTTAACGATCTTGTGCATGTAAAGCTTCTTCATGTTCTCACGTGCAGGACCGAGGTACTTACGTGGGTCGAATTCAGCTGGCTGTTCAGCGAATACCTTACGTATTGCAGCTGTCATTGCAAGACGTGAGTCAGAGTCGATGTTGATCTTGCAAACTGCAGACTTAGCTGCCTTGCGGAGCTGGTCTTCTGGTATACCGATAGCAGCTTCGAGCTTACCACCGTACTTGTTGATTGTTTCAACTTCTTCCATTGGAACTGAAGAAGATCCGTGGAGAACGATTGGGAATCCAGGGAGTTTCTCCATGATAGCATCGAGAACGTCGAATGCCAATGGTGGTGGAACGAGTACTCCGTTAACAAGTGTGCACTGCTCTGGAGTGAACTTGTGTGCACCGTGAGAAGTACCTATAGAGATTGCCAAGCTGTCGCATCCAGTCTTGCTAGTGAAGTCGATAACTTCTTCAGGCTTTGTGTAGTGAGACTCAGCTGCTACAACTTCGTCCTCAACACCTGCGAGTACGCCAAGCTCAGCTTCAACTGTTACGTCATACTGATGAGCGTATTCAACAACCTTCTTTGTGAGAGCGATGTTCTCTTCGTAAGGAAGTGAAGAACCGTCGATCATAACAGAAGAGAATCCCATGTCGATGCAACCCTTGCAGAGTTCGAATGAATCTCCGTGGTCGAGGTGCAGAACGATTTCTGGGTGGTTGCATCCAAGCTCCTTAGCGTATGCAACAGCTCCTTCAGCCATGTAGCGGAGGATTGTAGCATTTGCATAATTACGTGCACCCTTAGAAACCTGCATGATTACAGGAGATTTTGTTTCTACTGCAGCCATGATGATTGCCTGCATCTGCTCCATAGTGTTGAAGTTGAATGCTGGTATGGCATATCCTCCTTTGACTGCTCTTGCAAACATGTCTCTTGTGTTTACAAGTCCGAGATCTTTGTAATTTACCATAATATAAAATATTTAAAAGATGTGTGTATGCCCTTAAATGGTACTCTTTTCTAGTACAAAGTTAAGAATTTTTTGTCGATTAATTAACCGGTGTGTATTTTTTTTGCGGTGCATGGGGCTTTTTATGATATTTTCCTTTTATTTGTACGGATTTAATCATAAAGATTTATCTTATGCGTAAATGTAGTTTGTGGGGGATTTGTTTGTTGAGTCTTGCATTCTTGTGGTCATGCGAAAGGATTGTAATGCCCCAGATTCCTGGAGAAGATGACGACACGGCGGTTGTTGATGGTGATGATGATAACCAAGACGATGCAGATGGTGGAGATGATGATTCTGGTTCTGACAGCGGAGACGATTCAGACACAGGTACTTCAGAAGATCCGGATGTGCCGGATGTTCCAGAAGACCCTTCTGATTCTGGTGATACGGATGTTCCAGAAGATCCTGATATAGCTGACGACGACGAGGGAGATGATGACGGCGAAGGAGGCGGTGCGGGGGATTCTGGTGATGATTCTTCTGACGATACGGATGTATTTCACGAAGGGGTGGAGGATGATCCTTATACATATAGAGATTTGAACGAGAGCTTCATTTATGACATGGTCATGAATGACGGTGCTACCATTTACGAATCGTGGGTAGTAGGGTATATTGTGGGTTATATTGACGGCAACAAACTGACAGAAAGCAGTGCTGTATTCTCTTACGGTGATGTAGAGACAAACATTCTCTTGGCTGACTCTCCAGATGTAAAGGATTATGCAAAATGCGTGCCCGTTCAGTTGAGCAAGAGCGGCAGTTACGCTGATGTGAGATATGCATTGAATCTTAAGAACAACACGGACGTTATGGGCAGAAGGGTCAAGATACGCGGTGCAGTGACAAAATATATGGGAGTTCCAGGACTGAAAAATGCCATTAAATATAAATTTGTGGAATAGTTGGACATTAAATTCTTTTGAAAACTTTGGATAAGAGTATTATTTGTTGTATTTTTGCACGCTGTTATAGCAAAGGGCCATTACACAAAATAGTTACCGAAAAATAATGGTTGAATATAAACTGATAAAAATATAAGAAAATGAAAAAAGGTATCCATCCAGAGAATTATCGTCCAGTGATATTTAAGGATATGTCAAATGGCGAAATGTTCCTTTCTCAGTCTTGCTGCAAGACTAACGACACTGAAGTTTTTGAGGGTCAGGAATATCCAGTTGTAAAGCTTGAAATCTCAAGCTCATCTCATCCTTTCTACACAGGTAAGGCTAAGCTCGTTGACACAGCCGGACGTGTAGACAAGTTCATGAACCGTTACGCTGCAATGAAGAAAAAATAATCATATTTTTCTTCGGGTTCGAGGAAAAAATGCGGGACATCTGAAGTGATTTATTTTCAGATGTCCCGCATTTTGTATATTGCAGTTTCCTGCATGAGATATGGGAGTTGTCGGAGTTCGTAATGTTTCTGTTTTGTGTTTATAATCTTTCCCGCTTGTTCTAACACTGCATCGTTGAGTTGTTAACACAGTGTGAATATGTTTGTTGGCACAGTTGGAATATCTTGTATGAACAGATTTAAAAACATTGAAAGCTGCATCGTGTTGCAGGCGATACAGCTTTCAATATATATTTGATTTAAAAACCTGTCAGAATTTTCTTCTGCTTCAGCGTTTGTCTTTCTTACATTTCTGTTCAGTTCGATTGCAATAACAGTAATGTCATCCTTTTCTGCATTTATGTTTTTCAGATAAATGTTGCCGCTCTTTCGGGATACTTTTATTTTCTCTCCGGTGTAGAGGTTGTAGGCTTTCTTTATCTTCATGCCTTTGTCCATTTGAGGCATCAGGAAGTCTTCGTCGGCATATTCTCCAAGAAGATAGAGATATATCTTATTGTCTTTATATGTGAAGCCGTATTGTCCGTCTACAGGCTGCCATGGTCCTCCACGTGTCGAATATACTGCATCACGAATTTTCTTTATCCAATTGCCGAACTCCAATAGTCTGTCTTCTACCGGTTTAGGAACATTGCCGTGTCTGTCCGGACCTACATTTATGAGGAAGCACATGTTGCGAACCATGCAATCTGCAAATATTCTTTTTATACGCGTTATCGGCATTATCTTGGTCGGGTCTTCCATGGCTGTTGTATATCCCCAGCCCGGAGCTATGGTAAAGCATTTTTCAACAACTCCGCTTCTTATTTCGCCTTTGACTTCTCCACCGCCTTCTTCATTGCCGAAATCGCCAATCCATCCGCATCTGCTGTTTACAACGACGTTCGGCTGATATTTTCTTACGATACCCATCAGGCCAAGAGGCTTGCCTGTGACACTGTCGATGTCTTGAAAATATTCATTTATAGGCCATTCGTTGTTTGGGTCCATATATTTGCCTGATTCCCAGAATGGCGCTCCGTCTGCATCAGAACCTTGTTGGCCAATCCATCCGCCGTCCCAGAATATATGGTCGATCTTTCCGTACTTTGTCATCAGTTCCTTGGTCTGGCAGTACAGCTCTTCTTTCATCAATCGGGCATTTTCCTTGTGGCTTGCATCTGTGGTGTATCCAAACTTGTTACGCAGGCAGTTTGTACCGTAGATGTCATAGTATCCAGGGAAGCGCCAGTTGATTAGTGTTTTGTAGAGGCCTACCTTGAGTCCGGCTTTTCTGCAAGCATCGGTATATTCTTTTACGAAATCTCTGTTGTGCGTCTGTTTGGATGTAAAGGCGTTCATGTATTTGCTTTCAAACAGTGCATAGCCGTCATGGTGCTGTGTTGTCATGCACATGTATTTAGCACCGATGTTTTTGGCAAGTTCAGCCCATTTGTCGGCATTGAAATCTTTTGCTGTGAAATATTCGTCACCAGATTCCTTGTAGGCAAGTTTTCGGTATTCCTCAGGTCTTATGCCTTTGTTTTCCATATACCATTCGCCTTTTGCCGGTCCTGCATAAAGTCCCCAGTGGATGAACATTCCGATTTTGTCGTCCAGCATCCACTTTATGACACTGTCTGGCTGGGTCTTGATTCCGAGATGTTCCTTGCTTTCCCGTTTTATTTCAGGCGGAATGCCTGCATATATCTTTTCTTTGAAGGTTCCGGTTCTGACAAGTTCGATTTCGTCAACCCAGGCATTGGTTGAACCCTGAGTGTTTTCGAATACAATCTTTATTTCGGCTTCGTGCTGGTTGGCCGATACGTTTATATCTTTTTCAATTTTAGTCCATGATGCAAGTGCTGTACTTCCGCTGATGTTGTTTTTGCCCAGCTTGTCTGTCATGATGGTTACAGCGTCGGCTCCGCTTTCGGTGCGCATCCATGCTGTCAAGCGATACGTTGATGAAGGCTGCAGGTCAACATCCAGTTTTATGGTGCTGTTTGGATGAATCTTCAGCGCTTTTCCCTTATATGCGCCTGTTTGTATTGTTTCAGCACTGCCTTTAATGGCTTCCCATTCAGTCTTTGTGTCGTCAAACGTGTATCTTATCGTGTTTTGAGCATACGAAACATTGCAGTACATTAAAGTAAATAAACACGATAGGATTTTAGAATAAGTTTTTTTCATAATAATTGATTTGGGTTTATGTGATATCGAAATAATCGACTTTATGTGTTTTCCTGGTTGTTTTGCATATAATATTAATCCAAATGACACATTGAAAAATGCATCATTTGGATTTCTTTTCGAACTTCTTTCCGTTCCATTCCAATGTTATTTCTTTCTTGAAAAATGGTTTCAGGGATTCTCTGTCGTCCTCATTCAGATATTCATTTGTCGTGAGGGTCAGAGTCAGATCGTTTGAGTTGTTCTTGAAATCGGCTTTCATAAGCAGGATGTCTGCCTTGTTGAGCAGATTGTTGAATTTGTCTTCATTGATGGAGTCCGGCTTGCTGATGAAGTCTTTCAGTGTAGGCGGCTCAATGATTCTTTTTTTGTATCTGTTCCATTTGTTGTCGAAAAAATCCAGTTTGCTGTCGCATACCGGTCCACAACAGGTTGTTATCATGCAGATGATAGTGTCGTTGTCTGCAGTAGGAAGCAGTTTGAATGTTCTTTCAGAGGACTTGCTTAGTTTGAACTGGGCATAGTCGTCTGTAATCTTTGTCATCTCACTTTTGCTTCCGATTCTGTTGGTTACTTCTGCTTTCATTTTGCTGTCCAGATAGTCCATACAGTCTTCTCTGTTCACTTTTGTCAAAAGCGGCATTATGCTGTCTGGCATCGATACCATTATTTGACGCATGCTTTGTGCATAATTGTTTTGTGCAAAAGCCAAGATGAGCAAAAGTGATAATATTTTTTTCATTTTTTCTTTCTTTTCTTTCCGTTTTTGCAAAGTTAGTAAAACTTTGATTTACCCGAAACTTGAATATTACATTAATTCTGCCGTTTTATGTATCTTTGCGGCAAAATGAATTTTTTTATGAGAATAATATTTTTTCTCTTGCTCTTTTTGGTCAATCATCTTGCTTTTTCACAGGAAGTTGGAGATTCCTCTGAGTATTCTTATCCTCAGCCGTATCGTTATGAACCGATAGATACGTCGTATATGCGTGAGATAGAGCAGATGATGATTGAACTGGAGGCGCAGAAACAAGCCCGTAACCTGCTTCATACTTATGAGGATCAGTCTGTCATTGATGAAATGAAATACAACTTCGACGGCCATTCACAGTTGGCCAGAGGTATAATATTGTCATTTACTGAGAAGGATTTCAACAAACGTGCAGGTGTGTTTAAGAAAACCAACTATGATTTGGCTGATTATGGTGTTGCAGTTTTGCCTTTGGCCACTGCTTGGGTCATGAAAGCGTCTGGGGTGCAGAGCCGCAGCTCGTGGGAACGTATGCTTCTGAGCAATTCCATGTCTTTGGCTCTTACGTCGGGTATAGCTTTGACTTTCAAAGAATTATATGATGAGAACGGGCCTGACGGTACGCGTTCAGATGCTTTCCCTTCTGGACATTCGGCGTTAGCTTTTATGAGTGCCACAATTCTGAGCCGTGAATACGGACACATAAGTCCCTGGATAAGTGTCGGAGGATATGCTGCCGCTACGGCAACTCAATTTCTGCGTTTGCGCCATAACAGGCATTGGGTGAATCAGGTGATGGTCGGTGCTGGAATAGGAGTGGTGGCAACAAATGTTTCTTATTTCCTGACAGACAAGATTCTCAATGGGCGCGGTATTTCTCCTGTCAAGATGAATATGTATGATATCAAGCGTTCAATAAATTTTTACGGACGTCCTTCGGCATTTTCTCTCTATTCAGGAATGGAGTCTGGTAATGGAAATATATCCTCTTCATGTTTTGAATTTCCAGAGGATTTCAGTGGAAGAGCTAAAATTTCTACCGGTTCATCTTTTACTGTAGGTGTAGATGCCAGCATGTATTTCAACAGCTATTTTGCAATAGAGGCTATGGCTCGCCTTTCTACAGTAATGGCTAAGGTTGGATTTTCAGACGATGCATCACTCGATGCTTCGGACGTTTATGGTACGAGCATCGATATGTACCACTTTGATTTGGCCGCAAAGATTTCTTCACCGGTAATGTTTGGTACACGTTTTTCAGCACGCCTGTATGTCGGCGACCGTTTCACGCCGTCTGGCTCGTTTTGCAGTGTAGAGGATGGTTCTTCGCTTATACGTTTTAAAGGCGACAACTGTTTTGAACTTGGTTGCGGAGTGTCTATGGATTGCATGACATCAAAGAAATACAATATTGGTTTCTATTGTGATTACAATCATGCTTTTTCTGACTTTTTCAGAAGCCGTTGGTTGATGGGATCAACCTGGAAGATTCTTTTCTAAAAGTGTGTGATGTTTTTTCTCTCTTCCAGTCGCTTGCTGTGATTTTTATGGTATTGTGGAATCGAATCGCTCCTGAGATCAGAACTCTGACCTCAGGAGTAGAATCCGTTCCTTCAGGATTGTTTTTAATAAAAAGTGTTGGGTTATATTATTAATGAATGTCTTCAAACCATTTGTGGCGCATCATTATGATAGAATCGGTTTCAGTGAGCATTTCGATAAACTCTTTGGTAGCCTTCTTTACATAACGGCCTTTTGCCAGATGCACGCATCCTTCCATTTCGCAGTTTGATGAATCAAGCGGAATTGCTGCAAGATTGCAGTGCTCAGGTATGCTTGCTCGTGAAACAAATGTTGCCAAACTGCTCTTCTGAACCAAACCAAGAAGTATGCTTATGTCGTTTATTTCCAGCGAAATATTCAATTCTATATCTTTTTCGTCCAGAATGGCGTCGAGCGTATTTCTTGCCTGCATGCCTTTTGATGGAAGGGCGAATTTGTATTTCTGCAGTTCAATAGGCGTTACGCTTTCTTTCCTTGCCAGCGGATGTTCGTTGTTCACAACAACGCAAAGCTTGTTTTCGAACAGTACGTGCGAATCGATGTTTTCATAATGGCCGTCCGGCTTATACGACAGTACAAAGTCCACTTCTTGTCTTTGCAGCATCACGATGAGCTCTTCCATGCTTTTGCAGAAGATGTTCAGTTTGATGTGCGGATATTTTTTCATGAATTGCAGAACCGACTCTGATATAATGGGCGAAAATGTATATGTCGCGCCTATGTTCAGAGTACCGCTTTGAAGATTTCTGACGTCGTTGATCCTGTCTATGCAGGCATTGGCATGGTCGATTGTCTTCATTGCTTCGTCAAGCAGTACCTTGCCGTTGTCGGTAAGTGTCACCGTATGACTGTTTCTTTCCAACAGTTGGCAATTGAGCTCGTTTTCCAATTGCTTAATCTGTTGTGAAAGAGTACTTTGCGATATATACAGAGCTTTCGCCGCTTCAGAGTAGTTCAGCAGTTCGGCTAGTTTGACGAAATATTTCAGTTGTCTTAATTCCATCTTTTAAGCTTGTTCCTTTGTTGCCTTGAAGGATAGTTTCTCTAGCAGGAATATCGGCAGGGTTACACCGATTACCATTACAGTAATTACAGTTATACATGTGAGGCCGTTGAATGTAAGCAGGTACATGTTGTGCATGTATTCAGCCTCTTCTTCTGCTTTAAGGCAGAGAACTGTAGCTTGAATGGTTCTGTAGGCGTACATACCAGGAATCATCGGCAGCAATGAAGGGAATGAGAAAGTCTCTGCCGGACATTTTGCTACTCTTGACAATTTTACAGCCAAAAAACCTATGGCGAGTGATGCCAGAAAACCGGCACAGACAATGTTCCAGTTGAACACATCCATTAATACGAAGCGCAGGCTGTGTCCTACGGCTGCCAGAAGGGCGCATATAGGGAATGCTTTTTTAGGTGGATTGCTAATGCTTGAAAATCCAATAGCGGCAACTGCTGCGAATGCCGCGTCTTCCAATATCTGCAGTATAAGCATATTATTCAGAGTTGTTTTATTGCATTAAGTTGAAATTCATGGAAACGAGTCCCAGGCAGAGTCCCAGTGAAAGGCATACAGTTATAACTGATGCATGGATGAGTCTGCTGACAAAGCATACGTTGTGGCCGTATATCAGGTCTGTGATGGAATTAATGAACGGTATTCCCGGCACCAGATACAGCACGCTAGTTCCTACAGCCAGTTCTGGCGTATGTCCCAGTTCATACACGTAGCACATGCATCCTATTATTGTAGAGCAATAGGCCGATGCAATTGTCACGATACGTGCATCCCATTTCCATTCCAAAAGCTTGATTTTGAGGCAATAACCAACGCAGGTTGCTATAAACACAATAAGCATGGCCAAGGCGTCGCCTCCAAAAAGTCTGCAGAATGATGCATTGGCGAAACCAACCAGCAAAAGCACCAACCATCTGTTGATTTTAGGATGATTGATGATTCGGTCATATTCTTTGCAGGCTTTCTCCAACTCTAAATAGTTGTCGTGTATTCTCCAGCTAAGTCTGCTTAGTTCTGTGTTGATATAAAAACTAATGGTGGAGTTTTTCGTTTTTCCCACATTGCTGTAGGAATGATCCGATTTGTTATCCCAAACAGTAAGTATGATGTGATTTGTCAATATACTCAATTCTGCTTTTACATCATACGTTTCAGCAATTCTTGCTACATTTTTCTCAATTCTCACTGACGATGCTCCACATGCAAGCAGTGCTGTGGAGTAGTCGGTGAGAAAACATGCGATGTTCTTAATTCGATTGTGTTGCTCCATTTTAGTTATTCTTCATCATCACAATAAGAGCACAGATTGTGATCCCATTCTAGTATGTGATGCTTCATGTTGAACTTTATAGATTTTAGAAATATCTTTCTTCCGAAGCATACAGCAAGTGTGCAGAACAGAACAACCCAGATCAAATAAGCTTTTTCACTGTAGTTTGCAGTCGCAAGCATCAAAATGTTATCCATAAAGCAAATCCTTTTATAAGTCAGTTTTTTTGTTTTCTGATGCAAAAGTATTGCATAAAATGGGGCTTGTGAAATCGTGGCTTTGGTTTATTTCGATAACTACTATCTGTTTTCATTAACTGACAAAGTGAAATCTTAATTCCAATGCCTCAGTGCTTGTTGATGTCTTTTGTCTGGCCTGTGCTGGCATACTGATGCCGGATGCCCGCTTGGTCTTGTTGTTTTGTCAATTATCCGTCTGTTCCTGAATAGTTGCGCATGGGCTTTATTTCTGCTCTGTTTTGATGTATTTTGTTCATAAAATCGATTTTATTGATAATCGTTAGAGGCTCATGAAATAGTTGCTGATTTTTTTTATTGCTTTGTACCGATGAAAAGGAAAATCATACTTATAAGTACAAGTATCAGGTCTACAACCTTTGATTTCAAATTCTTTTCTCTGAAAATCAAGGCTCCGAATGTGAATGAAACCAGTACGCTTCCTCTTCTTATCATAGATACGATGCTTATCATTGCTCCGTCAAGACTGAGAGCGTAGAAGTACACGAAGTCTGCAGCCGACAGGAATATTGAAATCATAATGATGCACCAATCCCAGTGAAACGGTGTAGTTTTCTTTCGTGTAGGCATCCAGAGTATCAGCATCATTATTCCCATCATGAAGAATTGGTAGATGTTGTACCATGACTGTACGGCCATTTTGTCAAGTCCCACACCTCCGGCTGCAGGCGAAGCCATCAAGAATTTGTCGTATAATCCGCTTAGTGCACCGAGAATGTTCGATGTCAATACGAATACAATCCATTTGTTGTGCTTAAAGTCGATGCCTTCTTTTTTGCCGCTCTGGCTGAGCATGAACAGCGAGAACATTGCAGTAATTACTCCCAGCCACTGAAACAGCGAGAGGCGTTCGCCGAAGAAGGTGAGTGCGCCGATTAGAACCATGACAGGGCGTGTTGCGTTTATCGGTCCTACGATTGTAAGCGGAAGATGCTTTATTCCGAAGTAGCCGAAAAGCCATGAGCTGAGTACGATACACGATTTCAGCAAAATGTACTTGTGAGCTTCCCACCCGTAGGTGTGCGTGTAGAACAGCGAGCTCTCACTGATATTTCCATTGGCCGATGCTATTATGAAAGGCAGGAATATCAGGCTGGAGAACATCGTGTTGAGGAACAGTACTGGTACTACAGCGTTGTTTTTAAGCGATTTCTTTTTGAAAACGTCGTAGAATCCAAGCAGACATGCTGAGACGAATGCTAAAATTAACCACATTTTTTGTATGAATATTTATGAGTAACAGTTGTTTACGGATGTTTGTTTTTCCGCATTCATTCCACGTTGAAAATGCTTTCAGGATATTCTATATCTGTAAGAAAAAGCGCATTTCCAGGAACGCTTGTTCCGGCCAGGCATCTGTCCTTGCCTTCTATTATCCTGCAGAATTGTTCTATTGACAGCTTTCCGCGTCCCACGTCAAGCAGTGTGCCGACAATCGATCTTACCATATTTCTCAAGAATCTGTCGGCTTTTATTGTGAACACCCACTCGTCTTCATTAATCTGTTTCCATCCGGCTTCCATAATCTTGCAGTTGTTCGTTTTCACGTCTGTATGCAGTTTGCTGAAGCTGGTGAAGTCTGTGTAGTCAAAAAGCTTCTTGGCCGCTTTGTTCATCAGTTCGTAGTCCGGTTTCATGTTGAATCTGTACGAATAATGTCTGGTGAATGGATTTCTGGCCGTAGTCAGGAAATATTGATATGTTCTCGATGTGGCATCAAATCTGGCGTGTGCATTGTCTGCCACCGGCACTGTCTTATAAATGGCAATGTCCTGTGGAAGCATTCTGTTTAGTTTTTCGGTGAATTTGCACGCCGTTTCCTCTCGGCTGTTGGTGCCTGACAGCAGTTGGTCGCAGTCGAAATGTGCAGTCATAAGCCTTGCATTGACTCCCGCATCAGTTCTTCCGGCTCCAGTCACTTCTGTCGGTTTTTGTGTCAGCTTTGACAAGGCATTCATCAGCACCTCTTGTATGCTGATTCCGTTTGGCTGTATTTGCCATCCGTGGTATTTTGCCCCGTCATAGGCTAGGTACATGAAAAAACGCATAAGTCCCTTATGATGAATTAAGTGCTGTGCGTTTGGATGCTCAGCATGTTATCCTTTATGTTTAACCATCCCTTTTTCTATGTGGGCTGGTTGATTTGTTATCCCTTTCTCGTTATCTTACGGTAAGATGGAAGCATCCCTGCCTCTTCTCGTATTTCACGTAACATTTGTCGGCAAGCCTCAGGTCGTTGAGAACTTCCGACAGAATGAGCTTTAGGTTGAAATCCCATCTTGTTGGTTCTGGTCCGTTTTCACCGTGCACGCCGGTGATAGGTATGAATCTGTTGTATGAAATGTCAACAGTGGTTCCGTAGCAGTGGCACGACTGTGTAGTTGCATTCGAGTTGTACACCTGAAGTTTGCTTATGTCTTCGTGAGTTCTCAGAACCGAAGTCACCACCAGCATGTGCGGAGGCATACCTTTCGAGTACAGCGAATCTATGAAGTTTACAGCAATCGTATTCAGAAGCTGTTGTGCACGCGGTACTAGATAGGGTAGTGAGTGGCTGAGATCGTCCACAGTATAGTATGGCGAATTGGTAATGTTCACAAGCTTTTTGCTTCTTACCATCTTTAGTGCCTCTTCGCGGCTGTGTATCGGACGTATTCCGTTTTTTATTGCGGCTTCAAGCTGTACGTCGTTGATGTCTGGGAAGCAGTCTGTAAAACTGTATACTCCGACAATCTTATTTTTAGGTCTTGAGTTCGAAACTTTGTTTTCGCTGCTGTTTTCTGTTTCTTCAGTCTTTTCAGATTCAGATTTTGTTTCAGTCTCAGTTTCGATTTCTGTTGCCTCTGGTTTCTGTATATGTTCGTTGACAATGATGTTTTCTCTTTCGGTGATGGTCTCTTTGGCGGTAGCCGATTCCGACAATATATTTGTATTTATAGAAAATATATGTCTGATGCCCATCATTGTGGCTGTAAACATGCAGAATGCAAGAACAAAATGCATCTTGTTGTATTTGTTCTTGCTTGTCTTTTGGTCGTTCTGCATCATATTTTGTTTGTTTTATGAAATTCGGATACAAATTAAGCCTTTTGGGCTATCCCCACGTAGATACCTTTTTCTTGATATGTCCGTTTCTGTTATGGAATGCAAAATTAAATCATTTTTTTATTTTTTCCCACTTAAATTTCATGATTAACAGAAATAACAATCCACAGTATCTGCGGCTTACTTTGCTACCTGACCACCGGTGGCGGAAAACTAGGCAATATTGTTGGTGAACCGTGATTTTTCTTGTCGTATATTATGTCTGTAAGAACATCCCTTATCAGCCATCCCAGTGGAATGTCGAGAGTAAACTTGTCGTTTATTCTTATTTTAGGAGTGACAATCGGCACCGTTATCCATCTTCTGCTGTAAGGGTCGTACGTGCGTTCTGCTCCAAGGTCGATGCCCGCATTGTCTTGCATGAACGTCATAAAGCCTCCGAATGACGAAGTACCTATATACGGCATGGCGCCCATGGAACTGTATGGCGTGCTATTGTAGAAATTTCCGAAAATAGTAGCCGAAACATTGTCATTGAAACGATATGTAGCACTTCCACCTATTCCGAACTGGTTGACAATTCCTTTCTGCATCAGCATTCTGTTGGCAGTCAGATTGGCTGTAAAAGTGAAGTTGCCTGCTTTATGTACGGCATACACATTGCCGCTCTGTATGGATAAAAGTCCGGGATATGTGGTTCTTGACATGCCGGCATACAGTGCACCATTGTTCCATCCTTGTATTTTTGCATCAGCTTTATAATCAAATGCAAACGGATTCTTGTCAAATGCAGGCAGAAAGCCGTCGCCTGCATTTTTGCCTATATACCATTGGCCTAATGCTGGTCGTTTCATGCTTCTGTAGTCTACGGAGTTCAGAATCGAATCGGCACGAAGTTTGAAATCTTCAGATATTTGCTTCGCTTCGCGGTAATTGTACTGACCGATAGGCATTGCAGGTTCTTTCATGCTTTCTATCGTTATCACGTTGTTATCCTGACCGTATGATGCAGATGCACAGATTATTAAAGCCACTGCAGATGCTGAAATCTGTTTTATTGTCATCTCCTTTACTTTTTCTGCTAAAATAGAACATTTGTACGCCTATACAAATTCAATTTTGTTAAAAGATGTTTTTTATGCACCGTGCAATCTTATTATATCTATCTTTGTGTACAAAATACGATAAGTATTCTACTGTATTTGAATATTTTCTAAACATGAAAACATATCTATTATGAAAAACGTATTATCTAGAACACTGCTCTCCGGCACAGCCTTGCTGTTGTCTGCAGGTTTGTCTGCACAGACATTTACATGGTACAGCAGTACCCAGGGGAGTGAATGGGAGGTATCGAAAGTCAGAATGAAGTCGTCGGCAGAAAATTCTGTTTCCTTGTCCGTCGACGCATCCAATGAAGGCACACGTTTCCTTAATTGGGGTACATGTTTCAACGAACTCGGATGGGATGCCCTCAACATGCTTACAGAGGCAGAGCGCAATGATGTTATGTCTCGTCTGTTCTCTCCTTCAGGCGACATGCGCTTCACCATTGGTCGTTTCTCCATGAATGCCAACGACTACGCCCGCGATTGGTACAGCTGTGACGAAGTCGATGGTGATTTCCAGCTCAAGCATTTCAATATAGAACGCGACAAGCAGACCCTTGTCCCATACATAAAGCTTGCTCAGAAGTACAATCCAGACCTCAAGTTCTGGGTTTCTCCATGGTCGCCTCCATCATGGATGAAGGTAAACCATTATTACTCTGTCCGAAGCGACAAGAAGTACAACACCATGGATCCGCGTCTCGACTATATTCTTTTCCAGGACAGCCGTGAAGAACAGTCCAATCTGTTCCCTCGTCAGTTGGCCGTAAACGACTATATGATACAGGATCCGCGCTATCTCTCCACCTATGCCGATTATTTCTGCCGTTTCATATCGGCCTATAAGGAACTCGATATACCTATTTATATGGTAATGTTCCAGAACGAATCATGGAGCTATACAGTTTATCCTGGATGTGCATGGACACCCGAAGGCATAATACGTTTCAATGCTGAATATCTGGGTCCTGCCTTGAAGAAGAATCATCCGGACGTTTCCCTCTACCTCGGAACCATTAACACAAATCGTTTCGATGTGATAGACAAAGTCCTGTCCGACAGCCGTATGCCTGATTTCATCAAGGGAGTAGGTTTCCAGTGGGAGGGCCGTCAGATACTCCCTGGAATACGCAAGAAGTATCCTGACTACAAGTATGTCCAGACCGAAAGCGAGTGCGGATGGGGATCCTTCGACTGGAAAGCGGCTGAACACACGTTCAACATCATCAATGAATATCTTGCCAACGGATGCGAGGAATACACATTCTGGAATGCAGTTCTCTCTGATGACGGTGTAAGCGGTTGGGGATGGAAGCAGAATTCCCTCATCCGTGTAGATTCCAAATCGCGTACACTCACATACACTCCTGAGTATTATGCCGTTAAGCACTACTGCCAGGCTGTAGTATCTGGAAGCCGTATCATTGCTGCACGTCTTATGGGAGATACTAAACTTCCTGTCATGGTTTGCGTACGTCCCGACGGCAAGTATGCAGTCATTGCCGGTAATTTGTCCGACAAGGCACAGAACGCTGTAGTGAAAATCGATAAGAAGTATTTGTCTGTATCGCTTAAGGCACACTCGTTCAATACTTTCATTGAAAAATGATTTGACAGTTCTTTTTTAATACATTTATTCATTTGCACAAGGCGTGGCGCATGGTCTGCAAAACCTGCACCGTGCCTTTTTTGTCTTCATTTGCAATATCTGTGCCTTTTCTTCAGCTTTGATGCCTATCTCTGCACATGATTGTCCACGTTCCAGTATGTTCATGTCTATTCTAGTTGTTTAAATAAAGTCAATGCTTGTTCCCGTACATTATTGTTTTTTCGTTACATTTGCAGTTGCTTTTACCTATTTATATAAACAAAAGGTTAGATAATGGTTAAGAAACAACAGACAACAAGACGGCCTAAGGACAGCAAATCAAAGGAAAACCTTTCTTCGGCCATTGATGTGTTCAATGGTTTTTCCCGCAGAGAACTCACCATGTTCTCCGTCGGACTGGGACTCCTTCTATTTGCTGTATTTATGCTTGTCGCATTCACATCATATCTTTTTTCCGGAGATTCGGATTATTCCATTCTTGAAAATCCCACTTTGGACGATGTTTCCAACGAAGGATTGGAATTCAAGAACGTATGCGGATCTCTCGGAGCAATGATTTCATATTTTTTCATCAACAACTGTTTCGGTCTAGCGTCATACATCATTCCGGTTTTCCTTGTACTTCTGGGAATGAAACTGATGCGAGCCTACAAGGTCCGCATATTCCGTTGGTTCATACTTCTGGCTATGCTTCTTGTGTGGCTTAGTGTTGCATTCTCGGCCATATTCGGATATATCCCGCTTTTCGACGGTTCGTTCATCAATCCTGGAGGCAACCACGGCAAATATGTTGTCAAGCGTCTTGTTTTGCTTGTAGGAACACCAGGACTGTTCGGCATATTGGTGCTTTTTGCAATATTCTATCTTACATATCTCAGCCATAAGACCGTAGAATATGTTCGAAAGGCCCTTCATCCGCAGGTTGGAATGCCTTTGAATCGCAACCGTTCCGAAAAGGAACCTGTAGATGCCGACGAGCCGGATACCGTTTCCGATGTGCCCCCTGTTTCAGAAGCTCCGGCAGTTCCAGAACATTCCGACGAAGAAGCTCCTGCCAAGGTCTTTGAAGACCCTCAGACAAGCATGTTGGAATTCGATGCACAGGGCAATATGATAGCTTCCACTCTGACTGCAGAAGAGTTGGGCGAAAACATTGCCGTTGAATCCGAATCCGCTCCTGTTGAAGAAGAACCTGAGCAGATCGAACCCTCTGCAGACCCAAAGCCTGAAAAAGCTTCTTCAAAGGCCGACACTGCCATCAAGGTCGATATTTCCGAAGCCGCTGATACCGAGCGCGGAAGCGGCGAAATCGTTCGTGGTAGCATCGACGAGCCTTATGATCCAAAGCTTGATCTTGAGTACTATCATTATCCTACGCTCGACCTTCTCGATAAGGGCGAAGACAGTCGTCCGTCCATCGATATGGCAGAACAGAATGCCAACAAGGAAAGGATTATAACCATACTCCGCAATTTCGGAGTGGAAATCAGCAGTATCAAGGCAACCATCGGACCTACCATCACTCTCTATGAAATTACGCCTGCCGAAGGAGTACGCATATCCAAGATACGCAATCTTGAAGACGACATAGCCCTCAGCCTTGCCGCCGAAGGTATACGTATCATCGCACCTATTCCTGGCAAGGGTACAATCGGTATTGAGGTTCCTAACAAGAAAAAGTGCATCGTGTCGATGGAAAGCATCATCGGCAGCCGCACATATCAGGAGTCCACAATGGAACTTCCTTGTGCTCTCGGCAAGACCATCACCAATGAAGTCTTCATGATCGACCTTGCCAAAGCACCGCACCTTCTTGTAGCCGGTGCCACCGGTATGGGTAAGTCTGTCGGACTTAATGCCATTGTCACATCGCTTCTCTACAAGAAGCACCCATCCGAACTGAAGATTGTCATGGTCGATCCGAAGAAAGTCGAATTCAGCATCTACAGTCCTATCGAAAACCATTTCCTTGCCAAGCTCGAAGGCGAGGATGATGCCATCATAACCGATGTCTCAAAGGTTGTGCAGACCCTCAAGTCGCTCTGTCAGCTCATGGACACTCGCTATGACCTGCTCAAGAAAGCTCGTGTACGCAACATAAAGGAATATAATGCCAAGTTCCGACGCCGTGAACTGAATCCTGAGAACGGCCATGAGTTCATGCCTTACATCGTGGTGATAATCGACGAGTTCGGCGACCTCATCATGACGGCCGGCAAGGAAATTGAGCTCCCGATCTGCCGTATTGCCCAGCTGGCACGTGCAGTCGGCATACACATGATTATTGCCACTCAGCGTCCTACCACCAGCATCATCACTGGTACCATCAAGGCCAACTTCCCTGCACGTATAGCCTTCAGGGTTGCCGCCATGATGGACTCCCGCATCATTCTCGACCGTCCGGGAGCCAATCAGCTTATCGGTCGTGGAGATATGCTCTACCTTCAGGGCTCCGACCCAGTCAGAGTACAGTGTGCCTTTGTCGACACCCCGGAAGTCTCGCGTATATGCCAGTTCATCTGTCAGCAGCAGAGCTATCCTCATGCCCTCTATCTTCCTGAGGTCAAAGGCGAAGACAGCGGTTTGGGCGGTTCTGAATCGTCAGCTGACATGAAGCATCTCGACCCTATGTTCGACGAGGTTGCCCATCTCATCGTGTCTACCCAGCAGGGATCAACATCCCTCATCCAGCGCAAGTTCTCTATCGGATACAACCGTGCCGGACGACTGATGGACCAGATGGAAAAAGCCGGAATCGTCGGACCTCAGCAGGGCAGCAAGCCTCGCGAAGTGCTCATTGCCGACCTCGTGTCGCTCGAGAACCTTCTCAATTCCCTCCGTTGAGAGCTTCTCTTCTGAGACTTCCATGCCGGGGAACTTGTGAACCGTGTTTTGACGGATTTTGATAGATAAGTATTTATTAATTGATATAACAGTAAAACCACAAGCAATGAAAAGAATATTAGGATTTGCAATAATGTTGTTTGCAGTGGCGTTCTCCCATGTGACTCTCGCCCAGAACGCAGTATCTATTCTCGATAAGGCCGCTTCTGTCTACCGCAATGCCGGAGGAGTGAAGGCGCAGTTCATGGTCAGCTCTGAAGGCAACTCGTCTACAGGACTCATCATGCTCAGCGGACAGAAATTTTTCTGCAACATGGGAGGTGGACTGATGACATGGTTCGACGGCAAGACCATGTGGAGCTATGTTGTAAGCAACGAGGAAGTCAATGTGACTACTCCTACTGGAGCCGAGCTCAGCCGCATCAATCCTTACGCTTTCCTTTCCATGTATAAGAAAAACTACAAGGCATCTATGGGCAAGTCCACAGGACTCTATTATGAAGTAGTGCTCAACGCTACCGATTCAGGTTCGTCGCTTAGAAAAGTTGTCATCCGCATCAGCAAGTCGTCTTACCATCCGCTTTACATAAAGCTGGTATCGCGCAAGGTTGTCAACGAAATAACTGTCACAGGATATACCGACAAGCAGAAATATGCGGACTCAACATTCCGCTTCGACAGCAAGAAATATCCAAAAGCAGAGGTGATAGACCTTCGATGATAGATTTTTAATAAAAGATTATATTACAATTAAAACTAAAAAATAGAAACATTATGGAACATGTACGTTGTTTGATTATAGGTTCAGGACCAGCCGGCTACACAGCCGCAATCTATGCAGGAAGAGCAAACCTTTCTCCAGTGCTTTATGAAGGTATACAGCCGGGCGGTCAGCTCACCATTACAGATGTAGTTGAGAACTTCCCTGGCCATCCAGAAGAAATAACAGGTTCTGAGCTTATGGACCTCATGCGCGAGCAGGTAGAGAAATTCGGCGTAGAGATGCGTCAGTCCATTCTCGTAAAGTCCGACCTCAGCAGCGCACCTTACAAGTTCACTTTCGATGACGGCCACGAAGTTGAAGCCGACACCGTCATCATTGCAACAGGAGCTACAGCCAAGTTCCTCGGACTTGCCGATGAGGAAAAGTACAGAGGACGCGGTGTCAGCGCGTGCGCCACATGCGACGGTTTCTTCTATCGCAAGAAAGTTGTAGCAGTTGTCGGCGGTGGCGATACAGCCTGTGGCGAAGCCGTCTATCTTGCCGGTCTCGCATCTAAGGTATACATCATCGTCCGCAAACCGTTCCTCCGTGCATCAAAGATAATGCAGGACCGTGTCTTCGAGAATCCTAAGATCGAGGTTCTTTTCGAAACACAGACCGAAGGACTCTACGGCGAGGATGGAGTAGAGGGAGCACACCTTGTACACCGTCGCGGCGAAGCTGACGAGAAGCATTATGACCTCCCAATCGACGGTTTCTTCCTTGCCATCGGCCACACACCAAACTCTGAAGTGTTCAAGCCTTGGATAGAGACTGACGAAACAGGATATATCGTTACACGCGGAGCCACTCCATGCACAAACATCCCAGGAGTATATGCTGCCGGCGACGTTGCCGACCCTAACTATCGTCAGGCCATCGTTGCTGCAGGTACAGGTTGCAAGGCTGCAATGGAGGCTGAGCGCTATCTGGCAGAAAACAAACTCTGATGCCCTTCAGGCTGTCTTCGACGCCGTAAGTTGTCTTATTGTCAATTTAAAGAACCCTTACCATGGATTTCAAGAGAACTAAACTTCTTTATGGACTTATAGCCAAGAACCAGAGCCTTTCAAAGAAAAGGCATCCCATGTTCGAGAAGAGTACATTCATGAAGTTCTTCATATACATCTTTATGGCATTTTGGGCTGTATACCTGTTCTTTCTGGGTATAGCCCTCTATGCCGGATTTGAAGAATCTAGCCGTGAACCCTACGACATGATCAATGGAGGAATGATATTCCTTCTGGCCTTGGACTTCTACCTCCGGTTCGGCATGCAGGAAACCCCTGCACAGGAGATACGTCCCTACAAGCTTTTGCCGATACCGCAGAAATTCCTGCTCAACGTATTTCTCGTGCGCATGGCTCTGCGTCCCTACAATCTGTTTTGGCATTTTCTGCTCGTACCGATAGGTTTCCTGTCTGTTCCGCGATTCTTCGGCATATCCGGTTTTGTCGGATTTTTCATAGGCTGGTGGCTTGTCTTCGTAGTCAACAGCTATTGGTACCTTATTTGGCGCACGTTGGTAAACAAGCACGTCATGTTTGTTTCCATCCCGACAGTTGTCTATGCTGCACTGATTTATTTCGGCTTCTTCCATTTCGATGGTACCTCATGGCTGGCCAAGGCATCAATGATTTTCGGCCAGGGACTTATCGGCTGGAATCTTCTCTGTTATGGAGCGCTGGTTCTGCTTCTCGTCCTGCTGTTCTATGTAAATAGAGTCATCCAGGCGCGCAGCGTATATGCCGAACTGGCCAAGGAAGAAAAAGTCTCGAAGGTCAAGAGCATTCGTTTCGGTTTCCTCGACCGTTTCGGTGAAGTGGGCGAGTACATGAAGCTCGAAATCAAGTCGGCACTCCGCAACTCTGTTGTCCGCAAGCAGTTCCTCATGGGTATATTCTACATGCTTCTTCTGAGTGCCATGTTTGCGTTCTCTGATGTTTACGACTCTTCTCCTTTCTGGAAAGTATTCATCTGTGTCTACTCCTTCTCATGTCTCGGAGTCATGACCCTCACCAATGTCATGTGTTCCGAAGGCAACTACATCGACGGTCTAATGAGCCGTAAGGAGTCGGTGCTGAGCATACTCCGTGCAAAGTACTATTTCAATGTCATCATGATGGTCATACCGCTCATCTTCATGATGATGCCGGTTTCCGAAGGCAAGGTCAGTGCAGTGATGGTCTTCGGTTGTCTGTTCTTCTCTGCAGGTGTGGTGTTTGCCTGTCTTTTCCAGCTGGCTATATATAACAACAATACCATACACCTCAACGAGAAGCTCACACGTTCCGGACGCGGAACACGTATGCAGATGCTCATCTCCATGGTTTCCATGTTTGCACCTATGCTCGTCATGATGGTGCTCATAAATCTGTTCTCCGAGCAGACAGCGAGTCTTGTACTTCTTCTTATAGGAGTAGCAGGTACTCTTCTCCATCCGCTCTGGCTGAGAAACATCTACAAGCGCTTCATGAAACGCCGTTATGAGAACATGGCCGGATTCCGCGAGTCGAGAAACGTCTGATTCTCTTTTAAGATGAGCGCATTATGAATCTATTTTACCAATAATAATAAAGACAACTTGAAATGGAACTGATAATTTCAGATATAAAGAAAACGTTCGGCGAAAAGGTGGCGCTGAACATTGACAAGTGCATTGTCGGTGAAGGAGAATTGGTAGGTCTCGTCGGCAATAATGGAGCGGGCAAGACCACACTCTTCCGAATCATGCTCGACCTTCTTCAGCCCGACTGCGGCGAAGTGGCCGTCAAAGGTATCTATGACGACAAGGAAGCTCTTTGTGTTACTTCCAAGAGCGAAGACTGGAAGCATTTCACCGGAGCATACATCGACAGCGGTTTTCTCATCGATTATCTCACCCCGGAGGAATATTTCCGTTTTCTCGCGAAGGTAAACGGCATAAGCGAACCGCAGCTCTACGAGCGTCTTAAGGACTATGACCAGTTCATGAACGGCGAAGTGCTCGGTCAGAACCTCCTCATCCGTAACCTTTCTGCAGGAAACAAACAGAAAGTGGGCATCATCGGAGCCATGATCAACAATCCGTCTCTGCTCGTTCTCGACGAACCTTTCAACTTCCTCGATCCTAGCAGTCAGATTGCCATGAAATACATGCTCGATGAGTACAACCGCAAGTACGGAGCTACAATAATAGTATCCAGCCACAACCTTACGCATACCATCGATATATGCAACCGCGCCATATTGCTCGAGCACGGATGCATCATCAAGGACTACACCAAGTCGCAGGCCGATGACATGATGGTCGAGATTGAAGATTATTTCATGCACGGCTTGAAGAACCATTCTGGTGAGGTATGCAGTGAAACTACGGTCGAGATTGAAATTACTCAGGAATGAAGCGGGTAGGGCAGGATGTAAAAATTTCCGACGGGACATATCATCAATGTTCTTCGTCGTTGCCGTGCAGACGTGCTGTTCGCACCTTCCTGCACCGTGCCGTTATTCTTGCCGTGCTGTTTCTTCCTCTGCTTCTTTCCTCCTGCGGTTCATCGCGCAGCGGAATGAAGAATGTCAACTACCGCGAACTGGCGCGTGCCGGACTCCGTCTTGGTTTCGACATCGAGGCCGGCGATGATTGGCCTCTGATGGTTGAGGCTTCCAAATGGATTGGCACGCCTTACCGTTCGGGAGGCACAACGAAGAGAGGAGTTGACTGTTCCGGTCTCACCTACATGATATATAAGAATGTGTACGGGAAGAAACTCCATCGTCGCAGCATTGATCAGTATGAGGAAGACTGTCGCCGTGTAAACAAGTCCGAACTTCGCACCGGTGATCTCGTTTTTTTCACAACCGGCAATTCCGGACGCTCCATTGGCCACTCAGGCATATACCTGAAAGACGGCAAGTTCATACATGCCAGTTCCTCACGAGGAGTGATGGTCAGCAGTCTCGACGAATCATATTACCGTAAACACTGGAAAAGGGGCGGGCGCGTCAAGTGATGCCCGTCCCTTTTCCAGTGTTTGCTTTTGTATTTTATAGAGTAAACCGACTCTTGCTCTCTTATTCCATCTGTTTATAGTCCTTTGCAAGTCCTCCCTCGCTTGTTTCCTTGTACAGCGACGGCAGGTCGTGCCCTGTCTGTTTCATAACTGCCAGAGCCTTGTCATACGAAACCCTGTGCATTCCGTCCGTGAACGTAGCATATATGTTGCAGTCCATAGCACGTGCTGCTGCATACGCATTTCTTTCTATGCAAGGTATCTGCACCATTCCGCACACCGGGTCGCACGTCATGCCCAGATGGTGCTCTAGTCCCATTTCTGCTGCATATTCAATCTGTGCCTGACTTCCTCCGAACAGCTGGCAAGCCGCTGCCGCAGCCATTGCGCATGCTACGCCCACTTCGGCCTGACATCCAGCTTCTGCACCAGATATAGATGCCGTATGTTTTGCCACATTGCCCACCAGACCTGCTGTGGCCAGTGCGCGCAGAATTCTCATCTCGCTGAATCCGCGACTTTTCCAAAGGTGATACAGCGTTCCAGGCAGCACACCGCATGAACCGCATGTCGGTGCAGTGACTATTTTTCCTCCGGCCGCATTTTCTTCACTGACTGCCAGTGCGTAGGCAAACACAAGTCCGCGGCTGTGCAGAGAGCCTGTGTATCCTGTAGCTTTTATATGGTAGGCTGCAGCCTTGCGCGCCAGATTGAGCGGGCCGGGCAGAACACCTTCGGCGTCTAGTCCTCTCTCAACTGATTCACGCATCGTCTGCCACACCTCTCTGAGATAGTCCCATATCTCTTTGCCTTCACATTTCTCCACATACTCCCAGTACGAGTAGCCCGTTCTGCGGCACCATCTCAGAATGTCGCTCATGTGGTCCATGTCGTATATGTCGTCCGGCTTGTGCTTCGGTTCTCCCTCTTCGGCAAGTGCACCTCCGCCGACACTGTATACAGTCCATTCGTCGGTTGTGTTGCCGTTTTCATCCATCGCACGGAATTTCATGCCGTTGGGATGGAACGGCAGAAAAATTTTAGGTTGCCATACAATCTCCACTTCTGCATGTGGTTCGAGCGTATTCAGTATGGCCACATCCGTAAGGTGTCCGCGTCCAGTAGCCGCCAGGCTTCCGTAGAGTGTCACCTCAATTTTCTTTGCATCAGGATGTTCCTGCAAAAATATTTCCGAAGCAAAGTGCGGTCCCATTGTATGGCTGCTCGATGGGCCATAACCGATTCTGTATAGTTCCTTGATGGTAATCATGTTCAAATATCCTTTAAGATGTCTGTTGAAATACTTTGTTTCCTGAAATGTATCTTTTTATGTAAAGATAGACATAAATAAGAATCCGTGCAAGGTCGGCACCTGCGTATACCGTACGTTTATGCTTTATTAAATAATCAGAAAAGCGTATGTGTAAAAAATATGTAGGTAAAATAGTCTTTTACCGGATAAAACTAAAAAATCCCGCCAGAAGTGGTGGGATTTTTATTCATATTTCAAATTCGCATGCTTATATGAATTTAATTTCACTGATCTCGCAAGCGAATTCATGTAATGACTTTTCAATTTTTTCCACGGTAGTTCTTGATGGTTTCCTTCTACCTGTGACGTAGTGGCTCAGTTGTCCTTGGTTAACGCCTGTGATACGTGCCAGACCTGCCAATGAGAAGGCATAAGCGTAATAATTAAGAAAAGATGCTACGTCATAAGTAAAATTAAACTCTACATCTGGAAATACCTTTCCGCTTTTTTTATACACTTCTTTCATTTCGTCAACGGCAACCAAAAAATCTTTCTTTGTTTCTTCAACATTTTTTCCTTCTCCTATACAACCGAATTCACAGTTGTTGTCAGCGATGAAGGCTGAGTAGGTGCCGTCAACTCCTCGTTCAACAACGACGTTGATTTTTTTTATTGCCATAATTGTATTTTTGTATGATGGTTAATTTTCAGCTATTATAAAATTAGATATGAAGATTTGGATATCAATTTATCCCTGCATCTCTTTTGATACTTTTCAATGTACCAGGTTTTACTTCTTCTGATTTATGATGACTTGTCTGGAAATATTTTCCTGTTTTGGGACTGTACCATGTCGGATGCCTGCCACCATCATCAACAAGTTTACAACCTGCTCTTTTTAATAGTCTTTCAAGTTCATTGTATTTCACCCTGGCCTCCTTCCTTCTTTAAGGATTGGAACAATAATATATATGACACACTATGTTATATGCAAAGATACGAATATTAATATCGTTTGCAAATTTTATGGTATTAATATTAATATCAATTTGGTGCTTAAATGAGTTGGACTTATTCTCGTTACATAAGATAGGCTTCGCCTCGGTATAGTCAAATTATAAAACTGCGTTTTCTATTTGTCTCTACGCTCGGTTTTCACTATCTTTGCTGTAAAGCAACTTTAATAATTACTGGTATGATAAACGAGATTTTGGAATATAACGCACGATTCGTCGAGAATAAGGAGTATGAGCCTTATCTGACGACCAAGTATCCTGACAAGAAAATAGCCATCGTGTCTTGCATGGACACACGTCTCACCCAGCTCCTGCTTGCTTCCATGGGCCTTAAGAATGGTGATGTGAAGCTCATCAAAAATGCTGGAGGATTGGTCTCTTCACCGTTCGACAGTACTGTCCGCAGTCTGCTTGTCGGCATATATGAACTTGGTGTGGAGGAGATAATGATTGTAGGGCATACTGATTGCGGTGCACAGCATCTCAACAGCGATGAAATGATACGCCTCATGCTCGAACGGGGTATTTCTCAGGATCACATCGACATGATGAAATACTGCGGAATAGATTTCCGCTCATGGCTCAGCGGTTTCGAAAGCTCTGAAGTGGCAGTGCGCTCATCTGTCGATCTCGTACGCAACCATCCTCTTATGCCTTCAGATATAAGTGTCCGCGGATTCATTATCGACTCTGTAACAGGAAAACTTACAGAAGTAGAGTAAACCTTATAGGGGATAAGTGCCTTAAAACGATTTTTTTACATCCTCTGTGCCGAACTTTGTGCATAATGTACACGGTTCGGCATTTTTTATAACAAAGAGTGTAAAAACGACAATATAACGATTGCTTTTTTTATGTAACTTCGCGCAACAATTGTGATAAGGTAATATTACGATTAGATATGGAAAAGGAAAGTTTCTTTAAAAGGTATTTGGTTTTTGTTTTGGGACTTTATTTCCTCTCTGCTGGCATTGTCCTCATTGCCCACTCTTCACTTGGCACTACACCGATCTCAAGTGTAAACTACGTATTGAGCATCAACACGCCGCTCTCTCTGGGCACATGGACATTCATCATCAACATGATTCTTATCCTGGGCCAGTTCTGGCTCATCCGCGGTAGAGGCACACGTCGCGACGTTTTCGAGATACTGCTTCAGGTACCCTTCTCATTCATCTTCTCGGCCTTCATCGACCTTAATATGTATCTTGCCAAAGATGTTGTGACAACCAACTATCTGGCATCCGTTGCACTAATCCTTCTCGGATGTCTCATTCAGTCCATAGGAGTTGTCCTCGAAATCAAACCGAATGTAACAATGATGAGTGCTGAAGGCTTTGTCAAGTATGCCTCCAGTCGCTACGCCAAGGACTTCGGAAGCACAAAGGTAGTGTTCGACTCAAGCCTCGTTGCCTGTGCAGTCATCGTCTCCCTTATCATGGCCCAGCGCATCGAAGGTGTCCGCGAAGGAACAGTCATTGCCGCCTGCATCACCGGCTACATCGTCCGCTTCCTCAGCACCAAAGTCATGACCCGCAGACGACTCAGCCAAGTCGTATCCTTAATCCGATAACCGATTCATTCAAATACAATATTTTTCTCGAAGGGGACGGCCTCACACCAGCGCCGTTCCCTTTTTTATGCGCACATTCACCGCAATCTTAAAGAGCGGAAGAGTAGGGAATATACCCGCTTGTTTTGTTCTTTTTCAACAAATAGAGTTGAGCACTCAGCATCTATGATGCAGATGCATTGAAATAACAAAGGAACATCAAGCCCGCTTGAATGTACGTTTGATTTTCAATGCCCTCTTTTGTTCTTATGTTCTTCTGTCTTTAAAATGTGTACATCCACAAAACAACAGCACAATGCCCCGACACCGTCATCCCTGGCGATGACCAGGGATCTCATCTCAATGACAGCACAATGCCAACGAGAGCACAAAGCGATAAATTAAAAGACACAAGAACAAAAGAACATAAGAATGCAGATGATGTTCATTTGTCTGTGCGTACATAAGCAAGCTTACGCCCGCACATCCACCTGTCCATCATGCAAAATATTTGCAGTGCAAGCACCGCATTCTTGATGAACAGAAGAGTAGGGAATACATCCACAAAGCAACGGCATAGTGCCCGCGACACCGTCATCCCTGGCGAGGACCAGGGATCTCATCTCAATGACAGCACAAAGCCAACGAGAGCACAAAGCAATAAATAAAAAGACATAAGAACAAAAGAACTATGCAATGCGATCATTGCAGGTAAAAACACCGCTATCGCGTTGCAGGTAAGAGCTATTAGCTAGCGAAGCGTTTTAACTAGTAGAAGCTCTGCTCCACGTTTAACTTGCGAGCACGCTCGCATTTTACCTAGCGGATTAATTCGTGTTTTACCTTGTGAAGTTGCGCTTCACACATGCCTCCGACACCGTCATCCCTGGCCCGGACCAGGGATCTAATCTAAATGCCGCCACCAATGCCAGCGACAAAAATAACGTTTCCTACAGTCCATGAACATCAGATTCCTGGTCCCAGCCAGGAATGACGGTATAGCCGCAATAGTAATACTATAAAAACTTCTGTTCTTTTTTAAACAAAAAAGAGTTGTAAGCTCAGCATCTATGATGCAGATACATTGAATGGCAAAAGAGCATCAAGCTCGCTTGAATGAGTATTTGGAATTCAATGCAAATCTTTTGTTCTTATGTTCTTCTGTCTTTTAAATGTGTACTTCCACAAAGCAACGGCATAGTGCTCTCGACAGCGTCATCCCTGGCCAGGACCAGGGAACTTATCTCAATGATGGCACAAATGCCAGCGACAAAAATAACGTTTCCTACAGTCCATGAACATCAGATTCCTGGTCCCGGCCAGGTATGACGGCATGGCTACAATAGTAATACTATAATAACTTTTGTTCTTTTTCAACAAATAGATAGGGTGTCCAGTTCTACGTTCCTAAAAACGTAGTACAAAACGCCCTCGTTATTGTTAATACAATGCTCTTAAATTCAATGCTTTAATAAGCAAAAC